>JBOHFI010000014.1:0-98915 GCA_050699595.1 Pseudonocardiaceae bacterium | reverse complement strand
TGCGAGGGCGTCCGTCGCGGGCGGGGTGCCCGGTGAGCGGCCCGCTGCGGTGGGGTGTGTCCTCGTTGGACTATCACACCCACGCCGTCGAGGAGGACGCGGAGCACACCGACGCGGTGTACGTCGCCCGCTGCGGGCAGATGCTGTTCCGGAGCGCCGTCCTGTACGACGAGCCGCCACCCGGCGGCTCGATGTGCCCGACCTGCCTGACCTGCACCGAGCGGGGGGACACCGGAGAGGGGACCGAGCCGCTCCCGGCGCGCCCGGCGAGGGGCCGCCCGGGGCGGTGGGCACGGTCCCCTGTGGACTACCAGGCGCACCTGTTGCTGCCCGAGGGCGACCATCCTCCGGGTGTGCTCAAGGCCCGGTGCGGCGCCGTGATGATCACGGGCCTCACCCGGCACGAGCGGCCACTACCCGGCTTGAACTGTGAGACCTGCCACCTGATCTTCCTCGCGGACACCGAGGGCCGCGAGTAAAGCCCGGCCGGCCGCCGGTTGAGCCCTGCCCCCGTCACCGCTCCCGGCGGCCGTGCCGGCCCACCCCACCGCTGCCGGCGATCCGCGAGGCCGATGGCACATGGATGATCCACAGCCTGGCGCCCCTGGATGGGGACGGCCTGGCGGCGCTGTCACTGACCGACACGGGACGCGCCCGGTATGAGGAGCTGCGCAAGCCGCGCGGCGGGAAGGCCTGACGACACGATGTGCGCCTACGACCCCTGGCGCGACGCCCACGGCGCCCCCGTCCCCCCGGGCCGCCGGGTCGAGCAGGTCGTGGTGGCCAAGGAACACGGGGCGGTGCTCTCCCGGCTGGGTAAGCGAGGCCAGGTCCTCGGCCGCGGTAACACCCGCCTGACAGTGCGGTTCGACGGCGAGCACGAACCCGTCGGCATCCGGCCCCACCTGGTCCGCGTGCTCGACGACGAACCGGGCGAGCACCGATGAACGCCGAGCCGCCCACCGACGAGCAGCTCGCCCGGGCGATCGCCACCGTGGACACAGCACTCACGGCCCTGCGCCGAGCGGCGCGCCGCGACACCGCCAAGGCCCGCGCCTTGAGAGGAGCTCGGTCCCTGAGCGCGCCCACCTGGCCCGCCGCCGCGTGACGCCAGGGTGAGACCACCATGGCGACGAGTCGACCACCGCGACCCGACGTCGCCCTGTCGACCCGGACGTGGGAATGGCTGGCCGAGCACCCCCACAAGCGCGCATTCGTCCGCGCGGTGTGGGACGAGCTCGCCGAGCTGGAGCGGTTCGGCTGCCCCACGGGGCCGATCGACGCGCTGCGCTCGGTCCTTCTCCACCATCAGCCCGGCACCCGCGCGAGCCGCTGCCGCGCCTGCCGCCGCATCGCCTGGCGCCGCCGCCGCTTCCCCTGCCCCGTGTGGTTCCAGATCGGCGGCGAGCTGCTGGAGCACCCCGCCGAGCGCGGCCGACACCGCCTGACGGCCACCGGCCGGACCCGGTGACCCGACCTGGGAGAACGAAGAGCCCGATCCCGGGATGAGCGCTGGTCACGAGCCACTTTCCACAAGACCACCGGCAGTAGGCGAAACGGACACCCCGGCTACGCCGTTTGTGTGTCACGCCCACACTTCGTCTGGACCAGCCGCCTCGTCCATAGCTACCACAGGTCACCATCCTCGATCCTGCAACCGCTACCCGAGCCCCTCGCCCCCCACCGGCCTGTGGTCCCGCTGTCGATCCCGGTCGACGTCGACCGGGAAGACGCCGAAATCTGGGCAGAGCCCCCCGGAATCCGAACCTCAACCACCGCCGGCACCTGACTCCAGCGCCGACATCCCACCCTTCTGAAGCGAACCGCTACCACGGTCCGCCGAGGTGCGCCGTGTTCTCCAGGCGAGTCCGGCGCGGTCGCTGACTGCCCTCGTGATCTCAGTCATGGGCAGATGATGGCGGGACTCCCCAGCGGGTGGCGAAACATCCTCATGAGTAACCGCTGGTCCGTTTGCACCGGGCGGTGGCTGACCACTGCTGCTCACCGCGTGAGTGCAATGCCAGGATGGTCTGGTGTCGAGCCTGATCTGGATCGCTGTCGCCATCGCGGTGGTGCTGTTCGTCGCGCTGGTTGTGGGCCTGTTGCTGGCTCGCCGCCGGCGGATAAGCATCGCCGAGAAGCCCGACCAGCAGCTGATGGAACCCCCAGCGCCTCGCCGTTATCAGGCTGGGGGTTCCATCAGCTTTTCCTCCGGTGGTGGCGGCCCACCTGCGCCGCCACAGACCCCGGCTCCGCCGGAGGTCCCGGTTTCGCCGCAGGCCCCGGTTTCGCCGCAGGCCCCGGCTCCGCCGAAGCCACCCGCGCAGGCGCCACCCGCACCCGCCGCGCCACAGGCTTCCGCCCCTGCGCCGCCGAAACCTCCCGCCCCCGCGCCGCCGAAACCCCCGACCTCTGTGCCGCCGAAGCCCCCGAGGCAGGCGCCGCCGAAACCCTCCGTAACTGCGCCGGGCGCGCCGAAGCCCACATCGCCCACGCCCGCGCCGACGGCAGACCTGGCCCCGTCGGCGAGTGTCGCGCCTGCGGCCCCGACTGCACCGGTTCCGACTGCACCGGTTCCGACTGCACCGGTTCCGACTGCACCGGTTCCGACTGCACCGGTTCCGACTGCACCGGTTCCGACCGCACCGGTTCCGACCGCACCGGCAACCGAGCAACCGGTTCTCCCTGAGCCGGCACCCGCTCTGGTGCAACCGATCGACGCCCCTGCTGGTCGGCTGCTGCGGCTGCGCGGTCGGCTGTCCCGGTCCCGCTCGGCGTTCGGGCAGAGCCTGCTGGGCCTACTCGGCGCGGGTGATCTCGACGAGGACTCCTGGACTGATGTGGAGGACACCCTGCTGCTCGCCGATCTCGGCACGGCCACCACCGCCGAGATCGTGGAGCGGCTACGCGCCGAACTCGCTGCGCGCGGCGTGCGGACCGCCGAGCAGGCCAGGACGGTGCTTCGAGACGTGCTGATCGAGGCGCTGCGTCCGGAGCTGGACCGCGCCGTGCGGGCGTTGCCGCACCAGGGCGCCGACGGCGTGAGCGTCCCCGGTGTGGTGCTGATCGCCGGGGTGAACGGCACCGGTAAGACGACCACCACCGGCAAGCTGGCCCGAGTGCTGGTTGCCGACGGCCGACGGGTGCTGCTCGGTGCGGCCGACACTTTCCGGGCCGCCGCCGTCGACCAGCTGGTTACCTGGGGTGAGCGCGCTGGCGCGGAGGTCGTGCGAGGTGCCGAAGGCGCCGACCCGGCCAGCGTGGCATTCGACGCGGTCAAGCGGGGTAGCGCTGATGGGGTGGACACGGTGTTGATCGACACCGCCGGTCGGCTGCACACCAAGACCGGCCTGATGGACGAGCTGGGCAAGGTCAAACGGGTGATCTCCAAGCAGACCGAGGTGGATGAGGTGCTGCTGGTGCTGGACGCCACCACAGGTCAGAATGGGATGATCCAGGCCAAGGTGTTCCGCGAGGTCGTCGATGTCACCGGCATCGTGCTGACCAAGCTGGACGGTACCGCCAAGGGCGGCATCGTCTTCCACGTGCAGCGCGAGCTGGGGGTACCGGTCAAGCTGGTGGGCCTCGGTGAGGGAGTCGATGATCTTGCGCCATTCGAGCCCGCTGCCTTCGTGGACGCGCTGTTGGGCTGATTGTCGTTTCGTGCGGGCGGCGGTGCCAGGAATCCGGTCGCTTCCGCAACACGGGGGTAACGGTAAGACCACGACGGCTAACGTGGTTGAAACGTATTGCACCTCCGGCGGAAACACTCCATGCTCACCCTTTTCACACACGCCACCCGATCGTGGTGTTGCAGTCGACGCAGAGGAGTGAACCTGTGCCAGACACCGGTGACACTGCCTGGATGCTCGCCAGCTCCGCCCTGGTGCTGCTCATGACTCCGGGCCTGGCGTTCTTCTACGGCGGCATGGTCCGCTCGAAGAGCGTCCTGAACATGATGATGATGAGCGTGTCCGCGATGGGGGTCGTGGGCGTTCTCTGGGTGCTCTACGGCTACTCGGAGGCATTCGGCAACGACGTCGGCTCCGGCCTGCTCGGCAACCCGGTGGAGCACGCCGGGCTCAACGGCCTGTACGGCACCAAGCTCGCCGCCAACGGAGCCCACGTCGCGACCTCGCTGGTGGGTACCGTTCCATCGACGGTGTTCGTCGCGTTCCAGGCGATGTTCGCGATCATCACCGTCGCCTTGGTGTCGGGTGCCGTGGCCGACCGGCTGCGGTTCGGACCGTGGCTGGTGTTCGCTGCGCTGTGGGCGACGGTGGTGTATTTCCCGGTTGCGCACTGGGTGTTCTCGACCGACGGGACCAGCGCTCCGGTCGGTGGTTGGATCGCCAACCGGCTCAAGGCGATCGACTTCGCCGGCGGAACGGCGGTGCACATCAACGCGGGCGCCGCGGGTCTGGCGCTGTGCCTGGTGCTCGGCAAGCGTCGCGGCTGGCCACGGGAGGCGATGCGCCCGCACAACCTGCCTCTCGTGATGCTCGGGGCGGGCCTGCTGTGGTTCGGGTGGTTCGGCTTCAACGCCGGATCGGCCCTGCGCGCGGACGGCGCCGCCGGCATCACCTTCATCAACACCGCGGTGGCCACCTGCTCGGCGATGCTGGCCTGGCTGCTCGTCGAGCGCATCCGGGACGGCCGGCCCACCAGCCTCGGTGCCGCCTCCGGGGTCGTGGCGGGTCTGGTCGCCATCACCCCGTCCTGCTCCTCGGTCTCGCCCATCGGCGCGATCGCGGTAGGAGCGATCGCCGGCGTGGTGTGCGCGCTCGCGGTCGCCATCAAGTTCCGGTTCGGCTTCGACGACTCGCTCGACGTGGTCGGCGTGCACCTCATCGGCGGTCTGGCGGGCACCCTGTCAGTCGGCTTCCTCGCCACCGCCGCGGCGCCCGCCGGGGTCAATGGTCTGTTCTACGGCGGAGGCATCGATCAGTTGTGGCGCCAGGCGGTGGCGGCATTCGCTGTGATGATCTTCTCGTTCGTCGGGGCTTTGATCATCGCGCTGGCGCTGAAGTACACCATCGGCTTGCGGGTGGACGATGAGGCCGAGCTGATCGGTATCGACGAGACCGAGCACGCCGAGGCCGGTTACGAGCTCAGCGCGATCTTCACCGGGGGCGGGTCGGCCCACAGTCGGGCCGCTGCGCTGCCCACGAGCAAGATGCCGGCCTCGGCCGGTCAGGAAGGGTGAGTGGCGATGAAGCTGGTGACCGCGATCGTCAAGCCGTTCACGCTGGAGGACGTCAAGGGCGCCCTGGAACAGGTCGGGGTGCTCGGGATGACGGTCAGTGAGGTACAGGGCCACGGTCGGCAGAAGGGGCACACCGAGGTCTACCGGGGCGCGGAGTACTCGGTGGACTTCGTGCCCAAGATCCGGGTCGAGGTCGTGGTGGACGACGTGCAGGTGGACAAGACCATCGATGCGCTGGTCGAGGCGGCCCGGACCGGAAAGATCGGGGACGGGAAGATCTGGGTCACCCCGGTGGAGACCGTGGTCCGGGTGCGAACCGGGGAGCGCGGCGTGGACGCGCTCTAACGGCGAGACGACAAGGGACGGCGATGGCGCGCTCTGGTGCCCTGCCCGGCGGCGGTGGTCCGGACACCTCCTCCGCCGACCTGCTCAGAGCCCGAACCGCTCTTCTCGACGCGCATCCCCGGCTGAGCGCGCAGACGCTGCGGGCAGCGCTGGCTGACCTCTACGAGCTGTGGCTCACCTCCCGTTGCACGGCGGTGGGCATCGGGAGCGGCAGCGCGCTGGTCGCGGTGGGTGCCCTGGGCCGCCGCGAGATCGTGCCGTACTCCGACCTGGACCTGCTGCTGTTGCATGATGGCAAGCGCGACGTGGCCGAGCTCGCGAACTCGCTGTGGTACCCGCTGTGGGACGCTCGCATCGACCTGGACCACAGTGTGCGAACCGTGGGGCAGGCGCTCCAGGTGGCTGCCACCGACCTGCGTGCCGCGCTGGGATTACTGGACGCCCGCCTGATCGCCGGAGACGGTGCGTTGTTCACCGCGATGGACACCGCCGTGCGGCGGGCCTGGCGCACGGGGATCCGTGGCCGGCTCGACGAGCTCGCCGAGGTGACGCGGCAGCGCTGGCTGCGCAGCGGCGACATCGCGCACCGGGTGGAACCGGACCTCAAGAACGGCCACGGCGGGTTGCGGGACGTGCAGCTGCTGGACGCGCTGTCCGCCGGTCAACTCGCCGACCGGGCCGGGCCGGACGTGTGCGCGGCGCGTGAGCTGCTGCTGGACGCGCGCACCGAGCTGCACCGGTTCGCCGGCAGAAGCCGCGATGTGCTGCACGCGCAGGACGCCGACGAGGTGGCTGCGGCGCTGGCGCTCGGTGACCGGTTCGACCTGGCCAGGAGCTTGTCCGGAGCGGCCCGGACCGTCGTCTACGCGGTGGACGTCGGGTTACGCACCGCCCGGGCCGCGTTGCCTCCTCGCGGGCGCGCCCGGCTGACCGGGCTAGGCACCCTCGGGCGGGGACTGCGGCGCCGCCCGTTGGACGACGGGGTGGTCGAGCACGGTGGCCAGGTGGCGCTGGCCCGTGACGTCAACCCGGCGCGGGACCCGGCGCTGGCCCTGCGGGTCGCGGCGACGGCGGCGCGAACGGGTATGCCGGTCGCTACCGGCACCCTCAGTACCCTCGCCGACACCGTGCCGGAGCTGCGTCGACCGTGGCCCCGAGCAGCGCTGGAGGAGTTGCTGTCGCTGCTGGGTGCCGGGCCGCCGGCGGTGGATGTGATCGAGGCCATGGACCGCACCGGGCTGTGGGGCAGGCTGTTCCCGGAATGGGGTGCGGTGCGTGACCTGCCCCCCCGGGATCGAGCACACGTGTGGACCGTGGACCGGCATCTGGTGGAGGCTGCGGCGCAGGCGGCTCGGTTGACCACCACGGTCGCTCGCCCGGACCTGCTGTTGCTCGGTGCGCTGCTGCACGACCTGGGCAAGGGCCGCGGTGATGACCACAGCATCGTCGGCGCCGCACTCGCCGAGCGGATCGGGCACCGGCTCGGGCTGGTGCCCGCGGACGTCGAGATACTCCGCGCGATGGTGCGCCACCACCTGCTGTTACCCCACACCGCGACCCGCCGGAACCTCGACGATCCCGCGACCGCACAGCGGGTGGTCGACATCCTCGGCAGGGATGCAACCCTGTTGGAGCTGTTGGTCGCGCTGGCCGAGGCCGACAGTCTGGCTACCGGCCCTGGCGTCTGGACCGAGTGGCGCGCCGGCCTGATTCGCGACCTCGCGCAGCGTTGCCGCGCGGTGCTGTCCGGCCGGCCGGTGCCGGTGCCGGTGTCGCTCACCGACCAGCACCGTGCGCTGGCGGAGCGGGTCATCGCGAGCGGCGTGCCGCACGTGGCGGCGAGCTCCCCAGCGGGGCCGGGAGCGACCGACATCATCATGGTCATGACCCCTGACCGGCCCGGTGTGCTCGCCCTGGCCGCTGGTGTGCTCGCGCTGCATTCGCTGCAAGTCCATGCGGCGGACATCCGGGTCGTCGAGCTTCCCGGCGGGTCCGCGGCGGTGAACAACTTCACCGTCTCGCCGCGCTTCGGCCGCTCGCCGGATGTCGCGTTGCTGCGCCAGGATGTGATGCGGGCGATGGACGCAACGTTGGCACTGGCGGACGCCTTGGTCGCCAAGGAACGTGACTACGGCGAGACCCCAGCGTCCGACACGGCGTTCGGAGCCGTCGAGACCAAGGTGCTGTGGTTTGACGACGAAGCGACCGGAGCGGTGGTCCTCGAGCTGCGCACCACTGACCGGATCGGGTTGCTACACCGGGTTGCCGCGGCGTTGGGGAGCAATGCGGTCGCTGTCCGCTGGGCGCGGGTCGTCACGCTGGGCAGCTCAGTGGTGGACTCGTTCGGCCTGACCGGCCCCGGGGGTCACGGTGCGCTGCCACCCGAGGTGCGTGAGCAGGTCGAGCTCGCGGTGCTCAGCGCGGCCCGGTGAGCACGGGGCTACCATCCCGCGGCATGCACCGAACCCGGGACGAGGCCGTTCCCTTACCCCCGCCGTTCGAGATCGTGTTGCGTGGGTTCGACCGCCATCAGGTCATCGACCACGTCGATGTTCTGCAAGCGCGCATCGCGGATATCGGAGCTGAGCGCGACGCTGCGCTGCAGCGGGCCGCCGACGTCAACGAGAAACTCGAACAGCTGCGTCGTGAGGCTGAGGAAGCGGCCACCGAGCTCGACCGCTTGCAGCGGTCCCCGCTGGCTGCGGCGACCGCGCGGATCCAGCGCATGCTGCAGATGGCCGAGGACGAGGCCGCCGAGCTGGCGGCCGCCGCCGAGCGGGCGAGCACCTCGCTGCGCGAGAGCGCCCGCGCCGAGGCTGATCGGCTGCTGGCCGAGACCGGTCAGCAGTGCGAACGCCTGGAGGTGGAGTCCGCGAGCCGGCGTCAGGCCGCGGAGGCTGAATCCGCAGCCCGGCGCCAGCGGGCGGAGCAGCAATCCGAGCGAGACATCGCGCACCGCGAGGCCGAGACGGACGCCTGGATCCGCGATTACCAGACTCGTAGCGTCGCCGCGCTGCATCTGATCATGCACATGGCGGGCGAGCGGCTGAGCAGCCGGGTGCTCAAGGTCACCCGGCAGGTCACGGCGGCCAGAGCACTGCGGTCGGAGGTCACCGGGCAGCTGTCCGAGGTGCACCGCATGCTGACCGACGCGCTCGGCCTGGTCGATCAGTTCACCCCCACCGAGCAGGCCGAGCGGGCTGAGCACACCGAGCCGGTGGTAGCGCATGGCGCGGCCTCGGCCGCAAGGTCGAGTAGTCCTACCTAGGCGTAATCGCGGGTATTCACGCTCCCCGGTGGAGCCTGGCGGCGCCACGCTGGTCGAGTGGCTCGGAAGTGGTCGAGCGGACGCGGGGCCGCAGCCCGGGCCGAAGAATCGGGCAGCGGATGTGCCGCTTCGACCGTGGGAGTCCTTGCCGGATCGCCGGCAGCCTGGGGTGGGGCCTGGGCTGCCGGCGATCCAGGCTCTCGTGGTCGCGGCGGCGCGGCTACGCTGGTTAGCGTGTTCGACACCCTCTCCGACCGGCTCACGTCAGCGTTGTCCGGCTTGCGCGGCAAGGGCAGGCTCTCCGGGGCCGACATCGACGCCACCGCCCGCGAGATCCGCATCGCGCTGCTGGAGGCCGACGTCGCGCTGCCGGTGGTCCGCCAGTTCGTCGGGCAGGTCAAAGAGCGCGCCAAGGGTGCGGAGGTCTCCGGCGCGCTGAACCCCGCCCAGCAGATCATCAAGATCGTCAATGAGGAGCTCATCGGTATCCTGGGCGGGGAGACCCGGCGTCTCGAGCTGGCCAAGACTCCCCCGACGGTGATCATGCTGGCGGGCCTGCAGGGTTCCGGAAAGACGACGCTGGCCGGCAAGCTCGCCCGCTGGCTGCGCAACCAGGGCCACACTCCCCTGCTCGTCGCCGCCGACCTCCAGCGACCCAACGCGGTCACTCAGCTTCAGATCGTGGGCGAGCAGGCCGGGGTGCGGGTGTTCGCTCCCGAGCCAGGCAGCGGCGTCGGCGACCCGGTGGACGTCTCTCGCCGCGGGGTGGCCGAGGCCCGGGCCCGCCAGCACGACATCGTCATCGTGGACACCGCCGGCCGGCTGGGCATCGATGCCGAGATGATGCGCCAGGCCGCCGACATCCGCGACGCGGTGGAGCCCACCGAGACCCTGTTCGTCATCGACGCCATGATCGGCCAGGACGCGGTGACCACCTCCGAGGCGTTCCGCGATGGCGTCGGCTTCACCGGCGTCGTCCTGACCAAGCTGGACGGCGACGCCCGTGGTGGCGCGGCGCTGTCGGTGCGCCAGGTCACCGGGGCGCCGATCCTGTTCGCGTCCAACGGGGAGAAACTGGAGGATTTCGATGTCTTCCACCCGGACCGGATGGCCGGCCGGATCCTGGGCATGGGGGATCTGCTCACCCTGATCGAGCAGGCCGAACAGGCCTTCGACGCCGAGCAGGCCGAGCAGGCCGCTGTCAAGATCGGCAGTGGTGAGCTGACCCTGGAGGACTTCCTCGGGCAGATGCAGGCCATCCGCAAGATGGGGCCGATCGCCAACCTGCTCGGGATGCTGCCCGGCGCGGCGGGGATGAAAGAGCAGCTCGCTCAGGTCGATGACAAGCAGTTGGATCGGCTGCAGGCCATCATCTGCGGCATGACCCCCGCCGAGCGGGCTGATCCGAAGATCATCAATGCTTCCCGTCGCCAACGTATCGCCCGCGGCTCCGGAGTGGCGGTCAGCGAGGTGAACCAGCTGGTCGAGCGGTTCTTCGAGGCTCGCAAGATGATGCAACAGATGGCCGGCCGGTTCGGCTTCCCCGGGACCGGTCCCGGACGCCGCGGCGGCAAAGGCCGTAAGGGCAAGAAGGGCAAGGGGCGAGGCCCGACGCCGCCGAGGACGCGCGGTGGGTTGCCGGGGGGACTGCCTGCAGGGTTGCCGGGCGGCCTGCCCGACCTGTCCACTCTGTCCGGTCTGGATCAACTGCCGCCCGGTTTCGACCCGTCGAAACTCAAGTTCCCCAAGAAATGACATCTGCTTGTCCTGGGTCTCCGCCAATGAGGGTGCCTCAGGTTATGCACTTGCGTGGGGTGCTGCTGCCCGCCGGGCAACCCGGCGAGGTGTGGGTCGCCGATGGGGTGATCCACGCGGAGCCGGTGCCCGGTGCGATCACGGTCTGCGACGGCGGCTACCTGCTCCCGGGCTTGGTCGACGCGCATTGCCATGTCGGTATCGGCGCGCGGGGGCCGGCGAACCTGGCCGAGGCCGCCGAGCAGGCCGCCACCGACCGGGACGCCGGCACCCTGCTCATCCGGGATTGCGGAGTCCCGATCGACACCCGGCCGCTGCAGACTCGCCTCGACCTGCCGCGGATCATCCGCGCCGGCCGCCACCTGGCCCGCCCCAAGCGGTACATCCCGACCATCAGCGTGGAGCTCGACGACCCTGCGTTGCTCCCGCATGCCGTGCGGGAGCAGGCGGCGGCCGGTGACGGCTGGGTCAAGCTGGTCGGCGACTGGATCGACCGCTCGACGGGCGATCTCGCGCCGCTGTGGCCCGATCACGTGCTCCTCGAGGCGGTCGCCGCCGCGCACGCCGTGGGGGCCAGGGTCACCGCGCACGTCTTCGGTGCCGACGCGCTGCCAGGTCTGATCGCCGCCGGCATCGACTGCATCGAGCACGGCACCGGCCTGTCCGCCGACACCATCACCGAGATGGCCGCGCGCGGGACCGCCTTGGTGCCCACACTGATCAACATCGAGATGTTCCCCGCTATCGCTGATCGCGCCGGCAAGTACCCGCGCTACGCCGCGCACATGCGCGCGCTGCACGCCCGGGTCCGGGACACGGTCGGTGCCGCCGTCGAGGCGGGGATCCCGGTCTATGCCGGCAGCGACGCCGGCGGCGGTATCCAGCACGGCCGTCTGGTCGATGAGATCGCCGCGCTGCGCACTGTCGGGCTGTCCGGCGCGCAGACGCTGGCTGCGGCGAGCTGGGCGGCCCGCGACTGGCTGGGTGTTCCCGGCCTGGTGCCCGGCGCGCCGGCGGACCTGCTGGTCACCCGCACCGACCCTCGGCTGGACCCGGACACCCTGCGGGACCCGGTGTTGCTGCTGTTGCGCGGTCGGGCGCTATGAGCACTCTGGTGCCCGATGTCCGCCGCGGCTGGCTCATGTTCGCCTGTTTCGTGGTCGCGGAGGTGACCTTCCTGGTGGTGTCGGTGCTGGTCTTGGTGCCTTTCGTGCTGACCTCCCGGCCCGGGGGCGCGGGTCTGCGCCTGCCGGGCAGCGCACTGGTCACCATGCTCGTGGTGCCGACCGTGGTGGCCGCTGTGGTCGCGGTGACCGGCGCCGGGCTCCTCGGCCGGGGGAACCTGGCGCAACGGTTGTGCGGCCAGCTCTCGGTGCTGTGGCGCCCGCGCGACGTCGGCCTCGGACTGGCGCTGGGCATCGTGGGAATGGTCGTCACTGTGCCCGCCTCCGCGCTCTGGGCGCGCTGGGTAGGCGAAAACCGGGCGAACTCGGCGGTGGGGGAGGTGTTCGGCGGTCTGCGGCTCTCCCTCGGGTGGGGGCTCGCCCTGTTCTTCGCGGTGTGGCTGGTCGCGCCGGTGTGCGAGGAGGTGATCTACCGCGGCGTGCTGTGGCGGGCGATGGAGTACTGGCGGTGGAACCGCTGGGTGATCTTCGGGTTGACCACGGTGTTGTTCTCCTTCGCCCACCTGGAGCTGCTGCGCACCCCGCTGTTGGTGGTGATCGCGCTGCCGATCGGGCTGGCGCGGTTGCTCACCGGCAACCTGCTGGCCGGCATCGTCGCCCACCAGGCGAACAACTTCCTGCCCGCGATCGGACTCCTGTTGATCACCCAGGGTGCGGTGCCCGGGTGACCCCCGCCCGGGGTGTCCGGCCTTCGTGCCCAGCGCGCCCGCCGGTTGTGGACGGGCGATTCGGGGCACTGAGACGCCTCTGGCACAATGGGTCGCTGTTGTCGCGGTGAGCCCTCTCATCGCGCCGCGACCGCTGACCTCTCGAGCACCGTCGGTCCGTGTCCCCACCATGGGCCGCGCGCGCTCACCGTGAACACTCGCGCGTTGACAGGAGTAGCTCGCCCCGTGGCTGTCAAGATCAAGCTCATGCGGCTCGGCAGGATTCGCCAGCCGTACTACCGGATCGTCGTCGCAGACGCCCGCACTCGCCGCAACGGCAAGGCGATCGAGACGATCGGCAAGTACCACCCCAAGGAGCAACCCAGCGTCATCGAGGTCGACTCTGCGCGGGTGCAGTATTGGCTCGGAGTCGGGGCCCAACCCACCGAGCCGGTGCAACACATCTTCCAGATCACGGGGGACTGGCAGCGGTTCAAAGGCCTCCCGGGTGCCGAGGGCACGCTGCAGCATGCGGAGCCCAAGCCGGACAAGGCCGAGCTGTTCAACCGGGCGCTGGCGCAGGCCGGTGACGTGCCGACCACCGAGGCCACCACGCCGCGGAAGAAGGCCGCCCGCCAGACCGACACCACCGCGGTCGTGGATGCCCCGAGGACGGCTCCAGCTGCGCAGGCCGTGGCGGTGCAGACCGCCGTGGCTCGAGCCGGGGTCGATGGCCGGGAGGACACTGCGACGGTCGCGGACGGCCAGGTGTGAGCATGCTGGCGGACGCGCTCGAGCATCTCGTGCGGGGAATCGTCGACAATCCTGACGATGTGCGCGTCCAGCTGGTGACCACGCGGCGGGGCCGTACCCTGGAGGTGCACGTCCACCCCGATGATCTCGGCAAGGTGATCGGCCGGGGTGGACGTACCGCCACAGCGTTGCGCACGGTGATGAACGGTATCGGCGGACGTGGGGTTCGCGTCGATGTCGTCGACACCGATCGCTGATATGCGGCCGAGCAGGGACACCCACCGGGTGGTCGGCCGGATCGGCAGGCCACACGGCCTGCGTGGGGAGGTGGCCGTGCAGGTGCGTACCGACTTCCCCGAGCAGCGGTTCATCGTTGGTGCGCAGCTGCGCTGTGACGATCCCGCGCCTCGCGGGGACGATCCTCAGCTGCGCGGGGACACCGGCCGGACTCTCACGGTGGAGACTGTCCGTCCGCACGGGGCAGCCTTGCTCGTGCGATTCGTCGGGGTGCCCGATCGAGATGCGGCAGCGGAACTGCGCGGCCTCGTGTTGACCGTCGAGGCTACCGGGCTGCCCGACTTGGCGGAACCCGACGAGTTCTACGATCATCAGCTCGAGGGTCTGGCCGCTGTGGGGCTCGACGGCGCGGCGCTGGGCACGGTGCGTGAGGTCGTGCACGCCCCGGCCAGCGACCTGCTGGTGCTGGAGACAGGCCACGGCGAGGCGTTGGTGCCCTTCGTGCGGGCGATCGTGCTCGAGGTGGACCTGCCTGGTGGTCGACTGCTGCTCGACCCTCCTGCCGGGTTGCTCGACTGAAGGTGTTGAGCGGTGCTGATCCAGGTCGTGACGATCTTCCCCGAATATCTGGCTCCGGCCCGGGAGGCGTTGCTCGGCCGGGCCATCGAGCGGAACCTGATCGCCTTCACAGTGTATGACCTGCGGAACTGGGCCCACGATGGGCACCGGTCGGTGGACGACGCCCCCTACGGCGGTGGACCCGGCATGGTGATGCGACCCGATGTCTGGGGTGCGGCGCTCGACGAGGTGCTCGTCGGTGAGCCGCCGCCACGGTTGGTGGTGCCCAGCCCCGCAGGACGGCCGTTCACCCAACAACTGGCCGCCGATCTGGCCGCACAACCCCGGCTCGTTTTCGCCTGCGGCCGCTACGAGGGCATCGACCAGCGGGTGATCGACGACGCGGCCGACCGGGTGGTCGCCGATGAGATCTCGCTCGGCGATTACGTGCTCGTCGGGGGTGAGGTCGCCGTACTGGTGATGGTCGAGGCGATCGCCCGCCTGCTGCCTGGGGTGCTGGGCAACCCCGCCTCGGCGATGCAGGACTCGTTCTCTGACGGCCTTCTGGAGGGTCCTTGCTATACCCGTCCCGAGGTGTGGCGGGGCCGGGAGGTGCCCGCTGTGCTCCGTTCGGGCAACCACGCCGCGATCGCTCGCTGGCGCCGGGACCGCGCGGTGGAGCGCACTGCGGCGCGGCGTCCCGACCTGCTGGCCGCACTGCCACCCGACGCGCTGGATGCGCAGGACCGCGCCGTGCTCGAGGGCCCCATCACCCCGCCCGGATGAACCTCGCATATCCTTGCCGTCACCGACGCCGCTGTTCGCGCCCGCTGAGGGTTGCCCCAGACCGTGCACAGCACACGATGACGAGGATGGACTCCCGATGAACACCCTGGACGCCCTGGACGCGAAGTCATTGCGGTCCGATGTCCCCGACTTCCGGCCTGGTGACACCCTCAAGGTGCACGTCCGCGTCATCGAGGGCTCGCGCCAGCGGGTACAGATATTCCAAGGCGCGGTCATCCGCCGTCAGGGTGGGGGAGTGCGGGAAACCTTCACGGTGCGCAAGGTGTCCTTCGGCGTGGGTGTGGAGCGCACCTTTCCGGTGCATACCCCCACCATTGCCAAGATCGAGATTGTCACTCGTGGTGATGTGCGACGTGCCAAGCTGTACTATCTCCGTGATCTCCGGGGTAAGGCTGCCAAGATCAAGGAGAAGCGTGAGACGCCGTCCGCGTCCTGATCCCCCGGCACCGTCCGCCTGCCGATAGCCTGAGGACGTGGCCAACCTGGCTCGCTCGACCGAACCCGCTCGCGACGTTGATCCCGGCGATTCTCCGGGCCGCCGCGTGCACCGGCATCGCCTGTCCAGACGTAAGAGGGGCTCGTTCTGGCGCGAGTTACCGATCCTGGTGCTTACCGCGCTGGTGCTCACATTCCTGGTCCAGACATTCGTGGCTCGGGTGTACGTGATCCCCTCGGCGTCTATGGAACTGACCCTGCATGGCTGCACCGGCTGTACCAACGATCGGGTGCTGGTCGACAAACTGACCTACCGTTTTCGCGATCCGAGACCGGGCGAGGTGGTGGTCTTCCGCGGCACCGACTCATGGGCCAGCGAGTTCACCAGCCAACGGTCGGACAACGTGCTGGTCCGCGGGCTTCAGGAGGCCGGATCGCTGATCGGCCTAGCGCCGCCGGATGAGCGCGACTTCGTCAAGCGGGTGATCGCGGTGGGTGGCCAGACCGTGCAATGCTGCGATCAGCAGAACCGGGTCATGGTCGATGGACACGCGCTGACCGAGCCATACGCCGTTCTGCACGAGCCCCAGGAGCAGTTCGCTCCCGTCACGGTGCCCCAAGGCAACTTGTGGATGATGGGGGACAATCGCAACAACAGTGCGGACTCTCGGCGACACGTCACGGACCAGCGATCGGGCACCGTGCCGGTGAGCAATGTCATCGGCAAGGCGCGTCTGATCGTGCTCCCGCTGTCGCGGTGGCAGGTGATCTCCGACCCGGATCCGTGGCACGCGGGTGCGCTCGGCGCGACGGAGCCTGCTGGGTCGTCCTGGCCCGCCGGCCTTCCGCTCGGTGCCGCCCTGGTGCTGAGCCGACCGGTGCTGCGGGGCGGTCGGGTCCTGCGGGAGCGGGTGGTCGCCCGGAGGCGTGGCTGACGACCATGCCGGCCGTGGCGCAACTCAGTCGTCAGGCCCTGCCGCAGCCGCCGAGGGCGGTGGTGCGCAGGGGCTTAGGCACGTGGGCGCTGCAGGCTGTCCTGCACCGCAAGGGCTTGGGCCCGGTCGCTGGGGTGGACGAGGCCGGCCGAGGGGCCTGTGCTGGTCCTCTGGTGGTTGCGGCGTGCGTGCTGCGGCCGGCTGATGCGGGGGCTCTGGCTGGGCTCACCGACTCCAAGCTGCTCACCGCGCCGCGCCGGGAGCACTACCACGACCTGATCGTCACCAGAGCGCTGTCCTGGAGTGTGGTGGTGATCCCACCCGAGGAGGTCGATGAGGTGGGCGTGCACGTGGCCAACCTGGAGGGTATGCGTCGAGCCGTCGCCGGCCTTGCTGTGCACCCCGGTTACGTGCTCACCGACGGGTTCCGCGTGCCCGGCCTGACCGCTCCGAACCTGGCGGTGATCGGCGGGGACCGTGCCACGGCCTGCGTGGCGGCGGCCTCGGTGCTGGCCAAGGTGACCCGCGACCGCATCATGGGCGAGCTGCACGAGCGGACGCCGTGGTATGGCTTCGGCGAGCACAAGGGCTACTGCACGTCGGAGCACACTGTGTCCCTGCTGACGCATGGCCCGTGCGCCGAACACCGGTTCAGCTACGCCAACGTCGTGCTGGCGGCGCGTCTGCATGACCTGACCGCGTCGGCGTGCCGGAGCGTACCGGCCAGGCCGGCGTCGATAGGTGAATCAGGAGGGGGGCAGGCGGTGGTCCAGAATGGGGAAGTCGCCGACTACTCAACGTCTGCGAGCAGGAGGAGCCAGCACCTGATGAAGCGACCGGTGGGCCGTCGATGAGCGCCGAGGATCTCGAGAAGTACGAGACCGAGATGGAGCTGTCGATCTACAAGGAGTACCGCGACGTCGTCGGCCAGTTCACCTATGTCGTCGAGACCGAGCGGCGCTTCTATCTGGCCAACGCGGTGGATGTGCAGGCCCGCAACGCCGAGGGTGAGGTGTACTTCGAGGTACGGATGTCCGATGCCTGGGTGTGGGACCTGTACCGGCCGGCCCGGTTCGTCAAGAACGTCCGAGTGCTCACGTTCAAGGACGTCAACATCGAGGAAGTGGACAAACCAGACCTACGGCTGCCCGAAAACGGCCCCTTCGGCGGCTGATCTCCTCCCTATCGCGCTCTGCCTCAGCACAGGATCACGCGGAGAGCAGGTCATCGGCTGGAGCGGCGCGCTTGATCTGGAGCAGCTCCCGCCGATATCGCACCATTGAGGTCGTGGCGTAGCGGTACGCGTCGGACTCCGCCAGTGAGCCGGCCACCACGGTGGTAGACCAGTCGTGGAACTCCGCGCGGTGATCGGCTGGCACGCCGAGCAGCTCGGAGATCACGGTGATGGGCAGCGGGAGCGCAACCGCGGCGATCAGGTCGGTCTGCGCCGCGGTGTCCATAGCGTCGAGCAGCTCGTCGGTGATCTGCTGGATGCGGGGCGCGAGTCGGCGGGTTGTGGCTGAGCATGTGGCTACCCAGCGCCGCGAGTTCCTCGGGAGTCAGCCGGTCCCGGGACAGCGTCGTCAGCGCGGATTCGCTCTTGACCAGCCGCGGGTCGTGCAGCGCCTGGCGTACCTCGTCATAGTCAGTGATCAGCTAGGCCGGCGTTCCGCTGGGCAGCGCGATTCGGTGCACCGGGCCGGCCGCCGCGAGCTCGGCGTACCTGGTGTGGCGGCGCGGCCCGTCGGTGAGGGTGAACGGCGCCTCAGCCAGTGTCTCGGTCATGGTCTGCGTTTCGAAAGGCAGAACGCCTTATGTCCAGCGTACGGGAGTGCCCTGACATTTTTGGTGACCTACCCACCCGCGTGCGCTGTTTATCCACACCTACCCCTGCTGTCCACAGCTCTGCCCGCGTGAGGTCGACCGCGTCGCCCCGGCCCGGCAGCCTCATGGCTGGAGATCACCGAGAAACCGGGAGGACGGGATGGAGCCGACAGCGCAGGCGGCCCAGGGTCATCAGGCGGCCCAGCGCCGTAGTGACAAGCAGGGCCGTAGCGACGAGCTGGGCAGGCGGGGCGAAGACCTGGCGGTGGACTATCTGGCCGGTACTGGGCTCGTGGTGCTCTCGCGCAACTGGCGTTGCCGGGAGGGCGAGGTGGATCTTATTGCCACCGATGGGCAGCGCCTCGTGGTGTGCGAGGTCAAGACCCGGTCGGGGACCGGGTACGGGGAACCGTCCGAGAGCGTGACGCCGACGAAGGCGGCGCGGATCAGGCGGGTCACGGCGGAGTGGCTGCGGGCCTATCGGGTCGGTTGGTGCGAGATCCGGTTCGACGTGCTGGCGGTGCTGTGCCCGCAGGATGGGCCGGTCACCGTCGAACACCTGCAGGGTGCGTTCTGATGTCGCTGGCCAGCGCCTGGGCGGTGGCGCTGCACGGGGTCGACGGTGTCCTGGTGGAGATCGAGGCCCATATCGGTCCGGGACTGCCGGGGCTACAGATGGTGGGGCTGCCCGATACCGCCTTGTCCGAGGCGCGGGACCGGGTGCGGGCCGCGGTGCTCAACTCGGGTGAGCGGTGGCCACCGCGCCGGATGACCCTCGCGCTGTCGCCGGCCACTTTGCCCAAGGGCGGCAGCAGCTACGACCTTGCGCTGGCCTGCGCATTGCTGGCCGCGGACGGCCGGATCCCGGCGCAGCGGCTGCACGGGCTGGTGCTGATCGGGGAGCTGGCCCTGGACGGCCGGCTGCGTCAGGTACGAGGCGTGCTGCCGGCCGTCCTCGCCGCCCGCCAGGTGGGTATCGGCGAGGTGGTGGTGCCGATCGCCTCGCTCGCCGAGGCCAGCCTGGTTGACGGGGTGCGGGTGTACGGCGCGAGCTGCCTGAAGGAGGTGCTCGCCTGGTTGCGCAACCCTGGGGGTACTGAGTTGGCGCGTCCCGGCCCGCCTCGTCCTGCGCCGTCGGCGACGGTCCTCGACCTCGGGGACGTGCTGGAACAGGGTGACGCCCGCTGGGCGGTGGAGGTCGCTGCCGCAGGCGGTCACCATCTGCTGCTGACCGGCCCGCCGGGGACGGGCAAGACCATGTTGGCCCAGCGGATGGTCGGGCTGCTGCCCGCGCTCACCGACCAGGAGGCGCTCGAGGTGACCGCAGTGCACTCGGTGGCCGGTCTGCTCTCCCCGGAGACCCCGCTGATCACCGTGCCCCCGTTCGTCGCGCCGCATCACACCAGCTCGGTGGCCGCGCTGGTCGGAGGCGGCTCGGGGCTGGCCAAGCCCGGCGCGGTAAGCCGAGCGCACCGCGGGGTGCTGTTCCTCGACGAGGTTGCTGAGTTCGGGCCGCGGTCGCTGGAGGCGCTGCGCACCCCGCTGGAGGATGGCGAGGTCCGGTTGGCACGCCGGGACGGGGTGGTGCGATACCCGGCACGGTGCCAGCTGGTGCTCGCGGCGAACCCGTGCCCGTGCGCTCCGCCCGACGAGCGGGACTGCACCTGTGCCCCGTCGGCCCGCAGGCGGTATCTGGGCCGGCTGTCCGGGCCACTGCTGGATCGGGTGGACCTGCGGGTGGTGATGCGTCCGGTGAAGGACATGGGTCAGGCCGACACGGAGCCGGAGAGCACCGAGACGGTGCGCGAACGGGTGCTTCAGGCTCGCGCCGCCGCCCGCGCGCGGTGGGCGGGGACCGGCTGGAGCACGAACGCCGAGGTGCCCGGCCCGGTGTTACGGCGGCGGTTCCGGCTGCCGAGGGAGGTGACCGAGCCGATCGCGGCGGCGCTGCATCGGGGCATGGTGACGGCCAGAGGGGCGGATCGTACGTTGCGGTTGGCCTGGACGGTGGCTGACTTGGCCGGTCGGGACCGCCCGCTGGTCGAGGACGTGAGCGTGGCGATGGGTCTGCGGGACCGGAGGGCGCCGTGACGCCGGGAGACAGCGAGCTGCGCCGGGCCCGAGCCTACCTCAACCGGGTCGCCGAGCCCCCCGCTCCCGCGTTGTCCGAGCTGGTCAGCGAGGTCGGTCCGGTTCGGGCGGCCCGGTTGGTGACCGCCGGGCAGGTACCCCACCGGGTGGCTGCGGAGACCAGTGCTCGCCGGGCGGAAGACCGGGCCGAGGCCGACCTTTCCGCGATCGCCGCGCTCGGGGGCCGGTTGGTGGTTCCCGAGGACGCGGAGTGGCCAGCCGAGGCGTTCACCTGCTTCGTCACTCCGGTTGCCCAGACCGACGAGCGATGGCGGGCCCCGCTGGCGCTCTGGGCGCGGGGGGCCGGTCGCCTGGACGAGCTCGGCGAGCGGACGGTGGCGGTGGTGGGGGCGAGAGCCGCTACCGGATACGGGGAGCACGTCGCCGCCGAGTTCGGCTACGAACTCGCCGACGCCGGCTTCGCGGTGGTCTCCGGCGCCGCGTTCGGCATCGACGGTGCGGCGCATCGGGGCGCGTTGGCCGCCGAGGGCCGCACCGTCGCGGTGCAGGCGTGTGGGCTGGATCGGGCTTACCCGGTGGGCCACCATGGGCTGCTGAACCGGATCGCCGAGAGCGGCGCGGTGGTCAGCGAGTATCCCCCGGGTATCCGTCCCGCGCGGCACCGCTTCCTGGTCCGCAATCGCCTGATCGCCGCATTCGCGGCCGGCACCGTCGTGGTCGAAGCGAGTGTGCGCAGCGGTGCCCGGAGCACCGCTGCCGCCGCGGCCGCGTTGGGCCGAGTCGTGATGGCGGTGCCGGGTCCGGTCACCTCGGCGCTGTCCATAGGCTGCCACCTGCTGGTGCGTGAGGAGCAGGCGGTGTTGGTCACTCGGGCGGCGGAAGTGGTGGAGGCGGTGGGGCGGATCGGGGCGGACCTCGCGCCGCCGCTGACCACACCCCGCCGGCGCACCGACGGGCTGAGCCCGGAGCTGCTGGCGGTGTACGAGGCACTGCCCGTACGGGCTCCCCGGCATCCCGAACAGCTGGTGGCTGATTCCGGGGTGCCGCTACACCGGGTGCGCTCCGCGCTGCCGTTGTTGGAGCTGCGGGGGCTGGTGGGGTGCGGGGTGAGCGGTTGGCACCGGGTGCCACCCGACTCGGGGTGTGGCGGTGCTTGACCTGGCGCTCTCGGGAGCGCAGCGTGCTGCGGGTGAGCGAGGACCGGACGGCACCCGACTCGTTACCGGATGCCCTGGTGGCGTACCGGGAGCGTTTCGCCGCTTATCTGCGGTCCGTGCGTGGGCTGTCGCCGCACACGGTGCGGGCCTACCGCGGCGACGTCACCGCTCTGCTGCGGTACCTGGCGGATTCGGGCCGCGACGATCTCGCGGCGGTGGACCTCCCGCTGCTGCGCGGCTGGTTGGGCATGCAGCACCGCAGCGGCCATCGGCGCGGCACGCTGGCGCGCCGTGCTGCGGCGGCTCGTGCCTTCACCGCCTGGGCCACCCGAGTCGGAGTGCTGGGCGGCGACCCGGGGCTGCGGCTGGTCGCGCCACGGCCGCAGCGACCCCTGCCCGCGGTGCTGCACCCGGAACAGGCTGCCGCAGCACTCCACGCCGCGCAACGCGGTGCCGCCGAGGCGGACTCGATCGCGTTGCGTGATCACGCCGTGGTGGAGCTGTTGTACGCGACCGGGATACGCGTCGCCGAGCTCTGCGGTCTTGATCTCAGCGACCTCGACATGGAGCGGTGCCTGGTCCGGGTATTCGGTAAGGGAGCCAAGGAACGCGCGGTGCCTTATGGGCTGCCCGCGCAGCGGGCTCTGCTCCGCTGGCTCGATCAAGGACGCCCCGCGCTCGCGCAGCCGCATTCAGCGGCGGCGCTGTTCCTCGGGGCGCGGGGCGGGCGGGTCGATCAGCGGATCATTCGGACCGTGGTGCACGACATGGTCGGTGCGGTGCCGGGTGCGCCGGACATGGGCCCGCACGGCCTGCGGCACAGCGCCGCGACTCATCTGTTGGAGGGGGGTGCCGATCTGCGCGCCGTTCAGGAGTTACTCGGTCACGCTACGCTCGCCACTACGCAGCTCTACACGCATGTCACTGTCGAGAGGCTGAAGGCGATCCATGACCGGAGCCACCCCCGTTCCTGAGTGTTCCGGGGGTCGTGAGGGCGTCGTGACCGTCGTCCCCCCTGCCGAGTCCGGGGCCTGCGGCGGCGCTGGCGATTCCGGGGCCTGCGGCGGTTCTGGTGACGCCAGGGCCGAGGAGGTGGAAGCCGGCATCGTCGCACTGTGGCAGGCCTATGGGCAACATCGCGACGTGACCCTGCGCGACCGACTGGTTCTGCACTATGCGCCTTTAGTGAAGTATGTGGCCAGCCGGGTCGGAACCGGGCTGCCCACCCATGTGGACATCGCAGACCTGGTGCAGTCGGGCGTGTTCGGCCTGTGGGATGCCATCGACCGGTTCGAGCCCGGGCGCGGTTTGAAGTTCGAGACCTATGCGATGCAGCGGATCCGGGGGGCGATCCTGGACGAGCTGCGCGCTCAGGATTGGGTGCCCCGTTCGGTGCGCAGCCGCGCCCGCGAAGTGGAGCGTGCGCTGGAACGCCTGGAGACTCGGTTGCAGCGTTCCGCCACTGATGCGGAGGTGGCTGCCGAGCTCGGTATCACCACCGCCGAACTGCGGGAACTTTATGCCCAGTTACAGCTGACCAGCGTCATCGCGCTGGATGAGCTCATCGCCGTGGGCCGCGGCGGCACGTCGATCGCCGAGACGTTGCCTGATGACACTGTGGAGGAACCGGGCGCGTTCCTGGATTCGGTGGAGAACAGACGCCTGCTTGCCGAAGCGGTCTCGCAGCTCACCGACCGGGATCGCGTGGTGGTCTCGCTCTACTACTTCGAGAACCTCACCCTCGCCGAGATCGGCCGGGTGCTCGGTGTCACCGAGTCCCGGGTATGCCAGTTGCACACCAGGGCGGTGCTACGACTGCGAAGCAAGATGCTGGAAGCCTCCGCCGGCTGAGGACCCCGGGCGTCGTCGGCGGGCTCGTCGATCGGCAGCAGGCGCACTCGTGCCGTGGTGAGCAGTCGTAACGGGTCCAGGTACTGCCTGTCTTGCGGGGGGTCGCTTGGGACATGCCAGCGCAGCACACCCCAGTGCAGGCAGGCGGCACTGGGGCAGCCCGGGTGGCCAGGCGCCACGGTGCCGATCCGTTCACCCCTGGCTACCCGGTCACCGACGGCGACGGTTGGCGACACCGGTTCATACGTCGTGCGCAGCCCGTCTGGGTGGTCCACGGACACCACACCGTGGCCGGCCACAATTCCGGCGAATGCCACGGTGCCGGCACCAGCGGCGAGCACCGGGACGCCGGGTGCCGCCGCCAGGTCGACACCGCGATGCCCCGGTCCGTACCGGAACGTCGGAGGGTGGAAAGCCCGCAGGACGGTCGGGGAACCGGGAAGCGGCCAGCCGAACCGCGGCGGGGGCTGCTCACCAACCTCGTCGGGCCCCACTGGGGCCACCGGATCGGCTCGGGCCACCGGATCGGCAGGGCTCGCCTGGTTGGCCGGCCCACCGGCCAGCTCACCGGACAACACCGCCATGAGCATGGTGCAGATCAGAATCCGAGACACGTCGACAGCCTCCCCGCGCTGAGCCCGGCTGCCCAGCGTCGAGGCCGACCGCTGGGGATAGAGCGGGCAGTGTGGATGGCGCTGTGGATGCTCTGGATGGCCGGCGGAGCGCGGGAGCACCTCGGCTGGGGTTGGGCGCGGGCACGTCGTACACTGTGGATGCGACTCGCATGCGGGTCGACTTCGCGCGCCAGCGCTGTGCCCTACCGGGGCCTCGGCGTCCGGCGGTCCTCGCCGCGGTCTTGTTATCGCGCGGGGTCCGGCCGTCGGCCTGGCGCCAGGGTGGCGAGCCGACCCGGCTCGCCGCGACAACCGCTTGAGCGTGTCGGCGCGAGCCGACTCGCCTGACACATTGAGGTGTGCACCGGCTATGGCCGTCGTCACCATGAAGCAGCTGCTCGACTCCGGCGTGCACTTCGGGCACCAGACCCGCCGCTGGAACCCGAAGATGAAGCGCTACATCTTCACCGAGCGCAACGGCATCTACATCATCGACCTGCAGCAGACGTTGACCTACATCGACCGAGCCTACGAGTTCATCAAGCAGACCGTGGCCCACGGTGGTTCGATCCTGTTCATCGGCACCAAGAAGCAGGCCCAGGAAGCGATCTCGCATCATGCGCAGCGAGTCGGCATGCCCTTCGTGAACCATCGCTGGCTGGGTGGCATGCTCACGAACTTCTCCACCGTGCACAAGCGCCTGCAGCGCCTCAAGGAACTTGAGTCCTTGGAGCAGACCGGCGGTTTCTCCGGGCTGACCAAGAAAGAAATCCTGATGCGTACTCGGGAGAAAGACAAACTGGAGAAGACTCTCGGCGGGATTCGAGACATGCAGCGCGTTCCCAGCGTGGTGTGGATAGTGGACACCAAGAAGGAGCAGATCGCCGTCGGTGAGGCCCGCAAGCTGGGTATCCCGGTGGTGGCCATCCTGGACACCAACTGCGACCCCGACGAGGTCGACTACCCCATCCCGGGCAACGACGATGCGATCCGCTCCGCGGCGTTGCTCACCCGCGTGGTGGCCGACGCCACCGCCGCCGGATTGATGTCGCGAACTGGACGCTCCGGCGGCTCCGACAAGCCCGCAACCGGTGTCGACGAGCCGCTGGCCGAATGGGAGCAGGAACTGATGGTCGCAAGCGACCCTGTTTCCGATGGCCCTGTCTCTGGTGAACCTGTTTCTGGAAATCCTGCTTCTGGAAATCCTGCTTCTGACGACCCTGCAGCGGAGGCAGGCGTGCTGCGGCTGCCCGAACACCTGGTCGCCAACAACGGCGTGTCGCAGGCCTGACAGGTTCGCTGCGCACCCTAGCCCGATCCGACAACGACCTGACAACGACCTCCAGGACGGTAGAGCCACGATGGCGAATTACTCCGCCGCCGATGTCAAGCGAATCCGGGACCTGACCGGTTCCGGGATGATGGACTGTAAGAAGGCCTTGGAAGAATCCGACGGCGACTTCGACCGGGCGGTCGAGCTGCTCCGAATCAAGGGCGCGAAGGACGTCGGCAAGCGGGCCGAGCGCACCACCGCCAATGGACTCGTGGCCGCCGGGAGCGGCGTGATGGTCGAGCTCAACTGCGAGACCGACTTCGTGGCCAAGGGTGCCGATTTCCAGGAGCTTGCCGGCAAGATTCTGGAAGTAGCGATCCGGACTCGGCCCGCCGACGTTGAGGCGCTCGCCCAGGACCAGTACGAAGGCGGCACGGTCGAGGATGCGGTGCGGGCTTTCTCAGTCAAGATCGGCGAGAAGCTGCAGCTGCGCCGGGTGGTGTCCTTCGACGGCGAGGTGGCCACCTACCTGCACCGCCGCGCTTCCGACCTGCCACCTGCGGTGGGCGTGCTGGTCGAGTATGACGGTGGTTCGCTGGAGACCGCGCGTGCCGTGGCGATGCAGGTGGCCGCCATGAAGCCGCGTTATGTCACCCGAGAGGACGTGCCGGCCGAGGTGCTGGCCGATGAAAGGCGCATCGCGCAGGAGACCGCGCGTGAGGAGGGAAAGCCCGAGCAGGCACTGCCGAAGATCGTCGAAGGCCGCGTCAACGGCTTCTTCAAGGACACCGTCTTGCTGGAACAGTCCTCCGTGCAGGACTCCAAGAAGACCGTCAAGGCTCTGCTGGACTCGGCCGGAGTGACCGTGCGGCGGTTCGCCCGCTTCGAGGTCGGTCAGGGCTGACACGCTGATGAACGCCGATCGGCTGGCGGGTTCCGGATACCGCAGAGTGCTCCTCAAACTCGGCGGGGAGATGTTCGGCGGCGGTGAAGTCGGGGTGGACCCCGAGGTGGTGAAGGCGGTCGCGAGGCAGATCGCCGAGGTGGTCGTCGGCGGGATGCAGATGGCCGTGGTGATCGGCGGAGGGAACTTCTTCCGCGGCGAGGAGCTCCAGCAGGGCGGCATGGAACGCTCCCGCGGTGACTACATGGGAATGCTCGGCACCGTGATGAACTGCCTGGCTCTGCAGGACTTCCTGGAGCGCGATCATAAGATCGACACTCGTGTGCAGACGGCCATCACGATGGGTCAGGTCGCCGAGCCCTACATCCCGCGCCGGGCCATCCGGCACCTGGAGAAGGGCCGTGTGGTGATCTTCGGAGCCGGTGTGGGGATGCCCTACTTCTCGACCGACACCACCGGTGCCCAGCGGGCGCTGGAGATCGGTTGCGAGGTCCTGCTGCTGGGCAAGGCGGTCGACGGGGTCTACACCGCCGACCCCAAGACCGATCCCTCGGCCACGATGTTCACCCACATCACCCATCGTGAAGTGCTTGAGCGCGGGCTCAAAGTGGCGGATGCGACCGCTTTCAGCCTGTGCATGGACAACAAGCTGCCGATCATCGTGTTCAATCTGCTCACCGAGGGTAATATCGCTCGCGCGGTGCGTGGTGAGTCCATCGGAACCCTGGTCAGCACTGCGGAATACCGGGCATCGGGCTAGTACAAGGAGCAGCCGTGATCGACGACACCCTCTTCGACGCCGAGGAGAAGATGGAGAAGGCCGTGGCGGTGGCCAAGGAGGATCTGGCCACGGTGCGGACCGGTCGGGCCAGTCCCGCGATGTTCTCTAAGATCGTCGTGGACTACTACGGCTCGCTCACCCCGTTGATCCAACTGGCTAGCGTGACGGTTCCGGAGGCCCGGATGGCCGTGATCAAGCCCTACGACCCCGGCCAGCTCCGGCTGATGGAGAAGGCGATCCGGGACTCCGACCTAGGCGTCAACCCCACCAACGATGGGGTGATCATCCGGGTGCTCATCCCGCAGCTGTCCCAGGAACGCCGCCGAGATCTGGTCAAGGTTGCGCATACCAAGGGAGAAGACGCCAAGGTTTCCATTCGCAACATCCGTCGTAAGGCCAAGGAAACGCTCACCCGTATCTCTCGCGACGGCGAGGCTGGTGAGGACGACGTGACACGGGCGGAGAAGGAACTCGAGGTCATCACTCACCGGTATGTGGGGCAGATCGACGAGCTCGTCAAGCACAAGGAATCCGAACTGCTCGAGGTCTGAGTGGCTGCCAGCGGACTGCCCGAGCGTCCCACTTCCGCTGTGCACCCAGCTGGACGCACCCGCGTCCGGCGGGCGGGCCGGAATCTGTGGGCCGCGATCGCCGTCGGGCTGCTGCTGGGCGCCGGGATCCTGGTGGCGCTGTTCACTGTGCGGCAGGTGTTCATCGGGATCGTGGCCGCTGCGGTGGCGGTGTCCAGCTGGGAGCTGGCCGGGGCATTGCGCCGGGCTGGTATCCGGGTCACGCTGGCGCCGGTCCTGCTCGGCGGGCAGGCGATGGTGTGGCTGGCCTGGCCGTTCGGTCGGGACGGGATACTCGTTGCGTTCATGATCACTGCGCTGGTCTGCCTGGTGTGGCGCTTCCCCCGGGGAGCGGCGGGCTACGTCCGCGACGTCAGCGCGTCGGTGTTCGGCACGGCCTACGTGGCGGGATTCGCCGCTTTCGCAACATTGCTGGTGGTTCCCGCGGACGGTGCGGCGCGGGTCTTGTGTTTGCTGCTCGCCGCGGTGGGCTCGGACATCGGAGGCTATGCCACCGGAGTGCTGGGCGGGCGGCACCTGATGGCGCCTTCGATCAGTCCGAAGAAGTCCTGGGAGGGTTTCATCGGATCGCTCATGGTCGGGACCGCTGCGGGCACTCTGTCGGTGACCTTTCTGTTGGGTGGCCAGCCGTGGCGCGGAGTGTTGTTCGGGGCGGCGATCGTGCTCACCGCGACCGGGGGGGATCTGGTCGAATCACTGATCAAGCGTGATCTCGGCGTCAAGGACATGGGCACTGTGCTGCCCGGCCACGGCGGGTTGATGGACCGGCTCGACTCACTCCTGCCCTCGGCGGTTGTGTCCTGGCTGCTACTGAGCCTGCTCGTCCCGATCGGTGGCTGAACTCGGCCTTCGCACCACCGACGGGCCAGTACTACACATAGCCGACCTCATCGGAGATGCTGCTTGGCGGTGGCACGAGCCGCGCGGCGTGGTCGATCAGCGCGAAGTCGGCCCCAGCGGGGTCGGCGACCAGCGCGATCCGGCCCAACTCGGTGTCGTAGGGGTAGACGTGCACTCGGCCCCCGAGGTCGAGCACCCGGTTGACCGCGTCGTCGGTGCCGGTCTGCGGGTCCACCGCGAAGTGCAGCATCCAGTGTGCAGGGATTCCGGTGGCCCACTCCTCGTTCATCTGCTGCCTGGCGAGCATCGTCGACCCACCACGTGACCAGGTGGTGTAGTCCACAGTGCGGCCGTCACCGATCTGGTCCTGCTGGTAGCCGAACAGGTTCGCATAGAACTCGTCGGCTCGCGCGCCATCCCAGGTGTTCAACTCGGCCCAGATCAGCGACCCGGGGTCGGCGGTGTAGAACATCCACGGCGGCCCCGGTTCCCAGCAGCCGATCACACTGCCGGTCGGATCCGCTCCGATGAGCACACTGCTCTGTCCGGGGGCATCCGCCGGTCCATAGAGCACCTGCCCGCCCCCCTCGGTGAACATCTCGGCGGTGTGCCTGATGTTGGCGCTCGCTAGGTACAGCCTCCAGGCCACCGGTTGCCCCGCCTGCGCCGGAACGCCTGCTAGACCGGCCACCGGCCGGCCCGCGCGTAGCGCGATGGTGTAGTTCCCGCGGTCCGGGTCCGGATCGACCTGGTAGGTCCAGTCGAACAACCCGGCGTAGAAGTCCCGACTCCTCGCCGGATCGGTGCTCGACACATCGATCCAACACACCAACCCCGGGGAAAACGACTCGTCCTCGATCACGGGGAGACACTATTCGATTCCGGCGGATCCCGCACGGGCACAATGGGCCGGTGACCGACCCGGGCGTGCTGGCCAGCCCCAACATCTGGAACTGGCCCGCGGTCTACGAGCGGGAGAATCAGGCGGTCGACGCCGACGGGGCGCTGTGGGCGGCATTGGCCGACCGGGTCGACTGGGACGGCGCCGACGTCGTTGACGTCGGCTGCGGAGACGGGTTTCACCTACCTCGATTCGCCGAGCGGGCCCGCGGCGTGGTCGGGGTGGAGCCGTACCCTCCGCTGGTGGCCCGTGCCCGCCGGCGGGTTCGCGACCTGCCGGGAGTCCGGGTGCTCGCCGGTTGCGCGGGGCGGCTGCCGCTGCCGGATTCCAGCGCCGATCTGGTGCATGCCCGCGTCGCCTACTTCTTCGGCCCCGGCTGCGAACCCGGGCTGGCGCAGGCGCGACGGGTGCTGCGCCCTGGCGGGACCATGGTCGTGATCGACCTGGACGGCACGCACGCCCCCTATGGTGAGTGGCTGTGCGCGGCGGCGCCCCGCTACCGGCCCGCCGCTGTCGAGGCGTTCTTCACCGCCCAGGGCTTCGACTGCCGCCGGGTGGACACCGTCTGGCGTTTCCGCGATCGCGGTGACCTGGAGGCTGCGCTGCGCATCGAGTTCACTCCTGAGGTGGCGGCGCGGGCGATCGCCCAGACTCCGGGGCTGACCATCCCCGTCCGCTACCGTTTACACCTGCGCCGTGAGCCCACCGCCCTTGCCGTGGGATGATGAACCCCGTCATGACTGCGCTGCCCCTGGTGTTCGAAGCCCCGCGCCGAGGCATGCCGCCACGGCATCTCGCTGACCTCGACCGTGACCAACTCCGTGCTGTGATGAGGGAGCTGGGCGAGCCGGCATTTCGCGCCGACCAGCTGGCCCGGCACTACTTCGCGCGGCTGAGCACCGACCCGGCCGCGATGACCGACCTCCCCGCGACGCGCCGGGACCAGCTCGTGGCGGCGCTGTTGCCTCAACTGGCCACCCCGATGCGGCACCTCTGCTGCGACGGCGGCACGACCCGAAAGACGCTGTGGCGCGCGGCCGACGGGGTGCTGTCCGAAAGCGTGCTGATGCGCTATCCCGACCGGGCCACGGTGTGTGTCTCCAGCCAGGCTGGCTGCGGGATGGCCTGCCCGTTCTGCGCCACCGGGCAGGGTGGGCTGACCCGCAACCTGTCCACCGCGGAGATCGTCGACCAGGTGCGCGCCGCCGCGGCCGCGATGCGCGACGGCGAGCTGACCGGTGGGCCCGGTCGGCTGTCCAACGTCGTGTTCATGGGCATGGGGGAGCCGCTGGCCAACTACCAGCGGGTCCTCGCCGCGCTCCATCGGATCACCGACCCGCCACCGGACGGGTTGGGCCTGTCGCAACGGTCTGTGACGGTGTCCACCGTGGGCCTGGTGCCGGCGATCCGGCGGCTGGCCGCTGAAGGACTGCAGGTCACGCTCGCCGTGTCGTTGCACACTCCGGACGACGAGCTGCGGGACACCCTCGTCCCGGTGAACCGCCGGTGGAAAGTGGCCGAGGTGCTCGACGCCTCGCGGCATTACGCGGACACCACGGGGCGCCGGGTGTCCATCGAGTACGCGCTGATCCGGGACGTCAATGACCAGCCGTGGCGGGCCGAGCTGCTCGGCCGGCTTCTGCGCGAACGCCTCGGCGCCCTAGTACACGTGAACCTCATCCCCCTCAACCCCACCCCAGGCAGCGAATGGGACGCCACCCCCCCGCCCGCCCAGCAAGAGTTCCTGGCGCGGGTGCGCGCCGCCGGAATCCCCTGCACCATCCGCGACACCCGAGGCCGCGAGATCGCCGCCGCCTGCGGCCAACTCGCCGCATCCCAGCTGTGACCCGTCGTCGCGATCATGATGACATCTTGTTTGCGGAATGCTGCCATCCGCTGCATAATGCTGCTATGCCCACGTCGATCACCATCCGCAATGTGCCTGACGACGTTCGCGATGAGCTCGCCGGCCGGGCCGCGCGCGCCGGGCGTTCACTCCAAGAGCACCTGCGCAGCGAACTGATCGAACTCGCCCGTCGGCCATCGGTCGAGCAACTCCTCGATCGAGTGCGGGAACGCAAGTCAACTACCTCCACCCGCCTGAGCATTGAGGAGATTCTCGAACACCGGGACGCTGACCGACGGTGACGCTCGTCATTGATGCGGTTGTCGTCGTCACGGCGCTGATCGATGATGGCCCGCACGGCCGATGGGCGGAGAAGATGCTCGCATCCGGACCGCTGGCCGCTCCGCACCTGATGTTGGTTGAGGCGGCGAACATCCTGCGCCGCGCTTGCCTGGCGGGGACGATCGGGGCGGACTCCGCGCAACTGGCCCATGCGGATCTGCTCAAGCTGCGGGTGGTGCTCTTCGGTTACGAGCCGGTGGCCGAGCGGGTGTGGAGTCTGCGTGGTGCCGTCACTGCCTACGACGCCTGCTACATCGCCCTCGCGGAAGCGCTCGACGCGCCCCTTGCCACCATGGATCTGCGCCTAACCCGCGCCCTCGGCCCACGCTGCCTCTTCGAGACTCCACCAACGTGACGCTGGCGCATTCAGCGGGCTGAGCGTGGTTATCAGGGTGCCGGTAAGCACGCTCAGCCCGCTGAATGCGCACACAGCGCGACCGTCGCGGCATGCCGGAAATGCTCGTCAAAAACTGGCTTTACTGCCATGGATGTTTATTTGTTGGTCCTGCCGAGTGCGGCGGCAGTAGATCGCCGACCGACCCCTTGTTCGGCGATCTATGGGCATCTCTCTGCCGAAACATGACTTTGCCGGGGTGCTGGGAGCGGCACCCGCACCGCGGCCGGTCGGACATCGGATGGAAGGAAACACCGCAAGATGACTGACTGGACTGCCGTCCGCTACGCCGTGGTGGATGTCGAGGGCAACGGCCGGCAACCGCCCGACTTGGTAGAGCTGGCCGTGGTTCCCATCGTGCGTGGCAAGATCGGTGAGCCGATGAGCTGGCTCGTCCGGCCTGAGCAGCCGATCAAGTACTTCGCGCGCGGATTCACGGCATCACGAACAAGAACCTGACCGACGCGCCAGTGTTCGCGGATGTCGAGGCCGAGGTTCGAGCGGCGCTTGATGGGACAGTTCTGGTCGCCCACAACGCTCACGTCCATGTCGGGGTTATCCAGCGCAAGCTTGGTGACTGGCAGTGGATATTGTCCTCTGTATGTCGGACGCTGTGGACCATGACGAGCTGTACCGGCTCTCTGAGGCGCAGGCGGGTTACTTCACGGTGCGCCAAGCGCTGGCGGTGGGGATGGATCGCAGCACGCTGCGCCACCACGCCCGTCCGGGGGGTCGGTACGAGCGGGTAGGGCGGGGCCTATACGGTTCTCCGACGAGTCGGCCTCACGCGGAGGCCTCCATTCGCAATAAATGGTGTACATAAAAATCTCCGTTTCCTTATGGGCGGGTGATCGTGCCGGGCATCGGGTAGATCTCGAAGGTGGCCAGCTCGGAGGCGATGGCGGGGTCGGCGGCGGCGAGGGCGCGAACGGCGTGTTCGGTGTCGGCCTCGACCACGGCGAGCCCCCACGAGCCGGCGGGGTCGGCGACCGGCCCGAAGACGACGGCGGTGCCGTCGTCGGCCAAGCCGGTCCAGTAGCCGATATGGTCCCGCATGATCGTCGACTCGGCTTCGGTCATGTCGGTGCGGAAGGTGGGTCGGGGAACGACCAGCTTGTAGAGGTAGTAGTTCATCGTGAGGTCTCCCGGAGCGCCGGCGGCGCCCGCAGCGTAGCCGACGACGCCGCGCGGCCCGGGGTTGTGGCCATGCCACAAATGCGAGCACAGTGATTTCGTGCCGGCACCCGGTTGTTCCGCACCTGGGCTCCCCGTTCACTGGTGGTGTGGCCCGTCTCACACGAGAGGCTGCCGCGGCGTCAGGAGGGTGAGATGGCGCACGAGCTCAGCTGCCCGCACTGCGGATGTCCCCTGCTCGCGACCGAGGACGCCGTCCAGGTGCCCGAGGTGGACAACACCGTCGAGATACTCCACCGGGAGATCGAGCATCTCCGCGCGACGGTCGCGCGGCTGCGCGGGGCTGGTGTCAACCTCCTCCGCCGGGTCGCTGATGGCAATCCCGCGACATCCTGATCGGGCCGGCGCCGCCCCCGAGCGGCGCCATGCGGGCTGGCCCATGCCGGTCACGCCGTCCTTGTCGGCCCGGACCTTGTACCGGCTGCACCACCTGCTGGAACCGAACCTCGTCTACCGCAGGATTGCGGCCTGGCTGGAGTGGCACCCGAGAGCGAACCGGCTGTTCACGGCCGCTGAGGAGCGCGTCAAGGGCGCCACCTTCGGCTGCCGGATGTGCGGCCAGTGTGCGCTGCCGGCGACGGGGTACGCCTGCCCGATGACCTGCCCGAAACAACTGCGCAACGGCCCGTGCGGCGGGGTGTCCCGCACGGGGGAGTGCGAGGTGCACCCCGGCGTACGGTGCGTGTGGTTGGTCGCCTTCGAGCGCGCCGAAGCGCAGGGCAAGGCCGAGGACCTCAGCCTGCTGCAGCGCCCGATCGATCACCGACAGTGGGGGAGCAGCTCCTGGGTGAACTACTGGCAGGGCCGCGACGAGGGCATGTGGACCGCCGACGACGGCCGCCGCCACCTCCCGGTCATCCAGCGTGACGACCCCCGGTAAGTCGCACGTGACTACACGCAACGGGCACCGCCCGATCACCGAACCCGGTCAGCTGCGCCGAGCGCTGGACTCCGGCCGGTTCGTGGTGACCGCCGAGATCGGCCCACCCCGCGGGGCCGACCCGGCTGCGATAACGACGAAAGCGGGCCTGCTGCGGGGCTGGGTCGACGCGGCCAACGTCACCGACAACCAGAGCGCTCACGTCCGGCTGTCCAGCTTCGCGGGCAGCCTGCTCGCGCTGTCCGCGGGCGTCGAGCCGGTGATGCAGCTGACCTGCCGGGACCGCAACCGGATCGCCTTGCAGTCCGACCTGATCTCGGCTGCGACTCTGGGCATCCCCAACATCCTGCTGCTCACCGGTGACCACCCCCGCTTCGGTGACCACCCCGACGCCAAGGCCGTCTTCGACCTCGACGGGGTTCAGCTGGTCTGGACCGCCGCGACGCTGCGTGACCAGGGGCGGTTGCTGTCCGGTCGCCGGGTCGATCCGGCGCCGCAGTGGCTGATCGGCACGGTGGAGAACCCGTTCTCCCCACCGACCAGTTTCCGGGCCCGCCGGCTGGCCAAGAAGGTCGCCGCCGGAGCCGAGTTCGTCCAGACCCAGTTCGTGTTCGACCTCGATATCTTCGAGCGCTTCATGGCCGACGTCCGTGACTTGGGGATAGACCACAGGTGTGGTGTCCTCGCGGGGGTGGGGCCGGTGCGGTCCCTACGCGCGCTGGAGTACATCGCCACCAAGGTGCCCGGGATCCACGTGCCCGAGGCGATGGTCCGTCGGCTGCGCGGCGTGCCGGCCGACCGGGTGGCCGAGGAGGGCATGGCGATCTGCGTCGAGATCATCCAGCAGCTCACCGAGATCCCCGGTGTCGCGGGCGCGCACGTGATGGCCTTCGGCTACGAGCAGGGCATTCCGGAGATCCTCGAGCGAGCCGGCGTGGGCCCCCGCCCGGACCGCGCGGTGACAACAGACGGGAGTGGCCGTGCTGGTTGATTTCCGCCCCACCGGCAAGCTGCGCGGCGACAAACCCGTGGATGTGATCGCCGCGCTCGGCCCGGTGGTCGCCGCACTCGCGCAGGATTCGGTGGACCTGTCCCGGGTCCGCGTGGTGTGCGACTGGGTCCAGTACCGCAACAGCTTCCGCGACGTCGTCGACATCCGGCCGATCCTGGCGGCCTCCGGTCACGAGTCGGAGTTGACGCCGGTGCCGCTCGCTGCGGTGCGGACCGAGGACGAGATGGAAATCGCGATCGACGTCCGCCGCAGCGGCGACGTGCCTCTCACCCAGCTCACCGGCGAACTGATCCGGGCCCGCTCCGGCGGCTCCGGCTCCTCCCGGATCTATCTCGAGCCGTGGCTGCCCACCAGCGCCAGCGTGATCTGGGAATTCAACGCGTTGTACTGGAGAGCCCTGGCGGAGTGGGAGCAGGCCACCGGTCGGCGCTACGAGCAGGCCCTGCCGGGCGGACAGAGCGACGCCCGCAACCGGGACGCGGTACGGGAGATCATCTGCGGCTTGTTCACGTTGTGGGACTCCCTGGCCGCCCGCAAGGCGCTGCCCGAGGAGCTCTACGTCGTCGAGCTCGGGGTGGGTAACGGCAGCCAGGCGAAGACCTGGCTGGACGAGTTCGTCGAGCTGGACCGCGACCACGGCAAGGACTACCACCGGCGGCTGCACTACCTGATGTGCGACTACTCCCCGCATGTGCTGGAACTGGCTCGGGCCGCGGTCGCCGACCACGCGCAGCACGTCAGCTCCTTCGTACTGGACGCCACCCGACCCCGGACCGCGCTGGGCTTCCTGCGCTACAAGATCTTCCTGGTCTACATCTCCAACGTCTATGACAACCTGCCGACCGACGAGGTCGCGCAGATCGGCGGGCGCACCTACATCGTGCAGACCAGGGCCTACCTGACGAGGGAAGCTACCTCCGAGATCGGGCAGCCGGTATCGGTCTCCCCCGATCAGGTACCGGAACTGATCCGCAAGCTTCTGCGCCTGGGCCCGGCTCTGCTCTCCGAGGCGATGCCCGTGCAGTTCCCGTCGGTCGAGGTGGCGGTGGACTTCTGGCAGCGCACCTGGGCCGCGCTGCGCTTGGCAGAGCGGTATGTACCGTTGACGGGCCTGGACCTCTACCAGATCGCGCCCACGGTGAGCGGGGAGATGCTGCGCCCGTTGGTGGAATCCGGCGCCGACATCCGGATGCACGTGAACAACGGCGCGGTGGCCGGCTTCGTGGACACTGTGCCGCTGCTGCATCCTTACGGTCGGCTGATCTGCCACGACCTGTTCGTCACCGATGTGCATGCCTACCGCACCGGTTTCCGCGGTCCCGGCAAGTACGACGGCTCGATCGTGAACTGGCTCAACGGGCCGCTGCTGGCGCACATCGGACGGCGCAAGGGCTTCGACGTGGACTACCAGCCGTTCGCGCACCGGATGGGTACCAACATCGTCACCATGACCGCCCAGGTGCGGGAGTGACATGACTCTGCCGGTGCTGCCCACGACGGTCGTGGGGTCCTACTCGGTTCCCGAGTGGCTCGAGCGGCTCAAGACCGACTATTACCGCAACCGAATCAGCCGCGGCCATCTGCGAGAGATCCACGACATGGCGATCAAAGCGGCCCTCAAGGACCAGGAGAAAGCCGGGATCGACATCGTCTCCGACGGGGAGCTGCGCCGGGACAACGACATCGACTACTTCCTGGCTCGGATACCCGGAGTGCGGATCCCGGTCACCGTCAAGTCTTTCTACTACGACTACTATGACACCGTCGTCACCGAACCGCTACCGACCAGCGAAGCACCGGCGTTGGGGCTGGCCGAGGACTACCGTTTCACCCGCCGACACACCGATCGCCCGGTCAAGTTCTCCTTCACCGGACCCTTCTCGCTGTCCCACCGGATCCAGAACAAGGCGTACCCGCGCTCCGCCGACCTGGTTCGGGCCTTGGCGCAGGTACTCAACGCCGAGGCGCGGGCGTTGGCCGCCGAGGGCGCGCGGCTGTTGCAGATCGATGAGCCGTTCCTGGCGGGTTATCCCGAGGACGTGGGCGTCGCGGTGGAGGCGATCAACATCGTGACCAAGGGCGTGGACGTCACGTGGGGGTTGCACGTCTGCTACGGCAACCGCTACGCCCGGCCGTCCTGGGAACGTCATTACGACTTCCTGTTCCCCGCGGTACTCGACGCGAACGTGGACCAGCTCATCCTGGAGTTCGCCCGCAAGGGCTACGAGGATCTGGAGGTGATCCAGCGGTTCGGGTGGGACCGTGCGCTCGGGCTGGGCGTGGTGGACGTCAAGACCGAGCAGATCGAGTCCGCGGAGCTCATCGCGGCGCGCATCCATCGAGCGCTGGACGCCTTCCCCGCCGATAAATTGATCATCAACCCGGACTGTGGGCTGCGCCACTTGCCCGCCGATGTAGCGAGAGCGAAGCTGACGGCGATGGTAGAGGCAACCGCCGCGGTCCGCCGAGCCCTGCCCACGCAAGGAGCGTGATTCGATGACCCAGCTGGAGACCATTGAGTACCTGTTCACCTCCGAGTCGGTGACCGAAGGCCACCCCGACAAGATGGCTGACCAGATCTCCGACGCGGTGCTGGACGCGGCGCTGACGCTGGACCCGAATTCGCGGGTGGCCTGCGAGACCCTGATCACCACCGGGATGGTCGTGCTGGCGGGGGAGATCACCACACCGGGGGTGCTGGACTACACCCAGATCGTACGCGACACGATCTGCCGGATCGGCTACGACAACGGCGGTTTCGGCTTCGACGGGCACAGCTGCGCGGTGCTGACCTCGTTGGACAAGCAGTCACCGGACATCGCTCAGGGTGTCGACATGGCGGCGGAGCGGCGCGGGAAGCTGTCCGAGGACGAGCTGGACAGCGCCGGGGCGGGTGACCAGGGGATGATGTTCGGGTACGCCACGAACGAGACCTCCGAGCTGATGCCGATGCCGATCGCGCTGGCGCATCGGCTGTCCCAGCGGCTGGCGCAGGTGCGCAAGGACGGCACGCTGCCCTACCTGCGACCCGACGGCAAGACTCAGGTCACCGTCCGCTATCGGGATCACGTGCCGATCGGGGTGGAGAAGGTGCTGATCTCCACCCAGCACGCCGAGGAGGCCACCGCAGAGCAGATCCGGGCCGACTTGTGGAAGCACGTGGTGCTCGCGGTACTGCCTGCCGATTTCTATGACGAGGACGAGCTGGCGCGCAACCTGTTCATCAACCCGACCGGGCGGTTCGTGATCGGCGGGCCGGTCGGTGATGCCGGGTTGACCGGCCGGAAGATCATCGTGGACACCTACGGGGGGTTCGCCCGGCACGGTGGCGGCGCGTTTTCTGGTAAGGACCCGTCCAAGGTGGACCGCTCCGCGGCATACGCGGCCCGATACGTGGCCAAGAACGTCGTGGCCGCTGGCCTGGCGGATCGGGTCGAGGTCCAGGTGGCCTACGCGATCGGGGTGGCCCGGCCGCTGTCGTTGCTGGTGGAGACCTTCGGCACCGAGCGGGTACCCCGCAGGGCCATCGAGAAGCTCGTGGGTGAGCACTTCGACCTGCGCCCAGCGGCCTTCCGGGGCTACCTGAGACTGCACCGGCCGATCTATGCTAAGACCGCCGCCTACGGCCACTTCGGACGCGATGATCCCGACTTCACCTGGGAGCGTACCGACAAGGCGGTGGAACTGCGCTGCTCCGCCGGGTTGCCCGCCAGTGCGCAGCCGGCAGCGGTCTGAAGGGGGACGTAGTGGGCATCATCGTCACGGGGTCGATCGCCACCGACTATCTGATGGTCTTCCCCGGCCGGTTCGCTGAGCAGATCGTGCCTGATCAGCTGGCGAACCTCTCGCTGTCCTTCCTGGTGGAGGATCTGGCGATTCGCCGAGGCGGGGCGGCCGCCAACATCGCGTTCAACCTGGGCTGCCTCGGGCTGGTGCCGGTGCTGGTGGGCGCGGTCGGCGCCGATTTCGCTGAGTACGGGCGATGGCTCGCCGAGCACGGGGTGGACACCAGCGCGGTGCACGTCTCGCGGACCTTGCACACCGCCCGGTTCCAGTGCACCACCGACTCCGACCAGAACCAAATCGCGTCGTTCTACGCCGGCGCGATGAGCGAGTCCCGGGACATCGCGCTGGCGCCGATCGTGGACCGCCTGGGCGGGACCGATCTCGTCGTGGTGGGCCCTAACGACCCGACGGCCATGTTGGCGCACACCCAGGAGTGTCGGGACCTCGGCATCCCGTTCGCCGCGGACCCTTCCCAGCAGCTCTCCTCGCTCGACGGCGAGGCGATCACGCAGCTGGTCGACGGCGCGAACTACCTGTTCACCAACACCTACGAGCGAGGCCTGCTCGAGCGCAAGACCGGCTGGGGTGAGGCGGATATCCTGGCGCGGGTGGGCGTCTCGGTGCTGACCCGGGGGGCTAAGGGCGTGACCGTGCAGCGGCCGGGCGAACCGGTGATCTCGGTGACCCCGCCGCAGGAGCGCCTCAAGGCGGATCCCACGGGTGTGGGGGACGCGTTCCGGGCGGGCTTCCTGGCCGGGGTCACCTGGGGCGTGGGTGATGAACGGGCCGCCCAGCTCGGGTGCATGCTGGCCACCCTGGTGATCGAATCGGTCGGTACCCAGGAGCACGAGTTCGAACCGGTGACGTTCCTGGAGCGGTTCAGTGAAGCGTACGGACCCGACAGTGCGGCCGAGGTGGCCGACCACGTGCGCGCGTGAACACCGACTGCACCGACTGTGTTCAACTTCACTCGACAAGGAGTGCATTGCGATGACCGTGGCGCCCACCGCTGAGAAGAAGCTTCAGAACCGCGCTGGTATCGATTTCGCTGTCGCCGATCTGGGGCTGGCTGACTTCGGCCGTCATGAGATCCGGCTGGCGCAGCATGAGATGCCGGGTCTGATGACGCTGCGGCGGGAGTACGCGGACGTTTTCCCATTGCGCGGGGCGCGGATCTCGGGGTCGTTGCATATGACCATCCAGACAGCTGTGTTGATCGAGACCCTGGTCAGTCTCGGCGCGGAGGTCCGGTGGGCGTCGTGCAATATCTTCTCCACCCAGGATCATGCTGCGGCCGCGGTGGTGGTGGGTCCGCACGGCAGTGCCGAACAGCCGCGCGGCGTGCCCTGTTTCGCCTGGAAAGGCGAGACGCTCCCGGAGTACTGGTGGTGCACCGAGCAGATGCTGACCTGGCCCGACGGCGCCGGGCCGAACATGATCCTGGATGACGGCGGGGACGCCACAATGCTGGTCCAGAAGGGGACGGCCTTCGAGAAGGCCGGTGTGGTCCCCGCCGCGGACGAGAACGACTCGGATGAGTGGACGGTGTTCCTGGACGTGCTGCGGACCTCGTTGGCCGATACGCCGGGGAAGTGGACCGCGATCGGCGAGGGCATCCGCGGCGTGACCGAGGAGACCACCACCGGGGTCCACCGGCTATACCAGTTGGCCGCGGCGGGGGAGCTGTTGTTCCCGGCGATCAACGTCAACGACTCGGTGACGAAGTCGAAGTTCGACAACAAGTACGGGTGCCGGCATTCGCTGGTGGACGGGATCAACCGGGCGGTGGACGTGCTGCTGGCCGGGAAGTTGACGCTGGTCTGTGGGTATGGGGATGTCGGCAAGGGGTGCGCGGAGGCGCTGGCGGGCCAGGGCGCTCGCGTGGTGGTGGCCGAGGTGGATCCGATCTGTGCGCTGCAGGCGATGATGAATGGTTTCACCGTCGACACCCTGGACAACCTCATCGAGCGCGCGGACGTCATCATCACCGCCACCGGGAACAAGAACATCGTGACCGTCGAGCATATGGCGCGGATGAAGCACCAGGCGATCCTGGGCAATATCGGGCACTTCGACAACGAGATCGACATGGCCGGGTTGGAGCGCCATTCGGGCGCCCGCCGGTTAGTGATCAAGCCGCAGGTCGACGAATGGACGTTCCCGGACGGGCATTCGATCATCGTGTTGTCTGAGGGGCGGTTGCTGAACCTGGGCAACGCCACCGGGCACCCGAGTTTCGTGATGTCGGCCTCGTTCGCCAACCAGGTGATCGCCCAGGTCGAGCTGTTCACCAAGTACCAGGAATACGATCGGGAGGTCTACACCCTGCCCAAAGTGCTCGACGAGAAGGTCGCCAAGATCCACGTCGAGGCCCTGGGCGGTCAGCTCACCAGGCTGACCAAAGAACAGGCCGACTACATCGACGTGGACGTCGAGGGCCCCTACAAGCCGGCCCATTATCGGTACTGACGTACTTGTGAGTGGCGGTGCGAGTGATCACTCGTACCGCCACTCACAAGCTCCGAAGGAGCCCAATTGCTCTTCCCCAGTGACCTCGAGATCGCCCGCGGCGCCACCCTGACACCGCTGGCACAGGTCGGCGCCGCGATGGGGCTGGGCCCGCACCTGCTCGAGCCCTACGGCGCGCACGTGATGAAGATCAAGACTGCGGCCATCGAGGAGCTGGCGCAGGCTCCTCGGGCCAAGTACGTGGTCGTCACAGCCATCACGCCCACCCCGCTCGGCGAGGGCAAGACGACCACCACCGTGGGGTTGGGCCAAGGCTTCGCGCACATCGGCAAGCGCGCCACGATCGCGATCCGGCAACCCTCGATGGGCCCCACCTTCGGGATCAAGGGTGGGGCGGCGGGCGGTGGGTACAGCCAGGTCGTCCCCATGGAGACGCTCAACCTGCACCTGACCGGGGATATGCATGCGGTGACCGCGGCGCACAACCTGCTCGCCGCGATGGTCGACAACCAGCTGCACCAGCGCGACGGCGTCGATCTCGACCCGCACGCCATCACCTGGAACCGAGTGCTCGATGTCAACGATCGGGCCTTGCGCAACATCGTGATCGGGCTCGGGTTGCGGGCCGATGGCACTCCCCGGCAGAGCGGGTTCGACATCACCGCGGCCAGTGAGGTGATGGCGGTACTCGCGCTGTCCACCTCGCTGGCCGACATGCGGTCCCGGCTGGGCCGGATCGTGATCGGTCAGAGCCCCGACGGTCAGCCGGTGACGGCCGAGGACCTGCACGCTGCCGGCGCGATGACGGTGATCATGCGCGAGGCGATCAAGCCCAACCTGCTGCAGACGCTGGAGGGCACGCCGGTACTGGTGCACGCCGGGCCGTTCGGCAACATCGCGCACGGCAACTCCTCGGTGATCGCCGACCTCATCGGCATCCACTGTGGTGACTACCTGGTCACCGAAGCCGGCTTCGGCGCTGACATGGGCGCCGAGCGCTTCTTCAACATCAAGTGTCGCGCTTCTGGGCTGCGGCCGGACGCGGCCGTGCTGGTGGCGACGGTGCGCGCGCTCAAGGCGCACTCCGGCCGGTACAAGGTCAGCGCCGGTCGCCCGCTGCCCGAGGGCATGCTGGCGGAGAACCCCGATGACGTGCACGCCGGCGGGGCGAACCTGCGCAAACAGATCGAGAACGTGCGGATCCACGGCGTCTCGCCCGTGGTGGCGATCAACGTCTTCCCCACCGACCACCCCGCCGAGCATGCCGCCATCCGCGAGATCGCCGAGAGCATGGGTGCCCGCTCGGCGTTGTGTACGCACTTCGCCGAGGGCGGCAAGGGTGCCGCCGAGCTGGCCGCCGCAGTCGCCGAGGCCGCCGAGGAACCATCGGAGTTCGCCTTCCTCTATCCCGATGATGCGACGCTGCGGAAGAAGATCCACACCGTGGCGTCGCGGGTCTATGGAGCGCAGGGGGTGGAATACGACCCCACGGCGTCCCGGCAGCTCGACAGCTACGAGCGCAACGGCTTCGGACGGCTGCCGGTGTGTATCGCCAAGACGCACCTGTCGATCTCCTCGGATCCGGCGCTCACGGGCGCGCCCACCGGATGGGTGCTGCCGGTGCGGGAGGCGCGGGCCTCGGTGGGTGCCGGGTTCATCTACCCGATCTGCGGTGACATGCGCACCATGCCGGGTCTGGGCGCCAGCCCCGCCGCGACCCGCATCGACATCGACTCCCACGGCGAGATCGTCGGCCTGTCGTGATCCCCGCTCGCGGCGTCCCGCTGCTCGACTGCTCGGTTGCGCAGCTGCTGGATCGCCTCGCCGCGAAGCAGCCGGCGCCGGGAGGCGGCGCCGCCGCGGCGATCACCGCCGCGATGGCCGCTGGGCTGCTCGGGATGGCCGCGAGGTTCTCCACCGCGCAGCTGATCGACTCAGCGGCCCGGGCCGCGCGCGCCGACCGGCTCCGGGGCCAGGTCGCAGCGCTGGCCGAGCGGGACGCCGAGGCCTACCAGGCGGTGCTCGCCGCGTTCGCGCTGCCCTGCGAGCCCGACCCGGCCCTTCGCCGCCGGCAGATCCGGCGCACTCTGCAGCGGGCGGCTCAGGTGCCGACGGAGATCGCCGAGCTGGCCAGTGGCATCGCCACCGAGGCGGTGGAACTGGCCGGCCGGGGCAACCCCACCCTGCGTGGCGACGCCTTCACCGCGGCTACCCTGGCTGCCGCCGCCGCGCGGGCGGCCGCCGAGCTGGTCCGGCTCAACGTCGAACTCGGTGAGCTCGACGGCGACCTCGCCGCCCGCGCCGCGCACGCCGCCGACGTCGCCACCAAGGCGGTCGCCGTTCTCACCTAGCTACCTCACGTCCTGCGCCGTCTGGCGCGCCAGGCCCAGCCGTGGCTTCGTCACTACGTAAAGCCCTTTAGCCTCCCCGGGCACGAGTGTCATCGCCAATTTTAAGAATGCCGCTCTGGCCTCCATGAGCTCGCGCTCATGGGGCGATATCGAGTCAAGGGTCTTCTCGTTACGCAAGGAAGACAGCTTCTGTGCCTCCGTGAGTGCATCGCCCGCATTTTCCATGGCGAGTTCGAGTGTCGCCTGAGCGTCCCACAGGTCTTCGGTACCGGATATGACGTTCACAAAAGCCTGTTTCACGTCGGCGGCGCTGCAGTCACGTAGCGTGAGACGCTGTGCCTCCCAGAAGTAGGAGTCCTTGCCGTTGTACTGCTGATATAACTTCGAGACGACTGCAAATAAGCGGAGATATGCTTGTCGGTAGTTTCGCTCGTAGAGATCCCTCGCCTCTTCTTCGCTGACTTCGCCCCGAAACACACTGGCAAGGCTGGCCCCGGCTAGCATCGCGCTGTAAGTGGCGAGGTGCACCCCGGTCGAGAGCAAGGGATCCAAGAAGCATGCGGCGTCGCCGACGAGGAAGTATCCCGGACCTGTAAAGCGTTCCGAGGTGTACGAGTAATCCTGCTCGATGCGCAGGGGTGTGGTCAGCTCGGCGGACGTCAATAAGTCTGCGATTGCGGGGCACTCGTGGATCGCCTCGTGGTAGATCCGGTCTGGGCTCAGTCCCTCATTCCTCTTCGATTTGAAGATTTCCTTGTGGGTTACTAGTCCGACGCTGAGGTTGCCATCCTGCAGTGGGATTCCCCAGAACCAGCCGTCCGGCACGGAGCAAATCGCCACCGCGCCTTCTGGGCCGGCAGAAAGCTCTTTCGCACCCTTCCAATATCCCCAGACTGCGATATTTTTGAACGCCTCATTGTAGCGTCGAGTGTGTAGGTGTCGAGTAGTCATTAAGCCTGCTCGGCCTGATGCATCAATCAGGAAGTCGAAGCCGGTCTCTTGCTCTTGAGTTCGGCCATCCCGGCCGACGGGTGACCAGACTGCGATCCGCGGTCGGGCGCCGTCGAATTTCAGTCGCTTGACCTCTACTCCTTCCAGGACCGATACCCCCTGGCTCTTAGCGTGCTCCAGGAGAAGCTGGTCAAAATCGGAGCGCAAAACTTGGTAGGAGTAACCAGGCTGGTTGTTGCTGAAGATGGTGTCCCACTGCTCGCCTCCCCAGTCGAAGTACGCTCCTCTCTTCAGTTGGAAGCCGTATGCATCAACTTTCCCCCTTACGCCGAGTAGGTCCATGATGGATAAACAGGACGGCAGAAGTGATTCGCCGATATGGTAGCGTGGAAATACCTCTTTTTCTATAATGGTTACGTCGAGCCCCTCGCGGGCCAGCAGAGTGGCGGCGGTAGAACCGGCTGGACCGCCACCCACTACCAGAACTTGCGTAGCTTTGCTCATGATTTTCTCCTTCCGAGGGCACCCAATTCTCCCTGGTCGGCACTGTTGCCTTGGCTGAGCAAAAACAGACCAGCCGCTTAGGGGCGCGCGCCGTGCCCTGTCTACATCTTTCCCAGGCTACCAGAGGGAGTTGGAGCCCGATGGGCGTGATGGGGAGGTGTTGATCGCTCGGGTGCGGCGCGGCGGTGCTCGCCGCGTTCGCGCTGCCCCGCGAGCCCGACCCGGCCCTTCGCCACCGAGGCGGTGGAACTGGCCGGCCGGGGCAACCCCACCCTGCGTGGTGAAGCCTTCACCGCGGCCACCCTGGCTGCCGCCGCCGAGCGGGCGGCCGCCGAGCTGGTCCGGCTCAACGTCGAACTCGGTGAGCTCGACGGCGACCTCGCCGCCCGCGCCGCGCACGCCGCCGACGTCGCCGCCAAGGCGGTCGCCGTTCTCACCTCGCGCAACAACACCTGACCCCCGGTGGGCCCGGACTATACATAACTGCCATGTTGACTATCCTGACGTATGGGGAGGACACTCGTCGGCAATGCGCCACCGCCCGGAGAGGGAGTCGATCATGAAGATCAGGTTGACGTGGGTGAGTGAGGTCTGTGGGAACGGCAAGACCTGCCCGAGGGTCAGTAGCGTCACGACACGGGGAACACGGATCGTCGTGGGTAAGCAAGTCGCTGACCCGGAGTTGCTGGCCGAGGTCGGGGACGTGGCCGACGACGAGTACGCGGTCGAGATCTCGGCTTCGCTGGCTTCCACATTGTGACCATGCTGCTCGACGAGGCTGGCCTCGACGACTATACCGACCGCTTCGAGTTCGAGGCGTTCCGGCAGGAGGTTCGCGACCGGTACGACGTGCCCAGTGACGGGGGCGATTTCGCCCGCTACCTGGCAGGCGAGGCGCACCCCGACCCGGCTGTGGTGGGGCCGTGGCGTGAGTGGCTGCGTGACCAGCGCCGACGTAGCCGCGATGTACGTCGGGTCCGTGTGCTGTACGGGCTTCCGAGCAAGTACGTGTGTTACGAATGTGAGTGGGCTTATACCTGCAGTGTCGACGCGGGCGAAGACATTCGGGTGCTGGACCTCGCTGAGCAGGACCCGCCAGCGGGACTGATTGGGGAGGAGTTCTGGCTGCTGGACCGCTCCCGGGCCGTGGTGATGTGCTACGACCACGGTGGCCGGTTTCGGCACGGGCGGATTGCGGAGGGCTCCGGGGCGGACCCGTGGGTTGCTTGCCGGGATGCGGTGTGGGGTGTCGCGGAGCCGTTCACGCAGTGGTGGGAGCGGCACCCCGAGCACCACCGGGCGGCATGGTTGAAAAGGGCAAGTGCCTAGCCGGCCCGGGGACCGAGACGAGCTGTCGCAGGCGCTGCGGGAGTTGCGGAAGGCGGTGGGGCTTTCCGGTGTAGAAGCTGGCAAGCGTATCGGTCAAACCCAAGCGAGCATCAGCCGGTTCGAGAACGGCCGGTTCGTTCCCAGTCCGGAGACTGTGGACGCACTGTGCCGGGTGTATGGATCCTCGACCGTCGAGCGGGAACGGCTTACGCGGATATCGCGGGACTTGCGGGAGGACGTCAGGCCAGCGGCCAGGGTGGTCATCCAGCGGGGGGCGGCGCGGATGCAGGAACGCATCAGCCGGATAGAGCGGACGTCCGTAAAGCTGCGGCACTTCCACCCCGCTGTGGTGTCGGGGTTGTTGCAACTTCCCGACTACGCCCGCGTGATCTTCTCGGCTGGCGGTGATCTGTCAGCCGACGAGGTGAGGATGGCCGTGGAGCGGCGCATAGCCCGCCAAGAGCTACTCACCGAGCCTGGCCGGTCATTCACGTTTCTGCTCACCGAGGGGCCGCTCCGGTGGCAGGTTGGTTCGCCGCGACTCATGGCGGCCCAGCTGGATCACATCGCCTGCATCGCTGATCAGCCCAATGTTCGTGTCGGGGTCATCCCGTGGACTACCGCCGTAGATGTGGCTCCGGTTGCCGGGTTTGACCTGTACGACGACCGGGCGGTCATCGTCGGCACGGACGCAGGGACCACGTTTCTCACTGGGCCGCCTGACGTGGCGTCTTACGTGCGCCTGTTCGCCGACCTCGCGGCTGTGGCGAGCTACGACGACGCTGCGCTGGCTGTGTTGCGCAGCGTTGCTGCTGGCTACCGCAGTCCGCCCTCGTGAGCCTTCCGAGGATTTAGTCATGATCAGACCCTTGACTAAACATTCACTGAGTCTTGTATAGTCGGATTGGCTCGACCGGTGTGACTCATTGAGGAGGAACTGCCATGTCCGCAGCGCTTGATGCGCCCGGTGAACCGACCGGGTTCGCCGATGACCCCATCGCCTCGCACTCCGCGCAGTTCGGGCTGGCCCGCCCAATGGGCACCCCGACCGGGCACGATGTCCCGTCCCCGGTCGGGGTGCGCCCGTGGAACCTGCGGGGCGCGCAGGTCATGGACCGCTGCGGCGCACGGCCGGTGGCCTGGCGTTACGACCACGGCCGTCAGCTTGCGCTCACCCTGGATGGCCGTCTGATGACGGAGATCATCGCCGCCGATCCCAGCGCGGATTCCGTCAGCGACCTGGACGGTGACGAGGGCAAGTCCGAGGACTGGAAATACGACTTCTGCCCCGACAATCCTGGCAGTCCCGCGTGACCGTCCTGATTCTGGCTCGAGACCTCGACCCCACCGCCGACCGCATGGTGACCTTGCTCGGCGAACGTGGGGTCGAGGTGTTCCGGGTCAACACCGCGTGGTTTCCCACCCAGGTGCGGGTGTCGGTCGAGCTGCGCGATGCCCGCTGGCACGGTGTTCTCGCCGCGCCGCGTGGGAGGTTGGACTTCGATCGGGTGCATGCCGTCTGGTATCGGTCGCCGGAGGCGTATCGGATGCCGCCGGAGTTGTCCCCGACCGAGGCGCACCACGCGCGGGTCGAGGCGAAATACGGGCTCGGCGGGGTGCTGGCGTCACTGCCGGCGCTGTGGTGCAACCACCCGAGCCGGGTCGCGGACGCTGCCTACAAGCCGGTGCAGCTGGCCCGCGCCGCCGCTGCCGGCTTGACTGTGCCGGACACGCTGATCACCAACGAGCCCGATGCCGTGCGGGAGTTCGCGGCGGGTGGTGCCACGGTGACCAAGCTGGTCGGGGGCATGGCCATCGACGAGGAAGGTGTCCGCAAGAACGTCTACACCCGCCTGCTGGGGAAGGAAGACGTCACCGACCCGCGCGGGGTCGAGCACAGCACACATCTGTTCCAGCGGTGGGTACCGAAGGCCCGGGAGTGCCGGGTGACCGTCATCGGTCAGAACATCACGGCCGCCGCTATCACCGCCGGCAGCCCGCAAGGGTACGTGGACTACCGCACCGACTACGACAACCTGCGCTACGAGCTGGTGGACCCGCCCGAGCAGATCATCGCTGGGATACGGTTGCTGATGGTATTCGGGGCGCTGGACTTCGTGATCACCCCAGCAGACGAGTGGGTCCTGCTTGAAATCAACCCCACAGGTCAGTACGGATTCATCGAACACGCCACCGGGGCACCCCTGAGCGCCCAGCTCGCCGATCTGCTCACCGGAGCCCCGGCATGACCAGAACTGGCACCGATTGGGCTGACTACGCCGCCGGGTTGGTGGCCGCCCTGACCGACTCCGGTGATCTCCACGATCCCGCATGGTCGGCGGCGATCGCCGCCACGCCCCGGCATCTGTTGGTGCCCACTACCTACCAGCAACAGCACGACGGCTCCTGGGAACAGATCGACACCACCGGGCCGGGCCTCGGTCTGGCCTACTCACCCACAACTCTGGTCACCGAGATCGACGCCGGTGGCAGCGCCATCTCCTCCAGCACCAAGCCCGACCTCATGATGCGGATGCTGGAAACCCTTGATGTCCACGACGGACACCGGGTGTTGGAGGTAGGCACCGGCACCGGCTACAACGCCGCGCTGCTGTGCCACCGCCTCGGAGCCGGGAATGTCTTCTCCCTCGACATCGACGCCGACCTCGTCGCGGCAGCCCGAAAGCGGTTGGCTGCGATCGGCTGCCATCCTCGGCTCGCGGCTAGAGATGGCATCGACGGTTGGCTGCGGCACGCCCCTTACGACCGGATTATTGTCACCTGCTCCGTGCCTCGCATCCCCTGGGCCTGGGGACAGCAACTCACCGTTGGAGGCAAGCTGCTCGCTGATGTCAAGTTCGGCACCGGGGCCGGAAACCTCGTCCTGCTGCACCGCCACCATGATCGACTGGAGGGTCGGTTCACCAGACGGTGGGCCGCGTTCATGGGAATGCACCATGACGGCGACACCACCCCGGTACGACAGCCGAAAGCCGAGACCAGCCAACGGCGCGTCACCACCACGCCCGCCCAACCCTGGAACACCGACCGCGAGGTGTGGCTATTGGCCTGCCTCGCCCTGCCCAACCACCTACGCCACGGTTTTACCCTTGATCCCGCGACCCGAGTCCCCACCTCGGCGACACTGTCCGCACCGGACGGTTCCTGGTGCGAGGTCGACCTCACCACCGCAGATGACGGCGCACGGCAGATCCGGGAGAGCGGACTAACCCCACTATGGGAACATGTCGAGAGTGCCTACCAATGCTGGCATCGGTACAACCAGCCCAGCTGGGAACGTTTTGGACTCACCATCACCATCAATACCCAGATAGTGTGGCTCGATGACCCCCACAACATTCTCCAGCGATCCGATCACCCCAGAACGTGACTGCGCTCCGGTTTGCAGCCCTCCCAACTCGCGGATGATCCCCGGACGCTCGTTTGGTTTGGTTCCTTCCAAAGCGCGGTTGAACATCTTGAATCTCATCACCGCAGTGACGATGGCCGCGGCCGCGCAGAAGAGTGGAGCAGCGACAAGAAGCTGAGGTTCAACGCTAGTGAGGACACCCACCTGATGATCCATTCGCTGTGATCAGAGCAGCGCCACCGGTCCGGCGGGGATGGAAGGTGTCCCGGTTGCGAAGTTACTGCGACGAACTTGGTGGAGGGGGCGGAACGAGCTTGGCTTGGTAAGCAGCGGCGACCGCTTGCGATTTTTCCTTGACCCCGAGCTTCGCTATCACGCGGGAAAGGTGTGTTCTCACGGTGGCTTCGCTGATGACCAGCTCTGCGGAGACATCGCCGTTGGATAGGCCTTGGGCCACACGGATGAGCACTTCCCGTTCACGTGGGGTCAGCTGGGCCATTTCCGCTGGTGTAGCTGTGTTCCGCTCAGGTCGGGCGGCGCAGTCGTCGATGAGCTGGCGGGTGACAGCGGGACTTAGCCATCCCTCACCGGCGGCTACCACGCGGATCGCGGTGGCGATCTCGGTGGGAGCGGCATCTTTGAGGACGAAGCCTTTGGCTCCGGCGTGCAATGCGGCGTAAACAGCTTTGTCGGCGTGGTAGGTCGTGAGGATAATTATCCTGACGGGCTGACCGTTCTGCGCGGTCAGCCCCTCCTGGGTCACCGCGCGGGTCGCGTCGACGCCGTCGACGCCCGGCATGCGCACATCCATGAGAACCACATCCGGACGCTGGGCGCGGATCTGGGTAAGAGCTTCCTCGCCGTCGGCGGCTTCGGCGACGACGGCGATGTCTTCCTCGGCGTTGACCAACATGGTGATGCCAATTCGCACCAGCGGCTGGTCGTCGACTACCACGACTCTGATCACGCTGATCCTTTCCCTTGGTCCCCGCAGCCTTGGCAGGAGACACGCGGAACCGACGAAACCCCAGCAGGCGTGGCGAGGGGTAGGGTGGCTGTCAGTCGGTATCCGCCCTCGCGGTGAGGTCCCTCATGCAGGTGTCCACCGATCGCGTGGGTCCGTTCGTGCGCCGCCTCCCGGGTGGCCTCCTCGCGTCCCAGTTCTGGGACATGCTGCTGGCCTTCCCTGCTCTTGCTAGGCATGATCGCCTGCCCCTCCCGATGTGTGATATGATCATCATCATGACGTGCAGCGCAACGATGATCTGACAATATATTTTTGAGCTGCCATACGCAACATGTCGACACAAAACTGCACAGATTGATGACTCGACGACCGAGGACGCTCCTCGCCCATCCACGCCGCAGGCCTGTGCGCCAGCCTGCCATGTGTAGTGCGAAACGTGATCCGGACATCAGACACTCGGAAAGCGGGCGCGTCTCCTGCACCGAGAGCTGTGACGGGATGCTGCGGGTCGCGGCGTCGCTGAAGTCCTCCGGTCAGACAAGCTCAAGGACGTCGCCCATGGCCGCCACCACGATCTGGCGGCCATCCGGCCCTGGCCATGGCCCGCGTTCGACAACGCGCTGCGCCACGCGCTCACCCCTGAGCTCCAGGGCAGAACTCCCTCAATGACAAGATTCCGCGGCATGATCATGGAGGGCGGCCGGTTACGCTGAGCGGGTGCCTGCCCCTTCGCGATCCCCCCGAGCTGCCCTGGTCACGCTGGGCTGCGCCCGAAACGAGGTCGACTCCGAGGAGCTGGCCGGCCGGCTTACCGATGACGGGTGGGAGCTGGTCGACCCTGACGGCGGCGCGGCCGACGTGGTGGTGGTCAACACCTGTGGTTTCGTCGCCGCGGCCAAGAAGGACTCCATCGACACCCTGCTGGCAGCCGCGGACACCGGCGCCAAAGTCGTCGCGGTCGGTTGCCTGGCCGAGCGCTACGGCGCCGAGCTGGCGCAGAGCCTGCCGGAGGCCGACGCGGTCCTGGGTTTCGACGCTTACCCGGAGCTGGGTGGTCGGCTCCGCGAGGTCCTCGCCGGCCAGGTGGTGCCCGCGCACCAGCCGGTGGATCGCCGCACCCTGCTACCGATCACCCCGGCGTCCCGGCCCGCCGCGCTCGCCGACGGTCCTGCGCTGCCCGGGCACGGCTGGGGTCCCCGAGTGCCGCGCCGCCGGCTGGATGACTCCCCGGTCGCCCCACTGAAGATCGCGTCGGGCTGCGACCGGCGCTGCGCGTTCTGCGCCATCCCCACCTTCCGCGGTGCGTTCGTCTCCCGCCCGGTCGAGGAGGTGTTGGCCGAGGCGGCGTGGCTGGCCGGGTCGGGGGTGCGGGAGCTGGTGTTGGTCAGCGAGAACTCCACGTCGTATGGCAAGGACCTGGGCCGCCCGGGCGCCCTGGAGGAGCTGCTGCGCCGGCTGGCCGCCATCCCCGGGATCGTGCGCACCCGGGTGTCCTACCTGCAGCCGGCCGAGACCCGCCCCGCGCTGGTGGCCACGATCGCCGGCACTCCCGGCGTGGCCGGCTACTTCGACCTGTCCTTCCAGCACGCCAGCGAGCCGGTGCTCCGCCGCATGCGCCGGTTCGGCTCGCGCGAATCCTTCCTGGCCCTGCTGGAGCAGATCCGCCACCATGCGCCCGCGGCGGGAGCGCGCAGCAACGTGATCGTCGGGTTCCCGGGGGAGACCGAGGCCGACGTCGCGGAGCTGGAGCGCTTTCTCACCGAGGCACGGCTGGACGCGATCGGTGTATTCGGGTACTCCGACGAGGACGGCACCGAGGCCGCCGGCCTGCCCGGGCAGCACGACGAGGACACCATCGCGCAGCGGGTGGCACGGATCAGCGGGCTGGCCGAGCAGCTCACCGCGCAGCGCGCCGAGGAACGGGTCGGCCAGACCGTGGACGTGCTGGTGGAGGCCGTTGCTCAGACGGATGTCGCCCAGATGGATTCTGCGCCGGCGGATTCCGGCGCCGGGTCCGGTGCGGTGGCGCAGGCGATCGGGCGCGCCGAGCACCAGGCCCCCGAGGTGGACGGCGAGTGCATGCTCACCGGCTCGGGAGCGGACTCGTTCTCGCTCGGCGATGTGGTGCGCTGCCGCGTGATCGCCGCTGAGGGTGTCGACCTGGTCGTCGAGCCGATGGAGCTGATCGCCCCGGCTGGCGGCGGGCCGTGAGCCCGCCGCCAGCGACCCCACCACCGGCAATCAAAGTCCCGCTGTGGAACCTGGCCAATCTGCTGACCATGTCACGCATGGTGCTGATGCCGGTGTTCGTGCTCGCTTTGTTCACCAGGGGTGGTAGCGATCCGGAGTGGCGGGTCACGGCGGCGGTGGTGTTCGGCGTCGCCTCGCTCACCGACCGGCTCGACGGTGACCTGGCTCGGCGTCGCGGTCTGATCACCAAGTTTGGCACGATCGCTGATCCGATCGCGGACAAGGTACTCATCGGGGCGGCGCTGGTAGGCCTGAGCTTACTGAGCGAGCTGGCTTGGTGGATCACTATCCTGATCGCCGTGCGCGAGCTGGGAGTCACCGCGCTGCGCTTCTGGGTCTTGCGGTACGGGGTGATCCCGGCCAGCCGCGGCGGCAAGGCGAAGGCGTTCGCGCAGGCCGTCGCGATCGAGCTCTACGTGTTGCCGCTCCCGCTGGTGGCTCATCCGGTGCGCTGGGCGGCGATGGGCATCGCGGTGCTGCTCACCGTGCTCACCGGCATCGACTATGTGGTGCGCGCGCTCAGGCTGCGCGCCTCCGGTCGCCGAGCCGTCGCGCTGCCGTGACCGTCGGCGATGTCGTTCGCCCACGGCGGAGAGCCGGCCGGCCGGCCGGTGAGTACGGTAGGGAGCAAGCAAGCCGGTGGGAGTAGGCCGGCCGACACCCGGGAGGATACGCGATGCCGCTGCTGCGGGAGGCCATCGGCGATCGGCTGCGCCGGACGCGGACCTCGCAGGACCGCACGCTGCGTGAGGTGTCTCGGGTGGCCCGGGTGAGTCTGGGCTATCTCTCCGAGGTGGAGCGGGGCCGCAAGGAGCCATCCAGCGAACTTCTCGCATCGATCTGTGACGCGCTTGACTTACCGCTGGACGAGTTGTTGCGGCGGGTGGCCGACGATCTCGGCCCGGTGTACCTGCCTGAGGTACCCGACACCCTCGCGGCCGAGCTGGTCGCGGCCTGAGCCCGCGAGAGTGGAACCGGAGCAGGGGTAACCTTTAGTTCTGTCTGGGGTCGGTGGAAGCGTCGTTGTTCACCTGACACGATGGTGTCAGCACGCGGCTCCACGGCGGGGGTGGGGCGCTGGTCTGGCGCGGTGAAGCCGGGCCTGTCTGGTTACGAGGAGAGGCAGCTGAAGCGATGGCCAACCCGTTTGTGAAGGGCTGGAAGTACCTCATGGCGGCGTTCTCGTCCAAGATCGACGAGCATGCCGACCCCAAGATACAGATCCAGCAGGCCATCGAGGACGAGCAGCGCAAGCACCAGGCGCTGTCTCAGCAGGCCGCCGCCGTCATCGGCAACCAACGTCAGCTGGAGATGAAGCTCAACCGGCAGCTCGGTGAGATCGAGAAGCTGCAGTCCTCGGCCCGGCAGGCATTGGTGCTCGCTGACGAGTCGCGGGGCAGGGGTGATGAGGTCAAGGCGCAGCAGTACGAGCAGACCGCTGAGCTTGTCGCCACCCAGCTGGTGACAGCGGAGCAGTCCGTGGAGGATCTCAAGACGATGCACGACCAGTCCCTGCAGGCGGCCGGCCAGGCCAAGCAGGCGGTCGAGCGCAACGCAGTGGTGCTGCAGCAGAAGCTCTCGGAGCGGACCAAGCTGCTCTCCCAGCTGGAGCAGGCGAAGATGCAGGAGCAGGTGTCCGCCTCGCTGCGCTCGATGAGCGAGTTGTCCGCGCCGGGCAACACGCCATCCCTCGACGAGGTCCGGGACAAGATCGAGCGCCGCTACGCCACCGCCCTCGGGTCCGCCGAGCTGGCTCAGAACTCCGTGCAGGGGCGGATGCTGGAGGTGCAGCAGTCCACGCTGGACATGGCGGGCCGTTCCCGGCTGGAGCAGATCCGCGCCTCGATGCGTGGGGCGCCGGTCGCGGGTGAGGTGACCGCCGGTGAGCCGGCGCCGCGGCCCGCCTCGCCGCAGCAGGTCCTGCCCCCGAAAAACCAGCCACAGCTCGGGCAGGGTTGATCCTGGACCTCCCCCAGCGCGGGGTGGCCGGCCGCGCCTGCGATCGAGGCTGCCCGGTGCTGCACATCGACATGGATGCCTTCTACGCCTCGGTCGAGGTTCGCGAACGTCCTGAGCTGGCCGGGAGGCCCGTGGTGGTGGCGGGCGGCAGCAACCCGGCCGGGGACCGCGGCGTCGTGCTCTCGGCGAGTTACCAGGCCCGGGCGTTCGGGGTCCGTTCGGCGATGCCGGTTACGCAGGCCCGTCGGCTGTGTCCGCAGGCGGAGTTCGTGTCGCCGCATTTCCCCCGCTATGCGGAGGTCTCCCGAGGGGTGATGGCGCTGTTCCGTGAGATCACTCCGCTGGTCGAGCCGCTGAGCCTGGACGAGGCCTTCCTCGACGTCGGCGGGTCCGTGCGCAGGCTGGGGATGAGCCCGGCCGGGATCGGGGAGTGGATTCGTGGCCAGGTCTATGACGCGCACCGGGTGACCTGCTCGGTGGGAGTGGCCCCGAGCAAGTCACTCGCCAAGCTCGCCTCCGGGCTGTGCAAGCCGGACGGGCTGCTCGTGGTGCCCGCCGACGGTGTGCTCGAGTTCCTGCATCCGCTGCCGCTGTCCGCGTTGTGGGGAGTGGGCCAGCGCACCGCGCAGACACTGCGTCGGCTGGGCTGCGCCACCGTGGCCGACGTGGCGAGCACCCCACTGCCCGCCTTGCGGCGTGCCGTGGGCGTCGCGTGCGCCCAGCACCTATACGAGCTCGCCAACGGCCGGGACGAGCGGCCGGTGGTGCCCGACGCGCCGGAGAAGTCCGTGGGGGCGGAGGAGACCTTCGCCCAGGATGTGACTGACCGGGTGGTGTTGCGGCGCGAGCTGCTGCGGCTGGTCGATCGCGCCACGGCTGCGCTGCGACGCCGCGGCCTGCGCGGGCGCACCATCGCGCTGAAGATCCGCTACCCCGATTTCACCACCGTCACCCGCTCCCGAACCCTGGCCGATCCGACTGACTCCGCGCACGGGGTGTTCGCGATAGCCGCCGACCTGCTGGACGGTAACCTGCCCCGCGGGGCGGCGGTCCGGTTGCTGGGGGTGCGAGTGGAACAATTGGTCCGGGGTGCGGCGGCCGAGCAACTCACCCTGGGCGGTGGCAGTGCGAGCGTGGGGGCGCAGTGGACCACGGCGAACTGGCCGGACGCCGACCGCGCGGTGGACGCCGCGCGGTCCCGGTTCGGCAGCGCCGCCGTGCGTCCGGCCACCCTGCTGGAGGCCCCAGCACGGCCCGGTCGCCCGAAAACGCGGCTCTCCCCCCGAATCGGGTAACCAGATCCGCTAGTCCATACCGTCGCAGGCTCGTATCCTCGACGGTAGAAGCCCACGGTAGGTGCCCGGTGGCCGCAGGTACTACCGTCGGAGTCGGGCACCATATCGACAACCCATATCGACAACGGAGTGCCGGAGGAGGAGCGATGCCACTCTCCGAGCACGAGCAGCGGCTGCTCGACCAGATCGAGCGAGCGCTCTATGCAGAGGACCCCAAGTTCGCGTCGAACGTCCGAGGCGCCCGGATGCGCAGCCGGCCGCACCGCCGTCGGATCCAGGGAACCGCACTTTTTGTGCTGGGTTTGTTGCTCCTTGTCGCTGGTGTCGTGCTCCCCTTCCGCCCGGTCGGGATCCCGGTTGTCAGCGTTCTCGGTTTCCTGGTGATGTTCGCCGGTGCTGTTGTCGCGATCTTCTCGCGCCGCGCCGCCGGTGAGGGCCGGGGCGCGGGATCGGCGGACTCACCGTCCACCCTGCAGGGTCGCAGCACCCTGGCCCAGCGGATGGAGCAGCGATTCCGCCGCCGCTTCGAGGATCACTAGCGGGGTTGTACCCCAGCCCGGCAACGCGTGTCATGGTCGGCTTCCGGTGTACGACGACTCCGGCACGTGGCGGCTCGACCTCAACGTGAGTGCCGGCCAACCCTCATGATCGTGCACCACATTTGACTCGATCACACCTACTTCGTCGGGTCTAGCCTGCCAGCGTCAGGCCACCCGGCGTTGGAGGGTTCTCTGCGCGGTACGCCAACACCTCCTCCCAGGCGGCGCAGACCGCTCGAGGGCCGCGGGTGGTCAGGCCGGCGAGCCACTCCACTTTCCCCCACTCGGGCGCCCCGCTACCCGCCGGGCACGCCCGCTGTGCCTCGACAGGCGTCTTCTGAGCTGCGGAGCGACTCGCGCGCCGGGTAGCTGCCCCACTTCCGAACACTGCTGCTGAACTGGCCCGATTCCTCATCGTCGGCAACGCGTGGGGTGGTTGCGCGTTGACAGTGGTGGGAAGTGGGGTACGGTGGTGGACAGTGGAGCGAAGGGGTGTTCCACTGCCGGTCCACGGGGCTGGGTGGGTCGGTTGGGGAGGTGGGTGGCGTGTTTCTGGGCACGCACACGCCCCGGCTCGACGACAAGGGTCGGTTGACGTTGCCGGCGAAGTTCCGCGATGCACTAGCAGGGGGGTTGATGGTCACCAAGGGACAGGACCACTGCCTCTACGTCTTCCCGCGTGCCGAGTTCGAGGAGATGGCCCGCAAGGTGGCGGCCGCGCCGTTCACCAACGAGGCGGTGCGGGCCTACCAGCGTTACCTGTTCGCCGGCACCGACGAGCAACGCCCGGATGGGCAGGGTCGTATCTCGATCGCGGCCGAGCTGCGGCGCTACGCCGGGCTGAGCAAGGACTGTGCGGTGATCGGAGCGATCAGCCGTCTGGAGATCTGGGATAGCGCGGCGTGGCAGCGCTATCTGGAGGAACACGAGGAGTCCTACTCCCAGGCACACGAGGAGGTGTTGCCCGGCGTGATGTGACCCGGCGCCAACGTACCCGGCGCCTCGAGGCCTCCGCCCGGAGGCGCATCGACCCCGATGCGAACGACACGGACCAGCATGGACCGACAGAGCCCTGACGCACCTTCCTCGGCGCCAGGATCTGGCACCGGGCGGAGACCTGGCGGCACCGCGGAGTGTTTCGGATAACGCACGCCGGCTGAGCCGGCGATCAGGCTGTGGGTGTGAGCGGAGAGGAGGCTGTCGGTGGCCGATCACCCGCCCGGTGACCCCGGGGCGTCACCTGGGTCACCTCGGCATGTTCCTGTTCTGCTGTACCGGTGCCTTGAACTGCTCGGACCCGCGCTGGCGGACCGGCCGGCCGTGCTGCTCGACGCCACGGTGGGTCTCGGTGGCCACGCGGCCGCGCTGCTCGACGCCCATCCCGAGCTCACCCTGGTCGGCCTCGACCGCGACCCGCAAGCGCTGGCTGTGGCCAGTGACCGGTTGCGCACCTACTCCAGGCGTACCCACCTGGTGCATGCCGTCTACGACGAGCTGCCCCACGTGCTGGAGCGCCTTGGTACCCCGTTCCTGGACGGTGTGTTGTTCGACCTGGGGGTGTCCTCACTGCAGATCGACGCCGTCGAGCGCGGCTTCTCCTACGCCCGCGACGCCGCGCTGGACATGCGAATGGATTCCAGTATCGGGCCTACCGCGGCCGATGTGCTCAACGGCTACTCGCAGGCTGATCTCGCCCGGGTGTTCCGAGAGTACGGCGAGGAACGCTTCGCCGGCCGGATCGCCGCCGCGGTCGTGGCCCAACGGCCGCTGGACACCACCGCCCAGCTGGTCGAGGTCGTCTATCGGAGTGTCCCGGCGGCCACCCGCCGCCACGGTGGCCATCCCGCCAAGCGGACCTTCCAAGCGTTGCGGATCGAGGTCAACGGCGAGCTGGCGGCCCTGCGCTCGGCGGTACCCGCCGCGTTGGATGCGCTGGCCCTCGGCGGTCGGCTGGTGGCGATGTCCTATCACTCGTTGGAGGACCGGATCGTCAAACGGGCACTGGCCCAGCTCAGCACCTCTCGTACCCCGGCCGGTCTGCCGGTCGAGCTGCCGGATCACGGACCCCAGCTGCGCGCGTTGACCCGTGGCGCCGAGCGCGCCGGCCTGGCCGAGGCAGACGCCAACCCGCGGTCGGAGTCGGTACGGCTACGGGCCGCGCAGCGCATCGCGCCGGTTCCGCCGTGCGGATCTGGTCGGGACGGATCGGGCCGGCCGGAGTCGATCTCGTGACAGCCCCCACCCGCACCGCGACCCCGACGCGTGGCAGGACCACCGCGCCCATGCGCGGTTCGACCGCTGTGCCGATGCGCGGTTCGACCGCGGCGCCTACCCGCCGCCGAGACGCCGGGGCGCCAGGAGGCCGTTCCCCGGCCGTCGCCCGCGCCTACGCCCGGCGTGCCCAGCGCATCGGGGCCCACCACCGTAGCCCGGATAGCGCGGATACCGGCCGGACTCCCTTCGTTCTGCTGGTGATGGTGCTGCTGGGGGTGACGCTGGTATCCACGCTGTGGTTGTCCACGGCCGCCACCGCTGACTCCTACCACCTGCAGAGCGCCCGCAAGGTCGCCAGGAACCTGACCGAGCGTTCCGAGACCCTGGGCCGCGAGGTGGCCACTCTGGAGACCGCTCCCGAGCTGGCTCGCCGGGCTCGTGAGCTGGGCATGGTGCCCGCCGGGGACCCGGCCAGGCTGCTCGTTCGCCCGGACGGCACCGTCGTCCTGATCGGCCGGCCGCGGCGGGCCACCGCACCCGCCCCACCGCCGGTGCCGGCCGCAGCACCTGCCCCGCAGGCCGCGGCACCTGCCCCACCGGTGACAGCGACCGCCCCACCGGCGGCAGCGGTATCCGTCCCACCGCCGTGGGTCCGGTGAGCACCGTGCGGGCAACCGGGGGGTCGCGGCACCGCCGACGACCCGGATCGTCGGCAACCGGAGTGCGTGGCCGGCTGGGGCTGGGTCGGGTGGTACTCGTGGCTGCGCTGGTGGCCGCTGGACTCAGACTGGTCGAGGTGCAGGGACTGCAGGCTGCGGAACTGTCCGCACAGGCCGCGAGCCAGCGCACCACGGTGCAGACGCTGCCCGCGCAGCGCGGCACGATCACGGACCGCAACGGCACGCCGCTGGCGTTCAGCGTGGCGGCCGAGGCTTTGTACGCTCAGCCGAAGCGGATCATTGCCGAGCAGCGCGCGGTCCGGGCCGATCCGGACACGCACAAGCAGGCGGTGGCCCGCCGGGTCGCGCAGGTGCTCGGGCCACCGGTGTCCGAGCAGGAGCTCCTGGGCCTGCTGCGCAGCGAGGCCACCACAGTACTGCTGGCGCCGTTGGTGACGCCGGCCCAGGCCAGGGCGATCCAGCGGGATTTCCCAGAGATCAGCGCGGAACACCGGGAGATCCGGCAGTACCCCGGCGGTGAGCTCGCGGCCAACGTGCTGGGGGTGGCGAACTGGCGGGCCGACGAGCGCACAGTGCGGGGACTGGTCGGCCTGGAGAACTATGCCGACACCGTGCTGGCTGGCCGGGACGGCCGCCGGGTGGTGGACACCGCTGAGGGCTCGGACGCGGTCATCCCGGGCAGCGAGCGCGCCGAGCGGTCGCCCATACCGGGTTCGGGGCTGGAGCTCACCCTGGATTCCGACCTGCAGTTCACGGTGGCGCAGATGCTCGGTGACTATGCGCGGAAATACCGTGCCAAGGCAGCCAGCGCGGTGGTGCTCGACGCGCGCACCGCCGAGGTCTACGCGATGGCCAACGACGTCACCTTCGACCCGAACAACCTCGCGGCGGCGGCTCCTGAGGCGCTGGGCAACCCGGCGGTCTCGGCCCCCTTCGAACCAGGCTCGGTCAACAAGGTCGTCACCGCCGCCGCTGCCATCGACAGTGGCGTCGTCGGGCCGGACACCCCGCTGCAAGTCCCCGGGGAACTCCGGGTCGCTGACCGGACGATCCGGGACGCGTGGCCACACGGCACCCTGAACCTCACGTTCACCGGGGTGCTGGCCCTCTCGTCCAACATCGGCACGCTGCTCGCCGCGCAGCGCGTCGGCGCGGACCGCTTCGTGGACATGCTGCGGCGAATGGGTGTGGCGCAGCGCACCAACGTGGGATTGCCGGGGGAGAGCGCCGGCCGCGTGCCGCCCCGGGATCAGTGGTCGGGCAGCACGTTCGCCAACCTGCCCATCGGTCAAGGGCTGTCGATGACGGTGCTGCAGATGGCCGGCATGTACCAGGCGATCGCCAACGACGGCGTGCGCATCCCGCCGCGCATCGTCAGCGCCGTGACCGCCCCGGACGGCACCCGGACCGCGACCCCACGACCAGCCGGTGTCCGGGTGGTCGGCCCGCAGACCGCTCGCACCGTCCGGGACATGCTGCGGGCGGTCGTGCAGAACGAACCGGGACAGCGCGGCACCGGCCCCCAGGCGGCGCTGGACGGGTATCAGATCTCCGCCAAGACCGGCACCGCGCAGCAGGTCAACCCCGGTTGCGGCTGCTACAGCAACTCGAACTACTGGATCACCTTCGCCGGCATCCTGCCTGCCGACGCTCCGCGCTTCGTGGTCGGGATCATGCTCGATGACCCGGCCGTCGGCAGCGCCGCACCGTTGTTCCACGACATCGCCTCCTACCTGGCGGGGCGATACCAGATCCCGCTGTCTCCCGGACCCAGTCCCGTCGCCACCCTGACCCTGCCCTGATGCCGGGTCCGCCCCCGATCGCTCAGGGGAGCGCCGGTAACCTTCGTCCCCGCTGGGCTTCAGCTTCACCCGCACCCGACCCCAGATCGTGACTACCCCTGTGACTCCTTCGCTGGTCGAGACGCCGCTGCGCCCCTCGCGCACCGTTCCCACCCCGTTGACCGCGCTCGCCGCGCCGGCTGGCACGACCGTCTCGGGACCCTCTGGTCGGACCCTGGTCACAGGCATTTCTTTGCGCGCTCAACAGGTGCTTCCCGGTGACCTGTTCGCGGCGCTGCCCAGCTTGACCCCCGGTCGTCCGCATGGTGCCGACTTCGCGCCCGCGGCGTTGCGCGCCGGTGCGGTCGCGGTGCTCACCGACCCCGCTGGTGCGCACCGTCCCGCGTTGATCGGTGGTACCACCCCGGTGCTGGTGCACCCGGATCCCCGGTCGGTACTGGGCACCCTGTCCGCTCGCATCTTCGGTGACCCTTCCACGCGGCTGGCGGTGCTCGGGATCACCGGCACCGCCGGCAAGACCACCACGGCGTGCCTTCTCGAAGCGGGGTTGCGTGCGGCGGGCGCGCACACCGGCCTGCTCGGCACCGTGCAGGCCCGGATCGGTGAGGTGCCGGCGCCCAGCACGTGCACCACACCGGAGGCCCCAGACCTGCAGGCGCTGCTGGCGCTGATGGTCGAACGCGGCGTCACCCACGTGCCCATGGAGGTCTCCAGCCATGCTCTGGTGCTGGGCCGGGTGACCGGCACCAGCTTCGCGGTCGGCGCGTTCACCAACCTCTCCCATGATCACCTGGACTTCCACGCGGACCTCGAGGATTACTTCGCCGCCAAGGCGCTGCTGTTCGACGGGCGCGCCGGTGCCGAGGTGGTGTGCATCGACGACACCTGGGGGCGGCGGCTGGTCACGGGTGAGACGACGACGGTCTCGCGCAGCGGCGACGCCACCTGGCACGCTAGCGACATCACCGCTGCGACCTCCGGCGGCCAGACGTTCCGCGTCCTGGGCCCAGACGGGTTCGACCGACGCGTGGCGACGCGGTTGCCCGGGGCGTTCAATGTGGCCAACGTGCTGCTCGCGTTGGCCGTCGGCCACGCCTCGGGGGCCGACCCTGTGCTGCTGGCGCGGGGCATCGCCACCGCCGAGGTACCCGGCCGGATGCAGCGGGTGGACCGCGGCCAGAATTTCCTCGCTCTGGTCGACTACGCGCACAAGCCCGCCGCGGTGGCCGCGCTGCTCGACGCGGTGCGGGCCCAGGTTCCCGGGCGGCTGCTGGTGGTACTGGGCTGCGGGGGAGACCGGGACACGGCCAAACGCCCGCTGATGGGTGCCGAGGCGGCTCGCCGGGCCGACCTGCTGGTGGTCACCGACGACAACCCGCGTACCGAGGACCCGGCGGCGATCCGGGCGTCCATCCTCGCCGGGGCGCGAGGGGTCAATGGGCCGGGGGTCAATGGGCCGGGGGTCAATGGATCGTCGGTCGTGGAGATCGGCGACCGGGCGGAGGCGATCGCTTATGCCCTCACCCGGGCCCGCCCGGGTGATGCCCTGGTCGTCGCGGGCAAGGGCCACGAGACCGCTCAAGAGGTGCACGGCGTCAAACACCCGTTCGTGGACGCCGAGGTACTCGCCGATCTACTCGAGCGGTGCGGCCGGTGAGCACCATCCTGGTCGCCTCCGGAGTCGCCCTGCTCGCCTCCATCCTGTTCACGCCGTACCTCATCCGGCTGTTCACCCGGCAGGGCTTCGGGCAGGAGATCCGGCAGGAGGGACCGCAGACTCACCACTGCAAGCGGGGCACGCCCACCATGGGGGGAGTGGCCATCCTGCTGGCGATGTGGAGCGGTTACCTGGTCGCGCACCTCATCGCGACCCGGCATGCCATCACCGCGTCGGCTCTGCTGTTGCTGCTGCTCACCACGGTGCTGGGGGTGGTCGGCTTCCTGGACGACCTGATCAAGGTTCGCCGACAGCGCAATCTGGGCCTGAACAAGACCGCCAAGCTGGTCGGGCAGCTGCTCGCCGCGGTGTTGTTCGGCATCCTGGCGATGGGTTTCCGGGACGGCGACGGCATCTCTCCGGCCTCGACTCACCTTTCCTTCGTGCGGGATGTCGCCGTGGTGTCCTTCGGCGTCGTCGGGTTCGTGGTCTTCAGTTACCTGCTGGTGTCGGCCTGGTCGAACGCGGTGAACCTGGCCGATGGTTTGGACGGGCTGGCCGCGGGGGCGGCGGCGATGGTGCTGGTGACCTACGTGATCGTCTCGTTCTGGCAGTACACCCAGGACTGCACCATCCAGGCCGTCCCCGGCTGCTACACCGTGCGTGACCCGCTCGATGTGGCCGTGGTGGCCGCCGCCGCGGTCGGTGGGTGCATCGGGTTCCTGTGGTGGAACGCCCCCCCGGCGAAGATCTTCATGGGCGACACCGGGTCGTTGGCCATCGGCGGGCTGCTGGCAGGCCTGTCCGTGGTCACTCGAACCGAGCTGCTCCTCGTCGTGATCGGTGGGCTGTTCGTCGTCGAGGCGCTGTCGGTGGTCATCCAGGTGGCGGTGTTCCGGACCACCCGGCGCCGGCCGTTCCGGATGGCGCCGTTTCACCACCACTTCGAGCTCGCCGGATGGCCCGAGACCACGGTCATCATCCGGTTCTGGCTGCTCGCGGCCATCTGCTGCGCGCTGGGCGCCGGGCTGTTCTACGGCGAGTGGCTGACCGCGGCCGGGGGGTGACGTGGATTCTGGGGGCCTGGCCGGGGCCCGGGTTCTGGTGGCCGGCGCGCGGGTCACCGGAGTCTCAGCGGCCCAGGTGCCGGCCGAGTTGGGCGCCGAGGTCACCGTCACCGACTCCTCGCCCACCCAGCTGGCGGCGCTGGCCGTGACCCAGCGCACCAGCGCGGTGCGGCTGGTCGCCGGGCTGGCCGCACCGCTGCCGGGCACCGACCTGGTGGTGACCAGTCCAGGTTTGCGGCCGGACGATCCGCTGCTGGTGGCTGCGCAACGCGCCGGCGTGCCGGTGATCGGGGATGTGACGCTGGCCCGCGTCTTCACCCCAGGTGGGCACCGCGGTGTGCCAGTCGGTGAGCACGCCGGGGTGTGTTACGTCGACGATTCCAAGGCCACCAACCCGCATGCGGCGCGGGCCGCCCTGCTGGCTCGGCACCGACCGCGCGGTGATCGCCGCCGTACTGGCGCGACACGCACCCAACCTCCCGGTTCGGGTGGTCGATTCGGGAGACGATGGCGCCATGATGGAGGTGGTGGCTGCGGCAGCCGAGCCGGCCAGTCCAGGCGACGTCGTGCTCCTTGCCCCGGCGGCGTCGATGGATATGTTCACCGACTATGCGCATCGTGGCCGGGCGTTCGCCGCCGCTGTCGCGGCGCTGGGTGCCGTCCGGTGAATGGCCCCACCCGGACGACGGGTGCGACAGCGGGCCGGTTGGCGCGGGGTCAGTTGATGCAGGGTCGCGTCCTCGCTGCCCGCGAGTGGCTCGCCGGCTGGTTGGCCCGGCCGCTCACCTCACTGCACCTGGTGCTCGCCGTTTTCGGCCTGTTGACCCTGTTCGGCCTGGTGATGGTGCTCTCCGCGTCCAATGTGGAGTCCTACACCAGGGCAGGCTCCTCCTATGCGGTGTTCGTCCGACAACTGGTGTATTGCGGACTCGGGCTGGTGTTGTTCTGGCTGGGGCTGCGGATACCGGTGCGGATGCTGCGCGGTACCAGTGGGCTGTTCCTGCTGGTGTGCGTGGTGCTGCTGGCCATGGTGCTCAGCCCGTTGGGCACTGAGATCAACGGCGCGCAGAAATGGCTGCGGCTGGGCCCGCTGTCCCTGCAACCCTCCGAGCCCGCGAAGCTCGCGCTGGCCCTGTGGGGAGCGCACGTGTTGATCACCAAACGCGCGTTGCTGCGCCAGTGGCGGCATCTGCTGGTGCCGCTGGTCCCGATGGCCGTCACGATCTTCGCTCTGGTGATGCTGCAGCCCGATCTGGGTACCACGATCACGCTGGCCGTCGTGCTGCTCGCGCTGCTCTGGTTCGGCGGTGCGCCTGGCGAGCTGTTCGGCGCGATCGCGATCGCCGCCGTCGCCGGGGCGGTCGTGATGGCCGCCGTCGCCGGCTATCGGTCGGCCAGGATCGCGTCCTTCCTGCACCCGGGTGCCGACCCGCAAGGTGCCGCTTACCAGGCCCGCCAGGCGATGTTCTCGCTTGCCGACGGCGGCTGGTGGGGGGTAGGCCTGGGGCAGGGCAGTGCCAAGTGGGACTACCTGCCCAACGCGTACAACGACTTCATCTTCGCGATCATCGGGGAGGAACTGGGCTTTCTGGGCTGCCTGGTGGTGCTGCTGCTGTTCGGCACGCTGGCCTATGTGGGGATTCGGATCGCCGCGCGCAGCACTGATCCGTGGATCAAACTGGTCGCCGCCACCGTGACCACGTGGCTGGTCGGTCAGGCCGCGATCAACATCGGGTACGTGGTCGGCTTGCTGCCGGTCACCGGGATCCCGTTGCCGCTGATCTCCTCGGGGGGCACCTCCATCGCGCTGACGATGCTGGCCTTCGGGCTGCTGGCCAACTTCGCCCGGCACGAACCGCAGGCGGTGTCCGCGCTGCGCCACGAGTTCACCGACTCCGGCCGCCCGGGTGTCCTCACCCGGCTGCTACGGCTGCGCCCGCCGGTGCCCTACCTTCCTGCGCCGCGGTCACGCACCGAAGCGTGGCCGATCCCGTCCGGTCGTGGTAGCCGAGGCAGGCGATGACACCAGGGGCACCACCTGCGCTGCCGTTGTGGCTGGCCCGCACCCACTTGATCGGGATCGGTGGTGCCGGGATGAGCGGGGTGGCTCGGATCGTGCTGGCCCGCGGTGGTGCGGTGTCCGGTTCGGACGCCAAGGATTCGCCCGCGCTGCTCGCGCTGCGGGGCTGCGGGGCCACGGTGGCCGTGGGGCACGCCGCAGCGAACCTCGACCAGCTCGGCGCCGACCCCACTGTGATCATCAGCACCAAAGCGGTACACCAGACCGATCCGGGCAACCCGGAACTCCTCGAGGCCGCCCGGCGTGGCATCCCCGTGATCCACCGCTCCACGGCGCTGGCTGCCCTGATGACCGGTTACCGGGTCGTCTGCATCACCGGGACTGCAGGTAAGACCTCCACCACGGCGATGCTCACCGTCGCGTTGCGGCACTGCGGCGCCGACCCGTCCTTTCTCATCGGTGGCGATCTCACCACCTCGGGGTCTGGTGCTCACCACGGCAGCGGCGAGGTCTTCGTAGCCGAGGCCGACGAGAGTGACGGCACCTTCCTGGCCTACTCGCCCGACGTGGCCGTGGTCACCAATGTCGAGGCCGAACATCTGGACCACCACGGCACCGTCGAGGCCTACACCGCAGGCTTCGACGCCTTCGTGGCCCGGTTGTCCCCAGCCGGGGTCCTGATCGCCAACGCCGATGACCCCGGCTCGGCCGCGCTGGCGGACCGGGCCGCCGCTGATGGGGTGCGGGTGCGCCGCTACGGTAGGCGCGCCACCGCGGCGGCCGACGCCCGCCTGCTGGAGTACACCCCCGACGGCGGGCGCGGTGTCGCCGCCGTGACGCTGACCGGGCCGGACAGGGTGGCGCACCAGGTGGCGCTCACGGTCGCGATGCCCGGGGAGCACATGGTGAGCAACGCCGTCGCGGCCCTGCTGGCCGGTCTGGAGCTCGGGGCGCCGCTGCCCGGTCTGCTGGCGGGACTGGCCGGGTTCGGGGGAGTTCGCCGCCGGTTCGAGTTCACCGGGCAGGCGGCCGGCGCACGGGTCTACGACGACTATGCCCACCACCCCACGAAGGTGACCGCCGCGCTGCGCGGTGCCCGGCAGGTGGTGGGCCAGGGGCGGTTGGTGGTGGCCTTCCAGCCGCACCTGTACTCCCGCACTCGGGACTTCGCCGCCGAGTTCGCCGCGGCGCTGGCGCTGGCCGACGTGGTGCTGGTGCTGGACGTCTACGGGGCCCGGGAGGAGCCGTTACCCGGCGTCACCGGAGAGCTGATCGCGCACGCGGTGCCGTTGCCCGCGGACTGCGTGTACTACGAGCCCCGCTGGGCCGAGGTGCCCGCGCGGCTGGCTGACCTGGTCAGGCCCGGCGACGTCGTGGTCACGATGGGTGCCGGGGACGTCACCGCACTCGGCCCGAAGCTGCTCGCCGAGCTGGAGCGCCGCTGCCTGCCCTGTCGTTGTCTGCCCTGTCGTTGTCTGTCCTGGGGGAGCGCCGAGCCATGAGCCGGGGCCGTAGCGCCGCACGGCTGGCACCCCGTGCCCGACCGGGGCCTCGGCACGCCGCCGCATCCCGCCCACCGCGGCGCACGGCTGCGCCTGCTGCCGCCTCGCCCACTGCGGCGCAGCCGTCCCGGACCTGGTGGCCGCGGACCTGGTGGCCCTGGCTGGCCGCCGGGATGGCCATGCTGACCCTGGCCGGCGGCATGGCATGGGTGCTGTTCGGTAGCTCACTGTTCGATGCCCGCTCCGTGCGGGTGGTGGGGACCAGGGAGCTTTCCGCTGACGTGGTGCGGGCGGTGGCGGCCGTGCGACTGGGCACTCCGATGATGCGGCTGGACACCAAGGCGATCGAGACCCGGGTAGCCGCGCTACCGCGGGTGGCGAGCGATCAGGTGCGGTGCGGCTTGGATGGCACGGTGCGGATCGAGGTCACCGAGCGTACCCCGGTCGCGGTCGTGCGCCGCGGTGACGGCGTACACCTGGTGGACGCCACCGGAACCGACTACGCGGTGGTGCCCGTCGGACCGCCTGGCGTACCGGAGCTGCGGGTGGCCCGACTCGGGCCCCGGGACGCGGCGACGGTGGCCGCGCTGACGGTGCTGACGGAGCTGCCCGAGTGGCTGCGGGTCCAGGTCCGCTCGATAGCAGCGGAGTCTCCCGCCGCGGTTGTGTTGCGGTTGGGCACAGGGCGGGCAGACATTGTGCGGGAGGTGCGGTGGGGTGGCGTGGAGGAAGGTGACCGCAAGGCGGCGGTGCTCGGCCCGCTCCTCACCCAGCTCGGCAAGCTCTACGATGTCTCCAGCCCCGACCTACCGACGATCGCCTGACGTGCGGCCGAACACCACGCTCTCAGCGCTCCCGGAACTCAATAGCCAGGGAGCGGCCTGGTGCCAGGGCCCCGGCAAAGTCCTGTTTCCGCAGCTGGGCGGCAGCCCGAGCGAGTGCTCACGCACGTGCTCGAGACCCGGCTGGCGTGCTAGAGCCCCGCCAGCCGGTGCGTCGCCACGCCAGACCCGCATCGCCGTTACTGGAGTTCACCCCGTGTGGTGCTGTCCGTGAACTCGACCCCACGGACGTTTTCGGGCCCGGTTGAGGTGCGTCTTGTCGAGTTCACGGCGGTGAGCCTCGTCCGCGAGTTGAGGTCCCGCTTAGGCGCGCGGCGTGGGGTTGGTGGTGGAGTGGGGTGCGGTGGTCGCGACACGTGCTGGAGGATCGCGCACTGTGACTGTCGTGCTAGCCGCAGGTCACAGCTGTTCTCGGGACTTTGCCGGGGTCCTGGGCCTGGTGCTCGGGGCTGTCGGGTTAGCGACCGCGAACCATGCCCCTGTGTCATGTGATAATCCTGTCATGATCGGCGCCGACAAGGCTGAGCAGGGCAGGGAGCCGGAGCTGCCACCTGCCCCGGCGTCAGCGGAGCCGTCCGCAGATCATGTGCGATCGAAGCCTTTCACGAGCGTATTCCTCCTCTACGCCTGCTTGGTTGCGTTGATCTGGACGATCGTGCTTCTCGGCTTCGTCGCGGTCGAGACCAGCGTCGCCTCGACCGTTGCCGCGACGCTCGTGAGTGCCGTCGCTGTCGTCACCTCCATCATCGGCGTATTCCAGCCCCCCAAGCTCCCGACGATCGCCCCCAAGGTCGCTCGGGGATCTGTCACATTCATCCTGATTGTGGATTTCGTGGCGAGTTTGGGATGGGCCGGTTGGTCTCTCTACGGTGTAAGCCGACCCGGCGACGTGCTCTCAACGGTCATTCTTGGCCAGAACATCGATGTACGGCCGGGCAGCCACGCCACACTCGATGTCGCCGTCACCGCGCAGAAAAACACTCTTGAGCTGGTGTTCCAGGTCGCCGATCACAATGGCGACATCGGCAGTTGTGTCCCGAACACGTCGCTCTTGGTGACGCCCGGCACGGCTGGCAATCGCGGTGGGACGGTAACCGCGAGCTCCGGAGTCCCGACGTCGGTGAACCTGCCCGCCGGGGCCGCGAAGCTACACGTGGACATTGCCGTCACGAACACCCGCGATGATCGGAATTGCGGCGTGGATCTGTCGGTAGTGAGCGCGAAGCTCCAGAACAAGTAGCGGATACTTCCCCGGGAGGACGTATGCTCAGGGTACGAACAAGGAGCTGGCTCACTGTCGTCGGCGCACTCGTTCTGCTGGCCGGTTGTGTTTCGAAACCGGATCCGTCCATCCTCACGGGGACGATCATCGTCGGGGTGCTCGAAGACTCACCGGGCTTCGCGGTGGGCGACCTCAACCCGGCGGGTTTCGACATCGACCTGATGAACGCGATCGGAGCCGGACTGCGCACCCCGGTGACGGCCAAGCCGTTCACCGTCGCCGACCGAGAGCGCATGCTCGACAGCAGGAACGTGACGATCGCCATCGCGACGTACTCGATCACGCCGTCACGCAATCAGCGGGGAATCGACTTCGCGGGCCCCTACATGGTCAGCCCGCAGGCGTTGCTGGTCCGTGCGGATGACACGAGCATCACCACCAAGGACAGCCTACTAGGCAAGAGCGTCTGTACCGTTGCGGCGGCCACCGGCGCGGACGTGACCATTCCCGGTGCGAACATGACGCCGAAGGATCCCACTAACAGGGGGTGTGTCGACGATCTCCGCGAGCACAAAACCGACGCGGTGTTCACCGATGCTCTTATCCTCTACGGATACACGCACGCCAATCCGGGCAAATTCAAGGTCGTCCTGTCGGGCGCCTTCGGAGAACTCCAATACCACGGTATCGGGTTGCTCGGGAATCACCATGCGGACTGCCTCAGGCTCAACGAGGTGATCAGCGACTACCTGCGGACGCAGTGGCGGCACGACTTCCAGGCCGAGTTTCCCGACGCTGTGGCCGCTTACCCGGGTAGTGACACCAGCGTCGGCGACTTCGAGAGCCAGTTCAAGCCGAAAAGCAGCGACACGGCGCTGTCGTGCAAATTGTAGTGACCGGGCGACAGATTTTTCGGACCGCTGCCGCCAAGGCCTGGTCGTGGCGGCAGCGGCCCACTACTCACTCAACCTGGCACGCGCTACGACGTCTCCCGTCCCGCCTGGCCCACCATCACCTGAGTCGAGAGTAGCTGTCGTGATCGTGTGGTGTCGTGGGTGAGGACGATGCTGTGGTGGGGGACGGTGGCCAAGGCCTCGCTGGTGCGTGCCCAGATCTGGTGGCGGTGGTCGGGGGTGATCCGGGTCAGGCGAAGGAAATCAGGGTAGCGGTCGTCGTGGTCAGGATCGAAGAAGTCGCTGGTGGTGACGGTGCGCGATGAGGGGTCGAGGCGGGGTTCACCGTCGGGGCCGAGGCGGGGGAAGATTAACGCAGCGGCGGTGGCGGAGCGGGCGAGTGTCAGGCCGAGCCAATCGGTGAGTTGATGCGGGAAGAGTTGCGTTTTCAGCTCGTGGTTGCGCGGGTCGTGCAGTGGGCTGGTGCTGCCGTTGAGGATGGCGGCGGTGACGGCGGGATCGACGGTGGGGTGCAGGTGCTGCCCGGCGGCCAGCTGAGCGCGCACGCTGTCGAGGAGGCCGTGGGCATGTAGCAACCCGAGTCCGAGCGCCGCGGCGGCGGGCCAGGGCAGTAGGGCCCGGGTGGCGGGGTGCAGGAAGACCCGGTCGTTGGCCATAAGCTGGTGGCCCTGTGTGCTGAGTAGCAGCGCGGTGGTGGTTTTGCCGGCGCCTTTGGGTCCCAGCGCGAGGGTGGCGTCGTTGTCGCGGACGGTGGCGCTGGCGTGCATGATTGCCCACCCGTCGGCTTCAAGCTGGGCTCGGATGAGTTCGCGAGTGATGCGGGCGGCGGCCAGGCACAGCCCTAGCGAACTGGTGGCGGTGAGGGTGAGCCGGGTGCGGCTAGCGTCGGTGTGGTAAGCGACCTGCTCAGTCGAGTCGACCGCGCAGACGGCGTCGTCGGTGACGTGGATTGGGTTGCGGGCGAACGTGACGACCCGGTGCGCCCGGGTGCTGAGGCGATCTTGGGCGGCGGCGAAGCGGTCGGGACTGATCTGACAGTGCAGCACTGGCCCGCTGGTCTCGGCAGCGGGAGTGGTGGGTCGCACCGTCCACCAGGACTCGAGGTACTGGGTGGTCCAGTCGGTGACGGCGGGGTCCTCGCTGGCGACGAGGACTGTGGCGGGTCCGGCGCTGACTCGTACGGCGTGCAGCGGGGTTGAGGTAGGCACTACTCGTTCCTTTATCTTGTTCTACAGGTGAGTTTTGACGTGATTGTAGAGGATCTTGAGCCGGTGTGCGCTGGCGTCGAGGGCGGTTTGTTCAGCGGCTGAGTGTTCGGGCGGGTCGTTCCAGTACTGGCCTGCGACGAACCGCAGTCGCTGCCCGAGGTACACGCCGCCGGGGCTGGGCGCGGAGAGTTCTTCGTGGCCGTCAGCCAATCCGAGCAGCTTGCGAACGGTGGACAGCACGGCGCTGGCGGGGCCGTGCTGGGTCCGGTCCATTCCGGCGGTGATGCGCGGGGACCTCTCACGCAGCTGTTGACGGATGAGACCCAGCGGCAGGTACACGGACTGGCGATCTACCCGGGTGGCGTGTTCGCAGATGACTGCGGTCTCGCCGTGCTCGCCGAGCGCTGAGCCGGACACGGCGGTGAGAGATACTGCAAGGTGCTGCGCCACCAGTGTGCGGTAGCGCGCAGAGTCGAGGTTCGAGCCAATCCCCAGCACCGTGGTGTCACTGTGCTCGGCGAACACCCGGCTCATCACGTCGACCGGGTTGCTCACCAGCGGTGCTCTCCACCAGCCGGCGGCTGTGCACCAGGATGGTGGAGACGAGACCAGTGGTGACCACTGCGGCAATCACGGCGCGTCCGACTCTGCCGGCCCCGATGACTCCGAGGGTGGCCGGGTATGGACGTGAGTTCACCGGCTCTGTCCGCAGGCGAGCTCATGGCAGCCTTGCAGGGCGACAGACCAGGCGTGTGCGGGTTTGGCGATGAGGTGTGCCGCGACGTCGGTGGCCAGCAGCAGCAGTGTGCGGGCCCGGGCGGCTGCGGCCAGCAGCATCGGCGGCATCGGCAAGGGCACCTGCGGCGGTAGGGACAGCCCGGTGGCCAGGTAGTTCGACCAGTCGGCCAGCCACAGGGCCAGCAATCGCCGCAGCATGTGCATGTCGTTCGGTGAGTCGCGGCCCAGGAATTCAGTAACCAGCTGGTCCAGGGCGTCGAGGATGGTGCTGGTCCGATCCGCCGGCGGTTGTGTAGTGACGAGTAGCAGCGTGGTGCGCGACACCAGTTTGGCGAGCTCGGCGGCCGGGTCAGCGCGTTGCAGACCGGGGTCGACCCAGGTCTGCCACCCGGCTGGCTCAAGAAGGACGTGCTCGGGTTCGAGGTCGCCGTAGATCACCACCGGTGAAGTGGTGGGGCCTAGCAGCACCGACAGCACGCCGCGCAACCTGTTCAGCGAGTTCTGGATCTCGCGACGTTCCGCAGGGCCGGCCCATCCATCACCCAGCGCGGTCAGGTAATCGTGGGCACCGCGCGGGCTGAGAAACTTGCGGGCATAGGTTCCTGCGATAGAACTGTGTGGGCTGCTCAACATGACGGTGCCGAGTGCAGGGTTTCCGGTATCACATGCGCATTGCAGGCGCCTCGCGGTGTCGGCCACATGGGTGAGCAATTCTCCAGGGTGCTGGTTGCCGTGGAGCAGTTCGGTCGACAAGCTGGGTGCCGCAACCGCGACGGTGATAAGCACCCCGGCCTCGTAAGTGATGATCTGCGGGAACCGCAGCGGCAGCGCGCCGCGACGGGCAGTAGTGGCCAGCGCTCTCAGCTGCGTGTGTTCTCGGGCCAGCAGCCCCTGGGGATCGGCCACGTACTCCTGCTGGCTGGTCTCCACCTCCGGCCACGTTCCACGCAGGCCCCGCACCACCGACACCAGGGACGTCCCGAGCAGCGAGTACTTCGCCACGAAGGACTGTTCACCGACCTGCAGTAAGGTGACGTAGTTCGTGACCGAGGGGAGCTGCGGGCCGACTCGCACGCTCTCACCCGCCCACAGCCGCGTAGCCACCGTCTCCACAGCGGCCTTCGCATGGTCCAACACCCTGCCAGGAGGTACGGCCACGTCCATGACGGAGGCGGTGGTGATCATGGGCTGACCCTATGGGCACCTCCAGACACCAAACCCAACAAAATCTTGGGGTAGGTTCCGAACTAGGCTCGTCGCTATGCGGTTGACCGTTGAGGCGACTGTCGGTGAGCGGGTGGCGTTTTACCGGCGGCGCAAGGGCATCACCCAGGAGGTGCTGGCCGGGCTGCTGGGGCGCACTGTGGAGTGGCTTTCCCAGTTCGAGCGGGGCGCCAAAGAGCTGGATCGGTTGTCCACCATCGTCGCCATCGCCGACGTCCTGGGCATCGATCCGGTTAAGCTCCTGCCTGCCGCGTTCACCACCCTGCGCCGTGAGTCGCGTGATTCGGTGATCGGTACCGCGCCGGACTCTGTTGTCGCGATCAAGGCCGCGATGTTCCGGTACAACGGGTCGGCACGAGTGCTCGGCGTGCCTGACCGGCCGCCTGTCGGACCCGCCGAGTTGGCGGTGCGGATCAACGAGGCGTTCGTCTGCTCGCAGACCGAGTGCTGGTCACAGCTCGGTCCGCTGTTGCCCGATTTGATCGCAGACGCTTGGCACGCCGCGCACACCAGCACCGGCGAACGGCAACGCCGCGCGTTCGGGCAGCTCTCCCTGGTCTGGCGCGTCACCTCCGGGATGTTGGACCGGATCGGGGAGAAGGACCTGCCGTGGATGGCCGTGGAACGTGCCATGGCTGCTGCTGAGCGCAGCGAGGACGAGCTGCTGATCACCGGGGCCGTCTTTCGACTGGCGTCGGCACTGCGAAACCACGGTTTCCTCCAGGAGTCCATCGACGTTCCGGTCGCGGCCGCCGACGCGCTGCGACCTCGGTTGGCTCAGTCTCCACAGCACGCGTCGATGTATGGGGCGTTGATGCTCCGGAGTACGGTGGGCGCGGCGACTGTCGGTGACCACGTGGCGGTCCGCGATTACCTCCGAGAGTGTGACCGGGTCGCGCGGCTCACCGGTGATCGCAATGATTTGTGGACCGCGTTCGGTCCCACGAATGTGGCGATTCACCGGGTATGGTTGGCCACCGAGATGGGTGACCCCATCGACGCTATTCGCCAGGCCGCGCACGTGGATGCCACCAGACTGCCTGCTGAGCTGGCCGAGCGTCGGTCCTCGCACCTGATCACCGTGGCGTGGTCGCACTATCTGCGCCGGCACGACGACGACGCGCTCAGCGCGCTGACCGCCGCCAGGGCGGTCGCGCCGGAACAGCTGATGTTCACTCACCGCGTCCACGACATGCTGCGGCAGATGCTGCGCCGCGACCGTCGTGGTCGACGCGGACTCCGCGAGCTGGCCGAGTTCGTCGGCGTGCAGTAGCGTCACGCGCTAACCACCTCCGCTGCCTCCGCAGGGCACGCCGTCCCTGGTGCCCCCGCCGGCCGTGCTGCGCCCGCTCACCGCTGGTGGTTTGGTCAGGACAAGATTGACCGCGCTGCCGAGCTGGACCGTCGTACCTGCCCTCGGGTTGGTTCGCAGGACAGTCTGGGCACACTGATTTGACGCTTCTTCTGTGACCGACCCGACCGTCAGCTTGTTCGCTGCCAGCGTCTGCTTCGCTCTGACCAGGTCAAAACCGACTACGTCGGGAACCTGCCGTAGCGCCGGGGTCGGAGGGGGTGTCACGATCGGTGGGGGTATCATGATCGGTGGGGGTGCCGCTGCCGGAGGCGGCACCACGACTGGAGGTAACACCACAACCGAAGGTGGCACCACAGCCGGAGGTGATGTGAGGGAGGGTTCCGAGATCGCGAGAACAAGGCTCACACCCCCACCTTGGTCAAGCTTCGTCCCGGCAGTGGGGTCGGTCCGCAGCACTGTTCCGGCCGGCTGGGTGGAAACCTCGCCATAGGTTGCATGCAGGTTCAGTCCCTTGCTCTTGAGCTGAGCCTCCGCCGCGACGTGCGACACACCGACCAGGTATGGAACCTCGACCTGTGACCGCTGTTGAAGGACCCACCAGACGGGCACAACAAGGAGTGCCCCGATGACACCGGTTCCGGCCAGCGTAAGCCCACCGGACACCGACCACTCGGCTTTGATGTCGTCGCGACGCAGCCTCCACCGGCGCCGTTTCCGCCGCCGTTCGTCGGGAGGCTGTTGCTCGGGGGGTTGTTGATCGGTCATGGCTGGTCCCCGCCAACCGTCGTGATCTCTTCAGCACGGCTACGGAACCCGTAGGGCGGCATGTGACTGTCCCGCGAGCCGACACCGACGCTACTACTAGAATAGGTGAACATTGGATACACAGGATAGATCATATCACCTGGGTAGGTGATATGATCTATCCTGAATCGGGTGATACAAGCTGGTGATCGAAACGGTGCGTACACGGTTGGCTCGGGGCGAGGGGGACGCCGCCCACGGGACGCGGCCGTTTCAAGATTGTTAATCCAGGGGGTTCGCATGAGGATGGACCGCTCTGTCGCCGCCCATTAGGCCGCGTCGGTATTTTTTGGTGGCTCGTGCCCGCCGTTGGCGGTATCGGAGCTTGATCACCGAAAGTGAGCTGTGGCCATGCGGTAGTGCATGGCCACAGCTCACTTTCGGTGATCAAGGTGAGTGAATCGGATCCCAGCACGATCTCCAAATTAATGATCTTGAAACGGCCGTGGCTCGCGGGGTGACGGGGACGCTCACCGCGCCGCCGCCGCGTTGTTGAGTAGCTCGCACAGCTGCATCGTCTCCTGGTTGGTCATCGCGACGGTGGTCTTGACCGCCCCGTTGAAGGTGAGTCACACCCGCCCAGCGTTGTCCAGGCCCTGCCGCGTGACGATCACAGTGTGCGGATCACCGTTCGGGGTGCGGCTTCGCATCACCCCACGGAACGCTGCCGGCAACGCTGACCCTGTCGTCGTGAGACGCCGCTGCCGCATACACTCGCGGCGCCGGATAGTCGACCCGTCCCGGCGTGCCTGCTGGACGCTGCCGGCGACGGTGCCTACCGTCGCTCACGACACAGAGCTGACATAACTCTAATCCTCCAGATGAGGTTGAGAGTTCTGCCACGCCGAGGGGAGCAGGAGTTGTCCGGAAGTCGGCGGGGTGCTGGCAGCGATAGCGAAGGTGCGAGCGGATGACGCCACCGCACAACTACCTTGCCGTGATCAAGGTCGCCGGAATCGGTGGTGGTGGCGTCAACGCGGTCAACCGCATGATCGAGGTCGGGCTCAGCGGCGTCGAGTTCATCGCGGTGAACACCGATGCCCAGGCGCTGCTGATGTCGGACGCCGACGTCAAGCTCGACATCGGCCGGGAGCTCACTCGCGGGCTCGGCGCGGGGGCGAACCCGGAGGTCGGCCGCAAGGCCGCCGAGGACCACCGCGAGGAGATCGAGGAGGTTCTCACGGGGGCGGACATGGTGTTCGTCACCGCCGGTGAGGGCGGCGGGACCGGCACCGGTGGGGCTCCCGTGGTGGCCGGCATCGCCCGCAAGCTGGGTGCGCTGACCATCGGCGTGGTCACCAGACCGTTCACCTTCGAGGGTAAGCGGCGAGGTGGCCAGGCCGAGGACGGCATCGCTGAGCTGCGCAACGAGTGCGACACGCTGATCGTCATCCCGAATGATCGGCTGCTGCAGCTCGGGGACGTCAACGTGAGCTTGATGGATGCTTTCCGCTCCGCGGACGAGGTGCTGCTCTCCGGTGTCCAGGGCATCACCGACCTCATCACCACCCCTGGTCTGATCAACCTGGACTTCGCCGATGTGAAAAGCGTCATGTCCGGGGCGGGTAGTGCACTGATGGGCATCGGGTCCGCCCGAGGGGAGGGCAGGTCGGTGCAGGCCGCCGCGAAGGCCATCAACTCGCCGCTGTTGGAGGCGTCGATGGAGGGGGCGCGCGGTGTCCTGTTGTCCATCGCCGGCGGTTCGGATCTGGGTCTGTTCGAGATCAACGAGGCCGCATCGCTGGTGCAGGAGTCCGCGCATCCCGAAGCGAACATCATCTTCGGCACGGTGATCGACGACTCGCTGGGCGACGAGGTGCGCGTCACGGTGATAGCCGCTGGTTTCGACGCCGGTGTGCCGTCGCATAAGAAACTGGACCCGACGCCGGTGGCGGCGCGAACGGTGGCCAGGGGACAGGCCGGGCAGGTTAACCCCGCTACTCAGAAGCCGCCCAGGTCCGCCCCTGCCTCGGCGTCAGCCCCAGCGCGCCAGGTCCCGCCCAATCCCGCCGCGTGGCAGCCTGGCACCGGTTCGCTCGGGCGGGGTGGCGCTGCGGCGCCGACCCGCCCTGCGACGAGCGGGCCTGGTCGGGCGGTACCGGTGACCGACGACTTCGACGACGATGATGAGGTGGACGTTCCGCCGTTCATGAAGCGGTGAGCACCATCAGCATCCGGCAGGTGGTCACCACTCGGCACGGGGGGGTGTCGGTGCCGCCGTACGCCTCCTTCAACTTGGGGGAGCACGTCGGCGACCGTCCCGAGGCGGTGGCCGCCAACCGGGAACGGCTTGCCACCGGCATCGGCCTGCCCGCCCAGCGCCTGGTCTGGATGGAGCAGGTGCACGGCCACGCGGTCACCGTGATTGACGGGCCGCGGTCGCTGCCGGTGCCGGCCAGCGATGCGCTGGTCACCGCGCAGCCCCGGCTTGCGGTGGCGGTGCTGGTCGCCGACTGTGTGCCGGTGCTGCTCGCTGACCCCGTGGCAAAGGTTGTCGCCGCCGTGCACGCGGGGCGGGCCGGGGCCCGGGCCGGGGTGTTACCCGCCGCGCTGGAGGCGATGCAGCGGCTCGGCGCGCGCCTCGAGGCGGTGGAGGTGTTGCTCGGGCCCTCGGCATGCGGGCAGTGCTACGAGGTACCCGAGCAGATGCAGGCCGACGTCCAGTCCCGGTTGCCGGGCAGTGCTTGCCGCACTCGCCGGGGTACCGCGGGTCTGGACCTGCGGGCCGGGCTGTGGCGCCAGCTTGCCGCCGCCGGCGTGGCTCGGGTCGGCGTCGACCCGCGGTGCACGATCGAGGACCCCACGCTGTACAGCTACCGCCGCGATGGAGTCACCGGCAGGCTTGCGGCACTAATCTGGATCGAGCAGTGATGGCCTGTCGGCGTGATGAGCTGGCCGCGGCTCTAGTGCGGGTTCGCGAGCGCATCGCCGTCGCGTGCGCCACCGCGGGCCGGGATCCCGCGCGGGTGCGGTTGCTCCCGGTCACCAAGAACTTCCCCGCACGTGACGTGGCCCTGCTCGCTGAACTCGGCCTGCTCGACGCCGCTGAGGCCCGAGACTCCGAGGCCGTCGCCAAAGTGGCCGAGGTCAGCGCGCTACGCCCGACGGTCGGCGTGCGCTGGCACATGGTTGGTCGAGTGCAGAGCAACAAGTCCCGCTCAGTGGCCCGGTGGGCGGTGCAGGTGCAGTCGGTGGACTCGGCCCGGCTGGTCGAGGTCCTGAACCGGGCCGCTCGTGTCGCGATGCAGGCAGGCCACCGCCGCGGCGCCCTCGGCGTGCTCGTCCAGGCCAGCCTGGACGGTGACCCGGCGCGTGGCGGCTGCCCGCTGCCACAACTGGAGGCGCTGGCTGATCGGGTCGCGGCCGCATCGCACCTGCGGCTGGAAGGAGTGATGGGTGTCGTCCCGCTCGGTGTCGATCTCGGAGCAGCCTTCGCCCAGCTCGGCGCGGCCGCACAACGGCTGCGCCGTTCGCACGCCGGCGCGGTCGAACTCTCCTCGGGGATGAGCGGTGACCTTGAGCAGGCCATCGCACACGGCTCGACCTGCGTGCGTGTCGGAACCGCACTACTGGGCGATCGGCCGTTAACCTCACTGTAGATCGCATCCCACGGTCCGACTCCTCCGACGGCGTGCCGGGCCGGGCTCGGTGGGCGGTGCGTCGAGGGTCGGGGCAGGAAGGAGAGACGGTGAGCGCGCTGCACAGGCTGAAGGCCTACTTCGGCATGGTCCCCGCCGAGGAGTTCTACCCAGCTGAGTTCAACGCAGCGGAGTCCGACGGCTACCACCCTGGCTATCGCTCTGGTAACCCGGAGCCAGGCGATGACAGCCAGGGGCATGACCCAGGGCTTGGATCAGGTGGGTTCACCGCCCGCGTCGGGCATCATGCGGCGCCCAAGATGCACACCACTCGCTCTCCTTCCTGGACTGTGGACCATCGAGCTGGGGAGTCTCCTGTTAGAGAGTCTCGCGCCACGGACCTCTGGGCTCCGGTGCACGGCTCCTTAGCCGTCGATGCAATGGCTGACAACACCAGGTCAGCGGTCCGCCAACCAGTCGCACCTCACCGTGTTACGCCAGTATCACGAACTGACCCACTCGCCGAAGAGCCGCTCAAGGAAGAGGGTGCGCACCCGCTGGCCCGCATCGTCACGTTGCACCCACACAACTACAACGAGGCCCGGCCCATCGGGGAACGCTACCGCGAGGGCAATCCGGTGATCATGAACCTGACCGAGATGGAGGACCGAGACGCCAAGCGGCTCGTCGACTTCGCGGCCGGGCTGGCCTTCGCGATGCGCGGCTCGATCGACAAGGTCACCAACAAGGTCTTCCTCCTCTCGCCGCCCAACGTCGACGTGTCCGCCGAAGACAGACGCCGGATCGCCGAAGGCCGCTTCTCCGTCTGAACCCCTGTTTAGCGCGGTCGAGGGGCCCCGGTTCGCCACCTCCTAGGCATCGGTGGCAGAGTGTCGCCGTGGATCTGGTCCGTTGGGTCGTTTACGACCTGCTCTTCTTCTTCTGGCTGCTGCTCACGGCGCGTATAGTGGTCGAGCTTGTTCGCAGCTTCGCGCGTAGCTGGCAGCCGGTCGGGGGGGTGGCGATCGCCCTGGAGTCGGTCTATACCATGACGGACCCTCCGGTCCGGGCCCTGCAACGGGTGGTCAAACCCATCCGGATCGGCGGTGTCGGGCTGGACCTGTCCATTATGGTCCTGCTGTTCGTAGTGCTCATACTGATGCGCGTGGTGAAACCGGTGTGAGACTGTAGTGGCCACCGAGTTCGGGGCCCATGCCCCAGGATGTCCCCTAGTATGTACGCATGTACATAGTCGTTGAGGAGTGCGTGAGGTGATCCGATGCCGTTGACCCCCGCCGACGTTCACAACGTCGCGTTCAGTAAGCCGCCGATCGGCAAGCGGGGCTACAACGAGGACGAGGTGGACGCCTTCCTCGACCTGGTTGAGGCCGAGCTGGCTCGGTTGATTGAGGAGAACAACGAGCTTCGTAACCAGGTTGAGCGGCTCGATCAGCAGCTGCGCGCCGCACCGGTGGACACCGGACGTAACCTTCGCCCGCTGGAGCCGCAGCGGCCGGTGATGGCCCCAGCGATGGTCCCAGTGCCACCGCCGATGAGGGAGCAGACGTCTCCGGGTGGCGACCATCACGTGCAAGCCGCCAAGGTGCTGGGTCTGGCCCAGGAGATGGCGGACCGGTTGACCGGCGAGGCCAAGTCCGAAGCGGACGGGATGTTGGGCGAGGCCCGAACCAAGTCCGAGCAACTGCTCTCCGATGCGAGGGCGAAGGCTGACGGCATGGTCAACGAGGCCAGGGGTCGAGCCGAGACCATGCTCAACGACGCTCGCACCAGAGCCGAGACTCTGGACCGGCAGTCCCGGGAGAAAGCCGCCTCGCTGGAGCGCGATGCGGCGCGCAAGCACACCGAGATCCTCGGTTCGATCAGCCAGGAGAAGAACAACCTGGAGAAGAAGATCGACGAACTGCGCACGTTCGAGCGTGAATACCGTACTCGTTTGAAGACCTACTTGGAGTCGCAACTCCGAGAACTCGATGGACGTGGCTCTGCCGCGCCGGCAGACACGGTGCGCACCCAGGGCTTTGCCCCGTCCGGGTTCGGCGTGCGTGCCGAAACCGGTAGCTGACCGCGTTCGGCGTGTTTGTCACTGCAGTGCTGCTGCTGGCAGCGATGGGGTTGCTCATCGCCTCGCTCGGCACCGGTCATGTCGGTCTGGCGTGGGGGTCGGTCGTCCTGAGTGCCGTAGCTGCGGCACTGGTTCTCAGGCGGTGGCGGCGGTCCTGGTTGCGAGGCCAGGACGCGCCTGAGGATGCCCAGAAGTCCGGACCGCTGGCTGCCTCTGGCACCGAGGATGTCCCGCAGAAAGACCCTCACGATGCTGATACCCACGCTGGTGATAACCAGACTGGTTATGCAGATCCCAGCGAGGAGGACACCGATGCGGCGGATCTGCTGGTGGTCTACGAGTTGACCGATGAGGTGCTAGTGGTTGATGAACAACCGCGTTACCACCTTGCCCGCTGTCGGTGGCCTGACCACGCTCGTGCCGAGCGACTGCCGGTGCGAGAGGCGAGGGAGCTGGGTTTCACACCCTGTGACCGGTGCCGGCCGGATACCACTCTTGCCCGCAAGCACCGAGCTGCCCGTGCGACGGCCGCCGGGAGCAGTTGAGCCCGGTATAGGGGAGTCACTCAATGCCACTCACGAGCCGTGCTGCCGCTTCGCGGTGGCGCGGCCTTCTGGAGGCGAGGGCGATTCCCGCCGAGATCCGGGCCGCCGCGGTGCAGGATCCGAGCCGGCATGATCCTGCCCGATTCGTGCCGTCGGCGACTCCAGAGGACACCCCATCGCGGCGTGCCGCGATGGGGCTACTCGGGCCCGCCGGCGGCACCGTGCTTGACGTCGGGTGCGGTGGCGGGGCCGCCGGACTCGCGCTGGTGCCCCAAGTGACGCACCTGACCGGGGTGGATCACGCCGCTGGCATGTTGCGGGTGTTCGAACGGGTCTGCGCCGAGCGTGGCGTACCACGCCGCTCGGTGCTGGGCCCTTGGCCGGACGCCGCGCCCGAGGCGGGTGTCGCCGATGTGGTGGTCTGCCATCACGTCGGCTACAACACCCTTGAGCTGGGGCGCTTCGTCGCCGCGCTGGGTTCGGCCGCCCGCCGCGGGGTGGTCGTCGAGCTGCATGCTGTGCATCCCGGGGCTTGGTTGGACCCGTTATGGGCGCGCTTCCACGGGTTGCACCGGCCACCGCCCGCGACCGCGGACGACGCGCTGGACGTGCTCGCCGAAGGCGGGATACGCCCGGAGGTCCAGCGCTGGACCCGGCCTGGCGCGCCTCGCCATCCCGAGGCGGAGCTCGACTTCTCGATGAGCAGGCTGTGCCTGCCCGCCGAGCGCCGAGACGAGGTCGCCGAGGCGGTGGCGAGGCTGGGCCCGCGCCACCGTGATCTGGTCACGATCTCCTGGCCCGGCTGACCCGCTAGCCTGCGGGACAATCCGGGCGTGAACGGGGTGGAGTTCGCGCTCGGGGCGGGGGCGGCGGTGTTGCTACTGGCTGTGCTCGCGGTGCGGGTCTCCACTCGGCTCGGGCTGCCGTCGCTGCTGCTCTATCTGGCTATCGGCCTGCTGATCGGCGAGTCCGGCTTAGGCATCGAGTTCTCCGATGCGCCACTTACCGCCGCCCTGGGCATTGCCGGTCTGGTACTGATTCTGGCCGAGGGCGGTCTCACCACTCGTTGGTCGGTGATTCGCCCCGCGCTGGCCTGGGGGATCGCGCTAGCCACCGTGGCGGTCGCGGCGAACATCGCCCTCACCGGATGTGCGCTGCACCTATTGCTACGCCTGGACTGGCGCACGGCGCTGCTGTGGGGTGCGGTGCTGTCCTCGACCGACGCGGCAGCAGTCTTCAGCGTGTTGCGGGCGCTGAAGGTGCCGCCCCGGCTGGCCGGCGCGCTCGAGATGGAGTCGGGTATCAACGACGCGCCGGTATACATCGCGGTGGTGCTACTCACGACGGGCGGCCCGCTGCGCTGGTGGACGCCCCTGCTGGTCGGCTACGAGCTGCTCGTCGGCGCTGGGGTGGGGGCGGCACTGGGGTTCGCGGGAGCGTGGGTGCTGCGCCGGGCGGCGCTGCCCGCGACCGGCCTCTACCCGCTGGCGACCATCGCGGTCTGCGTGCTCGCCTTCGCCGCCGGCCAAGGTCTGCACGCCTCGGGCTTCCTGGCGACCTATCTGGCCGGGCTGGTGCTCGGCAACGCTCACCTGCCGCACCGTGGAGACACGCTCTCCTTCGCCGAGGGTCTGGGCTGGCTCGCTCAGATCGGCCTGTTCGTGCTGCTGGGTCTTTACGCCTCGCCGGCCCGCCTGCCCGGTGTACTGGTCCCGGCGTTGGTCGCCGGGGCGGTGCTGGTTGTGCTGGCGCGTCCCTTGTCCGTGGCGGTCGCCCTGGCACCGTTCCGGGTGCCCTGGCGGGAGCAGGCCTTTCTGTCGTGGTCGGGGTTGCGCGGCGCGGTACCCATTGTGCTGGCGCTGATCGCGCTCACCAGAGGCTTCCCGGGGGCCGGGCGGCTGGTGGATGTGGTCTTCGTACTGGTTGTGCTGCTCACCGCGGTGCAGGCGCTCACCCTGGTGCCGGTCGTGCGATGGCTGGGACTGTCCTGCCCGGAACAGGGCCGGGACATGGAGGTCGATTCCGCCGCGCTGGACGAGATGGACGCTGAGCTGCTCCAGGTCCGGGTGCCCCGGCATTCGCGGCTGCATGGCGTCTACCTCTGGGAGCTGAGGCTCCCCCCTGGGGCGGTGGTCAGCCTGGTGGTGCGTAACGGGGAGGTATTCACCCCAGCGCCGACCACCCGGCTGGAGGAGGGCGACCAGCTGTTGGTCGTCACCACGGCCGGTAACCGGGATAAGGCTGAGCAGCGGATCCGGGCGGTGCACCGGGCCGGCCGGCTGGCTCGGTGGCTCGGGGAGACCGGCGCCTGAGGACCGGACCGGGGATTGGTCACAATGGTGTCATGAACCCATCGCGGCATGCCGAGGAATCGGCCGCCGGCGGCCAGGACATCCTCGAGGTGTCGCCGGGACGCCGCCGGACCGGCTTGCTGGCCGCTATCGCTACCGTCACTCTCCTGCTGGACGTGTTGAGCAAGATCCTTGCGGTGATGTTCCTGGAGGGCCATCCGCCGGTGGAGCTGTTGGGTGGCGGGTTGTACCTCGCGGTCTACCGCAACTCGGGTGCGGCGTTCTCGATGGCGACCGGGTTGACCTGGCTGCTGTCGTTGATCGCTCTAGGCGTCGTGGTGGCGATCGTCCGGCTGGCGCCCAGGCTGCGCAGCGCCGGTTGGGCCTTCGGGCTCGGGCTGGTGCTGGGGGGCGCACTGGGCAATCTGGTGGACCGGTTGCTGCGCGCCCCCGGCCCGCTGCGCGGCCACGTGGTGGATTTCCTGTCGCTGCTCGCGCCGGATGGCAGCGTGTGGCCGGTGTTCAACCTGGCGGACTCGGCGATCGTGTGCGGCGGTGTCGTGCTGGTCCTGCTTGCCGCCACCGGTCGGGACCTCGACGGCACTCGTAGCGCCCGACGCTCCGGCGGTACTGGATTTGGGGTTTCAGAATGAGCGACCTCCGGACGTTGCCGGTGCCTGAGGGACTCGAGGGTATTCGGGTGGACGCCGGGCTGGCCCGGCTGCTGGGGCTGTCCCGCACGGCGGTGGCTGGGCTGACCGAGGCTGGTGCGGTACTGGTCGACGGCAGCCCGGTCGGCAAGTCCGATCGCCTTACCGCTGGCAGCTGGCTTGAGGTGACTCTGCCCGATCCGCAGCGACCTACCGCTGTGCCTGCCGAGCCGGTGACCGGGTTGCGGGTGCTGCATGAGGACGCCGACGTGGTGGTGGTGGACAAGCCGGTCGGGGTGGCCGCGCACCCCAGCCCGGGCTGGACCGGGCCCACCGTGCTCGCAGGGCTCGCCGCGACCGGAATCCAGGTGGCTACCGCGGGCCCGGCCGAGCGCCACGGCGTGGTGCACCGGCTGGACGTCGGCACCAGCGGCCTGATGGCGGTCGCCAAGTCGCAGCGTGGCTACGCGGCGCTGAAGCGGGCGTTCCGGGATCGCACCGTCGCCAAGCATTACCGGGCGCTGGTGCAGGGCCACCCGGATCCCACCCGAGGCACCATCGATGCCCCGATCGACCGGCACCCCAAGCACGACTGGCGTTTCGCCGTGGTGGCCGGCGGCAAGCCGTCGGTGACGCACTACGAGGTGATCGAGGCGTTCCCGGCCGCCTCGCTGTGTGACGTGACGTTGGAGACCGGTCGCACCCACCAGATCCGGGTGCACTTCGCCGCGCTGCGTCACCCGTGTTGTGGGGACCTCACCTACGGTGCGGACCCCGCGCTGGCGCAGCGGCTCGGGCTGGACAGGCAGTGGCTGCACGCCGCACGGTTGGGCTTCCCACACCCCGATGATGATCATTGGGTGGAGTTCACCAGCCCGGACCCCGACGACCTGCGCCGCGCGCTGGACATCCTGGCCGCACAGGCGTAGCCGATGCGGCGCAGGACCGCCTCGCCGCCTCCCGGTTAGCGCCGGGCGACCGGCTTGCCGCCGTCGCCGAGGCCGCGCGGTGGCCGCCCGTGCGTGCCGGCGTTGCTGGTGCTCGGCGGGCGGGCGATCTTGAGTGCTCTCAGTGCGCCGAGTTCGACCACAGAGCTGTTCCGGCGACCCCCACCAGCGCTCCTGCCGAACTCGGCGACAGTAGGGTTGATCTGTAAGAGATCGACGGGACTTGCTCGCGTACTTGATAATAAGGATATGGGTGAGCCGGTGCGGGTGACCAACCCGCTGCTAGACGTGCTGGAAGTGCTCCTGGATGCGTTTGACGACGACCGGCGGGAGCTTCACGGCTGGGCGATCATGAAGGCGGCGGCCCGCTCGGGACCGACCGTGTACGGGGTCCTCGACCGCCTGGAGGACGCCGACTGGATCACTGGCCGCTGGGAGGATCACCACCCGCAGCCGAACAAACCACGGCGACGCTTCTACCGACTCACCCCGACCGGCGCTGTCTCGGCTGTTCGCCTGGTGACCGCGCGCCGACCTGGTACGCGGCGCCCTCCGCAACAACCCACCGAGCCCGGCCTGGCGTTCACCGGCTGGCTGAGCGGCCTCTTCGCGGGAGGCGCTCGGTGAGCATTATCTGGGGCAGGTACTCCTCACCGCTGTCGTGAGCCTGCTCCTGATGGAGTCATACCCGACCACCCCCTGGCTGGCCGACAAGCTGATGCGATGGTCAGTCCGTCTCCGTTACACCGACAACCCCGAGCGCGCCACGGTTCGCGGGGAGGAGCTGATCAGCCTTCTTGAGGATCTCCCTACGGGCAGAACAGATCTCACCACCCCGGGTGCAACGTAACCCGTTCGTCCGCGAGGCGCTCGCCGAGCTGCTGTCCAGGTCACGCCGGGACGCGGCGGGCCGGGAGCTGCGGGGGATGGCCTACCGGGCCGGCCTGCCGGTGTAACCCAGTCGGGTGGCCTCTCTGGGCAGGGAGGCTGCGGGCCTGATCGCACTCCATTCTCGTCAACCATGACTGACGACACCAACGACGTACCAAGGCCGCGCTAGGACACCAAGCGTCGCAGGGTGATCCACGTGACTTGTGCGCCGCACCGAGGCCCGGTGGTCTTCACCACTCTGGTGGTGAGTAAGCGCGACGGACAGGTCGACCTGGACCCGCATGCCGCTGGCGCCTGCACGATCATGATTGATGAGGACGGAGCGCGGGTGCTTCGCGATGCGTTGGTCGAGTGGTTCGGGTGAGCGCGGCGCCGGTGGTCTGGTTCCTGCGGTCGATCGGTGATCATGACAGGCACCGGGGCGCGCTGCGCCCGGCTGAGGGCACCGTGGTCGCCTTGTGCGGGGTGGCGTTCGTACCCAGAGTGCTCCCGTTCGGTCGCGGTCTGGGACTCTCCGGCAACTCGCCCGACCCCGAGCAGGTCTAGCTCGGCATGCGCCAAGGCCACCCGGTGAGCGACAAGGCGCGCTGGGCGCGGTCCCCGCGGGACAAGGCCTCGGCAAAGTCGCTCACCACCTGTTTGCGGCACGTCATGCGGTAGCCGCAGGAGCCGATCGTTGCCTCAGCGCCCGTCTCATCAGCCCCTTCCGCCCCAGTGGGAGGTGTGTGGATCCGTTGCGGACGTGCCGCAGCGGGCAACTTTGGACCAGAAGTTGCCCGCTGTGGCACCTCTGCACACTGCAACAGTCCTTTCCCAGACCTCACGGACAGTGACATCAGGTACGTGGCCCTGGCCCTGCTCGGCGCCGGCTGCCTGAGCGGGCGATCGCGCGAGGAGATGGCGTGTGAATCACCGGCGACACCTGTGATTCCTTCACATCGAAGGCCTGATGAACGCCACTTGCCGCACCCCGGAGTTGGCGCAATCATTGTTGCATAGCGATGATCGGCCAGCGAGTGAGTGAGGGGGGAACCCAGTGGACAACGGTTACGAGGTGTACTGCATCGCGGATCCGTTGTTTTACGACTCGATGTCCGGGCGCAACCGCGAGGAGTCCTTCGATGCCGCGCGGCGCCCGGTGCCGGACGGCTGGCAGCGGCGGCCCCTGGGAAATTGGGTCGTCATGAATCCGGTGGGCACTTCGGTTCCCTCGCAGGGCTGGAAAATTCACGCGTCGGCGTGTCTCGACAATGCCGAACGAATTCTGGAAGCCGTGTGGGCCTACTGCGTCCCGCGCCGGATCACCTTTAAGTTCCTGGCTGCGCGAAAGGTCGTCCACCTACAGAACGCGAAGTACGCGCCTCGGGGGTCCAGCGGCAAGTTCGTCACGATCTACCCGACCGACATCGACGCGCTCGGCACGATCCTGCACGACCTGGGGGAGCAGCTGGCCGGTGAGCCAGGCCCCTACATCCTCAGTGACCTGCGCTGGAACGAAGGCCCACTCTACGTCCGCTATGGCGGTTTCGCGTTGCGGCACTGCCTGTCGGCACGGGGTGAGCGGGTCCCGGCTATCGAGGATCCCAGCGGAGCGCTGGTGCCGGACCGCAGGGATGCGGTGTTCTGTACTCCACCCTGGGTGACGCTGCCCGACCTGCTTGTTCCCCAACTCGCCGCACGCAACGCCACCACTGTCAAGGATCTGCCCTACCACGTCGAGCAGGTCCTGCACTTCTCCAACGGTGGGGGGCTCTACGAGGCGACCGACCAGCGAACCGGCGCCCGGGTGGTGCTCAAGGAAGCCCGGCCGCATGCCGGCCTCGCCGCCGATGGCGCCGACGCGGTCCAGCGACTGCGACGCGAACGGGAGACACTCGAACGCCTGGCAGGCATCGAGGGGGTGCCCGCCGTTCATGACCACTTCACCCTGGGCGATCACCACTTCCTCGCCTTGGAGTTCGTCGAGGGAACGCCGCTGAACAAGGTTTTCGGGCAGCGGTACCCGATGAACGATCCCGCCGCCGGGCCGGCCGAGTTCGCCGCCTACACCGAATGGACGTTGCGGGTGTGCGCCGAGGTTGAAGAGATCGTCACGGCTGTTCATGGCCGAGGGGTCGTCCACGGCGATCTGCATCTGTTCAACGTCATCGTCCGAGGCGACGGCCGGATCACGCTGATTGACTTCGAGGTCGCGGCGAGAATCGATGAGGAACGTCGCCCCACTCTGGGAAGCCCTGCCTTCGCCGCTCCGCGGGATCGGACCGGCTTCGACATCGACCGGTATTCCCTAGCCTGCCTGCGACTGGCCCTGTTCCTCCCTTTGACCACCGTCATCCGGCTCGATGCTGGAAAGCCGGAAGACTTCGCCGAGGTCATCGCCGAACATTTCCCGGTACCACCTGCTTGGCTGGCCGAGGCGGTGCAGACGATCACTGGAACCAGCGGTGACGACCGGCCCGCACCCCGACGGCGTGCGAGAGCGCTACCGCCGCTGCCTGACGGGTTGACGGGCTGGACGGCTGCCCGGGACTCGATCGTCGCTGGGATCCTGGCTAGTGCCACTCCGAAGCGCACCGATCGATTGTTTCCCGGTGACATCGCCCAGTTCAGCACAGGCGGCCTTAACGTCGCCCACGGCGCCGCGGGTGTGCTCTACGCGCTGTCGGTCACTCGGGCTACCCGGTACCCCGCCGGGGAGCACTGGCTGCTTGAGCGAGCCGCCGCGGCGGAACCCGGCACTCGGTTGGGCTTTTATGACGGGCTGCACGGTGTGGCGTACGTGCTGGCTGAGCTGGGATACCGGCAAGCCGCCCTCGACTTGATCGAGTTCTGTCTCGCCGAGCAGGACGACCAGCTCGGCACGGATCTGTCCGGCGGCCTCGCCGGCATCGCGCTCAACCTGGCTCACTTCGCGGGCTTGGCCGGCGAGCCCACGCTGTTCGACCACGCGCTGCGTACCGCCCAGATAGTCGCCGACCGGCTCGGAACCGCCGAGGGCGTCGGCACGATCAGCGGCGGGGATCACTCTTACGCCGGGCTGATGCACGGCTCATCGGGGCCGGCGCTGATGTTCCTGCGGCTCTATGAGCACACCGGTGACCGCGGGTTCCTCGAACTGTCCAGGACCGCGCTGCGCCAGGACCTGCGTCGCTGCCTGGTGCGTGACGACGGCTCGATGCTGGTCAACGAGGGCTGGCGGGCCATGCCCTACGTGGATCGGGGCAGCGCGGGCATCGGCATGGTCCTTGAGGAGTACCTCACGCACCGGGCCGATGACGAGTTCTCAGCTGCCGCGGTCGCCATTCGCCGCGCTGCTCGGTCGCGGTTCTACATCCAGCCGGGTCTGTTCAGTGGCCGGGCCGGAATGATCCTCTACCTCAGCCGGGCATACCCCCCTGGGCAGGCGGTCTGGAACCAGGAGGTGGCCGCCCAGATCCGGCGCCTCGGCTGGCACCGCGTCGACTACCAGGGCCACCTCGCCTTTCCCGGTGAGCAGCTGCTCCGGCTGTCGATGGACTTGGCGAGCGGCGCCGCGGGCGTCCTGCTCGCGCTGGGTGCCGCTGTGCTCGAGCACCCCATTGGTCTCCCGTTCCTCTGTGAACCCCAGCAGTCCCCGCCGCACGATGCCCCCGTGCCGGCGGTGCTGATGGGGAGGAACGGGCTGGTATCCGCGTCGACATACGGAGGAGGTGAACAACATGGTGCTTCTCGACCTGCAGGCCCTGGAGCTGTCCTCGGAGCTGAACGGCTGCGACGACCGCTACGACCACGACCGCTGCTGCGGAAGTGACATCAGCCTGCTGCTCTGCGGCTGATGTGTCATCACCGGGTGGTCCGGGGCAGCCGGCGTTGCCCCGGACCACCCAATGATGGAGATATCCCTGATTCCGACATCGCCTGATTTACCAGGACATCACGACAATGCGGAGGTCGCGTGAACAGCGATCCGGCCGGGGTGCCAGCGGGTCCTCGCAATCCGGTGTGGCGGCAAGCTGACCGCTTGCTGCTCGCGACGGGTCGGCGAGGTGGGGTGCAGATCTGGTCTCTGGCGCTGGCCACGCTGTTCAGCGCGGGCGCGGAAATCCTGCTGCCCACCGCGCTTGGTCGTGCTCTGGATGCTCTGCCCTCTCTGGATGCCACGCCCGGTGGTGGCCGCATCACCTGGGCCCTACTGGCCTGCGCGGCGCTGATCGCCACTATGGTGGCCGGGAAGGTGATCGGTGACATCGCCACCGGAGCGAGCAACGCCCGGTGCACGGCCTGGCTGCGTATGACGCTGGTCGCCCATCTCCTCGCGATCGGCCCGGCGGCCACCCGTCGCTTCGAATCTGGAGACCTGGTGACCCGGGTGACCCGCAACGCCAGCGAGGCGGGTCAGGTCGGGGTGACCGCGGTCATGGTCGGTGTCGGCCTGGTTCCGCCGATCGGCAGCATCATCGCTTTGACGCTGATCGACCCCTGGGTAGCGCTCACCGCACTGGCCGGTCTGGTGGCGATGGCTGGGCTGCTACGGGTATTCGTCCGGGACAACACCGAGACCATCAGGGGCTACCTGCACAGCCAAGGCCAGATCGCGGCGCGGCTGCTCGATGCGTTGTCCGGAGCCCGCACGATTGCCGCCGCCAGCAGCATAGAGTATGAGCGGCGACGGATCCTCCAGCCCTTGCCCGGGCTGCGTGAGCACGGTGTGCGGATGTGGCGCAACCAGGTGCGGATCACCAGCCAGGCCGCCGTGATCGGGCCGCTGCTGCAGCTGGCCGTGGTCGGTGTCGCCGGAATCGGGATGGTCGCCGGCCGGCTGAGCGTCGGCGAGCTCTACGCTGCGAGCCGGTACGCGGTGATGGCCGCCGGCATCGGCTCGGCGGTGGGACTGTTGAACAAGCTTTCCCGGGCCCGAGCTGGTGCCCGGCGCGCGGCTGAGGTGCTCACCGAACCGGTGACCCCCTACGGCGATGCGAAACTGCCCGACTCGTCTGGCCTGCCCGACTCGTCTGACAGGGGCGGTCGGCTCGAGTTCCGTGGCGTCCGGGTGTCCGCCGCCGGAGAGACGCTCATCGACGGGCTCGACCTCGTCGTCCCGGCTGGTGCCACGGTGGCCGTGGTCGGCAGGTCCGGGGCCGGGAAGTCGCTGCTCGCCGCGCTGGCCGGTCGGCTCGCCGATCCGGAGCGAGGCCAGGTGCTGCTCGACGGCGTGGCGCTGCCTGAGCTGTCCCGGACGCAGCTGCGCGGCGCGGTGGGCTTTGCCTTCGAGCGCCCGGCGCTGGTGGGAGACACGATCGAAGAAGTGATCAATTTCGGATCGCGCTGCCGCACCGAGGCGAAGGTCCGTGAGGCCGCCGCCACCGCGCGCGCGGACACCTTCGTCGAAAGGCTGCCTGAGGGATACCAGACCGAGCTGGTCGCAGCCCCACTGTCCGGCGGTGAGATGCAGCGGCTCGGCCTGGCCCGAGCCTTCGTGCGCTCCTACCGGCTGCTCATCCTCGACGACGCGACCTCCAGCCTGGACACTGTGACCGAGCGGCAGGTCGGTGCCGTGCTGGCCGGCGGGGGCCGGGGCCAAACTCGGCTGATCATTGCGCACCGAGCGGCCACGGCTGCTGGAACGGATCTGGTCGCCTGGCTCGATCGAGGCAGACTGCGCAGTCTGCGTCCGCATAGTGTCCTGTGGCTCGACCCGGACTACCGCGCTTTGTTCGGCGCGGAGGCAGTGCCTGCGGCGCAGCCGCGGCTTATGCCCATAGGATCCCTGGGGGTACCGGCATGACTCCAGTCGTGACTTCAGCAGACATGAAGTCAGCCACGAACACCGTGGCCCGGGTGCTGGTCGTCGCCTTATGGCGGCACCCGAGGGCGCTGGTGCGGTTGGCTGCGTGGTCAGTGCTGGAGGTGGCGCCGCTGCTGCTGTCCGGCTACGGCGTGGCCCGTGCGCTGGATGACGGATTCCGGGCCGGCCGGCCCGGGACCGGGTTGGCGTGGCTCGGTGTGCTGGCCGTGGCGGTGCTCGCGGGGGCACTGGCCACCCGGCACGTGTACCGGATCCTTGCCGAGATCGTCGAGCCATTCCGCGATGACCTGGTAGACAGCGTGGTGGGGGGTGCGCTGCAGCGCTCTACAGTGCTCGGCGGACGGCCCGATTCGGGCGCGGTCGCCCGGCTTACGCATCAGGTTGAGGTGGTACGGGACAATTTCGCCGGCTTGCTCCTGCTCACCAGGAGCTTCGTGGTGAGCGCGGTCGGCGCGGTGATCGGGATGGCCGCCCTGACCGGGGTCCTCGGGCTGCTGGTGCTCCCGCCGCTGCTGGCGGGTCTGGCCTTTTTCCTGTCCTCTTTACGCTCCATGACGACCCGGCAACGCGATCACGTGCTCACCGACGAAGGCGTCGCCGACTCCGCGAGCACTGTCGCGCACAGTCTGCGTGACGTGGTCGCCTGCGGTGCCGAGGACCGGGCCTGCGAGCTGGTGCAACGCCAGGTCGACGCGCACGCGGAGGCGGAACGGACGCTGGCTCGGATGGCGGCGATCCGCACGCTGTCGGTGGCGGTCGGTGGCTGGTTGCCTGTGGTGGGCCTGCTGGTGGTGGCACCCTGGCTGCTGGCGAGCGGCTCGACGCTGGGCACGATCGCCGGCGCCCTCGTGTACCTGACCCAGGGCCTGCTTCCGGCACTGAGGGCGCTGGTCGACGGGTTGGGCTCGGGGGGCCTTCGGTTGGTGGTCACTCTGGGTCGGCTCGTCGAGGCGGGTGAGCGCCCGGTGCCCACCGCGCTGGCGCAGCGCAGCGCCCCCCCTGGGCATGACCTGGTGCTCGATGGCGTCACGTTCTCCTACGGCCGCCACGCCGAGCCCGTGGTGAATCAGGTGGACCTGGTGATCCCGGAGGGGCAGCACCTGGCGATGGTCGGTCCCAGCGGTGCTGGGAAGTCCACCCTGGCCGGGTTGCTCGCCGCGACGCACGTCCCCGACCGCGGCGAGGTTCGCCTGGGCGGGGTCCCGGTCGGGGATCTCAACCCGCAAGCCCTGGCCGGCCACCGGGTGTTGATCCCCCAGGAGGCCTACGTCTTCGCCGGGACAGTCGGCGAGAACCTGCGCTACCTGCATTCCGGCGCTACCCGCGCCGAGCTCGACACCGCGGTCGACGAGCTGGGCTTGCGCTCCATGGTGGCCCGCCTCGGTGGATATGACGCCGCGCTCGACCCCGGAATGCTCTCGGCTGGGGAACGCCAACTCATCGCCGTGGCCAGGGCTCACCTGACTCCGGCGCCCGTGTTGATCCTGGACGAGGCCACCTGCCACCTCGACCCGGTCGCCGAGGAGCGGGTAGAACGGGTTCTGGCGGGTCGCGGTGGCACCCTCATCGTCGTTGCGCACCGGATCAGCTCCGCGCTGCGGGCGCAGCGGATAGTGTTGATGAACGCTGCTGACATGGTATCGGGCACTCACCGGGAGCTGCTCGCGACTGCGCCGCTCTACCGTGACTTGGTCGGCCAGTGGGACAGTGTTCAGGAGACGGTGACCAGTGGGACGTCGACCAGGGCGACATTGGTCGGGAGAAATTGACCAGCCAATGGGACGACAGGCCGGAGGAGATGACGCCGGAGGAGATGACAGAGTCATCTCCTCCGGCCCGTCGTCGTCACCGAGACTGTCAGATCCAGCCCGCCTCGGCTGCGATACGAATGGCATCAACCCGGGTCCGGGCCTCCAGTTTGGTCATGACGCGCGAAAGGTAGTTGCATACCGTCCCGCGGCTGAGAAAGAGCCGTTGGGCGATCTCGGTCGGCGACGCCCCGCCTGAAGCGAGGTCGAGCACCGTGAGTTCCCGGGGTGTCAGCGGGCTACCCGCCACACCGATCGCGGCAACCGCGAGGGCGGGGTCGATGGTCCGCTTGCCCTTGGCGACCTGGCGGATAGTGGCCAGCAGCCGCCGGGGCTGTGCGTCCTTATCCACTGCTCCAGCCACAGGAACATCCAGTGCCCGGCGGACCAAGCCCGGTCGTTGCGCCGTGGCGAGCACGACCACTCGGCATTCGGGCAGCCGCTCATGCAGCGCTTGCGCGGTCGCGAGCACGTCCGATCCACCTTGGTCGATGTCCAGCACAGCGATATCAGGTTGGTGCCGGATCGCGGTGGGGACCACACGGTCGCCCGTTGCCATTCCGGCCACCACGTCGATGTCGTCCTCGCCGGACAGTAAGGCGGCAAGTGCGCCACGAAGCAGACTCATGTCGATGACCAGGAGTACCCGAATCGGATCCGGACTCGGGCTCTGAGCCGAACAGCGGACCACCGCCGAAGTCTGGGTGGTAGGAGGATCGGGAATACCGGTGTACTCATCACCTGCGGCAACAGCGCTCGCCGCGAGATTGCGCGGACCCCGGTGTTGTGAAATCATGAGACGCGAACGAGATCGACTCGGTCGCGCAACGCGCATGGTCGCCACCATGTTGCCATTGGGCTGTCCCCTCCCCAGGTGCCCGGAACGAATGTGTGATCCACATCCACCCCAGACGGTTAAACGCGCCCTGCTGCCCCCTTACGGGTGGTCCCTGAGGACCACGCGGCAGAATCCCCTAGGGGACCCTGCACAGCTTGTCATCGCTACCGCAGCCCACGGTGTTACACCGAGTACATTCTGTTACCATCGGATACTCTGCGTACGTGCTTGCTGTCGTGATCGGCAGGCGATCGTAGGCTCGCGGTAGTGGACGCGGTGCACGATCTGTTCGCTGCGGACCGCGCGCACGGGTGGCACCCCTACGGGTCGATGTCGGGGCGCCTCGCCCCGCTCAGCCGGATGAGCCACGTGATGTTCGGTGACTGACTCACCGACCCGGCGAGCCGGGTCGACAGACTGGGTCTGCGCGGCAGCGTCACCAATTCGGTACTCATGGTGACTGGTGTCGTACTTTATTTCGCCTTTTCGGGTGATAGAAAATGACTCCGAAAGGGTGATTTCGCGGGTAACTCAGCCTAGCCTCACTCGGGGTTCAAGTAGACTCAGGCTGAGCGAGTGGGACGGGGATGAACCAGGTTAGTAACGGTCAGTGACGTCCGCCCCGGACCGGGCCGTCCGGCAATCGTCGGGCATCGCAGTGCGGCGATGCCCCGATGCAGCTCCGGACCGTGGTGACCGCTCGCACATCCGCTGATCTGGAGGCTTGATGCGATCCCCCACGTCCGCTCCCGTCCCGCTGCCCGCCGCGCGTCGCCGAACGTGGGCTGCGCTGCGCCACGACCTACCCGCTTCCCTGGTGGTGCTGCTGGTCGCGGTGCCGCTGTCCCTGGGGATCGCGGTGGCCTCGGGCGCACCGGTGATGGCCGGGCTCGTCGCCGCCGTCGTCGGTGGGATCGCGGCCGGGCTGCTCGGCGGAGCTCCCCTCCAGGTCAGTGGTCCCGCTGCCGGGCTCACCGTGGTGGTGGCCGACCTCATCGCGCGGTTCGGCTGGGACGTCACGGGCTTCATCATCGTGGCGGCCGGGCTGCTGCAGGTGGTGTTCGGTCTCAGCCGGGTGGCCAGGGTGGTACTGGCGATCTCCCCGGCCGTGGTGCACGCGATGCTCGCCGGTATCGGGATCACGATCACACTGGGTCAGCTACACGTGCTGCTCGGTGGGAAGGCCGGTACCGACGCGATCGCGAATATCGTCAGCCTGCCCGGCCAGCTCGCCGCGCACCGTCCTGCCGCCACGTTGGTGGGACTCGCGGTGGTCGTCGTGTTGGTGATCTGGCCGCGGTTGCCCCGCCCGCTGCCGAGCATCCCGGCGCCGTTGGTGGCTGTTGTCGGGGTGACTGTGCTTGCCACCATGCTGGCGCTCGACATCGAGCGGGTGGTATTGCCCGGTTCGTTGCTGGACTCGTTGAGCCTGCCGGATCTGCCCGGTGGCAAGTGGGTCGGCGTGGTCACCGGCGTGGTCACCGTAGCGTTGATCGCCAGTGTGGAGAGCCTGCTCTCAGCGGTGGCGGTGGAAAAGATGAGTAAGGGTGGGAAGACCGACTTCGACCGGGAGCTGGTCGGCCAGGGCGCGGCGAACATCTTGTCCGGGATGGTGGGTGGCTTGCCGGTCACCGGCGTGATCGTCCGTAGCTCCACCAACGTCGCCGCGGGCGCGCGGACCCGCGCGTCGGCGGTGCTACACGGCGTGTGGGTGCTGCTGTTCTCGGTGCTGCTCGTCGAGCTGATCCAGCTGATCCCACTCGCCGCACTCGCCGGGCTGCTCGTGGTGATCGGAATGCGCCTGGTCACGCTGGCGCACCTGCGGTCGGCCCGCCGGCAGGGCGAGCTGACGATCTACCTGGTCACGTTGGCCAGCGTGGTGTTCCTCAACCTGCTGGAGGGTGTGCTCATCGGGCTGGGGCTGTCGTTGCTGCTGGTGTTGCGCCGGGTGATCCGGTCAGCGGTGCATGCGCAGTTGGTGCGGCCGGCCTCCGATGAAGCCCCGGCCTGCTGGCGAGTAGTGGTCGAGGGCACCGTGAGCTTTCTGTCTATTCCCCGGCTGTCCCGGGTGCTGGCGCAGGTGCCCCCCGGCAGCCATGTCATGGTGGAGATGGTGCTCGACTTCCTCGACCACGCCGTCTATGAACACCTCGCCACCTGGCAGCGACAGCACGAGGCGACCGGCGGCACCGTCGTCGTAGACGAGGTGGGGCCGGCCCGGTCCACCAGCGAGGACGGCCCCAGCCCCGCCCGGCGGGTACGGATTCCCGCGCTGTCCCGCGCCTTCCTACCCTGGGGGGTATGGCAGACCCAGCGGGAGGATTCCGACCACGGTGCGTTGCAGCCGCTGTTCGCCGGGGTGCGTGAGTACCACCGCCGTTCGGCGCCTGAGGTGCAACCGCACCTGGAACAGTTGGTGCACGGGCAACATCCCCGGGCTCTGTTCCTCACTTGCGCCGACTCGCGAGTGGTGCCGAACGTGCTCACCAGCAGTGGGCCTGGCGACCTGTTCACGATCCGTAATCTCGGCAATCTGGTGCCGCCGCCCGGGCACGAGTCAGAGTCGTCGGTCGCCGCATCGCTGGAGTACGCGGTGAACCATCTCCAGGTGCCCTCCATCTTCGTCTGCGGGCATTCCGGTTGTGCCGCGATGCACGGCCTGCTCGGTGACGAGGCCTTCACCGGGTCCCTGGGGCGGTGGCTGCGGTGGGGCCAGCCGAGCCTGGTGGCCATGCGCAGCGGACACCCAGTCGGTGTTGCGGCGGCCGAGGAGGGCCGCAATGAGGTGGACCGGCTCGCTATGGTCAACGTCGCCGTTCAGGTAGCGGTGCTCTGTACGCACCCTGCGGTGCGCGATGCCCTCGCCACCGGCCGGGTGCAGGTCGCGGGCTTGTTCCTGGATATTCGAACTGCCCGGCTGCTGTTGCTCGACCCCGAAGCCGAGCGCTTCGGGCCGGTGCCCGACGAGCAGCTGCCCGGTGGTCTGGCGTTCCCGGCGTAGCCACCCTCGACCGGCACATCGTACGCTGACTGGCCGTGACCGGCGCCCTGGACTGGCTGGACGATGACGAGCTCGCGCGCCGGGCCGCCGGGCTGCGGCGGGTGCTGCGGTCGCGGTCGGCGGTCGAGCCAGTGATCGACTTGGCGTCCAACGACTACCTGAGCCTGGCCAGGGATCCTCGGGTCGTGGCGGGTGCGGTGCACGCGGCGCGCACGTGGGGAGCGGGGTCGACGGGATCCCGGCTGGTCACCGGCTCCACCGAGCTGCACGCCGAGCTCGAGGACGAACTCGCGGCGTTCTGTGGCGCACCGGCGGCCCTGGTGTTCTCCTCGGGCTACACCGCCAACCTCGGTGCGGTGACAGCGCTGTCCGGTCGAGGTGCTCTGGTGGTGTCCGACGCCGCCGGCCACGCCTCGTTGGTGGACGCCTGCCGGCTGTCCCGGGCCCGGGTCGCGGTCACCCCGCACGCCGATGTCTCGGCGGTGGACGCCGTGCTGGGTGCCCGGTCCGAGCGGCGCGCGTTGGTCGTCACCGATTCGGTGCTCAGCGTGAGTGGTGAGCTCGCGCCGCTGCCTGAGCTGCACGCGGTGTGCCGGCGACACGGGGCGGTCCTGCTGGTCGATGAGGCGCACGGTCTCGGGTTGCGCGGGCCCGGCGGGCGGGGGCTGCTCGTGGAACACGGCCTGGCCGGCGAGCCCGACGTGGTGGCGACGGTCTCGCTGGCGAAGTCGCTGGGCAGCCAGGGCGGCGCCGTGTTGGGTTCTCGCGCGGTGATCGAGCACCTCGTCAACACAGCACGCAGCTTCGTCTTCGACACCGGCCTGGCGCCGCCGGCCGTGGGCGGGGCGTTGGCCGCGCTGCGGGTGCTGCGCGCCGAGCCGGCGCTGCCCGGCCG
>JBOHFI010000013.1:0-100160 GCA_050699595.1 Pseudonocardiaceae bacterium | reverse complement strand
GCTCACCGTCACCGACGCCGACCAGATCATCTACCTCCACAACGGCCGCATCACCGAAACCGGCACCCACACCCAACTCCTCACCAGCAACAACCAGTACGCCCACCTCTACCACCTCCACCACCCCACCGAGGTGCCGCACGGCCCCGGTCAGAACTCCGTCGCCAGCCGGGTGCGCTAGTGCACTCGGCTGATCGCCATTCGAAACCCTTTGGCGGTGTCGACACCGGGCTGTGGTGGGATTCAGGCATGGAGAATTCGTTGCAGAACGTGACTTTCGGGTCTAACGGGTCCACTGGGCATGGGTATCTCGTGCTGCCTGAATCCGGTCGCGGGCCTGGCGTCATCGTGATCCAGGAGTGGTGGGGGCTGACCAGCCACATCGCGGACGTGGCGAACCGGCTGGCCGCCGAGGGCTTCGTCGCCCTGGCCCCCGACCTGTACGGCGGCGCCACCACCCATGACGCCGACGAGGCAGGCAAGCTCATGCTGGGCCTCCCGGTGGACCGGGCGGCCCGTGACCTAGGCGGGGCGGTGGATTACCTGCTCGGCCACGACGCGGTCACCAGCTTGCAGGTCGGCGCGGTGGGGTTCTGCATGGGCGGCGGCTTCGTGCTGGTGCTCGCCGCCCAGCAGGGAGACAAGATCGGCGCCGCAGTGCCGTTCTACGGGGCGCTGCGCGAGCAGTACCCTAGTTTTGAGAACCTCTCCGCCCCACTGCTGGGCCACTTCGCTGAGCAGGACGAGTTCATCCCCCCGGACCAGGTCAAAGCGCTGGCAGCCACTATCGAGCAGCACACCGGTCACACGCCTGACTTCCGCTTCTACCCGGCCGGGCACGCCTTCTTCAATGATGAGAACCTGCTCGGCACCTACGACCCGCAGCAGGCCGCCAAGGCATGGGGGGCCACACTGCGGTTCCTGCGCGAGCACGTGGCGGCCCCTCAACGCGACTAGGAGCGATGACGTGGTGCAGGCTGGTCGGAGTCGCCCCGAGCCTCAGATGTCCATGCTGAGGTCGTCCCGGATCCTACGAGCGAGGGACTCGTCCATGAGCAGCCGAGCGACCAGGGCTCGGATGACGTCCTGGCCGGTGACGCGTGCGGTGCCGATCGTATCGGCGGTCTCAGCGCACCACTGGGTGAGCTTGACGTGATAGGTGGGAGACAGATCGACACTGCGCCGGACCGGCTTGGTGCGGTCGGAATCGGCCCAGTGGAGGTGTTTGGCGGCGAGGTCGTGCGCCCGGTGTTGCGGCTGAGCTTTGCGGGCCCGTACGGAGGCGGGGTCGGCACTGTTGATCATAGAGACCTCCCTATAGCCGATGTTCGTCTGAAGGACCGGGAGCGGTTCGCACATTTCGCGCCAGGTGAACCGAGGGGATCGAAGGTACTGTGGCCCAGCCACTGAGGAGTGACGATGTCCTACCCCGCTGACCACGGATCCGAGGTGACTCGGCGTGCCGTCGTGGCCGGCACCGGTGTGCTCGCTGTCTCCGCCACGCTCGCCGCGTGCGGCGGCCCGCCCGCCCCGCTGACACCGGCAGCTCCCGCTGAATCGGCCACCGGCGGTGAGCGCTTGGCGAGCACCGGCGACATCCCCGTCGGCGGTGGCACGGTGTTCGCCGGCAAGAAGGTCGTGGTGACCCAACCAGCGCCGGGAACGTTCCGGGCGTTCTCGGCCGTCTGCACCCACCAGGCCTGCATGGTCGACAAGGTCGCCAGTGGCACGATCGACTGCCCCTGCCACGGGAGTCGCTTCGCCATCGCGGACGGCTCGGTCGTGCACGGCCCCGCGGCACGGCCGCTCCCGGAGCGCCAGGTCACGGTCGTGGGCGACGCACTCCTGCTGGCGTGACCAGCCGGCGACGGGCCTGATAAGGACAACTCAGCGCCAGGACGGCAGCCAGAGCTCGGCGTTCCAGTGCTCCGGGGTGATCGAGCCACCGGTGAGGACCGGCCAGAGCCAGACGAAGTTGGCCACCACCAGCCCGACGTACAGCGAGACCGCCAGCAGCCCCGTGCCGCGCCGCTCGGCGCCGTCGGCGGCTCGGCCGAGAATCTCGCCCAGCACCACCGTCACGGCGATGACCAGAAACGGCGCCACCGGGGTCATGTAGAAGAAGTACATCTGGCGGTGGATGTTGCTGAACCAGGGCAGCCAGCCGGCGGCGTAGCCGGTCAGCGCCGCCGCGTAGCGCCAGTCCGGTCCGCTGGCCGCCCGCCACACCGCCCAACCCAGTACGGGCAGCGTGAGCCACCACAGCGCCGGCGTGCCGATGAGCATCACGGCGGCCACGCAGTCCTGGCGCCCGCAGCCCGGAGCGGCGGCACCGGACTGGTAGTAGTAGAGCATCGGCCGAAGCCCCATCGGCCAGCTCCACGGTTTGGATTCCCACGGGTGCGGTTGGGCGGGCGTGGCCAGCGCCTCGTGGAAGCGCAACACGACGGCGCTGTAGTGCCACAGTGACCGTAGCGCGCCCGGGATGAAGCGCCACGGGCCACTCTCACCGATCTGGTTGCCTACCGCGTGCCGGTCGATGCCGGTCTCGCTGCGCAACCAAGCCCACCAGGTCGCCAGATAGACCACGGCTGGCACCACTGCCATCGCCCACGACGCTGGCCCGGGATCCCGGGCCAGCGTCGTGGCCCAGGGCCTGCGCACACCCGCGTTGCGTCGTGCGCAGGCGTCCCACACCAGGCTCAGCGCGGCGAACGCGACGAGATAATACACCCCAGACCACTTCACCCCGCAGGCCAGCCCGAGCAGCACCCCGGCCCCGAAGCGCCACCAGCGCACCCCGAGCCGCGGTCCCCAGTCGGTGACGCGACCTTCCCGGACCACCGTGGCCAGCCGCTCGTGCACCTGCTCCCGGTCGATGACCAGGCAGCCGAACGCCGCGAGGACGAACATCGCGAGGAAGACGTCGAGCATCCCGATGCGCGCCTGCACGTGGCTGACGCCATCGACGATGAGCAACACCCCGGCGATCCCGCCCAGCAGGGTCGATCTGGTCATCCGGCGCACGATCCGCACGATGAGCAGCACACACACCGTGCCGGCCAGCGCGGCCGAGAGCCGCCACCCCCAGCCGTTGTACCCCATCACCAGCTCGCCCAGCGCGATGAGCTGCTTGCCCAGCGGGGGGTGCACGATGAGCTCGTAGCCCGCGTTGTCCTCCACCCCGCCGTTGCGCAGCATCTGCCAGGCCTGCGGCGCGTAGTGCTTCTCGTCGAACACCGGGGTGCCACGATCGGTGGGCAGGCCCAGATTCCACAGCCGCACCGCGGCGGCGAGCATGGTCAGGCTCAGCGTCACCGCCCAGCTCCGCCACCGGTCGGTGAGCGGGCGGCCCACCAGCCGCTGGAGCGGACCAGCCGGCTTGGTCAGCACCGGAGGCATCGACGCTGGAGGCATCGACCCGACGCCGACCACCGGGGTATCGGGGTATGCCTGCCGGACCGCTGTCACGGGCCCGATCGTAAGCTCGCCTGCGTGCGAGGCATGCCGGGCTCCTTAGGTTGTGAGGGGGCGCTGGTACTGGCGGCCACCCCGCTCGGCGACTCCCGGGACGCCTCGCCGCGCTTGGTCGCCGCACTCGGTGGCGCGGATGTGGTGGCCGCCGAGGACACCCGCCGGCTGCGGGCGCTGGTCGCGGTCCTTGGTGTGACCGTGACCGGCCGGATCGTCTCGTACTACGACGCGGTGGAGGCGGCCCGGATCCCCGCGCTGCTGGAGGCGATCCGTGGCGGCGCGACGGTACTGCTGGTGACCGACGCCGGGATGCCCGCCGTGTCCGACCCCGGGTTTCAGCTGGTGGCCGCCTGCGTGCGGGAGGGGCTCCGGGTGACCTGTCTGCCCGGTCCCTCGGCGGTGACCACCGCGCTGGCCGTGTCCGGGCTGCCCTGCGATCGGTTCTGCTTCGAGGGGTTCCCGCCGCGCCGCGCCGGGCCCCGCCGGCGGTGGCTGGCCGGCCTGGCCGGTGAAGGGCGCACCTGCGTGTTCTTCGAGTCACCGCATCGGTTGGCCGCCACCCTCGCCGACGCCGCGGAGATCCTCGGCGCGGATCGGGCGGCAGCGGTGTGCCGGGAGCTCACCAAGCCCTACGAGGAGGTTCGCCGGGGTGGGCTGGGCGCGCTCGCCCAGTGGGCCGCCGACGGGGTGCGTGGTGAGATCACCGTCGTGCTCTCGGGCGCGCCGCCGGTCGGTCCGCCGGACGTGGCCGATCTCCTCGACGAGGTGACCGAGCGGGTCACCGCGGGGGAGCGGCTCAAGGAGGCCGTCGCCGCCGTGGCGACCGCGCACGGCGTCCCCAAACGCGACCTCTATCAGGCCGCCGTGGGCGACCCGTGAGTGGCGATGCGAGCCATGGCTCGCATCGCCACTCACGGGCATGCCGCACACTGGGCGGCATGCAGGCGGACGACCCGTACGGGTGGCTGGAAGATGTGGCTGGCGAGCGGGCGCTGTCCTGGGTGCGGGAGCGCAACGCCGAGGCCGTCGAGGAGCTGACCGGCACCTCACGGTTCGAGGCGCTGCGCGCCGAGATCCGGGAGGTGCTCGACTCGACGGACCGGATCCCGTACATCACCCGGCGTGGCGAGTACCGGTACAACTTCTGGCGGGACCGGGAGCACCCGCGCGGCCTGTGGCGGCGCACCACGCTCGCCGAGTACCGCACGGAGCGGCCGGACTGGGAGATCCTGCTCGACGTGGACGCGCTGGCCCGCGACGAGGGCGAGAACTGGGTGTGGGACGGCGCGCAGTGCCTGCGGCCGGACTATCGGCGGGCGCTGGTGTCGCTGTCACGGGGCGGCGCGGACGCGGCGGTGCTGCGCGAGTTCGACGTCGAGCACCGCGAGTTCGTCCCCGACGGCTTCCAGTTGCCCGAGGCGAAGTCCATCGTTCGCTGGATCGATGCCGACCATCTCTACGTCGCCACCGACTTCGGCCCGGGAAGCCTCACCACCAGCGGGTACCCGCGCACCGTCCGGCAATGGCGGCGCGGCACGCCGCTGGCGCAGGCCGAGCTGGTGTACGAGGGCAAGCCCGAGGACATTGAGGTGTACGCCTACCACGACGACACCGAGGGTTTCGAACGCGACTTCGTGGGGCGGGTGCTGGATTTCTATCGATCCGAGCTGTACCAGCGTTGCGGTGAGCAGCTGCACCGCGTCGAGGTGCCCGACGACGCGATCGTCGGCGTGTACCGGAAATGGCTGCTGATCGAGCTGCGCAGTGCGTGGACGGTCGGCGAGACATACCCGGTGGGCTGCCTGCTGGTCGCCGACTTCGACGATTTCATGGCTGGCGGCCGGGACCCGCGGGTGCTGTTCACCCCGGATGAGCGCTCCTCGCTGGCCGGCTACCGCTGGACCCGCCACCACCTGATCCTCGACGTGATGCGCGATGTGGTCAGCCACCTCTCGGTCCTGACCCCGGCCCGGGACTGGCACGCCACGCCGCTGACCGGCACTCCGCCGCTGTGCACCGTGAGCGCCTGGGGCACCGACTCGGACACCGACGACGAGTACCTGCTCGACATCGACGGTTTCCTGACCCCGTCCACGCTGGCCATCGGGACCATCGGCGCCGGCCCGGCCGCCGTGCTCAAACAGGCACCGTCGTTCTTCGACAGTGCCTGCCTGGCCGCGCACCAGCACTTCGCGGTCTCCGACGACGGCACCCAGATCCCGTATTTCGTGGTGGCGCCCGACTCCGCCGTGCCGCCCGGTGGCTGGCCCACCCTGCTGTACGGCTACGGCGGTTTCGAGATCTCCCTGCAACCCGGCTACCGCGGTGGCCTGGGCCAAGCCTGGCTGGCCCGCAGCGGCTGCTACGTCGTCGCCAACATCCGCGGCGGCGGCGAGTACGGCCCGCGCTGGCATTCCGCCGCGCTCAAGGGCGACCGTCACCTCGTCTACGAAGACTTTGCCGCCGTGGCCCGGGATCTGGTCAGCCGTGGCCTCACCACGCCGCCCCGTCTCGGCGCCCAGGGTGGCAGCAACGGCGGGCTGCTCATGGGCGTGATGCTCACCCACTACCCGGAACTGTTCGGCGCCATCGTCGCCTCGGTGCCGCTGCTCGACATGTTGCGCTACCACACGCTGCTGGCCGGCGCCTCCTGGATGGCCGAGTACGGCGACCCCGACGACCTGGCCGACCGCGAGCACCTGCTGCGCTTCTCCCCGTACCACCAGCTGCGCGCCGGCCGCCGCTACCCGCCGGCCCTGCTCACCACCTCCACCCGCGACGACCGCGTGCACCCCGGCCATGCCCGCAAACTGGTGGCCCGGATGCGCGAGTACGGCCTGCCGGTCACCTACTACGAGAACATCGAGGGCGGCCACGGCGGCGCGGCGGACAACGAGCAGGCGGCCTTCATGTCCGCCTTGGCCTACGAGTTCCTCTGGCGCCACCTCTCCGGCTGACGTGGCGTCGGAAGGTCAGCGGCTGTCGAGCATCTCGGCGTCGCCGAGCCCCAGCCCGTCGAGCGCGGCGAGCTCGTGTTCGTACTTGGCGATCGTCCCTGGACCCAGCGGTGGTCGCAGGGTGGACACGGTGGTGGCCCATGGATGCGCGTCGGACAGCGCCCGGTGCTCCTCCACGATCGCGATCAGCCGCTGCCGCCAAGGCGCTCCCGCGGTGTCCGTGCGGGACATCCGCGTGTAGGCGGAGTCGAGCATGAGGTCCAGCAGCTCGGCCTTGCCCGCACATAGGTGTAGAGCGTCATCGCGCCGACTCCGAGCGCCTGTGAGGATCACATTGTCCGTCGTATCGCTCGGACCCTGCCCGCCGACCGGCGCGACGACCACGCGGGCGGCGTGATCCTCGCCCTCGTCGTCGAGGATCTGGAAGGGGAGCTGGCTCGGCTGCAGGGACAGGGTGTGGCCATCACCATGCCGCTCACTGAGGAGGAGTGGGGCGAGCGTGCCTTCCAGGTCCGCGACCCCAACGGGGTGATCGTCCAACTCGTCGACTGGAACGCCACCACCGGCAACTGACCGTCAGATGTGCCCCGGTAAGCCCGTTAACCGGGCCTGACATCAGGGCGCGGTGACCGTCTGCACGCTGAGTTGCAAGCCGGGCGGCGCGGCAGCGCAGCCAGTTCCGTCAAGCGGCACGAACAGCGCTGCGGTCTCGCCCGGCGGGTAGACGCGTAGGCCGCGCACGGGTGTGGGGCGGCACACGGCCGGGTCGAAGTTCGCGACGTTCACCAGCTGCAACTGCGCTGACGCCGTGGCGCCCGGCGCGATGCGCACCGCTGCACCGGGGTCACCGTTCCTCTCCGCGGCCGGTCCGACCTGGTGGCCGTCGTCGCCAGCGACGTAGGACACCCCTGGGAAGCCCCGCAGGTCGCAGGCCCGGCCACCGGTGTTGGTGAAGACCAGCGCGCGGTACACCGAGCCTAGAGCACTTCCCCCGTCTGGACCGAGGGAGACGGTGAGGTTCGGCGAGCGGCACTGTGCAGTGACGACCTGTGGAGTGGCGACCGAACCCGCCGGTGTTCCCGGTGCCGATGGTGGCCCGGGCGACGGGGTGGCGATGGTCGGCACACCGGGCGTGGCCGGTGAGAAGGCCTCAGGCGTGGCCGTCGGGCTGATCGCCGTCGGCTTCGAACAGCTCGCTAGAGCGAGTAGGAGCAGAGTCAGTGCGGTCGTGCGACGCCCGGTTCGCATGCTGCCTCGATCGACGAGTGCCCCTCTGTCTTGATGGACGCCCGGGGAGACCTGCGGGTTGCGTTCGAAAGACGCCGGGCTCCAGGCGGCGCCAGTCGTGGGTCAGCCCGGCGAACCTTACGAGTTCCTCTAGCGCCACCTCTCCGGTTGACCCCGCGCTCCGTGTGGTGGTACATGACGACACTGCACGATGGTGGCGTAAAGTCGTGTCATGGCAAAACGGATGACCGTTCAGTTGGATGATGCGCTCCACCGTCAAGTCACGGATGCAGCCGGGCGCACCGAGCGGTCCGTGCATTCCTGGATTCTGGCCGCAGTGTCTCGTGAGGTGTTCCGGCAGCTCACGGCCGAGTCCGCGGCGTGGTGTGCAGCGCATCCCGAGCATGCTGACCACGACACTGCCCGCCACGCGGCACGCCGGGCGCATCGGCGGTCCAGTGGCGCCGCGTGAGCGTGATCCGCAAAGGTGAGATCTGGGACGTCGAGATCGGCAGCGACCACTACCGGGTGGTCGTGATCTCCAGTGACATGTTCAATCTGGATAGCGGGCTTGGTCACGTATTGGCGATGGAAGTGCGAGACGAAGCCGGCCCGTACAGTGTCCCGATTCCGGGTACGCAGGGCTGGTACGTGTGGCCTGCCCACCTCGACAGCACTCCGAAGCGGGCGTGTGCGCAGTGTGTGGGATCGGTGAGCCCGGAGACTCTGGCAGAGGCTCATACGCGGCTGTTCATGATGCTGCACGAGTCGACGATTCCTCCCGGCTAGTGGGAACGGTGCGCAACCGGGCCTGATTGCTCCGACTGGGCGCATCGCATCCGAAACGCGGTGACATAGGGTGGCCTCCATGCTGGAGATCGCCGGGGTTTCCAAGCGTTTCGGGGAACGCATCGCGCTGGATGAGGTGTCCTTCGGGGTACGCCCGGGAGAGGTGTTCGGCTTCGTCGGCGCGAACGGCGCCGGCAAGACCACCGCGATGCGGATCATGCTCGGCGTGCTGCGGGCCGATGCCGGCACTGTGCGCTGGCAGGGCAAGGCGATCGACGCCGGCATGCGCAGGCGGATCGGTTATATGCCGGAGGAGCGGGGCCTGTACCCGAAGATGAGGGTCGGTGAGCAGCTGGAGTACTTCGCCGAGCTGCACGGTGTGTCGCGAGTCGAGGCCCGCGGATCGATGGAGGCGTGGACCGAGCGACTGGGGATCGCGCAGCGTCGGGCCGACCAGGTGCAGAAGCTTTCGCTGGGCAACCAGCAGCGGGTGCAGCTGTGCGCCGCGCTGGTGCACGACCCGGACGTCCTCGTCCTGGACGAGCCCTTCTCGGGTCTGGACCCGATCGCGGTCGACGTGATGAGCGGCGTGCTCCGCGAGAAGGCGGCCGCCGGCGTCCCGGTGATCTTCTCCAGTCACCAGCTCGACCTGGTCGAGCGGATCAGCGAGCGGGTCGGGATCATCGCGGCCGGCCGGATGATCGCGGTCGGCTCGGTGGACGAGTTGAGAGCGGGTGGGCAGACCGTGCTTGACGTGCGCGGACCGTCCTCGCCTGGCTGGGCGGCGGCGGTGCCCGGGCTGAGTGTGCTGGAGCACACCGGCGACCACACCCGGGTCCAGCTCGGTGAGGGCGTCGACGATCAACAGGTGCTCCACGCCGCGCTCGCGGCTGGACCGGTGCACGGGTTCAGCCGGTACCGGCCGGCGCTCACCGAGCTGTACCGGGACGTCGTGAGCGCACCGCGGCAGGCCGACCAGATGCCGGTGACGGGGTGAGCGCCCCGCTGAGCCCGGCCAGAGCCGTCGCACTCGTCATCCGGCGTGAGTTCCGCAATCGGGTGCGCACCCGGGCGTTCCTGGTCGGCACGCTCGCGTTGGTGGTGATCCTCGGCGGTTACCTCGCAGTCATCACCGTCACCGGTGGCCAGAGCAACCGGCTCATGCTCGGCATCACGCCGAACAGCGCCGCGCTGATCGCGCCGTTGCACGCCTCGGCGAGCGTTCTCGGCAAGGAGCTCCAGGTCCGCGAGGTCGAGGCCGCCGCCGGTCGGCAGCAGGTCCGCGACGGCGATCTCGACGCACTGCTGGTGGGCGAGCCCGGCTCGTATCACCTCATCGGCAAGGACAACGTCGACGATGTTCTCCGTGGCCTGGTGCAGGGCACCATCGCGCAACAGACGATCACCAAGGCGCTGGTCCGGGCCGGGGTGGACACCGCGGCGGTGACCGCGCAGGCCCAGGTGACGGTGAGCACGGTGGACGCCCGCAGCGGTGACTACAGCAGCCGGCTGGCGATCGGCCTGATCAGTGCCGGCCTGTTGTACTTCGCGATCATGCTCTACGGAGGCTCGCTCGCGCAGGGCGTGCTCGAGGAGAAGATCAGCCGGGTCATCGAGCTGCTGCTCGCCACGCTGCGGCCGTGGCAGCTGATCGCCGGTAAGATCATCGGCGTCGGGGCGGCGGGGCTGCTCCAGTTCACGCTGATCGGGGTGATCGGCGTGCTCGGCGCGAAGCTGACCGGTGTGCTCCAGCTCCCCGGCGCGACTCCGGTCATCGTGGTTGCCGGGCTCAGCTGGTTCCTGCTGGGATTCCTGCTGTTCGCCACGCTCTTCGCGGCGGCAGGCTCACTGGTCAGCCGGCCGGAAGACCTCCAAGCCGTGGTCGCCCCGATCACCATCCTGGTGGTGATCCCCTTCGTCGCGTCCTTCTCCATCATCAACAACCCGACTGGCACCACTGCGGTCCTGATGTCGCTGGTGCCGTTCTTCGCGCCCATCCTGATGCCGATCCTGATCGCACTCGGCGTGGCGTCGGCGTGGCAGGTGGTGCTCGCCGCGGGGCTGACCGTGGCCACGACCGTGGTGCTGGCGGTCCTGGGCGGGCGGGTATACGCGAACTCCGTGCTGCGCACCGGGAGCCGGGTCCGGTTGCGTGACGCGCTCAGCCGTACCCAGTAATCATCAGAGGTGCCGTGTGATCACGGTTTGTGTGTCATAGACGACATCCCGTGTCGTCTATGACACACAAACCGTGATCATGGCTGGAAGGGACCGGGTACCGAACGCGGCGTCGGCCATCCCCCACTGCGGCAATTCTGTTGACTCCTGGTCACGCAAGGGGCGTGAGGTCGACCCATAGTGACTGGAATGGTGCGCCATGTGGGTTTATGGTCACCGCGGGAGGTCATCATGGACGATCGAGAACCCACGGCGCGCAGCCGAGAGCTCGGCGAGGGACTGCGCCAGGCGATGGAACAGGCCCAGCTGAATGGCAAGCAGGCCGCGCAGCAACTCGACTTGTCACCGAGCATGCTGTCGCGGGTGTTGTCGGGTAAGCGCAGCGCCAGCCAGTTGCAGGTCGCGGCGTTGCTGGCGATGTGCCGGGTCACCGGCGCCGAGCGGGACCGGCTGCTCGCGCTGTGCCAGGACCAGCACACCCGCGGCTGGCTCCAGCAGCACGGCTCCGGCTGCCGCAACAGGTCGTCACCCTGATCGACCACGAGGACAAGGCGGTCGCGATCAGGGAGTTCCAGTCGATGCTGGTGCCTGGCCTGCTGCAGACCGGTGACTACGCTCGCGCGCTGCTCCGTGAGGCGGGCCGGGTGCCGGACGACGAGATCGAGGACCGGGTGGCCGCCCGGCTGGCCCGCCAGAGTCTGTTCAGCCGGGAGTGGCCCGCGCGGTTCACCTTCTACCTGCACGAGTTCGTGCTGCGGTTGCCGATCGGGGGCCCGGTGGTGATGGCTGAGCAGCTGCGCCGCCTGCGGTGGATGTCGCAGCGCCCCTACGTCACCCTGCGGGTGGTGCCCGCCGCCCTCGGTGGCCATGCCGCGACGGGCGGATCCTTCGAGCTGCTGGAGTTCGCCGAGTTCGAGCCCGTGGCCTATCTGGACAGCGAGACCTCCTACCTGTTCCTGGAGATGCCGGCGGAGATCGCCGCCTACCGGAGCATCCTGGCGGCGCTAGCCGGGAGTGCCCTGAAAGAGGGAGAATCCGACGACATGATTGCCACCCTGGCAACCGAGCTCTACCCGGATCGAGAAGACCATGATGATCGCGCCTGAGCTGGACGGCATCGTCTGGCACACCAGCAGCTACAGCTCCAACGGTGGTGCCTGCGTCGAGGTCGCGCCCACGCCCGACGGTGTCCTGGTCCGCGACTCCCAAGGACCGCGACGGCCCCGCGCTGACCTTCCCCCCCGCCACCTGGCATGCCTTCCTCACCACCGTCACTCCCTGAGCGCCCGGCCCGGGCGCCGGCTGATCGTCGGCTCCGGCCCTGGTCGGTTATCCTGCACTCATGAGGGCCGTGTTGTTGGAGGTTCCCGCCGCGATGCTCGCTGAGCGCCGCCGGTTGGAGCTCGACGGGCGCGAGGAGGTGTGGAACGGAGTCCTGCACATGGTGCCACCGCCCGGAGGTCCGCATCAAGACGTAGGTGCGGAGCTGTTCCTGGTACTCGGGCCGCTGGCCAAGCGCAACGGGCTTCGTCCCCGTTACGAGACGGGTCTGGTTCCGGGCTGACGACGACTACCGGGTGCCTGACCAGCTCGGCTGCCGTCCTGGGCAGCAGCCGATCGCGGCGCCGAGGGCGCGGAGCTGGTCGTCGAGATCAGTTCCAAGGGTGACGAGACCTACGAGAAGATCGACTTCTATGCCGAACTCCGGGTTCGGGAGATGCTGATCGTGCATCCAGACGGTCGCTGGGTCGAGCTGCTGCGCGCCATCGGCGGCCGGCTGCTCCCGGTCACCAAGGTCCCCTACTCCAGCCGTAGCTGGTAGCCCAGACGTTGCTTGGCCTGCGTCAGCCCGTCTGCGCCCCACGAGGTGAGCACGTCGCCGTTGTGGTCAGCGTTGAGGAATGACCAGTGGTATGTGCTCAGCTCCGTGCCGGCGGATGGCCACAGTGTCCGTGGCGTGTTGACGACGCAACTCTCCCCGCCAACCGGGAGTGACTGTGCGTGATCGGCCAACCACTGGTGGTCGGTAGCGGTGACGAAGGTGCCGTAGTCGTCCGCCCCGGCCAGGAAACAATCGTCGTGGATGCCGATTCGAGAACTGCGCGCGTCAACGGTTGTGCCGAAGATGTGCTGCTTGATGCTCGGGTAGCGCACCTGGACGAAAATTCCGGGATCGGTGGAGTCGAGTAGTGCGGTAAGGACACTGGACCGGGCGGACCAGCCCGCTGCGCTGAGATTATCCGGATTTCCTGGGTCGCTGGCGAAATTATCTGAGTAGTATCATTCACCCCAACGTCCCACGAAGCCCGCCTCCAGGGTGTCGATGACATCGGCGGACTGGTTGAGCAATGGCGCTAGTTGCCGGATGTGCCCGAGCGCACGCGCAAGTGGCGCGTCGGCGCTCGAACTATTGGTATAGGCGAAGCGTACCACCAGTTTCACGCTCGCCGTACGGGCTACGGAGAAGTCTGCGGCCATCAGGTTCAGGGAAGCGCTGTCGATGGTGTCTTGCGAAACGAACTTGTCAAGATAGAAAATTCGGAGGACGAGGGTGATGTTCTCCTGCGTGCGCCACTGGGTCAGCGTGGCCGCGTCAAGCGGAGTCGAGCCCGTGCCGTCACCGCGAAAGTGTGTGTCGGTGTAGCGGTAGAAACCTCGGTCGGGATTGGCTATCAGTGCGGACGTTCCAGTACAGGTATGGCTGACGGTAGGGGTCGGCGGGGCGTCGGTCAGAGCTTCGTGATGCACCTCGGTCGAGGCGGCGGCACCGCCGGCCGTGTTGAACACGATCGCAGCCGTGGACACCGCCGACAAACCGACCGAGGCTCGCGGTAATGACCAACTGAGGTCGTTGCCGGATGCGATCTGGTTCGCGTCGCCAAGCCGCGTCCATGCCCAGCTCCCGTTGCTGCCGCTGTAGCGGTAGAACGAGTCGTTCTCGATCATGAAGTCAGCCCAGATGCCCCCGGTGGGAAAGCCGGTCGAGGAGTCACCGTCGCTGTCGATGAACACGTGGTTCCAACCGCCGACCGGTGAGAAAGTCGCGTGGTAGCTCACCGTCGACGCGTCGTTCTCCGCCCAGTATGAGCTGATCGGGCCGCTCGCCGGTGATGAAGACGTGCTCGTACGGGGAGGTCGTCACCAAGGGCGCGCCTGTGGTGACGTTGATCTGGAAGACGACGGTGGCACGGCTTGTGGAGGTTTCGCCGATCTGGGAGCGCTGCATGGGTGTAGCCGGCGGTGGAACTGGTCAGCGATGCCTGTACCGGGCCGATCCGACTCCAGCTCCAGGAACCACCGCTGCCCGGGTATCGGTAGAGGATGCCACTCTCGACCATATAGTCGGCGCCGACCTCGCCGACTCGATACCCTGTCGTGGTGGCGTTGTCGGAGTCGATGAACACGTGGAAATAATGCGGGGGACCTGTGTAACGGAAACTGTACGTACTCGTTGCGCCATCGTTATGGCCACTCCAGGCGGAGATGGTTGCCGAGCTTGTATCGGCCGCCGCGTGCGGCTGTGCGACGCACACGCTGACAAGTAGGCACATCAGGACGGTCGCGAACGTTCGATGGGCAACTGTCCCGGCAGCGCGGGGATGTGCCCGCCGCCACAACCCGCCGACCACGCTCACGTCACTCATACGAGTGCAACTCGTATGAGTGACGATACTACGCAGGCGCGGTTAGGCGGCTTGCGGCCGGTTGTGGGCGCGCCAACTGGTCCAGGCGCTGGTGACCATGTCGCGCAGATCGTGACGGGCGGTCCAACCGAGCGCCGCCTGGATGGCTGCGGTGCTGGCTACGACCGACGGGGGGTCGCCCGGGCGACGGTTCACCACCTCCGGCTCGAATGAGTGACCGGTGGCGCTCCTGACCATATGGAGGACCTCTTTCACCGAGACACCGACCCCGCGGCTGATGTTGTAGACGTTGGATACGAGGTGCTGGGCGGCGGTGACGTGGGCGTCGGCGACGTCGGTGACGTGGATGTAGTCGCGCACGCAGGACCCGTCTGGGGTGGGATAGTCAGCGCCGAAGATCTGGGGTCGGCGCCCCTGATCGAGTGCGTAAAACACCATCGGGATGAGGTTGGAGACGCCCTTGTCGCCGAGGTGTAGCGCCCCGGCCCCAGCGACGTTGAAGTAGCGCAATGCGAGCCATCCCATGCCGGTGTCGAGCCCGGCGCGGCGCACCAATCTTTCACCAGTCAGTTTTGTCGCGCCGTAGGGACTGACCGGCGTGGTGGGAGTTGCTTCGTCGATGACATCGGTGGCTGTATCGCCGTATACCGCGGCGCTGGAGGAGAACACCAGCCGCGTGACGTCGGCAGCGCGCATGGCCTCGAGAAGCCGGTGTAGGCCGACGATGTTCTGTTCGTGGTAGTATTAGGGGTGTGCCAACGACTCGCTGACTGATTTCTTCGCGGCGAGGTGAATGACTCCCGTGACGCTGTGCCGGAGCAGCGCCTGGACCACCGCCTCGTGGTCGAGAACTGAAGTCTGGATCAGCGGAACAGCCGGGGGCAGCCGGTGGGGGTGGCCGGTGGACAGATCGTCGAGTACCACGACGTCGCGGCCGGTCGCGTGGAGCGCGTGCGCGATGTGCGAGCCGATGTAGCCGGCGCCACCGGTCAGTAGCCAGGTCATGAGTGGTCCTCGACGTTACGTTTTGCACACGTAGAGTAAGCCCTCGTGGGGCATCAGCGAGACCCTGTCCGGTGCCGGCCGCCCAGTGATGCAGTACAGGCCTTGTGGTACGGAGAATTTCACCCTTGCGCGGCGTCGGGTGTTGAGGTTTATCGCCGCCCAACCGTTCCTGAAACGGCGGGAACGGCCGTTCCCGCGTCGGCGGATCTCCTCCAGCGGTTCACCGAGATCCCAGTTGAGCTGCGGGATGAACGGTGTGACGCTGTACTGGTCGTGGCCGGTGGCGGTGAACGCGGTGCCCTTGCCGCCACCGAAGATCCAGAATGCGGCTAAGCCGTAGGTGAAGTTCCGGTGCTCGTTGGTCCCGTCGGAGGCGACCCGCATGATGGTGATTCCCGGGCCTTGCGCCTGGCTGGCCTGTGCGAGGACTGTCTCGGTGCTGAAGTAGTCGTCCGCGCCGTGCGCGAGCCAGACCTCCTCGAAGCCACCCCCGTAGGCGCTGTGCCTTTCCCAGCGTCCTGGGTCACGACGTGACTCGGCGATGTTGGGCACCAGTAGCTTGCCGATGTCGTTCAGGGCTGACCCGGCGAGGGGGACGAACTCGTCCACAGCGTGACGGATATCAGCCATGTGACGTCCGCCGTCGAGCGGTGGCTGCAAACCGTAGTAATCGTCGTACACGTCGTTGTCGGCCATCACGCCGTCCCACGCCGAGCCCGCCAGCTCCTTGACGACGTTGCGGCACCAGCGTGTGCGGTACTCGTCATCCCACACCGCCATCTGCCAATGGCCGGGGTAGGTATTCCACTCGATACGCGTCCCGCTGGGCCGATGGGCGAAGACATGCTCACCCATCACGTCAGCCTCGCGGTAGCCGAGACCGGAGGAGTAGATCGGTCCGGGTTCGTACTCGCGCGTGGAGGAGAGGCATTTATAGCACAGCACCGTCATGTCCGGTCGTGCCTGCTTCAGCGCTCGCGCGGCGTCCGTCTCCCAGGGTTGCAGGATCGCCACCTGGTAGTTGGCGATCGCGAAGGAGATCTGCTCAGGGGCTACGGGGTCACCGTATCGTACCCACGCGCCGTGACGCTTCATCGTTCCCCTGGTGGCAGTGTCATTCACGACGACGTGACCTTCCGCTACCTCCAATCGTCCGTGCGCATCGTGGTGTTACATCCTGTGCTGCTGTTGCGTGCAGCGAAACAACACCCTGCGCCGTTGTTGCGTGCAGCGAAACAAACGCAGGCGAGCTGCGCCGTAACACGTTCGAGATGTAACGACACGATGGTGTCGAGCGAATCTCAGGGTGCGTGACGCGCACACGCGGTTGAAGAAGTGCTGAAGGGACTGCCATGGGCCAACGGATGCTGGAAGTGGCGACGGCATCCGCATCCGTGCTGGTCAGTCGCAGGTTGCCCATCACTGTCACGGCTGTGCTGCTGGGTGCTACTGCACTGATGCCTCAGATATGGCGGACGCTGAACAGCGTGGCCGCCGAACTCGCGGCGGCCAGTGCGGTCGCGCTTGTGGTGCTGCTCCTCCGATGGCTCACCAGGTACCATCACGTCGGCCGTCACCGCACGGGCCGGCGCCACAGCTCGGCCATCTCCGCCCGGTCGGTCTTACAGGTGGTCCTGCACCTATGGCCGGTGGGGACTCTGACGCTGATCTATCCGATCGCGAGCGTGCGTATGGCGGGGGCGGCAGTCGGCGGAGTGCCGTTGACCTCATTGCTGCTCGTCGTCGCCCTGACTGTGCCGTGGCTCAGCCAGGGTGTGTGTATGCCGCTGTACCGGGCGATCGGGCCACTGGTCCCCGGTGGCGATACGGACAGGATTCGGCGCCGATTCTGCGAGGTGTGGCCCGTGACCTTCGCCCAGTCGCTGCCGACGATCCTGCTATTCGCGGTTCCCGTTCAGCTGGCCACGCAGTGGTCGATGAAGACCATGTCCGCCTACGTCGTCTTGTGTGCGCTCGATCTTGCGTTCGCTCAGTCTCTTGTGGTGATCAACATCGGCCACCAGCGCTTCGGCTGGGCGCTGGCGTGGACGGGCTATGCGACCCCGCTGCTCGTCTTCCCCACTGCGTGGTTCCTGCCACCGCTGCTCGGCTTGCTGCCGCAGTTGGTCTTGCTGCGCCGGTTCCTGCGCGTCCGGCCGGTCGCGCTCGATCCCGTCGAGGTGCTCCTGGACGTGGTGCGTGGTCTGTTGCTCGGCTCGGTGCTGTGGGCCGATAAACTGTTCTACTTTCTCAGAGACAGCAACCATTTCGCCGTCGAGACGGTCTTCCTCGCGCTGCTGCCGGCGGTCCTGGCCTACAACTACTACTTCATCCGGCTGGCGCCGGGGTTCGACTCCTCCGTCACGTCACTTCGAGTGGCTATGGAGAAGGAGCCGATCAGCAAGCTCGGCGAGTACACGCGGGCGCTGTTCGCCTGTGTCCAGACCTCGATCCTCCGCACCGCTTTCGCCGGCTCACTGCTCTCCTTCGGCATCAGCTTGATCATGATCAACGTCACTCCTGGTCGCGCGGGCCTCATCGCTGGTGTGGCCACGGCGTCGTGGTTGTTCATGATGACCACGGTGCTGTGTTACAAGCTCGACTACATCGGTCAGCGTCGGGCGTCGCAGGGACTGAGCGGTGCACACCTGGTCCTGTGCGGCGTGGCGTTCGTCGCGATGCCGGCCGGGCCCGTCCTGTACTTCGTGCTCGCCGGTATCGAGTTACTCCTTTTCTTCGTCGCGCTCCAGGCCTGTCTCGCTGCGTGGCGGACGCCGGAATACACGTTCTTCTGGCGCCATGCGACCGCCTGGTGACCAGTCTCCGCCGTCAGGCACCGCCATCAACACCTATGCCCACGACGTCCGTGCCCGGACACTGGAGACAAGGACGAAAGCATGATCGAGATAACCGGCGAGGAAGAATATCCCGACGTCGATGTCGCGATTATCGCCGAGTCGACCTACCCGTTTCTGAAGGGTGGGGTATCGGCCGTCATCCACGACATCCTGGAAGGCAACCCCGACCTGACCTTCGGGATCATCCATATTACATGGGACCGGGACAGCCCGGTGGTCGACCTTTACGGGGTGCCGTCGAACGTGCTGTGGATCAAGGCTGTCTACATCAGCATGCGGGAGCACCGGGCCGACTTCGTCACACTGCGTACAAAGGACCTGGGCATGTCGAGCGTCGCGCGGTCGTACCTTGCCCACCGGCTGTTCGACGCACTGGGGGCGATCTTGGCGGGGGACATGCAACCGGCCTGGCAACTGTATGACGAGGGCCTGAACCCGCGCACTCAGCGGTATCCCCTCTCGGCCCTGCTCGGCTCCGCGGAGTTCATGACCGCGCTGGTAGAGCGGATGCCCGACATCGGGCTTCCGCTCACGGACAGCTTCTGGCTCATGCGCGAGTTCTTCTCTCTGATCCACGCTCTGCTGAGCCAGCGTTACCCGAAGGCCCGTGTTTACCACGCCCATACCACGGGCTATGCCTCGCTCGTCGGTGCTGCCGCGGCGCGGCAGAACGACACGTCTTTCCTGCTCACGGAGCATAATCTCTACGTCCGTGACACTGTGAACACGCTTCTGGAACGCAGCATGGCGCTGAAGGTCGCGTCCCGCGACTGGCGAGAGTTCGACGTCACCCCCACCCAGCGGGCGTGGATGGCGTGGTGGATCGAGATGGGCCACTTCTGCTATCCCAGCGCTGCCCACATCACCTACCTCTACCCGGATGCCATCGCGGAAGCAGTGCAGCTCGGTGCCCCCACGGACAACGTGTCCGTCGTTCCCAACGGCATGGAGATCAAGAAATTCGACGGCGTGTATAACCAGCGACTGCAGGCCATCGAACAGATTCTTGTCGGTCATGACACCCGGATCTGGCGCCTGGTCTTCATCGCCCGTGTCGTGCCCATCAAAGGATTGCTCGAGTTCATCCAGTCCGCCAGGATCCTCGTCGACCGCGGCATCACGAACTGGCACCTCGACGTGCTCGGCCCGACCGACCACGTGCCGAGCTACTACGAGTCGTGCAAGGAGAAGATCGACGAGTTGGGAGTCGAGCCGCACTTCACCTTCCGCGGCACCGTCAACGTTCGCGCGATGCTCGGCGACTTCGACCTCCTCGTGCTGCCGAGCTACAACGAGGGCCAGCCCATCGTCGTGCTCGAGGCGATGACCGCCGGTGTGCCCACGGTCGGCACTGCGGTCGGTGGCATGAGCCAGCTCATCGGTGAACCGCTCACCACCGGCGCCGGGGTCACCTGGGACTCCTGCGGGGTACTCGTCAAGCCGGACAACCTCATCGAAGGCATGGCCGACGGCCTCCAGACCGTCCTCGCCGATCTCGACAGCTACGAGCGGTACACCAGCAACGCACGCGGCCGGGTCGAGCATTTCTTCCAGCTGCACGACGCCATGCGGCAGTACAACACCCTGTACCGCCAGCTCGGCAGCCTCCCCCCGCTAACCGACCACACCGACCTACCCCCGGCGTCCTGTACTCTCGATTCGCTTTCAGCGGGCTCAGCGGGGTAACCGACTACCGAATTACCCCGCTGAGCCCGCTTGATGCGGACTGGGCGGAGGAGTTGATGTGATGGAGCGGGCGCCTGCGCCGGAGGCGTTGCCGGGGACGGTGGTTGATGCGCATACGCATCTGGACGCTTGTGGGGCCACTGATGTGGTGGGGGTGCGGGCGGCTCTGGACCGGGCTGCGGCGGTGGGGGTTGCCGCGGTGGTGACGGTGGCCGACGACATGACCGCAGCGCGCTGGGTGGTGCAGGCGGCGAGCTGGGACGATCGGGTCTTCGCGGCGGTAGGGTTGCATCCCACCCGCACGGCGGCGATGACCGACGCCGACCGCGCCGAGCTCGAGCGGCTCGCACGAGCTCCCCGGGTGGTGGCCGTGGGGGAGACCGGCCTGGATTACCACTGGACTCGAGTCGATCCGAGCTGCCCGTCTCCCGAGGCGCAGCAGGAAGCCTACCGCTGGCACATCGACCTCGCCAAGCGAGTCGACAAGCCGTTGATGATCCACGATCGGGACGCCCACGGCGACGTGTTGGCGGTGCTCGAGCAGGAGGGCCCGCCCCGTACGGTGATGTTCCACTGCTTCTCCGGGGATGCCGCGATGGCGCGGGCCTGCGTGGACGCCGGCTATGTGCTGTCCTTTTCCGGCACCGTGACCTTTCGCAATGCCCGCGCGCTGCGCGAGGCTGCGGTGCTTGTTCCCGACGGGCAGTTGCTGGTGGAGACCGATGCCCCGTTCCTCACCCCGCATCCGCACCGCGGCAAGGCCAACGAGCCGGCCAACCTGCCCTACACCGTTCGGGATCTTGCCGCGTTGCGCGGGCAGGACGTAGCGGAGCTGGCGGCGTCGAGCTCGGCTGCCGCCGAGCGGGTCTTCGGGTTCGGGCGCCTCGCGGCCCGGTTCGGTGCGAGTGACACCACTGGTCGGTCTTGAGCACCTGATCGGCGACATTTACCGGCGAGGTGATTGCGCACTGCACCACGAACCGTTACCTTTCCGTCACTGTCAGCCGGGATGAGGTAGTTCCCGGTACGAGGACGTCGGTCTGAGTCTCGTACCCCTCTGCCCGGAACTGCGACGACTGGACATCGGTGACCACTCGCACATTCATCCGAGGTGCCCTCGTAGCGGGCATCCTGGCGTCGACAACCGGTACCGCCGCAGCTCTCACCATGCACAAGGCCATCATCATCACGGTGGACGATGAGCAGCGGACCATCCATACCTTCGCGTCGTCGGTCGCGGGGGCGCTGGAATCCGCCGGTTTGCGGGTCGATGACCAGGACACCCTGGCCCCCACCGCGAGCAGTGCTGTCGAGGACGGCAGTCGTATCGTGCTCAAGCGCGGCCGACCGCTCGACCTCACCGTCGACGGCACCGCGCACGAGATCTGGACCACCGCCCTCACCGTCGAGACCGCGCTGAAGCAGGTGGGGATGTCCTCTCACGACGTGGAGCTGTCCGCTGATCCCTCCCGGCGTATCCCGCTGGAAGGCTTGGCGCTGGTGGTACGCATCGCCAAGCCGATCATCCTCTTCGACGGTGGCCTTCCGGCGAAGGAGGTTCACTCCACCGCGCTCTCGGTCGGTGATCTGCTCACCCAGCAGGGCGTGCCGTTGCAGGCGCGGGACGTGGTGACCCCGCAGCGCTCCTCGCCCGTGCTGCCCGGAATGATTATCCAGGTCACCAGGGTGCTGACCGAGGAACCTAGCGAGGAACACAGCGAGCAGCGACTTGTCCGCCCCACGGTCAAGAAGAAGGTCAAGGATCCCGGGATCCGGGCCGTCGCGACGGAGGCCACCGTTACCGGGGGCACCGTCTGGGACCAGCTGGCCCGATGCGAGTCCGGCGGCAACTGGGCCGCCAACTCGGGCAACGGCTACTACGGCGGTCTGCAGTTCGACAAGGCCACCTGGAGCGCCAACGGCGGTGGCCAGTTCGCCCCGTACCCGCACCAAGCAAGCCGCGAGCAGCAGATCGCGGTCGCCCAGCGGGTCCACAACGCCCGTGGCAACTACCGCGCCTGGCCCGCCTGCTCAGCCCGACTCGGTTTCTGATAAGACTGGCGAAAGTGAGCCAGGAGGCGGGCCCGGGCGTGGCGCCTACCCCGGCGGGCCCCGTCTTGCTGGGGCCTGCGGACCTGCGCGCGCTCGCTGATCGGATCGGGCTGCGGCCGACCAAGCGGCTCGGCCAGAACTTCGTGCACGACGCCAACACGGTGCGCCGTATCGTGGCGGCGGCCGATCTGGTAGCCGAGGACGTCGTGCTGGAGGTCGGGCCCGGGTTGGGCTCGCTCACGCTGGCGCTGCTGGGCGCGGTGGATCGGGTGCTGGCCATCGAGGTGGATCCGTTGCTCGCCGGAGCGTTGCCCGCCACGGTGGCCGAGCGCGCTCGGGAGCGTGCCGACGCGCTGCGGATACTGACCGCCGACGCGCTGCGGGTGCGGCGGGCGGAGATCGTCGAGGCGGCTGGCGGCCTGGAACCCACGGCGCTGGTCGCTAACCTGCCCTACAACGTCGGTGTTCCGGTGCTGCTGCACCTGTTGGCCGAGCTGCCGAGCCTGCGTCGTGGGCTGGTGATGGTGCAGGCTGAGGTGGCCGACCGGCTGGCCGCCCCACCGGGTACCCGGACCTATGGCGCACCCAGCGCCAAGGCGGCCTGGTTCGCCGAGGTCCGCCGCGCCGGGCCGGTGCCCCGCGCGGTGTTCTGGCCGGTGCCCAATGTGGACTCGGGCCTGGTCGCCTTGACCAGCCGCGCGGCACCGTCCACGGTGTCCGGGGAAACCGTGAACGGGGAAACCGTGCCCAGAGAACAGGTCTTCGCGCTGGTTGATGCCGCGTTCGCGCAGCGCCGTAAGACGCTGCGGGCAGCCCTGGCCGGCTGGGCGGGTTCGCCCGCCTCCGCCGAGCAGCTGCTCCGCGCGGCGGGGGTGGATCCCAGCGCCCGCGCCGAGCAGCTGGCGATCCGCGACTACGCGCGGATCGCCCGTGAGTGGCGATCCGCGCTATAGGTCACATCGCCACTCACGGGTTGTCCACAGGGAGCCCGTACGCTGGTGTGCGTGCTCGCCGTTGTGCCGCAACCGGTCACCGTGCGCGTCCCGGCCAAGGTCAACCTGCACCTGGCCGTGGGAAGCCTGCGCTGGGACGGTTATCACGAGCTGGTCAGCGTTTTCCAGGCGCTGTCGATGATCGATGAGGTGACCATCGCGGCTACCGACGAGCCCGGCGTGCAGGTGTACGGAGAGGGTCAGGGGGCGGTGCCTACCGACCGCCGCAACCTCGCGTGGCGTGCGGTACTCCTGCTCGCCGAGCACGTCGGACGCCGACCCGCCGTGCGGGTGGTGCTGCGCAAGACCATTCCGGTGGCCGGCGGGATGGCCGGTGGTAGTGCCGACGCGGCGGGCGCTCTGGTCGCGCTGGCCGGGTTGTGGCGCCTGGATATCAGTCGTGAGGAGCTTGCCGGGCTGGCCGCCGGGCTGGGCAGCGATGTGCCGTTCGCGCTGTGCGGCGGCACTGCGTTGGGCACCGGGCGTGGTGAGTCCCTGGTGCCGGTGCTGGCCCGGCACACCTTCCACTGGGTGATCGCGCTGGACCACCGCGGCCTGTCCACCCCGGAGGTCTACCGGGAGTTGGACCGGCTTCGGCAAGGTCCTTCGCCTCAACGGCTCGGCGACGTCGAGCCGCTGCTCGAGGCGCTGGCTTCGGGGGACCCCCGGCGGCTCGCCTCGCTGCTCGGCAATGATCTGCAGGCAGCTGCGGTGTCGCTGCGACCCACGCTGCGCCGCACGTTGCGGGCCGGGGTCGATGCCGGAGCGTTGGCCGGTATCGTGTCAGGGTCTGGACCGACCTGTGCGTTCTTGTGCGCCGACGCTGACGCCGCGGTCCGGGTTGCCGCTGAGCTGGCCGGTGCCGGTGTGTGCCGTACGGTCCGGGTAGCCGGCGGCCCAGTGCCCGGCGCCCGGATTGTGGAGGACCCGCGTCCCGTGCCACCCCCCGAGCCCCTCACCCACGCCTGATGGCCAATCTGGTCAACCTGGAGGCGGTCTCGAAGTCCTACGGGATCCGCCCGCTGCTGTCCGGCGTCTCGCTCGGCGTCGAGGCGGGCGACCGAATCGGTGTCGTGGGGCTCAACGGCGGCGGCAAGACCACCCTGCTCGAGGTGCTCGCCGGGCTCCAGGCGCCGGACGCGGGCCGGGTGAGCCGAGCCAGGGGAGTGCGCGTCGCGGTGCTGACCCAGCGCACCGAACTGCCCGAGCATGTCAGCGTGCGTCAGGCGGTGTTGGATCCGCTGGGAGTCACCACCGAGCATGAGTGGGCCGCGGACCCCCGGGTGCGGGCAGTCCTGGACGGTCTGGGCATCCCGGTTTTGGGGCTGGACCGGCCGGTGGCCGGACTGTCGGGCGGGGAACGTCGTCGGGTAGTGCTGGCCGCGACCCTGGTGGGCGAGCTTGACCTGGTGATGCTCGACGAGCCGACCAACCACCTCGACGTCGAGGGGGTGGCCTGGCTCGCCGAGCACCTGCTGGCCCGGCGTTGCGCGGTGGTGGTGGTGACCCACGACCGGTGGTTCCTGGACACCGTGTGCACCCGGACCTGGGAGGTCGCCGACGGCCGGGTGGACGGTTACGACGGTGGCTACGCGGACTGGGTCTACGCGCGGGCCGAGCGCGGGCGGCTGGCCGCGGTGGCCGAGGACCGGCGGCGCAACCTGGCCCGCAAGGAGCTCGCCTGGCTGCGCCGGGGACCACCCGCGCGCAGCTCCAAACCGCGCTACCGCATCGAGGCCGCCGAGGCCCTGATCGCCGACGTCCCGGCGCCGAGGGACAACGTCGAGCTGCTTGCGTTCGCCCGGCGCCGGCTGGGTCGCATCGTGCTGGAGCTCGAGGACGTCACGGTGACGATCGCCGGGCGCCGGTTGTTGGACACCGAGACATGGCGGATCGGGCCGGGCGAGCGCATCGGGCTGGTCGGGGTCAACGGGTCGGGCAAGACCACGTTGTTGCGGCTGCTCGCGGGGGAGCGAAAACCGGATGCGGGTCGCCGCGTGCAGGGTCAGACCGTCCGGTTGGCGCACCTGCACCAGGAACTGATTGCCGGCTCAGCCGGCGGTGAGCTGGAGCACCTCCCCGAGTCGCTGCGGGTGCTGGAGGCGGTGGAGGAGGTCGCCCGGCACGTCACGCTGTGTCCTCGAGAATCGGGTCCTAGGGAGTCGGGCCGCCAGGAGCTGTCCGCCTCGCAACTGGCCGAGCGGCTCGGGTTCCCGGCGTCGCGGCAGTGGACGCCGGTGGCGGATCTGTCCGGCGGGGAGCGGCGTCGGCTGCAGCTGACCCGGCTGCTGATGGCCGAGCCGAACGTGCTGCTGCTCGATGAGCCCACCAACGACCTGGACATCGACACCCTGCAGCAGCTGGAGGACCTGCTGGATGGCTGGCCGGGCTCGTTGGTCGTCGTGTCGCACGACCGCTACTTCGTCGACCGGGTCTGTGACACCGTGGTGGCGCTACTCGGTGACGGGCGGGTCACTCACCTGCCCGGCGGCATCAGCGAATACCTGGACCGGCGCGACAGGGCGGTATCTTCTTCTGGGGACCTGACGGGGTCCGTTGCTGGGGCGGGGAAGGAAGCCGCTGAGCTGCGGGTCGCCCGCAAGGAGTTGGCCCGGCTGGAACGTCAGCTGGAGCGGTTGGCGGGTCGGGAAGCCGAACTGCAGCAGCAGATCATCCAGCGCTCGGCCGATCCCGCCGCGTTCCGGGAGTTGGACGGTGAACTGCGGACGGTACTCGCTGCGAAGAGTGAGCTGGAGACCCGCTGGCTTGAGGTCGCCGACGCCACCGGTTGATGACAATCGGTGCGCGTCTTCACTCCCCACGGCACCTAAGGTGGCAGCTTGTGAGCAGGTTCGTCGACACCCTGGTAGCGCACTGCGCGCCGGATTCGCCGATCCGGTCTGATCGCGGCATCACCACCGGCGAACCCGCCCGCCCGCGCCGCACCACCTGGACCCAGGTGCACGAGCAGGCGCTGCGGGCTGCCGGATACCTGATGGGCACCGCCACTCCAGGTGTGCAACAGGGTGATGCGGTCGCGGTGCTGGCCGGTGATCCCGCGCTGATCGCTCCCGCGGTGCAGGGTGTCTGGCTGGCCGGTGGCAGCGTCACCATGCTGCACCAGCCCACCCACCGCGCCGATCTGGCGAGCTGGGCGGCGGACACCGTCCGGGTGCTCGGCATGATCGACGCCAAGCTTGTGCTGCTCGGGCCGCCCTTCGACCAACTCGCCCCGCTGCTGGACCAGCGCGGGATCAGCTACCTGATGCTCACCGATCTCGATGACCCGGCCGTGCGGCCACTCACCACGCCGGTCAAGGTGGGCGAGGACGACACCGCATTGCTGCAGCTCACCTCCGGGTCAAGTGCTGAGCCCAAGGCGGTCCGAATCACCCACGGCAACCTCTACGCCAACATCACCGCGATGGCCCGGGCCGGGGCCCTTGATCCGGCCACCGACGTGATGGTGTCCTGGCTGCCGCTGTTCCACGACATGGGGATGGTCGGGTTCCTCACTCTGCCGATGGCACTGGGCCTGGAGCTGGTGAAGGTGACCCCGGCGGAGTTCATGTCCCACCCACTGCTGTGGGCGGAGCTGATCAGCCGCCACGGCGGCACGATCACCGCCGCGCCGAACTTCGGCTACGCCCTGCTGGCCCGGCGGCTGGCCGGCACCGACGAGCAGTTCGACCTGTCCAGCCTGCGCTTCGCGCTCAACGGTGCCGAGCCCATCGAACCGGCCGCAGTGCGGGCCTTCACCGGCGCGGGCGCGCGGTTCGGGCTGCCGGAACACTGCGTGGTGTGCGCCTACGGGATGGCCGAGACCACCCTCGGGGTGTCCTTCGCGCCGCACGGCGTCGGCATGCAGGTGGACACCGTGGATGCCGATGCACTGGAGACCCGACGCCAAGCTGTCGTGGCCGCGCCGTCGGACCGTGACGTTCGGGCCTTCCCCCGGTTGGGACCGCCGTTGCCCGGGATCCAGGTGCAGGTCCTCGCCGAGGACGGCGCCCCGCTCGGTGAGCGCGAGGTCGGCCGGCTCCAGCTGCGTGGCGAGTCGGTCACCCGCGAGTATCTGACCACGGCGGGACCCCTTGTCACCCAGGATTCCGACGGGTGGCTGGACACCGGTGACGAGGGCTACCTCGCCGACGGTGACGTGGTGGTCTGCGGGCGGCGCAAGGACGTCATCATCATGGGTGGGCGCAACATCTACCCCATCGACATCGAGCGCGCCGCAGGGCTGGCCGACGGGGTCCGGCCGGGCAACGTGGCAGCGGTGCGCCTCGACGCCGGCGCCCGGCGGGAGTCGTTCGCGGTGGCCGTCGAGTCCACCCGGGCCGGAGACGCCGAGGCCGAGCGCATCCTGCGCAAGGAGGTCATCTCCCGGGTGGTCGACGCGGTGGGCCTGCGCCCAGGCGCGGTCGTGGTCCTGCCCCCGGCCACCCTGCCCAAGACCCCCTCGGGCAAACTCCGCCGCGCCGCGGTCCGCGACCAGATCGCGGACTACCTACCCTGACCGGGTTTCCGCAGATCAACGGTACTGCTCAACCAGGTGGAACCCGTCCCGCTCGACCGGAATGATGAGCGCGAAGTCCGGTTTTTCGACATATGAGTAGATACCCTGAGACCCGTCGGGGCGCTGGATCACATCCTCGCGGAGTTGCATCCACTGGTTGTGGTACGCGATCCGGGAGGAGACCCGCTGGATCGTGAGGTCGCCAGGTTCAGGTTGTGGAATCATACCGGTAGACCAACTCCTGTCGATCGCCACGGTGACCGAGGGGCCGCTTCCCTGGCCGGGGCTCGGGACTGCATGCGGTGTCGGGTTGCGGCTGGGTTGCGGTGTGGGCGCGCAGGTACGCCGTGTTGCTCCCCAGTATTCTCCAGCCAATGCCAGAGCCAGAGGGTCCGGCCTTCCCGTACCATCGCATCGTTGATGATCTTCGTTCGGCCATCTTGGCTGGTCGGCTGGCTCCGGGGGAGCGTTTGAGTTCTGAGTGGGAGTTGGCGCAGCGGTACCAGACCAGCCGGCCGACGGTGCGCCGCGCGGTGGCAGTGCTCAAGGGTGAGGGTTTGGTGATTACGGAGCAGGGTCGGGGGACTTTTGTCCGATCTGCGCCTCGCGTGCGGTTGGTGGTCACCGGCGCGAACTATCGCCGGCATCGCGGTGCGGGCCTTTCGGGCTTCAACGCGCAGGTGGCTGAGCAGGGGCAGCGCCCCGCGCAGCGTCTTGTGGAGGTAGGGACGGTCGGCGCTCCATCGGAAGTGGCGATGCGCTTGGGCGTCGAGGCGGACGCGCCGGTGGTCCTGCGGCGGCGGTTGTTCCTGGTGGAGGATCAGCCCGTGGCCCTGTGCGACAGCTACTATCCGGCCGAGATGGTGGCGGGAACGGCGATCGCCGAGCCACGGCTGATCCGAGGTGGCGTTCTCGCGGTCATTGAGGATCCGGCGGGGCCTGTCCGGAGGGTGGCGGCGCGGTCGGTGGATGAGTTGAGGAGCCGGATGCCGACCCGCGCGGAGATGGATCAGTTGTGGCTTGCGCCCGGGGTGCCGGTCGTGCGGGTGCTCCGAACGATCTATGACACCGAGGGAGCTGCCCTCGAGGTTCAGGACTCGGTCGCCGCAGCGGATCGCCACGAGTTCCGGTACGAAGTGGACATGCGGTAAGCATGGTGGCCGGCCATCGAGGGTTGCGGGTAGGTGCGTGCCTGTCGCTGACGGGCCGCTACTCGCGGTGTGGCAGGCAGGCCGCCGCCGGGCTGGAAGCCTGGGGCCTGCTGGACGGGGATGCGGAACTCGTCGTGGAGGACGACGGTAGTGATCCGGCGCGGGTGGAGTCCTGTCTTCGGGCGGTGGCGGGTAGGTGTGACCTGCTGCTGGGGTCGTACTCGACCTACCTCATGCGGGTGGCATCCCGGGTCGCGCCGGACCTTGACTGTCTGGTGTGGAATCACGGCGGTTCCGGCGACGATGTGGTAGCGGTGGCTCCGGGGCATGTCGTGTCTGTGCTGTCACCGACGAGTCGCTACGCCGAGCCGTTCCTGCGCCACCTCGCGGGACAGTCCACGCGGGCGCCGCTGTGGCTCGTGCGGGGCCGGGGGAGTTTCGGCCGGCAGGTCATCGCGGGCGCGGCGGGGAGGGCCGAGACGCTTGGGCTGCGCACGGTGCTCATCGGCCCCGCCGATGAGCTGCCCGCCGGTCACACTCCGGAGGCATGGGATCTATTCTGCGCCGGCTTCTTCGAGGAAGATGTCGCGAGAGTCACCGCCGCCCGCGCGCTTGCCCGGCGGCCGAGGTTGATCTGCGCGGTCGCGGCCGGTGTGCGGGACTTCGGGCGGGAGATGAGCAGCGCCGACGGCGTCTATGGCATCGCGCAGTGGTTCCCCGGTCGCCGCGCGACCGTCGAGTTGGGGCCGCCGGAAGAAGATTTCCTCCGGGCGTATTTCGCGCTGACCGGTGAGGTGCCTGATTATCCGGCTGTGCAGGCGGCAGCTGCGGCCGTGCTCGCCACCCACTGCGCCCGAGCTGCGGGCAGCGTGGCGCGGGAGAGCTTGTGGGCCGTGGCGGTCGCGCTGCGGACGACCACGATGTTCGGCACCTTCAGCATCGATCCGGTCAGCGGAGCACAGCTGGGCCACCAGACGGCACTGGTGCGCTGGACCACGAACGGTCCGACGGCGGTGTCCCCAACCTCCACCTCAAACACTCTGACCGCTGGAGACTCTCAGTAGATTTGTATTGCCAAGTTTGGTAGCGTGTTCCCCATCAACTCGTCCTCCTGGATTTCTCGGGCGGGACGGCTGTCCTGACCCTGTCGGGATCCCGGAATACCCCTGGCCCTGCTGTGTCCAACCGTCCCACGATGAGCAGCCACCACCAGGGCGCTGTCGCTGCGGGCCGGGGCACGATCCTGGCGCCTATCCGAGAGAGAGAAAGAGGCCAACCCATGGCTGATGGCGCGACTCCGCGGGCGAGGCGCGCGAACCGTAGGGCGATCGGTGTCACCTGCGCGGTGCACCGGGGTCCCCGGTGTCGTCGCGGAACTCAAAGCCGCCGCCGAGCGCGTCGGCGCGGCGAGCGTGTCGGAGTACGTGGAAGGCGCCTTGAACGCTCGGCTGGTCCGTGACCGGTGGTTGGCCCGGTGGCGCGCGGCGGCCGGGGACGTCGATCCCGAGGCCCTGGCTTATGCTCGTCGTTCCCTGGGTGGGGAGCGGGTCGAGCGGCAGCCGCGGGTGTCGTGAGCGGCAGGGTCCGCACCAGGCCGACTGCTTCGATGTGGCCGCCGCCCACGCCGTGGACGTGGCTATCACCCGCGGGTTGCCGATCCTGACCGCGGAACCCGACCCGCTGCGCGCGCTCGACCCGGACGTGGAGATCGAGGAGCTACCCGCACCGTAGGGGCTGGTGTAGCGTCGCGGCGGCCTCGCGGTCGCCGCTCAGCTGGGTGGCTGGGTGTGCCTTCGGGTCGCGACCGCGTTGGTGTAGGTCTGGGTGGTGAGGTCGCTGTCCTCGATGCCTAGCTCGTGCAGCACGGAGCGCACGACGTCCAGGGCGGCGTCGACGTCGGTCACGGTCCTGGGCGGTGAACCGGTAGTTCACGCACTGCTTCTCGAAGGAGATGATCTGCTCGGCGCCGAGTGCGGTGAGCACGGTGAGCAGCACGTCGGCATTCTCGATGGCCGTCTCGTGCTCGGGTTTCGATCGGCACCCGTAGTTCGGTGCCCTGGCGGGTCCAGGGACGATCCGGGTAGTCGAAATAGCGATCGGAGTAGATCGAGCGTTCGCCCACCGCCCGGGCCGACAGTGCCGCATGGAGGCGCTGCGGGTTGCGCGTGAGGGCCTTGAGCTCCACTTCAACCGCCACCATCGTGTCCTACCACCTGTCGCCCTGTTGCGCGTAGTTCCTCGGTGAACCTGTGGAAGCCCCGGTGCAGCGCGCCGTGCGGTGAGCCGGTGAGCCGGTACATCGGCGAGGTGTGTCCCTCGTGGGTCTGGCCGAACGCGGACACGAACATCGTGCCGTCCAGGGAGATCACCCGCCAGGTAGGCGACATCGTGGTGGATGACCCAAATCGGGACCGGTCGTAGTGTTGGTGGCACCCAGGACTTCCACGGTGAGCCGGGTAGGCCGTCTGGGGGAGCTGGGTGGCCAGTGACGGGAGCGCCAGGGCAGGCTGGTGTCGAGATCGGACCGCAAGGGGGACGGGATAGGTGTGGCAGCATGGAGATCCTGTCGGTGGCGCTGGCCCGTTGGCCTTCGCTCGGTTCCCGTTGACAGCGCGTGGTTGCCCGTCGACACAAGGGGGTCCTGTGACGATGGGGCCGCGACCGTTCGCTGCCGCTTTCGCGGTCGCACCGGTCCAGGCCAAGCACAAGAAAACGCCGACGCACGGGGTGAAGACCAAGGAAACGTGCAACATCATCGACGGCACCGACGAGCCGGACACTGTCGATGAGCCCTACGAAGACGAGGAGTAGGAGGGCACCCATCTCCTCGACCGTCCTGGTGTTGACCAACGAGGATGACACCACTGCGGGCATGGTTATCGAGGCGTTGGCGCAGCGTGGTGTTGCGTTGGCACAAGTCGACACGGGTGATTTTCCCCAGCGATGGACGGTGACGGGGCGGATTGGCTCGACCGGGGTGTGGCGGGGTGGTCTGGCCGGCCCGGACGTCGAGGTGGATCTGGAAAGCGTGACGGCGGTCTATTACCGCAGGCCTAGCCGCTACCGGATGGATGCGGGCTTGTCGCCTGCGGACCGGCGATTCGTCGAGGCGGAGGCTCATCACGGTGTAGGGGGCATGCTGTCCTGCCTGCCGTGCCGGTGGGTGTCGCACCCGGGCAGGATCGCCGACGCCTCGGCCAAGCCAGCGCAGTTACGGTTGGCGGCGGCGTGCGGGCTGCGCGTCCCGGAGACGTTGATCAGTAGCTCGCCGGATCAGGTCCGGGCGTTCGTCGCCGAGCTCGACGCCCCGGTGGTGTACAAGCCGATGTCCCCCGGGGCACTGCGGACGCCAGGAGCACCGCGTGCCGTGTACGCGACGCTGCTCGACCCGGCCACGATCGATGCGTGGCTGGACGCGGATGCGATCGGGGTGACGGCTAACCAGTTTCAGCGCTACATTGCGGACAAGGACGCCGACCTGCGGGTCACGGCCGTGGGCGAGCGCCTGTTCCCGGTGGCGATCCGGGCCCGCACTCCTGCAGCGCGGGTAGATTGGCGGGCCGACTACGGCAGTCTCGACTATGAGGTTGTCGAGGTGCCTGATGATGTCGCCGCCGGGCTGCGCGCCTACCTGAAAGCGGCTGGTTTGGCGTTCGCCGCGTTTGACCTGGTTGCGACCACTGCTGGCGAGCACTACTTCCTAGAAGCCAATCCCAACGGCGAGTGGGGCTGGCTCACCGATGTCGCCGATGTCCCCATCGCCGCAGCGCTGGCAGATCTGCTCCTGGGCGGCGAGTCATCGTGACGACGATAGCGCCGCTCGTGGTGGACGCCGAGTGGCTAGCTTACGCCGCAGTATTGGCCGCAACGGTGGAGGAGGTCGCCGGTCCTGGGTGGGCTGAGGTGTTCACCGCGGTGCCCCGGCACGTGTTCATCCCGCGTTTTTTCCGCCGTGACACCACCGGGGACCTGATCGCGATCGACGGCAGCGATCCGATGCGACGAGCGCAGTGGCTGGAGGCGGTGTATTCCGACACCGCGTTGATGACCCAGCTGGGCCAGATCGACCCCGGCAACACCCTGCGCCCACTGACTGTGTCGACTAGCTCCTCGACCAAGCCGACCTTGATGGCCCGCATGCTCACTGACCTGCACGCCCATCCCGGCCACCGGGTGCTGGAGATCGGCACTGGCACCGGGTATCAAGCCGCCCTGCTGTGCCACCGGCTCAGCGACCGCAACGTCTGCTCCGTCGACATCCACCCCGGACTCATCACCACCGCACACACCCGGCTGGCGAGCCTGGGCTATCGCCCGCGCTTGGTGTGCCTTGATGGTGCCGAAGGGTGGGCTGAGCACGCCCCTTACGACCGGATCATCGCCACCTGCGGGATCTCCACGATCCCCTACCCCTGGGTCGCCCAGACCCGGCCGGGCGGCCTGATCCTCACCGAGGCCCTCGCCGGTGGTCACGGCATGCTGGTTCGGCTCACCGTCGCCGCCGACGGCACCGCATCAGGGCATTTCCTGGACTATCCCGGCCTGTTCATGACCCTGCGCCGGACCCCTGACCGGATCAGCCGGCCCACCGAGCTCCCACCAGAACAGCTGCACGGGGCCCGTCACGCCCAGACCACGCTCGACCCTGCCGTGTTGGCCGATCCGGCGTTCGCCTTCTTCTGCCAGCTCTATCTCCGCTCCGGCCGCAGCAGCCACCACGTCATCAACAATGCCACCAGAGCCACCGTGGTCGCCCACGACGGCTCCTGGGCCGAGACCACCGGCCTCCTCGTCACCTTCGACGGCACCCACAACCCCTGGGACACCATCGAAACCGCCCACCACACCTGGACCCAGCTCGGCCAACCCCCACCCTCCACACTCGGGCTCACCGTCACCCCCCACCAGCAACACGTGTGGCACCAACACCCCGACAGCGATTGGACCCATTCACTGACCGGGGAGGAGGGGATCAGTGCTCGCGGTCTAGGAGGATGTGGGGGTAGCCCCGTCCGATGGGCTCACCCAGGTTGAGATTCAAGGAGGCGATGAACTGCTCAAGCTGGGCGGTGGCGTCCTCGACGTTCTCGCCAGTGCCCTTGAACTCGAATTCCACGAAGTCGCCCGCGCCGACGACGTGGTCGAAGACGGCCTCGACATCGGGCAACTTCCATTCCTCACGGGTCTTGTCCACGGTGACCAGCGGCGCGAAGTCCAGCGCCGCCAGCAGCCGCCGGATGGCCTCTACGTCCTCGATCTTGGACTCATATTCGTCTGCGTGGGTCTTGACCAGGGCGTCGATCGGGTGCCAGCGCTTGAAATTGATCGATGAGCCGCGTTCCTCGGTGCGGATGCGCAGCCACTCTGAGATTGCCTCGGGGACGAGGAAGTCACGGTGCGGGGCGTTGTAGTAGACGTCGACCTGGCGGGTCGGTTCGCTGGGCTTCGCGCCCAGCTCGCCGAGCTTGGCCTTGAGCGCAGCCGGGTCCGGTACCGCGAACTTCTTCTCAACCTCGATGTACTGCATCAGTCGGGATCCCTTCGTCAGGTGGTGAATTGAGCAGAGCGCGGATTTCGGCGGTCTCGTCCTCTCGGAGCGGGTCGCCGAGGCACGTGAGGGTGGTGTGGATCTGTCCGCTGTTGCGGAACCCGACCAATACAGCCGCGTCAGGAGCATGCTGTAGGGCGTACCGGAGGGCGATGCGGGCCAGCTCGGTGGGGTTGTCGCCGAACCTGGCGCGGATCGGCGCGAGTCTGGTGTCCAGAACCGCCAGGGCGCGGGGTTGGAACTGGGGGTCGCGGGAGCGGTGGTCTGCGGCGCTGAATGCCGGCAGGGGATCGGCGGGGCGGCGCAGCAGCAGTCCCTGGGCGAAGACCTGTTTGATCAGCACACCGACATGGTGGCGGCGCGCGAAGTCGAATATGTCGGTCTCCCGGGCGTGGTAGAGCGGGCTGAGCAGGTTGTACCGGACGGTCACGACGTTCGGCCGGATCGCGTGGAACAGGTGCAGCCACCGGGCGGTCTCGGTCGCATGCGGTCCGCCGCCGGTGGCCCATTGCTCGGCGAAGGTGTGCGGTGCCCGCATCCCAATCGCCCGGATCAGTCCTTGCTTGCGTAGCTGGCGCATCACGTTGATCGCGTGAGGCAGATACTGGTCGTTGTCGCCGAAGTCGGTGCTGTGCAGGAAGTAGATGTCCAGGTGGCTGGTGCCGAGATTACTCAGGGTGGTGGCGAACTGGCAGCGTATCTGTGTCGGGTGGTAGGGGTGGCAGGCGGTACCGGCGAAGTAGCCGACCTTGCTGGCGACTACCACCGAGGATCGGTCGGCGATGCGCAGGAGGCGGCCGAGTAGCCGTTCGGAATGACCGAGCCCGTAGACGTCGGCGGTGTCGTACAGGGTGATGCCCAGCTCGTAAGCCCGAACGAGTCCCGCATAGGCGGCGTCAGGATCAACGTGGTCCCAGCCGATCGGGACGCCACGGTTGGTCGCCGGGCCGCCGATGGTCCAGCAGCCAGCGCCGATGGCGGAGACCTCGGCGTCGAGGCCGGACAGGACTCGGCGTTCCAGCGTGTGCATGGTGTCCTCCTTCCACTGCGGCGTCAGGTGCCGCAAGGATCGGCTACGTTGATCAACCTCCATGCCTTCGTGTCAGTCCAGCGGGCGTGTTCGCGGCGCAGAAGGTCGCGGTGCCCGGTAGACAGGCAGTCCGCGACTGTCCCGACTGCGGATTCGAGCTCGGCGTGCAGTTCGCCGATGAGGTGTTCGGCCAGCTTCGCGCAGCGGGTGCTCAGCTCGTCGGCGGTGTCGGTGAGGGTATCGGTCTGCTTCAACGCCTCGATCATCCCGCCAAGCAATCGGTACGCCGCGGTTTTGATCACTTGTCGAAGGTCTCGAATGACGTGGTAGAGCTGGCCGTCGAGGATCTTCTCCAGGCTCTTGAGGGTGTAGTCCAGGGCGAAGTTGCGGTCGATCCACAACTGTGACCAGCGGGACAGCACCCCGATCCGCCAGTCTGCGAACCGGGCCTCGACGCGGCCCATCGACGGGTCGGCCTTGCCGGTGAGTCCGGCGGCTTCAGCCCTTCGAGTGTAGGCGGCTCCAATCAGGCACTCCATGGACACGAGCAGGTAGCTGATGCCGGTGTAGAACGGCTCACCGGTCGTGTACTCCGCCACCCAAGCCTCGTCGCGTACCCCGTTGACGATCGCCTCCACACTCAACTCGGGATGGGGTCGGAGCACTAGGTCGGTGCGACCTTGGAAGGTGTACGTGGCCTGTAGCTCGTCGGAGGTCATGAGCTGGTCGAAGGTGATGTAGGTGAAACGGGGTGGCACGCCCAGCGCGGTGAGGGTGCGGATCGCCAGCGCGTTCTGGATACCGGTGGTCTCCTTGTTGAAACGGTCCAGGATCGAGGTCACCCCGGACTCGACCCCGAACAGACACCGTCGCAGCTTGCGTTCCACAAGACCGCGCCACAAATGGCCACGCTCGATGTGCCAGTCCCGATCGCGGTCGAGCCGGACGACCTGATCGATTCGGCAGGAGGTCTCCCACGCAAACCCGGCCCCGGCCAGCGTGTCCGCGATGCTTAACGCCCGTGGCACGGCGTCGTCGCCGCGTCCGATGAACTCCTCGTCCACCAGGTACAGGGTGCGGGACACGCGTGGGTGCCGGTCGAAGACCGCGCCCATCTCCCGGAGAATCCACGGCAGGGCCTCTGAAGCAGCACCGGCCCACTGGCCCTTATGCCCGCGCGGGCAGAACGAGCAGAAGTTCGTGCACCCCCGGCTGGCTTCGAGCTGGGCGACGCCGTTGTGCGCGAAGGTGCGCTCCAGTAGGTCCAGCTCGGGCCACATGTCGGTCTGAAAACGGTTAGCGACCGTGGCAGTGCGCCGTACCCGGCCGATCGACAGCGTGCCCTCGCCGCGGGCTGCTCGGTAGTAGCCCGCGCCCCGGATGTGCTCGACCTCTAGGTCGCCGTGCCAATGGGCGAGGACGTCAGCGACAGTAGGCTCACCCGCGCCCCGGCCGATGATCAGGTTCGGGTAGCGCTCCAGCAGGATGCGTTCGTTGCGCGCGGTCAGGCTGCCGCCCGCCGCAACCATGGGGGACTGTTCGCCGTTGGCGATCTCATCCAGTAGTCGAGTCATCAGATTGTGCTGCCCGAAGGTGGCCGAGACCCCCACGATGTCGATGCCGCCGGTTGAGATGCGGTGGATGATGTCGTCCAGCGAAACACCGAGCTGCATGTCCATCAGCTCGACGCGGCCGAGCAGGGTTGCCCGCGCTGCCCGCGCCAGGTCAGAGATTGCCAGCGGGAACCTCGGCAGTGGGAAGTACTCCGGGTGGTACAGCGAAACCAGTAGCAGCCGCGGTCTCAGCAGCCGCCGCTGGCCCTCCGGGGTGATGTGTGCATGTGAGAGCCAACTGCCTGGTTCGGTGATGGTTATCTGGTCGTGTGTCCACTGCGGCCAGGTGCGAGTCCCGTGCGGTTGCCCGGACAGATCGGCCGCTGTCCAGGAGTCGCCCGCTTCGTGTTGGATCAGGACCAGCCGCCGATCCAAGGTGCTGGTGACCACGACCGTCCGCTCGCCGCCCACACAATCGGTGAGCGCGTCGTGGACCAGGGCAGGTTCAGCGAGGGGAACCGACCACAGCCGGGTACTCGCTGGCGGAGCGCCGCCCGTGACGTGCGCGACGGCGTACAAGAGCCGATCATGAGGGGACAGGGACAGATCAGGCATCGGAATCCTCCTGGCCATCGGCGTGTGTGCTAGTGAGTCGCGACCAGGTGAGCAGACCCCGTACGATGACGGGACGGGTCAAATCGACTACGCCAAGTACTTGATCCCTTTTACCCTACTCAGGCACCCGTGCGGAGAGTCCGTAGTGACAGAAGTCGAAGCGGCTGGCGGCGACGAATTTTATCTCGCCGTAGTCCGGCTTGCTCAAGAGATCCGGCGGCTACGCAAGGCCGCCAACCTGAGTCAGCCCGACCTCGCAGGAATTGTCGGGTACACCCCGCAGTACATCTCGCTTGCCGAGCGGCCGCACAAGGGTCTGCCTTCCGCTATACTGGTCGAGGCGATCGACCGCGCCCTTGGTGCTGGCGGCGCTCTGATCAGATTGCATGAACAGGCCAAAGCGCATCGGCAAGCGTTGCACGCGAGTAGCTCACGGGGAGAGATGCCTGTCCTGCCTGTCGCCTTTCCCGGCGAAAACGACGTGTCCGAGTTGGAAGGGGTGGAGACTTCGAAGCGCCGAGAACTCACCACGGTTGCTGCGGCGGTCGCCTTCGGCGCGACGCTCGATGAACCCGCCATGCGGATCATTGTCCAGGCCGATGAACCCCAGATCCCCGCCACCGTCCGGCCCGGTGACATACGCGAGCTGCGTGCCACCACTGAGATGCTTGAAGCCCGGGACCACCAGGTAGGTGGGACTCCGGTGCGTCACCACATTCTCGGCGCGCTGCGGTGGGGCGTGGAACTCTTGAATGGTTCCTGCATGCCTGAGGTGCGCCGCACGCTCGCGGCGACCGTCGCCCAATTGGCTGATCTGGCGGCGTGGGCGACCTTCGATGCGGGTCTGAATACCCAGGCTCGTGAGCTGTTCCTCCTCGGGCTCCGCGCCGCCCACGAATCGGGGGACCTGGGGATCCGGGCACATGTCGCCACCGGCCTCGCCCGCCAGGAAATCCATACGGGCAATCCGGACGCGGCGCTTGAGCTGGTGCAACTCGCCCATACCGCTGCTGACGTGCTCACACCCAATGCGGTGTCAATGCTGCATGCGGTCAAGGCCCTCGCATACGCTAAGAAGCCTGATTCAACTCAGTGTCGCCGCTTCATTCAGCTAACGATGGACCACTACAAGCCCGAGTCGATCGAGAACGATCCGCCGTGGCTCCGGTTCTTTACCCTGGCCAAACTCAACGGGGATACCGCCAACGCCCTGTTCGATCTCCTTATCACCAACTTGCCTCAGCGCGATGTTCGAGCAGAACTGGTGACCTGCCTCTCGGACGCGGTTGAGCGCTACCCCTCGGGCCGTGCTCGCGGCAAGGCCATCGCGGCAGCCCGACTGGCGGCGTTGCTGTACCTCGGAGGTGAACCGGCAGAGGCGAACGAGGCAGCGCGAACCGCGCTCACGGTCGCCGAGAACGTGCGATCCGCTCGTCTCGGGAGTGACCTGCGGGTGCTTGCCCACGCTGCTGGCGCGGCCCCAAGGGATTCCCTTGCGCAGACAATCCGGGCAGAAGCCAACGTGCTCGCCGCCATGATGACATGACCACACTGAGCGCTCGACCGACTCGAGGTGTCGTGAGAGCCTGGGTGTGCTCGGAGCACAACCCACCGGAAGGGAAGCCCGTGAGGGACGCAACGGATGTGAAACTGGCAGTACAGGACTACACTGAGACCACCGCTGTGGCGAAGGTGATCGAGATCGCTCGTGGCCTCGGGGTTGCGCACCTACCCGACGTGGACCGTCTGGTGACCGGCCGGGTTTGGCCCGGCGGTCACGGGTGGGTTGGCGAGGTCGGCGAGGGGCAGAGCATCCGCGCCCTTGACGACATGTATGAGTCGATGGTGGACGCCATCAAGGCCGTGGATGCCGAGATCCGCCAGTTACGAGACGCCGCAGTCAACGCGCTGATGAACGGCGGTGTGGACGCCGCGCAGCTAGCTACCACTCGCGAACAATGGCAGTTCCCGGTCATCAAGGTCTTCGCCGACAGCAGCCAGCAAGAGGCATGGCTACTGCAGCTTCCAGCCTGAAAAAGCTGATCAAGAATCCTGTGATGATCAATAATCCTGGTCAGTGCAGCTGGTTCTGGGTGGCGGCCAGGCCTTGGGTGAGGAGTTGCTCGACGGCGTCGGCGCAGCGGTCCACCAGCAGGGCCAGCTCGCGGCGCTGCTCGGCGGAGAAGTCGCGCAGCACGAAGTCAGCCGGATCCATCCGGCCGGGCGGGCGGCCAATGCCGAAGCGCACTCGCAGGTAATCCTTGCTGCCCAGGAACTCCGAAACCGAGCGCAGGCCGTTGTGCCCACCCTCGCCACCGCCGCGCTTGAGCCTGATCACCTCGTAATCGAGGTCCAGCTCGTCGTGCACGACCACCACGTCGGTCGGTGGGATCGTGAAGTACCGCGCCGTCCCGGCGACCGCCGGTCCGGAGATGTTCATGAACGAGCGTGGGCGGGCCAGCACTACACGCCGCCCGGCCAGTCGGGTTTCCAGCACGTCGGCCCCGGCTTTGTGCGAGGTGAGCCGCCCACCCACTCGGCGGGCCAGCTCATCGACCACCATGAACCCGACATTGTGCCGGTTGCCGGCGTGGCCGGGTCCGGGGTTGCCCAGACCGACGATCAGTGCGAGCTCACCAGCGACCCAGTCAGTACTACCGTCAGTAGTCACAGCCTCATCGAAGACCCTACTCGTCGGTTGACTCGGATGAGGCCGTCTCATCCACGCCCTCGGCTCCGAGGTCCCCGGCGGTCGATGCGACGATATTGATCACGAGGTATTCCGGGTCGGTCCGCAGCTCCACACCCGGCGGCAGCGGTACCTCGCCGGCCAGTACCCGGGTGCCGACCTCAAGGCCTTGGATGGACACCTCGATCTCGTCAGGGATCGCCATCGCATCCGCCTCGACCTGGAGCGTTCCCAGCTCCTGGGTGACCAGCGCATCCGGGCCGGGGCTGCCGGTGATGACGATGTGGACGTCCACCACGACCTTCTCGCCGTGCCGGACGATCAGCAGATCGACGTGCTCGATGTACCGCCGGAGCGGATGCACGGTGACGGTCTTGGTCAGCGCGAGCTGCGGCCGGCCGTCCAGGTCGAGGCTGAGCACGGCGTTGCTGCCCTGCTCGCGCACCACCCGGGCGAACTCCAACGCGGGCAGCGCCACATGCAGCGGGTCGCTGCCGTGCCCGTAGAGCACTGCGGGGATCTTGCCGGCGCGTCGGGTACGGCGGGCGGCGCCCTTGCCGAACTCAGTGCGCGGCTCAGCGGCCAGACGGACCTCGGACACAGTGAACTCCCTTAGCGGAAAGGCGGTGGCGGCGAAGTATAACGGGTCAGGCGTTGCCGTCGAACAGGCTGGTCACCGAACCGTCCTCGAAGACCTCATGGATCGCCCGGGCCAGCAGCGGCGCGATGGACAGCACCGTCATCCCGGGAAAGCGCTTCTCGTCCGGAATGGGCAACGTGTTGGTGAGGATGACCTCGCGGGCGCCGCAGCTGGACAGCCGCTCGGTAGCCGGGCCGGACAACACCCCGTGGGTGGCGGCGATGACGACGTCGGTGGCGCCGGCCTCGCGCAGCGCTCGCACCGCACCGGCCACCGTGCCACCGGTGTCGATCATGTCATCGATCACCAGGCAGAGCCGGCCGTCGATGTCGCCGACCACCCGGTTGGCGACCGCCCGGTTGGGCCGGCCAGGGTCGCGGGTCTTGTGGATGAACGCCAGCGGCGTGCCGCCGAGCGCATCGGCCCAGCGCTCGGCCAGTCGCACCCGGCCGGAGTCCGGCGACACCACGGCCAGCTCACGCCCGGCGTAGGTCGTCTTGATGTGTGTGGCGAGCAGCGGCAGCGCGAACAGGTGGTCCACCGGGCCGTCGAAGAAGCCCATGATCTGTGAGGTGTGCAGGTCCACCGTCATGATCCGGTGTGCACCGGCGACCTTGAGCAGGTCCGCGACGAGCCGGGCGGAGATGGGCTCGCGCCCGCGGTGCTTCTTGTCCTGGCGGCTGTAACCCCAGAACGGCATCACGGCGGTGATGCGCTTGGCCGACGCGCGCTTGAGCGCATCTACCATGATCAGATGCTCCATGATGGCATCGTTGATCGGGGCGGTGTGGGCTTGCATGACGAAGGCGTCGCAGCCGCGTACCGACTCCTCGAACCGGACGAAGATCTCACCGTTGGCGAAGGAGTAGGCCGACTGCGGGGTGACGGCGATGTCGAGGTGCTTGGCCACCTGGTCGACCAGCTCGGGGTGGTAGCGCCCGGAGAGCAGCATCAGGCTCTTCTTCGGGGTCGCTGACATGGTGGAAAGGCTCACGTTCGCTCCTGCCGCAGCTGGTCACCGTCGGTCTGCCGGGCCTGGGTGGCCGCGTGTGCCGACGGGGTTCCCGGGCGCAGTCGGGCTACCCAGCCCTCGACGTTGCGCTGGCGGCCCCGTGCCACCGCCAGTGCCCCTGGCGGCACGTCCTGTGTGATCACTGAGCCCGCTGCGGTGTAGGCGCCGTCGCCGATGGTCACCGGGGCGACGAACATGTTGTCGGCCCCGGTCCGGGCGTGCGCGCCCACGGTGGTGTGGTGTTTGGTGACCCCGTCGTAGTTGACGAACACGGTGGCCGCGCCGATGTTGGTGCCCGCACCGATCGTCGCGTCCCCGACGTAGCTCAGGTGCGGCACCTTCGCGCCTGGGCCCAGTTGCGCGTTCTTGGTCTCCACGAAGGTGCCGACCTTGGCCCGCTCGCCGACCCGGCTGCCCGGCCTCAGGTAGGCGAACGGGCCGATCTGCGCCCCGTCGGCCACCACCGCGCCGAGAGCATGGGTGCGCACCATGGTCGCGTCCGCGCCGACGGTGCAGCCGGAGAGGGTCGAGTCGGGTCCGATCGCCGTACCTGGACCCACCACGGTGCCCGCCAGCAACTGCACCCCGGGATGCAGCACGACGTCAGCGGCGAGCACGACGTCGACGTCCAGCCACACCGAGGCCGGGTCGATGACGGTGACCCCGGCTCGCATCCAGTGCTCCAGCAGCCGCCGGTTGCACTCCGCGCCCACCGCGGCCAGCTGCACCCGGTCGTTCACCCCGGCCACCAGCCACGGGTCCGCACACGGGTGCGCGCCGACCCGCAGCCCGCTCGCGCGGACCAGGCCCAGTACGTCGGTGAGGTACAGCTCGCCCTGACTGTTAGCCGGACCCAGGCGTCCCAGGGCATCGCGTAGTACCCCGGCGTCGAAGGCGAACACCCCGGAATTGATCTCGTGGATGGCGCGCTGTGTCGCGGTGGCGTCACGGTGTTCGACGATGTCGGTGACCGCACCAGAGCTATCGCGCAGCACCCGCCCGTATCCGGTCGGGTCGTCGAGGATTGCGGACAGGACGGTCACCGCGTGCCCGGTGCAGTGGTGCTCGGCGATCAGCCCAGCCAGCGTGGCGGTGTCCAGCAGCGGCACGTCGCCACAGCTGACCAGCACCGTCCCGGACAACCCGACCGGCAGGACCGCCAACGCGGCGCGGACGGCATCACCGGTGCCCAGTTGCTGGGCCTGAACCGCGGTACACACCTCGCGACCCAGCGTGGCCGCGACCGCGCGCAGGTGAGCTTCCACCACGTCCAGGCCGTGACCGATGACCACGACCAGGTGCTCAGGGGTCAACCCGGCCACAGCCCGCACCGCGTGTTCCACCAACGGCCGGCCGGCCAGCGGGTGCAGCACCTTGGGGATCGCCGAGCGCATCCGGGTGCCCTCACCAGCGGCCAGCACGACCGCCGTCGTGAGGCTCCCGCCTGGGAGCATCGGCCTGTCCTTCCCGTACAGCGCTCCGCCGCCAGGATTCGAACCTGGACCATCGGAACCAAAATCCGAGGTGCTGCCTTTACACTACGGCGGACGAGCGGGCCGGGCCCGCAGGCACATCGTGACATGGCCACATCCCTTTGCGTCAGCTCGGGTGGATAACCTACGGTTGGTATGGCGGCCGTCCGCGCCTGCCGACATGAGGAGCACCGGTCCATGACGTTGACCGCCGACGAGCAGTACACGGAGCCCAAGCCGGTTCTCTCGGGTCGGCGGACGTGGGGGCCGCACGTGCTGGTGTACCTGTTCGTGCTCGCTCCCATGCTGGCCCTGATAGTCGCGGTGCCGGTCGCCTGGGGGTGGGGGCTGGGCTGGGTGGACATCGTGCTGTTCGCGGTCACCTACTTCGTCAGCCTGCTGGGGGTGACCGTCGGTTACCACCGCCACTTCACCCATGGCTCGTTCAAGGCCAAGCGGTGGCTGCGGGTGGGCCTGGCGGTGTTGGGCAGCACCGCCATGCAGGGGCCGCTGCTGCATTGGGTGGCCGACCACCGACGCCATCATGCCTACTCCGACAAGGAGGGCGACCCGCATTCGCCGTGGTTGTTCGGTACCTCCCCGATCGCGGTGGCCAAGGGTTTCTGGCATGCCCACATGGGCTGGTTGTTCAATCGAGACCTGACCAATCCGCGTCGGTTCGTCCCGGATCTGCTGGCCGACTCGACGATGGTGCGGGTCAGCAAGTTGTTCTGGCTGTGGACCGGGATCTGGCTCGTGCTTCCCGGTATTGTCGGCGGGTTGGTGGCCTGGTCCTGGTGGGCTGTGCTGACCGGGCTCTTCTGGGCTGGATTGGTCAGGGTGTCGTTCCTGCATCATGTCACCTGGGCGGTGAACTCGGTCTGCCACATGATCGGCAAGCGACCGTTCGCCTCGCGTGACAAGGCCGCGAACTTCTGGCCGATGGCGATCCTGTCGGCGGGGGAGTCCTGGCACAACCTGCACCATGCAGATCCGACATCGGCCCGGCACGGTGTGCTCCGGGGCCAGATCGACATCTCGGCCCGAGTGATCTGGCTGTTCGAGAAGTTGGGTTGGGCGTGGAATGTGCGCTGGCCTACGCCGCAGCGGCTGGCCAAGATCGTGACAAGGACGTGAGTCCGCCCCGCCCGCTCCCGGTGTGCTGACGGCCCCGCTCCTCGCAGGCCCGCCTGAGCACCAGTTACTTCACTGGGTAATTGGTTGATGACGATGCGCATCCAACACGCTGGGGAACCTGGTTACGCCATTCGGGTGAAAGTCCCGGCGGTTACCGTAACCGGGTAACGACTGGCAGTGTCCGGTAGATATACGCACTGTGGGGAGGGGCGAACCCACGGTACGAGAGGGTGAGTACGGCTCGCTGGGGGCCCGATCGGTCACCAAGCGTGCTCACGTTCCGTGCGTTCCGGAACATTCAAGTTGTCGGCAGACATCTCGAGTCACGGCAGGGGGCCCGTCTCGATGAAGTTCGTTGCAGGTAATCCCGATGTCCGCGTGGCGGTAGTGGGCTATGGCTACTGGGGTTCCAAGCACATGCGGGTGCTCAGCAGCATGCCGGGTGTGCAGGTGACCATCGTCGACGAGGATCCCGAGCGGATCGCGGAGGCGAGGCGAAGCTACCCATCGGCGGAATCGACACTTCATTTCAACGACGTGGTGGACTGGGTGGATGCGGTGGTCGTCGCGACTCCGCCGGCCACGCACGCCGCGATCGCGCTACAAGCACTGCGCCACGGGCGGCACGCCCTGGTGGAGAAGCCGCTGGCCACGACGGTCGAGGATGCGCAGGAGATGGTCGACGCGGCGGCGGCCGGCGGCGTACACCTGATGGCGGGACACACCTTCGAGTACAACGCGGCTGTCTGGAAGCTGAAGGAGATCATCGATTCCGGTGAGCTCGGCAGGATCCTCTACATCGACGCCGCCCGGCTGAGCCTGGGCAAGTACCAGCGCGACTGCAACGTCATCTGGGACCTCGCTCCGCACGACATCTCGATCGCGTCGTTCTTGCTCGACGAGATTCCCAGGACTACCTGGGTATGGGCCAAACGACATGTCGGAAATCGCCACGCCGACGTGGCTTACCTGAGATTGGACTTCGAGCGGGCGGTCACCCATGCCTTCGTGCACGTGAGCTGGCTGGATCCGTGCAAGGTCCGGCGGGTCACCGTTGTCGGGGAACGCAAAATGGCGGTCTACGACGACATGTCGGACAATGAGCGTGTCCGGGTGTATGACATCGGCGTCGACCCGGCTGATCCTGACGATCATGGCGAGTCGCACGCCATGCCGGTTTCCTATCGAACTGGAGACATCGTCTCGCCATATATTCAGTTCAATGAGCCGCTTCTCGTGCAGGACAGCCACTTCATCGAATGCATTCGTACCGGAGCCAAGCCGAACACGCCCGGGGAACGCGGGCTGGATATCGTCCGAGTCCTCGCCGCCACCGACGTTGCGGAGGCCACCGGGCGTCCGGCCTTCGTCGCCGGCAGCGTCGACCCGGCTGGGGCGGACCGCATGCGGGGGGTGGCCTCATGACCGGTAGCGGCAGCGTCTCTTCCCCCGTGCCTTTCTTGGACCTGCACGGCGTCACCAACGGGCTGCGTGAGGAGTTCGACCTCGCCTGGAAGGCTGTGCTGGATCACGGTCACTTCGTCGGTGGCCCCGAGGTCGAGCGTTTCGAGCGTGAATTCGCGACCTACTGTGGAGCGCAGGCCTGCGTCGGGGTGGCCAACGGAACTGATGCCCTGGAACTCATTCTCAGCGGCTTGGGAATCGGGCGTGGCGACGAGGTCATCGTCCCCACGAATACGTTCATCGCGACGGCCGAGGCGGTCTGCGCGACCGGTGCACGGCCTCGGTTCGTCGATGTGTGCCCCGACACCCTGCTGATCGATCCAGCCGCGGTGGTTGCCGCGATCAACAGCTCGACAGCAGCGATCATCGCCGTGCACCTGTATGGCCAGATGGTGGACCCCGAGCCGATCTCGGCGATCGCCGCCGCGCACGGGCTCGCCCTCATCGAGGACGCCGCGCAGGCGCACGGCGCCCGACACCAGGGCAGGCGCGCGGGCAGTGTGGGCATCGCCGCCGGGTTCAGCTTCTACCCCGGTAAGAACCTCGGTGCACTGGGCGACGGCGGCGCGGTGGTCACCAGTGATCTCGCCCTTGCCGACCGGATCCGCAGCATCGCCAATCACGGGCGGTCTGCGGCCGATCGCTACCTGCACGACCTCGCTGGGCGCAACAGCAGGCTCGACACCCTGCAGGCGGCGCTGCTGTCGGCCAAGCTGCCGGGGCTGGATGCCGGCAATACCCGGCGCGCGGCGGCGATGGCGGCCTACCGCGAGATGCTGCCTCGGCACTGCACGCCGGTATCGGTGCAGCCTGGCGCCGAACCGGTGTATCACCTGGCGGTCATCCAGATCGACGACCGCCGCGACGTCGGTGACGCTCTCACCGCGGCCGGTATCGGGTGGGGTGTACACTACCCGATTGCCTGCCATCTGCAGCCGGCGCTGGCCACGCTCCACGAGCCGGTACCGTCAGCCCAGCAATGTCCGGTGGCAGAGCGTGCGGCCGGTCGGATCCTGTCCCTTCCGATGTCCCCCACCCTGACCATTGAGCAGGTTGCGCGGGTCTGCGATGTGCTCGGAGGTGCGCTGTGACAGACGTTTCCCATGTCTTCCAATACGGGGCTAGCGAATCGAATGGCCTTTCGACGGGCCAGAAGGAGCAACTTCAGCGGTCCCTGGGGACCGGCGAAGTACCACCGCAGCGTCCGGTGGATCAGTTCGACAGCCCCACCGAAGACCGCGGTGGGGGCTGGTTGACGCCGCGCCTGGCATTGCTGGCGTTGACGATCATCCTGCTTGGCACCGCCGCAGGGCTGCTCGGCACGCTGGTGTTGCCCAAAACCTACGGAGCTCGGGCGGAGATCCTGTACTCCATCAGCCAGGACCAGCGCAGCGGTGACCCTCTTCGGCAGGATCGTCAGCTCAGCAACCAGTTGGTGTTTCTGAAGAGCCGGAACGTGCTCGAGCCGGTTGCACAGAAGCAGGGCCGGCAGTTCAAGGACCTCGACAAGGACATCAGCGTGACGGTCCTGGACAACAGCGAAGTCATTCAGGTCGAGGCCGACGGCTCCACCAAGCTGGCCGCGATGCAGACGCTGCAGGCCGTCATGGACGGGTACCTGGCGCTCATCCGCCAGCCCAGTGGAACCACCCTGAACCTGGCCACCCAGCTTGCGGACGCCCACACGAACACCACCCAGATCCAAACGCGGGTGCAGCAACTCACTACCGCGGTGTTGGCCGGAACCGCCACCCAGATTTCCCTCAACGACGCCAGGACACTGCTCAACGCCTCGTTGGACCGGGAGAAGGCGATCCAGGCCAAGATCGATGACCGTAAACTCAACGGGGAGGCAGGACCGGACGCCCAGTTGCTGACGGCGCCCTACTCGCTGCCCGACGCGGTGTTTCCGCAACCGCTGATCGCGGCCGGCACCGGTGCGCTGGTCGGTGTGCTCGTGGCCGGCGCGATGGCGGCGGTAAGCGTGCGGCGTCGGACGTGGCTGTGAGGACCCGGTTGTGGCTGCCGCGACGGTGAGGGAGCTTGCGGACCCGGCCTCGGTGACCACGGCGCGGAACTCCGCCACTGTCGCGGTGTGGACGCTGGTCAGCCGGCTCACCGGGTTGCTGAGGGTGGTGGTGATCGGGGCGGTGCTGGGGCCGACCTATTTCGCCAATGCCTTTCAGACCGGCTACGTCGTCCCGAACCTGGTGTTCACGCTGATTGCCGGGCCCGTGCTGGCGATGGTGTTGGTGCCTGGCGTGGTCCGCGCCGTTGGTACCGGCGGTGTAACCCGGGCCCGGGAGGTGCTCGGTGCGGTGAGCGGGTGGTTGCTCGCCGTGTCGGCCGGGGTGGTCGCGCTGTTGATGGTGCTGTCCCCGGTGGTGGCCTGGACGCTGACCTTCGGGATCCCGGATCCCGCTGCCCGAGCGCGGGGTCTGTGGTTGTCCACGCTGCTGGTCCTGTTCGTCGCTCCCCAGATCCTGCTGTACGCCCTGCTGCATCTCGGTATGGCCGCCCAGCAGGCCCGGGGGCGCTTCGCGCTGGCCGCGGGCGCGCCCGCGGTGGAGAACGTCGTCTTGATCCTGACGGTGGTGTTGGCCAGTTGGTATTACGGGACGGGCCTGGATGTTGAGCGGGTGTCGGTGGGCCTGGTGATCGTGCTCGGGGCGGGCAGTACCGCTGCCGTCGCGCTGCACACGGTGTTGCAGTTGTTCGGGACCGCGCGGGTGGGTTTGCTGACCCGCCCGTCGATGCGTCTGCGGCACGATCCCGAGGTGCGCGCGGTGACCCGCAGGCTGGTGCGTTCGGTCGGGGTGGCGGCGTGGCCGGCGGCGGCGATGTACGTGCTGCTCGCGCTCGCCGGCTCGGTGCCTGGTGGTGTCTTCGTGGTGCAGCTGTCCTACTCGGTGTTCTATTCGCTGTCCTACATCAGCGCCCGTGCGGTATCGATGGCTGCGCTGCCCGGGTTGGCGCGTGCCGCCCATCGTGAGGACGGCGCGAAGTTCGGCTCGGCGTGGCGGCAGGGGTTGTCGTATGCGGTCATGGCCAGCCTGCCGCTGTTGGTGCTGCTCGCGATGAACTCACCGGCCACCGCGAACATTCTGGCCAACGGTGAGTTACGGCACGCGGACCTGATCGGGCCACTCGCCACCTGCCTGGGGGTGGTGGCGGTGGCTCAGCTGGTCGGTGGGGTGCATGACATCGGTCGCCAAGCGTTGTTCGCGCGGTTGGAAGACCGGGTTCCTCGGCGGGCCAGTGAGGTCGCTTTCGGTGTGGTGGTTCTCGCTGCGGCGGTGGCCCTGTTGCTGCCCGCGGATGGGTCCCGGCTGGTCTGGTTGGTGGTGGCCATTCTGGCCGGTGAGCTTGCCGCCGCCACGACGGTGTTGACCCGGCTGCGCCGGACGATGTGGCCCGAGCGGTTTCTGGAGCTCCGGGTACTGGGTGGTGCGCTGGTGGCCACGCTGGTGATGGTGCCGGTGGCCGGCGCGATGTGGTGGATCCATCAGGTCAACGGCGGTGACCGGTTTGCCGACCTCGTGTTTCTCACCCTGGGTGGTGTCGTGGCGCTCGGGGTCTACGTCTTGGTGCTCCGTGTCGCGGTACGACGGATAGGTGGTGGGTCATGACTCAAACCGAGAGCCCGCCAACCCCTGCGGTCAACCGCTGGCTGGGGCTGGGAGCCGCCGGCTGCGCCCTGGTTGGCGGGGTCCTCGCGGTGGCGGCTGGGCCGCTGCTCGCCCTCACCGCCGTCGGGGTGCTGGCCCTGGTCGGGCTGTTCGCCGCAGCGGCTTACCGGCCGGTCTTCGCGACATACGCCTATCTGGGCACCCTGCCCCTCATCGCCGGCATCAACCGCGGTAGCCTGATCCCGTTGGTGCGCCCCAACGAGGCGCTGCTGGTCGTGCTGCTGGCCGGCGCGATGGTCGGCGGCTATTTCCGATCGTGCCGGGGCGAGCGGGTACCACCACAGCTGCATCGGCTCGACATCCCGCTCGGTGTCTTCCTGTTGATGTCGACGGCGTGGCCGCTGCTGTCCATGACCCTGCGCGGGCAGACGCCGGTGACGTCCGATCTGGCCGCCGTGCTGCCGATCTGCAAGCTCATCGCCCTCTACCTGCTGGTGCGCTTCAGCGTCACCACCGAAACCCAGCTGGTGCGGTGCTTCCGGCTGATCATCTGGCCGGGAGCCGTGGTCGCGGTGATCGCGATCCTGCAGACCCTCCACGTCGGCCCGGTCGTCTCGATGCTGCAGACCTTCTGGACGCCCGACAGCAATGCGGCGGCACTCGCCGAGCGGGGCACCACGACGCTCGGCTCGCCGATCGCCACCGGCGACTACATCATCATCTGCCTGACCTTGGTGATCTGCTGCGGGGCCCGGGGACTGCTGGATCGCCGGGAGCGGCTGGCGTTGGGGCTCGTGCTCGGGGCGGGTGTGCTCGCCGCCGGCGAGTTCTCCACCTGGATCTCGGCGGTCGTAGCGGCCGGGCTCATCCTGTGGCGCTTCAGCACTGTGCGCCGTAACTCGATTCGGCTCCTGTGGTTGGTCCCGGTCGTGCTCGCGGTCGGCGCGCCGGCGTTGATCGGCCGGTTGCAGGGATTCGGCGACTATGGCGTGCCACGCAGCTGGATCGGCCGCTGGAACAACCTGTCCGACTTCTACCTACCGAGGTTCGGATTCATCAACGTCTTGCTAGGGGTGTCGCCCGACTCGGTGCTGCCGGCACCCGAGAGATGGCGCGAGGTCATCTACCTGGAGAACGGCTACCTGGAGTTGCTCTGGATCGGCGGGATCCCGCTGCTGGCTGCCTTCACCTGGCTGTCGGTCGCGGTGCTGCGCAGAACCAGCAAACTCATGGCCCAGTCGCAGGGCCAGTCGGACGCCGTTGGTGCGGCCGCCTCGGCGTTGTGGGTCTGCTGGTGGTTCGTACTCATCCTCACCGTCCTCGATCCGCATCTGACACTGCGTGGCGGCGGGGACGTGCTTTTCATGCTGATCGGAATCACCACGGGGAGGCTCAGTGTCCAGCAGCGTTGAACAAGCACGCTTGCCCGCTCGGTGGGAACCGGTTGCTCGGCGCGCCGTCGATCTGCTGGTGGTGATGATCGCGTTACTGGTGCTCTTGATCCCGATGCTGCTCATCGCGATGGCGATCAGGCTGGGGACCCCCGGCCCGGCGTTTCATCGCCAGCAGCGGTTAGGTCGGGGAGGCCGACCGTTCACGATGTACAAGTTTCGCACCATGCGGACCGGCTGCTCCGACGCGCAGCACCGTGAGCTCATCGCTCGCGAGCTGCGGGGTGAGGACACCTCGGCCGGCGGCAGCTGGAAGATCGACAACGATCCGCGGGTGACCCGGATCGGTTCGATCCTGCGACGAACCAGCATCGACGAGCTTCCCCAGCTGCTCAACGTGCTGGTGGGCCAGATGTCGTTGGTCGGGCCCCGGCCCTGTCTGGGCTGGGAAGCGGAGATGTTCCCGGCCAAGTTCGCCGAGCGCTTCGACGTCCCGCCCGGCCTGACCGGGCTCTGGCAGGTCAGTGGCCGCAGCACGATGGGCACGCTGGAGATGTTGGAACTCGATCTGACCTACGTGCGTAGCTGGAGTTTCTGGACGGATCTCGCGATCTTGGTGAGAACTGTCCCGGCGCTGCTGCGGGGGAACGGCGCACGCTAGGTAAAGATCGTTTTCTGGCAGCTGAGGGGAGCAGCCTTGACGGCCGTCGCGATGAAGTTCTTCACGATCCCACGAGTATTACGCTGGGCTAGGGCGGTTGTGCTCACGGTCCATGTCGTGATGTCGGTGGGGTGGCTGGGGATCGACGGCGCGCTGGTGGCGCTGGAGGTGACCGGGTTGTCCAGCGTTCATCCGGCGGTGCGGGCCGGGATCGCCGCCTCGACGGCGGTGATCTCCTGCTGGGTGCTCATCCCGGTGGTGTTCCTCTCGTTGGTCAGCGGGCTGGCGCTGGCGCTGTTCACCCAGTGGGGTCTGATGCGGTACTGGTGGGTGCTCGCCAAGTCCGGGATCGCCGCCGTGCTGGCCGCCGCGGGGCTGGTGTTCCTGGTGCCTGCGCTGCCGCAGATCCTCGCCGGGAGAGGTGAGCCAGCCGGGATGCCGACGCTGATCGGGAGGTCGGTCGCGTTGGTGCTGTTGTTCGCCGCGACGGGGCTCTCGGTGGTCAAGCCGTGGGGCAAGACACCGAGCGGTCGCAGGTTGCAGAGCATGACGGCCGTCGGAATGAAGTTCTTCACGATCCCACGGCTATCACGCCGGGCTAGGGCGGTTGTGCTCACGGTCCATGTCGTGATGTCGGTGGGGTGGCTGGGGATCGACGGCGCGCTGGTGGCGCTGGAGGTGACCGGGTTGTCCAGCGTTCATCCGGCGGTGCGGGCTGGGACCGCCGCCTCGACGGCGGTGATCGCCTGCTGGTTGCTCGTCCCGGTGGTGTTCTTTGCGCTGGCCAGTGGACTCATCCTGGGGCTGTCCACCCCGTGGGGCCTGGCACGGCATTGGTGGGTGCTCGCCAAGTGTGGGATCGCCGCTGTGTTGACTGCCGCGGGGCTGGTGTTCCTGGTGCCTGCGTTGCCTCAGATCCTCACCGGGGGCGGTGAGCCGGCCGGGATGCGAACGCTGATTGGGAGGTCGGTCGCGTTGGTGCTGTTGTTCGCCGCGACGGGGCTCTCGGTGGTCAAGCCGTGGGGCAAGACTCCATACGGTCGCAGGGTGCGAACGAGGCCACCTCTCCCAGTTCAGCGGACAGCTCAGCAGAAGGTTCAGCGGACAGCTCAGCGGAGGGTTCAGCAGAAGTAGCGATACAGCAGTGTCCCGGCCTGCCTGGTCACCTCATCGGGCACCGAATCGTCGGTGAGCAGCCGGGTGAGCTCACCGAGCATCGCACCGGCTTGGGAGTCGCCGCGCGCGTGCTCTCCGCCGGCGCGCAGGGTCACAATCCGCCGCTGGTCGGTAGCCCACTTGCGTTTGTACGCGATCAAGCCCGGTTGATCGAGGTCGGACAGCCCCCAGTCGACCACCCGGGCTCCTCGCTGGACACCCCACCGTATCCCGGCCCAGAAGATCGCGTCGTTGGGGCGAAGAGCCAGGTGATCATGGAGTGAGGCCCCGAACTTGTAGTACAGCGTGTCGCCCCAGGTGAGGAAGATCGCGCCGGCGATCAGCTCGTCGCCGACGTGGGCGAGCATCGTCACGATCGCGTCGTCGCGGGTGAAGGCATCCCAGATGTGGTCGAACAGCTCGACGGGCTGGGCGAGCAGCCGGTACTTGCGCTTGCGCAGCGCGACGTGCAACCCGTGGAATCGGTGCACGGCGTCCCGGCCGGTGTGCGCCTCGACCCGGACCCCGTCGCGTTCGGAGATCGCGATGTTGCGGCGAGCGTGCTGGGACAGCCGCTGCCGGACCCCCTCGACGCCGCCGTTCAGGGGCGTGCCGTGCCACGCTGCCTCGGCGATCTGCTCGAAGCGGGGGTCGCCGACGGGTACGGCGTCCGCGAAGCACCGCAGCGTCAGCGGAGCGGCGGCGGTGATGACCCCGTCCACGAGGGCTTTCCAGTCGACCTGGTTATCGGTCAGCGGTTCGGCCCGGTCCGAGAACGGCAGGCTGGACACCCGGTCGCCGCGCATGTCGCTGATCGGCACCCAGGCCAGTCCCGCGCGCGGGTGCCCGTCCTCGTCGAGCCGGATAGCGCCGGCGGGGATGAAGCCGTAGGTGGCGCAGACCGCGTTGATCCACGGAGGCGAGGTGAACACGCTGCCGCTGGGGCCCAAGGCGAGCAACCGCCAGCGAGGGTCACTGCGTGGATCGGTGCGCACGGGGTCCGAGAGCGTTGGGGGCGCGTTCACGGAGGCGACAGTACCCGTCACTGACAGTACCCGTTACTCTGCCGACATGACCACGCTGTTTGTCGCCACGACGGGTGGGCACCTGACACAGCTCGACAACCTGGCGAGCCGCATCTCCCCCCATAGCGCCCCCGATGATGATGCCGTGTGGGTGACCCATGCGAATGAGCAGAGCCGGTCGATGCTGGCGGATCGGGACGTGGAGTTCGTGCCCTACGTCGGGGTGCGCAACGTGCCCGATGTGCTTCGGTGCATCTCTTATGCTCGCCGGTTGATGAAGCGCCGGAAGGTGACCCGAGCGGTGTCGACGGGATCGGGGATCGCGTTGGGGTACTTGCCGTATCTGGCCGCGCGGGGAGTGGAGTGCCACTACATCGAGAGCGCGACGCGGGTGAGCGGACCGTCGCTGACCGGGCGGGTCCTGCGGTGGGTCCCTAGGGTCCATACCTACACCCAATACCAGAGCTGGGCGGACCAGCGGTGGGGCTACGCCGGCAGCGTCTTCGATGGTTATGAGTCCACCGTCGGCCGAGCCGACAATCAGACCACCGTCGGCCGAGCCGACAATCAGACCACCGTCGTGCCGCGGGTGCCCGATGGGGCGGTGCGGGTGGTGGTCACGGTGGGGGCGGCGACTCAGTACCCGTTCCGCCGCTTGTTCGAGCATCTGGCGCCGCTGCTGGCACCCGACGGTCCCCTGGCGCGGGCGACCGGGCTGCCGGTGGAGGTGCTGTGGCAGACCGGCGACACCCCGGTGGATGACCTGCCCATCCGGGCCACGCCGGCGCTGCCCGCCGCCGAGCTGGGCGCCGCGCTGGGCAAGGCGGACATCGTGATCAGCCATGCCGGCACCGGGTCCGCGCTGGCCGCCCTGAACGCCGGGCGATACCCGATCCTGGCGACCCGGGACAGCTCGCGGGGCGAACAGGTCGATGACCACCAGCACGAGCTCGCCACCGAACTCGCCCGGCGAGGCCTGGCCAGCCACCGCGACGCCCAGTCCATCACCGTCGACGACATGGTCGAGACCATGGGCATCTCGGTGCGGCGAACCGCCTCACCTCCACCGTTCGAGTTGCGACACTAGCGTCTCCAACTCGCTTCTGCCGGGGTCCGGTGTGCGGTGAGGATGGTCGGTGGGTGCGCCGGAGCCGTGGGCGACCGGTCCTTCACCTGCGCCGGTGAACCTCTCCACGTGGGCCGGTAACGGCCTCACCGCCGCAGACGATACATCGGGCGAGACCGGCGCCATCATGTATGCCGGTCAGGTGACCGCTTACGGAAGTGATGGTGCGGGATGGATGAGAATGACATCCAATCCTTCTGGAACTCGCACCCGTGCGGCGACCACATTCTTGGCGGGCTCCACGGAGCGTTCGCGGATGACTACGAAAGGTTTTTCACGGCCTACGACACCTGGCGATACCGGCAGGAGAAGCACATTCCGGCCTGCCTCGATCAGATCGACTGGCACAGCAAGGAGGTGCTGGAAGTCGGGCTGGGGCAGGGCGCGGAGTCCGAGCAGATCATCCGACGGGGAGCTCGCTGGTCGGGCCTAGACCTCACGCAGGAGTCTATCGACCGAGTTGGTACGCGGTTAGCCATCCGGGCGCTGCCGTACAACGAACTTCGGAAGGGGAGTGCTTTGGCCATACCGTGGCCGGAGGACACTTTCGATCTCGTGTTCAGCCATGGTGTGTTGCACCATATTCCCGACATCCGGGTGGCCCAGGCCGAGATTCACCGCGTCCTCAAGCCAGGCGGCATCCTGGTCGTGATGCTCTACTCGCGGTTATCCTTGAACTACCAGCTCAGCATCAAGGTGGTGCGCCGGGCAGCCCTCGCCGCCGCGTACCCGCTCCGGCGCTCTCAGCTGCTGGACCGCTGGCCCGTGCTGCGGCAGCATCTGGACAACGCCGAGCTCGGGGGCCTGCGCAGATACCTCGCGATCGATAACTTCACGCACCGCAACACCGACGGTCCGCTGAACCCCTATGCGCGGGTCTACTCCCGGCGAGAGGTCGCCCGGGAATTCCCCCACTTCAAGGTGCTGGACGCCTACTCGCGTTACATGCACGCGCCTCCGCTTTCGGTACGCGGATTGCCTGCGGAGCGCTGGCTCGGGTGGCATTTGTGGGTGCACCTGCGGGCGCGGACGGAGTCGGTCGAGCAGACGGTGCCACCCGCGTATACAGGTGAGGCAGGCACGCAGTGAAGAGACCTACCACACGTGAGCGCAAGCCAACGATCACGGGTGCACAGCGGACGGCCGACGGCGCGGGTATTGACGACCGCCACGCATCCCTCATGCATTTGTACCGCGTCTCCCGAGCTCACAGCGGGGGCGGCGACCTTTTTACCAAGCACGTGAGTGACCCCCTAGGTTCATGGATTGCAGCCATCGCCATACGCTTCGGCATCCAACCCTCGGTCGTCACTCTCGCAGATCTTCTCCTCGCCCTCAGCGCCACCGCCGTTGTCGTATCTCACGCTGACCAGGCCCACCAGTGGTGGTTACCAGGCCTTGTTGCGTTCGTCCTCTGGCAGCTGGCGTACGTACTCGATTGCGCCGATGGCCAAGTCGCTCGCGCGACCGGCAAACAAAGCGACTTCGGCGCACGTGTTGATGTGCTGGTCGACTTCTTTGTCCACGGTGCGATCATCTGTTCCCTCATCGCTGTGACCGCCCGATGGTCCGACTCCTCTGTCGCGCTGCTCGCTGCCTGCGCCGTCTTGTGGCCCGTGAACCTGCTTATCGGTGTCCTCGCGAGAACCGACGGCAACATCGGCCATTCCTTCACCCGCAGAGGGGGCATCGTCGCGATCATCAAGCTAGGTCGGGATACCGGCTTCATCCTGTTCGTTACAGGCACCTGGCTGTTAATCGCACCTCGAAGTATTCTTTTTCTAGTCGTCGCCATCACGGTGTTCAACGCCTTTTTCCTGCTGGCCAGCATCGGCCGGGAAGCTTATCTCAGCATGCGTCGGACGTGACAAAGACGGCCTCCATCAATCCTGGCACGGAGAGGTCTGGTCATGAAAGCGGTTATCCTTGCAGCCGGCATCGGTCGGCGCATGCTTCCTCTTACTGAAGACTGCCACAAGACGCTGTTGACGGTAGGGGGTCGGACCATTCTCGGACGGATACTCGACGGGCTAGAAATCAACGGGATCACCGAAGTTCACATCGTTACCGGATATCGCGCCGATGATGTAGAGAAATACGTTACCCGAGAGTTCGAGAGTCTCAATTTCAGCTTTATCAGAAATGATTCATATGCTTCGACGAACAATATCCACTCAATGGCGTTGGCTCTGGAGAGGATCGAGTTGGACGCGGATATCATACTTATTGAGTCCGATCTCCTCTACGAGCCGGCGGTCATTACCAGACTGCTTGCTTCTGAGCATCCCAATGTTGCACTGGTGGACCGTTATCGTATCGGTCTGGACGGTACGGTGGTGTCCGTTTCGGCATCGAACGTCATTACTCAGGTTATTCCCGCGTCACTACAAGACGCAAATTTTGACTTCTCCGACAAGTTTAAGACTTTGAATATCTACAAGTTCTCCGCCGAGTTCTGTCGCACCATTTTTCGGAAGCTTCTCACCTACTATTCCCGAATAATCGACGATAACTGCTACTATGAGTTGATTCTGGGGATCCTCATCTACATGCAGCAGGTACAGGTCCACGCAGAGGCTCTCGATGGCGAACTGTGGGCCGAGGTCGACGACCCCAACGATCTGCGTAATTCTGACTTCACATTCACGCCGTCCAGTCGACGAGAATATCTCGAGTCGTCCTGGGGCGGTTATTGGAACACTCCCGTCACGGATTTTGCTTTCATTCGCAACATGTATTTCCCGACATCGTCCATGATGTCCCAACTGCGGGCTCACCTACCCGAGCTAGTGACGAACTATGGATCGTCCCAGGCTATCCTCGACCTCAAGCTAGCCTACTTCCTGCGCTGCGATCCCGATTACGTGCACCTATTGAACGGTGCATCCCAGTTCTTCTCGTCCGCGCTGCGCCGATGGTTCCAGCCCGCGCAGGTACTCCTTCCGGAGCCCACGTTCGGGGAGTATTCTCGGATTTTCCCGGGAGCGCGGACTTATGGAGACTCGGGGGTAATCGATATTGGCGAAGTGGAAGAGAAGGCGAGAGGGATGGATCTCGTCGTCGTCGTGAACCCCAACAATCCGACGGGGACCACCATTCCTGTGGACGAAATCAAGATGCTGGCCACTCGACTTCCCGACAAGCTCGTGCTCGTCGACGAGTCGTTCATCGAGTTCTCCGGGCAGCAGTCGCTGATCCCCTGGGCTGAGGCGACAGGGACGGCTAACGTCATGGTTCTCAAGAGCCTGAGCAAGAGTCTCGGAGTCCCCGGCCTACGTCTGGGGTATGTTTTTACTGTTGACCGCACACTCGGCGCCCGAATCGTTGACGAACTGCCGGTCTGGAATGTTAATTCGGTGGCCGAGCACCTGCTCGAGATCATCCTCAAATATCGCGACGATCTAGACGACTCCGTCACTCGGACCGTGGTGGACCGCGAGTGCTTCGCCGCCGCCCTGGATGACCTTTTCATTGTTGAGCGGGTATTTCGGAGTGGTGCTAATTTTCTTCTTGTCGCCCTCGCTCTCGCCGTCGAGCCGGCTCGACGGCTTGCGGAGGAGCTTCTTGAGAAGGACGGCCTGTACGTCAAGGACGTTTCCGCGAAGTTTAACGATGGACGAGTCTACTGGCGTCTTGCCGTCCGGACGCCCGGAGACAACAGTCGCCTCTGTGCAGCGCTGCGTTCGAGGTCCGTCGGAGCGGGGGCACCGTATGGACATGGCTGACACCCGGACCGATCCGGGTGTCAGCCCATTCCGTTCCGACGCGAGCACTCCCCGGCTGGTCGGAGCCGTCTGGGCGCTACTATTGGTCAACACCCTCGCCTACACCGATGTGGCGACGATCGTTCCTCTCCCGCGTCGGGTAGCGCAGGTCATCACCATGGGCTCTCTGGTGGGCGCGCTGGGGTTGGCTCTCGTGCTCAATCCGCGCGTGCGTGTTCGGCCCAACCTGTACCTGCTACTCCTGAGTCTCTTGGTGATCGTGAGCATCGCCTCCAGCTTGCGCCTGGAATCCGGGTTGGGAGCGCTGTTCCGTTGTTTCCGCCTGGTGGTGTTCGTCGCAACACTGTGGCTGCTCTCCGGCTGGTGGCGAGGTGAGCTCACCTTCGTTCGCCATCACATTCGGAGCCTTGCCGCAGTGCTTCTCCTCGTGCTGGTCGGCCTCGTCGCCTCCCCTGGGGCCGCGTTGTCAGCACAGAACGACGGACGTCTCACCGGGACGTTGTGGCCCATTCCCCCTCCGCAGGTGGGCCAGTACGGCGCGGTGGTTGCCGGGCTCACCATCGTGTTGTGGCTCACACGCAGCATCGACGGCCGGAGCGTGGCCTGGATCGTGCCGCCGGCTATCGTCACTCTGCTGCTCAGCCATACTCGGACGGCCACCATCGGCCTCGTGGTCGCGGTGGCCGGCGTCGGTCTCACGCTCACGCTCAGCAATGCGCGGGCCCGCCGCGCTTTGGTGGTGGTAGCGGGGTTTGGTGGTCTCGTCGCCGTGACCGCGGGGTCGGTCGTGCAGGCGTGGTTGACGCGCGGGCAGGACGCGGCGACGTTGGGCACCCTGACCGGACGGCAGACGGTCTGGGACCATCTCCTGGCGCAGGATCGTTCCCTAGGGCAGCGGATGCTCGGCGTGGGTCTGACGGACAAGTCGTTCAACGGCCTTTCGATCGACAGCAGCTGGCTTGCGACCTATAACGATCAGGGATTCGTCGGTGTCGCGATCGTCGCGGCCATGCTCGTCGGCTTGCTCGTCGCAGCGGCATTGCGGCCACCGTCCCCGGCCAGGGCATGCGCGGTTTTCCTGATCCTGTACTGCGTGAGCGCGTCGTACACGGAGTCCGGGCTGGGCGATGCCTCCCCGTACCTGCTGCACCTGGCCGTGGCGGCCTCGCTGCTGAGCCCAGGCGCTCCCGCTGCTGCTGTCTCGGCTCTGTCAGCGCGGGCGCCGGGATGAGCGCGCGGCGGCTACGGGTGCTTGTGGTCCACAACTGGTACCGGTCCGGCCAGCCGAGCGGGGAGGACCGGGTCGTCGAGCAGGAGATGTCCTTGCTCGCCGACGCTGGGCATCACGTCAGCGTGTTCGCGCGGCACAGTGATGATATCGCGTCGATGTCCCGGTTGGGCAAAGCCATGGTTGCGCTGCAAGTGCCCTGGAACGCGACGGCGCGGGCTGAGCTCACAGCTCGACTCCATGCGCAGCGACCGGATGTCGTGCACGTCCACAGCACTTTCCCGCTGCTGAGCCCGTCGGTTCTGGCGGCTTGCGCCGAATTCGGCGTGCCGACCGTGGCGACGTTGCACAACTACTTGATGGTGTGCCCGAGTGGCACCCTCTACCGCGACGGCAACGTGTGCACCGACTGCACCGGTAGGCTTCCGCTGCCCGCGCTTCGCCACGGGTGCTACCGCGGCTCCCGTCTGGCCACCGTTCCTGTCACCGTCAACCTGGCCGTCAACCGGCACCGCTGGTGGTCGACCGTGGTGCGCTTTTTCTGCATCTCCGACGCGCAGCGCACGATTTTCATCCAGGCGGGCATGCCGACGGAGCGGCTGGTCGTCAAGCACAACTTCGTCGTCGATTCGGGCATCCGCCGTTCCGGGCCGGGCGAGCATGTGCTCTACCTCGGTCGACTGAGCGAGGAGAAGGGCCTTCGGCTTCTGATGACCGCCTGGGACCGGATCGCCGCGGCCGGCGGACTCGGGGTGCCGCTGGTGCTCGCCGGCACGGGACCCCTGCAGGCGGAGGTGACGCGGTGGGCGCGGGACCGCGATGATGTCCAGTACCTGGGCCTCCGGGACAACACAGAGTGTAGTGAACTCACGGCGCGCTCAGCCGCGGTGGTGGCACCTTCTGCCTGGATGGAGTCCTTCGGTCTCGTGGTGGTGGAGGCGATGGCGGCCGCCGTCCCTGCTGTCGCCTCCGCCCACGGCGCGTTCGTCGAACTTGTGCACGACGGGGTGACGGGAATGCTGCACCGGCCCGGGGACGCCGTCTCGCTGGCGGACTGCCTGCGTCGTGTCCTGGCCGACGTCAATCGCAACCTGGAGTTCGGCGACGCTGCCCGCCGCCGCTACGAAGCAAGCTTCACACCGGCCGTGGGTCTTGCCGCGCTGGTCGCCGGCTATGAGGCCGCCATCGCCGGCCCTAGCTTCTGTGAGTAGCTGTTGACCGAGCAGGCTCTCCCGGCGCGGCATCGGCGCACCGGCGGTAGCCGACGGCCTGTGCTGACGCTGGCGGACCAGCTCGTCTCCTCGGCGTCCAATTTCATCGTCGGGGTGCTGATCGCCCGCGCGGGTGGCGCTGATGCCCTGGGGGCGTTCGGTATCGCGTTTCTCATCTGGCTAGTCGTCGTCGGCACCAACCGCGCCCTCGTCACCGAGCCGATGACCGTCGGTGGCTCCCTGGACAGCGAGAACGCTGAGCTGCGAGAGGGCCTGCTCGCTTCCCTTACTCTGGGCGTCGGTGGGGCCGGTCTCGTCGCCGTGGCCGGAAGCGTCATGGGGCTCGCCGGTCTCAACCCGGTATCGACGCTCGCTCTGGCGCCGTGGATACCGAGCCTGCTCGTGCAGGACTACTGCCGTTTGATGGCCTTCCGGCTGCGACGCCCAGATCGCGCGCTCATCAGCGACGTCGTGTTCGCTGTGGTACAGGGAACCGCCACGCTCGGGCTCTTCGTGCTCCATGTCGGCAGCGTCTCGGCATTCCTTGCCACGTGGGGCATCGGGGCCACTGCCGGGGCGCTCGTCGGGCTGGGCCAGGTCCACGTCCGCGTGACCGGCCGCGGCGGAATCGCGCACCTTCGTGCCCTGTGGCCTCGCAGCCGCTGGTTCCTCGCGGAGTTCGGCACCGCCTTCCTGTCCAACCAGGGGTACCTGTTCCTCTTGCCGGTGCTGCTTGGGACGGCGGGGTTCGGCGTGTACCGGGCCGGCGCCAGCTTCATCGGACCAGTAATAGTGATCTTCCTCGTCGGCGGCAACGTCGGACTGCCCGAGTGCGTGCGCCGGCTACGACAGCACGGCATGCCGGGTCTCGCCGCCTACACGCTGCGGCTGACTGCCGCCGTCGTCGCTCTGACCGCCCTGTACTGCGGCATCGCGGCGATCCTCGCGGTACCGATGCTCCGGCTTACCTACGGTGAGAAGTTCACCGGCGCAGCCGTCATCACCCAGCTGGTCGCGGTTGATTACATTATCTCAGCGGTCGGGTTCGGGTTCGGCGTGGCCCTGAAAGCAGCCGGCCAGATGAGGCAGCTGTGGGCGCTGCGGGCGGCCAGCGCGATCGTGTCGCTCACGGGGATAATCGTGCTCACGAACTCCTTCGGCCTCACCGGCGCCGGGTTGGCGGCCGTCGTGGCCGGTGCCGCGTACACCGTGGGCGTCGCTGTGGCCTACCGACGGCTCCGTCTTCGGCCCGCGGTCTACTTTCCGGCGGGCGGCCGTCACCACCGTCACAACCAGGCCGAAAGTGACCCGTAGGCGGCCATACCCGGGCGCATCAGGATGCATACAAGGCTTTACTATTGGTGAGCGATAAAGGACTCTGGGTCACTCGCTCGTCTCCATGGGTCACGCCCGACACGCGGATTTTTCCGCAGTCGCCATAAAACTCCCCTGTTGTAACGCCGGCCGTAACCGCGTGCGATAACCGTGATAGATGACCGGCCGTCGCCGGGAAAGGAGACGAGTCCGGTGGGGAACGGAGTCAGATTCACGCAAGCGCCCGGTGCGCGGGTCTGCGCCGTCAGCCGGGGTTCCCAGACCAGTCGCGGCACTAATAGGGCACGGCCCCCGGGGATGATTGGGCAGCACTCATTGACAGGGAAACCCGGCTTTGAGTGACGATGTGGTGCGCCTGTCCGTGGTCGGACAGATCCTGCGGAGACGGTGGCGGTTGTTGCTCGCTCTCGCGACGTTGGGTGCGGTCGTCGGCGCCAGTGCCTCGCTGCTGTGGCCGACGACCTACGAGTCCAGCAGCCGGGTGCTGGTGCTGGGCGGTCCCGACGCGGCCCGAGTGCTCAGCGAGGCCCAGATAGCGATGAGCTTGGTGGTTCTCGACCGCGCGGCCGCTGGGCTGAAGTGGGGCGTCGACGGGCCTGGTCTGCGCGACTCGGTGACGGCCGCGGTCGCCGGTGGAAACGTGATCGAGATCAAGGCCACGGCGGACAGCCCCGAGAGGGCGCGTCAGCTCGCGCAAGGGGTGACCCAGCAATATGTCGCGTTCTCAGCCGAGATCATGACCCAGTCCGCCAGCGCCTCCGGTGAGGTGCTCACACCGCGCAGGGACAGCCTGCAAAAGCAGGTCGCGGACATGAGCCAGCGGATCAGTGAGCTGCAGGGGTCGGCCGGGGTGCTGAACGCGGCCAACGCGCAGGGCGCCGCGGCGCGCGCCGAGCTGCAGCAACTGCGCAGCAATCAGACGGACGCGGTGAAGGAGCTGGACGACCTCAATGGACGTATCGCTGCGGCTCAGGCGCAGGCCGCGGCCAGCCGGGAGAACTTCAGCGTCATCGAGCCGCCGGTGGCGCCGCCAGCTCCTCTGACGCCGATCCGCCTCCAGCTGGTTGCCGGCGGGGCGGTGCTCGGCACCATGCTCGGCGCCTTCGTCCTGGTCGCGGTTCGGCAGGCCGACCGCCGGTTGTGGCGCGGCTCGGACATCGCGGCCGCGCTGGGCGCGCCCGTCCTCGGCACCGTGGAGGCTCCCGCCGAAGTGGCGGTCACGCCGTCGTCGAACGGTTCGTCGAACGGGCGCGACCCCGGCGGCCGGCGGCCCTTGCTCCAGCGGTTGCTGCACGACGGTGCCCCGTGGGATGTCGAGCGGATCACAGGGAGCGGCGATCAGTCGCTGGAGTACCTGCGCTATCGCCGGGTGCTCGCCCGGTTGCGGAGAGTGCCGGACGAGTCGCTCAGGCTACTCGTCGTCATCGTCGAGGATGACGAGCTTGCTGCTCGAGCAGTGGGTCGGCTTGCGATCGAGGCGGATCAGGACCGATCGACACACGCCGCACTGCTCAGCGTCGTGCCCGTTTCCGCCGCGCGGCCGACCATTCCCGACTCTCACGACGTGTCGGGGGTTCTGGTGGCGGTGACATCGGGGACGAGGACTGCGTGGGAGCTGCTCGTCGTCGCGCAGGCATGTCACGATGCGGGCCATCCGGCCGCGGGGGTACTCATGGTGCTGCCCAGGGTCGCCGAGGCCGAGGACGTCGACCGTGAGCAGTCACGGCTGAGTGCAGCGGTCGGACCGCCGCGCGGCCGTGCGGGCAGGGGTCCGGCGTGACGCGGGACAGCACGTCGATGGTGGGGCCGTTACTCGACCTGGAGCGTCTTGCTGCGGGAGTTCGCTGGCGACGGCGTATGTGGACGTTTTTCGCGCTGCTGGGGCTGTTCGTCGGGGTGCTGTTGACCGTCGTGTTTCCGCCCCCTCCGACGGCGGTCACCCGCCTGCTGGTCGTCCATGCGGACGACCAGCAGGGGAACAACAAGACCCTGATAGACACCGACGTCGCCCTCTGTCAGACCAGCGAGGTCGCCGGAGCGGCGCTGGAGAAAATCCGGGTCAACGAGCGTCCCGGAGACTTTCTCACCACCTATCGCTGCGTGGCCGTGACCCCGAACGTGCTGGAGATCACCGTAACGGGAGCGAGTGGTGGCGACGCGGTGCGCCGAGCCCAGGCCCTCGCCGACGTTGTCATCGCCAACCACCTCATGCGAACCAAAGCTGCGTTTGACGCGCAGACCAAAGCACTGCTCGACGCACGAGGACGGCTGGAAGGCACCCTCGCGATGGTCAACAACTCGATTTCCTCGACCACCGCGCCCGCCCAGCTCGATGCGCTGTACAACGTCCGGGCCGGCCTCGCGTCACAGATCCTGAGCCTGGATCAGAAGGTTGAGGACGCCGGCATCGGAGCCCCCACCGTCACCGCCGGAACCCGAGTCGTGGACCCGCCCCGCGCGGTCCCGATCAGCCTGCTCCGGACCGGCGTGACCAACACCGGTGTGGGTCTCGTACTGGGCCTGGGCCTGGGGCTCGCGGTGGCGGCGGTCCTCTGCGTGACCGGGGACCGTCCCGTCCTGCGACGTGACATCGCCGCCGAGCTGGGCGTGTCGATTATCGTCCAGCTGCCCAGTCCCCCTCGCGGCCCGCAGCGGTTGCGGCGCAGTTCGCGTCATGTCCGGGGGAGGCAGCGGGTGGCCGCGACGCTCGCCCGGGTCGTCCGCGACGCTCACCCGTCGATATCGCTGCTCGAGATCGGCTGCCCTGGCACAGCCGCGGCTCTTGCACTCGACATCGCCGCACAGCTCGCTCCCGAGTGCCCGGTAAGGATCGTGGACGTCGCCGATCTTCCCCCCGACCAGTCTTCCCCGGTCCGGGGGCCGGAACTCTACCTCGGGGTCGGATCAGTCGGGCCCGGGACGTCCTGGACCGACCTCGGCCGTCTCGGCGCCGAGACGTTGCTGGTCGTCCGCGCCGGCTACGCGACCACGCTCGGGCTGCACACCATCGCGCGCCAGCTTGCCCATTCGGAGATCTCCGCGATCGGGGTGGTGCTCGTCGCGCCCGATCCGAGAGACCGCTCCGACGGCACGTTGTGGGATGGGCTGCACACGGTTCTGCGGGGGCGGCACGCCACAGCCGGCGAGTCTCCGCTGCAAGACCGGCGACCCGTGCAGGCCGGCAACAGCCTATCCGTTCTGAAACATTCCGCCGCCCCTGATGAGAAGTAGGTATCTCGTGAACGTCACACTGTTCGGACTGGGTTACGTCGGGTCCGTGACTGCGGCCTGTCTGGCCGGCAGCGGCCGGCACGTCGTCGGCGTCGACACCGACGCGGGCAAGGTGGCGGCACTGAACGAGAGCCGGTCACCAGTCATCGAACCCGGCCTGGACTCGCTGGTGGCTGCGGCGGTGGCCGCGGGCACCCTGCGGGCCACCGAGTCGGTGCGGGTCGGCCTGGAGTCCGCCGACCTTTCCCTGGTGTGTGTCGGCACCCCCTCGGCCGGCAACGGCAGCACTGACCTGACCCAGGTCCGCCGAGTCATGGAGGAGATCGGGGCGGCGCTGGCGGGCTCGGACCGTCCACACACCGTGGTCATCCGTTCGACTGTGCCGCCGGGCACGGTCGAAGAGATCGTCGTGCCGCTGCTCGAGTCGTCCTCCAGGCGCAAGGTCGGCTCTGACCTCCAGGTGGCGATGTGCCCCGAGTTCCTCAGGGAGGGCTCGAGCGTGGCTGATTTCTTCAACCCGCCCTTTCTCGTGATCGGTGGCACACCCGAGGCGACGGCTGCGGTGCATGAGCTCTTCGGATTCCTCGACTGCGCGGTGCACGTCGTCCCGATCCGTGCGGCCGAGAGCATCAAGTACGCCTGCAACGCCTTCCACGCGCTCAAGGTGTCCTTCACCAACGAGCTCTCCCACCTGTACCGATTGCTGGGAGTGGACGCGCGAGAGGTCATGGATGTCTTCGTTCAGGACCATGAATTGAACATCTCCTCGGCCTACCTGCGTCCCGGTTTCGCCTTCGGCGGCTCCTGCCTGCCGAAGGACCTCCGCAGCCTGCTGCACCTCGCCCGCATGAACTCCGTGGACCTCCCGGTGCTGCAGGGGGCGCTCGTATCCAACGAGATGCTCATCCGCGACCTCGCGGCCCGCGTCCTGCGCTCCGTGGAGGAGAACGGCAACACGAACCGGCGGGTCGCGCTACTCGGTTTGTCGTTCAAGCATCAGACCGACGACCTGCGGGAGAGCCCGAATGTCGCGCTCGCTGAGATCCTGATCGGCAAGGGCATCGACGTGCGCATCCATGACCCCATAGTCCATCCGGCCCAGCTGAACGGAGCAAACCTCCGTTACATCCAGTCTCGCCTGCCCCACTTGCAGAAGGTGTTGCACGACGGCGCCTCCAACGCCCTGGAAGGCGCCCAGGTCGCGGTGGTCTCGAGCGTTGACCCGCACGTGGTCGGCGCAGTGGTTCAGGCGAGACCGCGCGTCGTGTACGACCTGCACGGTCGACTCGGCGCCGACTTCGAGGCACTCGAGGGCTACCAGGGCGTGGTGTGGTGAGCAACACGTCAGGTCGACGCAGCCGGCACGTCTGTATCGTCGTCCAGAACCTCCCGGTGCCGTTCGATCGGCGAGTCTGGCTTGAATGCCAGGCGCTGCGCGATCATGGGTACGAGGTGTCGGTTGTCTGCCCGAAGGGCAAGGGGGACCCGGGCTACCAGGTGCTGGGCGGCATCCACCTCTTCAAGTACCGGCCGTTCCCGCCGATCACCCGGCAGGCGATGTTCGTCGCCGAGTACGTGTACTCGATCCTGGCCACCCTGCTGAACCTGGCCAGGGCTTGGAAGCGTCGGCCGTTCGGCATCGTGCAGGTGTGCAACCCACCGGACGTGCTCTGGGCCGCCGTTGCACCTTTCATGCTGCTCTTCGGCGTCACGATGGTGTTCGACCAGCATGACCTGTGCCCTGAGCTCTACCAGTCCCGCTTCTCCCGGCCCTCCTCCGGTATCCACCGCGCGCTTCTGCTGACCGAGCGGATCACCTACGCCCTGTCCGAGCACGTCATCGCCACCAACGGCTCGTACCGCAGGCTGGCACTGCGGCGCGGCCGGAAACGCGACGTCGACGTCACGGTCGTCCGTACCGGCCCGGACTCGGACACGATGCGCCGAGGGGAGCCTGATCCCAGCCTGCGCCGGGGGCACCGGTACCTGCTGGCCTACCTCGGAGTGATGGGGCCGCAGGACGGCGTCGACCTGGCACTGCGCGCGATGCACCACATCGTCCATAACCGTGGCCGGTCCGACGTGGCCCTCACCCTGATCGGTGACGGCGACGCCGCCAAGGATCTGCGGCGGCTGGCCGTCGAACTGCGGTTGGACCCCCATGTGGAGTTCACCGGCCGGGCACCTGACCCGTTGGTCGCGCAGATACTGTCGACTGCGGACATCGGTCTGTCGCCGGATCCGAAGAATCCGCTCAACGATGTCTCGACGATGAACAAAACCATGGAGTACATGTCTTTCGAGCTCCCGGTCGTGGCTTTCGATCTCATCGAGACGCGGGTCTCGACCGGAGAAGCGGCTGTATACGCCGAGCCGAACCTGGTCGAGCACTTCGCCAGCCTGATCCTTGAACTGCTGGGGGACGAGACCAGGCGAAATAAAATGAGCTCGGCGGGTCGCCGTCGCGTCGAGGATGCACTTTCGTGGAAACATCAGATACCCTCGTATGTAGGAATCTACGACCGTCTCTCCAGACGCTGAAGGGCATCGAAATAACTAATGTGTGGCATCGCTGGCACCTTTCTCTGGCCGGAGGGCGGCCCTCTGACCGATCGTCTCACCGAGATCATCGCGCACCGTGGGCCGGACGGTACGGGCCGTTATGGGCATGCCGCTGGGCAGGGAGAGGTGCACCTGGGCCATCGGCGCCTGTCGATCATGGACTTGTCTCCGACCGGGGCTCAGCCCATGGTCCGCGACGGCCTGGCGCTGACATACAACGGCGAGCTCTTCAACTATCTGGAGCTGCGCGGTGAGCTGCAGTCCGCAGGTGTCCGCTTCCGCGGGTCCTCCGACACAGAGGTCCTCCTCGAGGCGTGGCGTCGCTGGGGGATACGGTGCCTGCCTCGGCTGCGAGGCATGTTCGCCTTCGCCGTCTTCGACGAGCGAACCGGTGAGCTGGTCCTCGCCCGTGACCAGCTAGGCATCAAGCCGCTGTTCGTCCTGCGTCGCGGCGGGGGCCTGGTCTTCTCCTCCGAGCTCAAGGCGCTCGCCGCAACACTCGGCTCGTCCCTGCGCGTCGACGACGCCGCGCTCGTGGCATCACTGCTCTACTACTGGGTCCCGGACAGCCGGTGTGCCTTTCGGGAGGCGGAGAAGCTGCAGCCGGGCACGTGGCTGCGGTGCCGGCCTGACGGTCAGGTTGAGCGAGGCTTCTATTGGTCGATCCGCGATGTCGCACAGGAAGCCGCCGAGCTCCCGGCGCCGGACCTCCACGCCGTTATCGCCGATTCGACGCGCCGTCACCTACTCGCCGACGTGCCCGTGGCGACGTTCCTTTCTGGTGGGCTGGACTCGAGCTACCTCACCGCTATCGCGACGCGTCATCAGGCCGGCATCTCCGCCTACACGATCGGGTTCCGGCCGGAGGACGCGCGGTGGGAATCCATGCCCGACGATGTGCGATACGCCCGGCAGGTCGCCGAGCGCTTCGGCGTCGAGCTCCACGAGATCGAGATCGCACCACAGATCCGCGACCTGCTCCCGACCATCGTGTACCACCTCGACGAACCACTCGGTGACCCGGCCGCAATCAACACCTTCCTGATCTCCTCGGCGGCCCGTGAGGCCGGCGTCAAGGTGCTGCTGTCCGGAATGGGCGCAGACGAGCTGTTCGGTGGTTACCGCAAGCATCTGGCGAACGTCCTGGCCGTGAGGTATCGGGGGGTGCCGGGAGTACTCCGGGGGGCCATGAAGTCGGTGGTCGAACGCTTGCCGGTGGCGACCTCGCGGCGCGGGTACCGGTCTGTCCGGTTCGCCAAGCGCTTCCTGTCCTTTGCCGAGCTCTCCGAGGAGACAGCCTTCCGGCGTAGCTACACGATGTACGACCGGCTTGAGCTGCTGGACCTTGTGGACCCCGGGCTCGCCGACGTTGTCGAGGAGGTGCTGACCGAGCATGCCGACGTGTACTCCGATCAGGCGCTCGGCGACTTCGTCAACCGGATGTGCCTGGCCGACGCACGGATGTTTATGCCTGGCCTGAATCTCGCTTACACCGACCGCTCGAGCATGGCTGCGTCCACCGAGGTGCGCGTGCCGTTCGTCGACGTGGAGGTCGTGAAGGCCGCCTTCAGCCTCCCGGGTCACCGCAAGGTCGTCGGTCGCCAGGGTAAGGCCGCGCTCAAGGAGGCGGCGCTGTCCATCCTGCCGAGAGAGATCGCGTACCGGCCGAAAGGCCTGTTCAGCGCGCCGCTGCGTGCCTGGATGAGTCGTGACCTGGCCCCGCTGGTGCGGGAGGTCATCCACGACGGACTGCTCGTGTCGTCCGGGTTCCTGCGGCGCGAGCCGCTGGCGCGCCTCGTCGCGGAGGATGCGTCTGGTCAGCAGGACCGTTCGAAGCATCTCTGGCACATCGTGACGCTGGAGTACTGGTATCGCAGTGCAAAGGAGGCTGGTGCCCGTGAAATGCGAGCAGCGTAGGTGGGGAATGTCATGAAGCAGGTTGTGCAGAACTACAAGACGGGCGAGCTGGTGCTACTGGACGTCCCGGTCCCCAGATGCCAACCGGGGGGCGTGCTTGTCCGTACTCAATACTCGTTGATCTCCACCGGCACCGAGCTGATGAAAGTGGGCGAGGCCGGCATGTCGCTGCTGGCCAAGGCACGCGCCCGGCCGGACCAGGTCGCGAAGGTCCTGCAGAGCGCGGCCAGCGCCGGGCCCGGTGCCACATACCGCAAGGTGGTCAACCGGCTCGACTCCTACACCCCGCTGGGCTACTCGTCGTGCGGGGTGGTCGAGCGAGTCGGTGCCGGTGTGCATGACGTGGCCGTCGGGGACGTCATCGCGTGTGCGGGCAACGAGCACGCGCTGCACAGCGAGATCAACTGGGTCCCCACGAACCTCTATAGCCGGATGCCCGACGGCGTCACCGCCCAGCACGCGGCGTTCGGCACAGTCGGTGCGATCGCCCTGCAAGGCGTGCGTCGCGGGGAGCCGCAACTGGGTGAGGTCGCCCTTGTCATCGGGCTCGGACTCATCGGGCAGCTGGTGGTGCAGTTGCTCACGGCCTCGGGGGCTCGGGTCATCGGGGTCGAGCCGGCGTCGGAACGCTGCCGGCTCGCGGAACGGCTCGGAGCGATCGTGTGCGGCGGCCCGGGTTCAGATCTTGTCGACAACGCTGTCCACGAGCTGACAGGTGGTCACGGTGTGGATCAAGTTTATCTCGCGGCGGGCGGCGCCGGCAACGAGCCTGTCGAGCTCGCTGCGCGGTTGAGCCGCGACCGGGGCAGGGTCGTGGACATCGGCAAGTGCAGCCTGGACCTGCCGTGGAACGCTTATTACGAGAAGGAGCTGGATGTCCGCTTCTCCCGCTCCTACGGCCCCGGCCGCTACGACCCAGGCTACGAACTCGAAGGCCGAGACTACCCGATCGGCTACGTACGCTGGACGCAGCGGCGCAACCTGGAGTGCTTCCTTGACCTCCTCGCCAGAAAGCGGATCGATGTCGGCCCGCTGATCTCCCATGTCGCGGATTTCTCGGCGGCGGTCGATACCTACCAGCGTTTGAAGGAAGGCCGGCTACGAGCCGTCGCGGTGCTGTTCCGCTACCCGTCTACCGGGGAATTCGTGAGCCCCGCGCAACCGGCGGCCCAGGAGAGCGCGGCAGCACAGGACTCGGCGCCGCCGAATGGCACGCGTGAAAAATCGCTAGCACAAAACTCCCGGCGCCAGGCGCGCCCCGGCGGACCGCTGCGCGTCGCGTTCATCGGGGCGGGCAACTACGCGTCGGCCATGTTACTACCGCACCTGGCCCAGCGTGCTGACGTCGATCTCCGGCAGGTCGTCACGACCTCAGCGCTGTCGGCATCCAACGCCAAGCGCAAGTTCAGCTTCGACTCGGCGTCCACCGACGTCCGCGGCATGCTCCAGGACCCTTCCGTGGACGCGGTCTTCGTCGTGACCAGGCACAGCTCCCACGCAGAGCTGACCTGCCAGGCGCTGCGGGCCGGGAAGGCCGTTTTCGTGGAGAAGCCACTCGCGCTCACGGAGGTGGAGCTGAGCGCGGTGCTGCTGGCCATGGAGGAGTCGGGTAACGACCGCCTGCATGTCGGCTTCAACCGCCGGTTCGCGCCGTTACTACGTGAGGCCAGGACACGCTTTGGGCGCCGAATGGGGCCGGCCTCGGTCCGCTACCTCATCAACGCCGGGCGGCTCGAGCAGCGCAGCTGGTACGGCCGGCGGGATAGCGAGGGTTCGCGCTTCGACGGCGAAGGCGGGCACTTCATCGACACCGTCAGCTGGTGGCTGGACGCCGCACCCTCGTCGGTCTTCGCCTACGCGACACCGGGGCAGGCGGACCTGCAGATCGTCCTGCGGCATACCGACGGGTCCACCGCCGCGATCACCTACGCGACGACCGGCAGTGCCCGGTTCCCCAAGGAGACCTTCGAGGTCGTCGCGGATGGCAAGGTCCTGCGTTTCGACGACTTCCGGCGGAGCACGCTGCACGTCCGCACACGATGGACCGCTCCCCGGATCCCCCTGAGGGTCCCCCTGGGGATCCTTCTGACGCGCGACAAGGGCCAGCGCGCTCAGCTCGACGCGTTCGTCGATGCGATCCTCTCCAGCGGACCCATGCCCGTCCCGGCCGAGTCACTGATCGCGACCACCCGGGCCACCCTGGCGGTGCACACGAGTCTCGCCATCGGAGCCCCGGTCGAACTGACCACGGCAACCCTGTCCCGAGGTGTCCAGCCATGACGAGCCTCGGGTGGTACCTGCGCCGCTTGTCCAGGATGGACCCGGAAGAGATGCTGCGTCGGGCTCGGGCCGCGGTGCGGATCCGCCGCTGGCGGGGACTCCTCGAGGAACCCTTCCAGCCCGAGCGCAGTTGCCTGCGCCCGCGGCGGTTCACGGCGGTGCTCCCCGAACACGTAGCGGGGACCGTCCCGAACGACGCGACGGCACGTTTGACGGCCACCGCGCAGCGGCTGATGGACGGGCACGCGGAGTTCTTCGGCGTCGCGCGCAACGACATGGTCTGCCCCGACTGGTCATTCGACCCGAGAACGAGCCGGCGGGCGCCTGCGCACGCCTACGCCTTCGACATCGACTACCGTGACGAGCAGGCCGTCGGGGATATCAAGCAGCTGTGGGAGCTATCCCGCCACCATCACCTCACGATCCTCGCGGCGGCCTTCGCCGTCACCGGGGACGACCGGTACGCCTGCCGGGTGGCCGACCACCTGAAGTCGTGGTGGGCAGCCAACCCGCCGTTGCGCGGAGTGCACTGGGTCAGCGGGATCGAGCTCGGCATCCGGCTGCTCTCGTGGGTATGGGTGCGCCGGCTGCTCGACCGCTGGCCGGGCGCACCGGACTTGTTCGAGGACAACCCGGAGGCCCTGCACCAGATCTACTGCCACCAGCGGTGGCTGAGCGCGTTTCCGAGCATCGGCTCGTCGGCGAACAACCACATCGTGGCTGAGGCCGCCGGCCAGCTCGCGGCGGCGTGCGCTTTCCCGTGGTTCCCCGAATCAGGCCGCTGGCGTACCGACGCGATGTGTCTGCTGGACGAGCAGCTGCAGCGGAACACCTTCCCTTCGGGCGTGGGCCGCGAGCTCGCGACCGGATACCACGGGCTGGTGCTGGAGCTGGGCCTGGCCGCTGCGATCGAGGCCGACGCCACCGGTTACCCGATGCCTGGGTCGACGTGGCTTGTGCTGCTGCGCATGGTCGATGCGCTGGCGGCCATCGTCGACACGCAGTTGCGGCCGCCTAGGCAGGGAGACGGCGATGATGGGCACGGGCTCGTCGTCGACGGCGAGGGCACCGATCAATGGGCTTCGTTGCTGGCCACTGGCGAGATCCTGTTCGGGCGACTGCCATGGTGGCCGGAGACAGGACGCCACGACGTGCGCACGCCGTTGTTGACCGCGCTGACGCGGCCGCGACCACCGGCGGTCAGTCGCTCCGAGCGCCGACCCTTCCACTTCGCTGATGCCGGGCTCACGATTCTGCGTGTGCCGCGCCGCGATGTCGACGGTGAGCTCTGGTGCCGCTGCGACGGCGGTCCGCACGGATTTCTGTCCATTGCTGCGCACGCGCATGCTGACGCTTTGTCGGTGGAGGTTCGACACGACGGGGTCGACCTGCTCGCTGACCCAGGTACCTTCTGCTACCACGGCGAGCCCGTATGGCGATCTTATTTCCGTTCGACGCTTGGTCACAATACGTTGGAGCTCGACGGCCATGATCAGTCCACCATGGCGGGATCGTTCATGTGGACTCGACACGCCCGCAGCCGTGTTCTCGTGGCCCGCGCGAACACGGGTGGGGTTTCTCGCTGGGACGCCGTGCACGACGGCTACTGCCGCCTGAGCCATCCCGCCGTGCACCGGCGATCGGTGGAGCTGGATAGCGGGAAACGCGAGCTCAGGGTGCTCGACGAGGTCGTGAGTCGGCACCGCCACTCGTGCCGGCTCACGTTCCACCTCGGTCCCCGGATCACCGCTGACCTCGCCGAGGACAAGGCACACCTCAGCTGGACACACGGGGGACGGGAGCGCGTGGCCGCGCTCGAGCTGCCCTCGGAGCTCTCCTGGACAGCCCACCGCGGCGAGACCAGCCCACCGTTGGGCTGGTATTCCGCCGGGTTCGGGCGCAAACAGCCTGCCGTCACCCTGCTCGGGAGGGGCTTCATCGGCGGTGACATCGCTGCGCTGACCACACGAATTCGTTTCAGCCAGTGAGACGCCTGGAGGGATGTGCCGCCGCGGACGCTGGCTTGCGCAGATCCCGCCGCCGGGTGGTGATACCGGCGGTGTTCCTTTCGCTCGTCCTTGCCTCGTGCGCTCCGGTCAAGGCCGCGACGGCTCCCGGGCCGACCGCGCCGACCGAGCGGTCCGCCGCGGTGTGCGACGAACAGGTGGCCGGCCCCGCCTCCGCCCCCTCGGGAGCGGTCGTTGTCGACCCGGCAGTCGACGACGACCTTGACGGCAAGACCGCCGCTCATCCGCCCGGAACCACGTTCTGGCTCGCCCCCGGCGTGCACACCCTCGGTACGAAAGAGTTCGGACAGGTCATCCCCAAGGACGGAGACACCTATATCGGTGCGCCCGGCGTGGTCATCGACGGCCGTGGGCTGAACCGATACGCCTTCACCGGGCAGGCCGTCAACGTGACGATCCGGAACGTGACGGTACAAGGGTTCATTCCCCCACAGGATCAGGGTGTAGTCAATCACGACTCTGGTGACGGCTGGGTGATCGAGGACGACACAATCCAGCGCAATAAGGGCGCGGGCCTCATGGCTGGTGCCCGCCAGCAGGTGAGACACAACTGCCTTCGTGACAATGGGCAGTACGGAATGGATGCCTACAAGGCTGGAAACGCGATTGTCGGGCTCATGGTCGAAAACAACGAGATCGTCGGAAACAATACCGATGACTGGGAGGCGAAACATCCGGGCTGTGGCTGCACGGGAGGCGTCAAGTTCTGGTCCGTGAATGGGGCCGACGTGCGATCCAACTGGATTCACGACAACCGTGGAGCCGGCCTGTGGGCAGATACGAATAACAACGATTTCCTCATCGAGAACAACTTGATCGAGGCCAACGACGGCGAAGCGGTCATGTACGAGACCAGCTACAACCTCATCCTCCACGGTAATATGATCCGAGGAAACACGCTGGTCGAGGGCAAGAAGTTCGCGGACCGGGGAGACAAATTTCCGGTCGGCACCATCTACGTGAGCGAGTCTGGTGGTGAGCCTCGTGTCCCGGCGCGTACCAACAAGATCGAGATCTACGACAACGTTCTGGACGACAACTGGTCGGGAATCACCGCGTGGGAGAACGCCGACCGCTTCTGCAACAGCCTCGCCAACACGTCGACGGGCTCCTGCACTCGGCTCGTGTCTTCGCCGGCGAAGTGCTCGCAACCGGGCATCGCCACTAAGCCGCTTTATGATGACTGCCGGTGGAGGACCCAGCGCCTCGATGTCCACGACAACATCTTCATCTTCACCCCGGCGACGGTCGGGTGTCCAGACGGAATGCGTGGCCGCATGGCGGTGCTGTCGAACTACGGCACTTATCCGCAATGGTCCCCGTATAAAGGCTACGTAATCTCGCAAGCAATTACCTTCAAGCGGGAGAACGTATGGCGGAACAACTCTTACCGGGGACCGTGGGAGTTCACACCTTTTGACACGGGTCGATCTCTCAAGGCCGTCGCATGGCAAGCCGACCCGTACAAGCAGGACGTGGGCAGTGGTTTCAGTGACAATCTGGCCGCTGGGGGTTGCTGATGCTCCTGCCGTCGCGCCCACCACAACGAATCATGGTCCTTGGGCGTGACGATCAGAGCATGAACGTCGATCTCGTTGAGCCGGCAGGAAATGGGCAGTCGTCCACAGCGCCGGACCGCCGGTTCGGGCTTACTTGCCGGCTCTGCGGATCTCATGCGCTCCGCAGTTTTCTCGACCTCGGGGCGACGCCGCCGTGTGAGCGGTTTCTCACCGCTCACCAGCTGGACGAGCCGGAGCCGAACTATCCCCTCCACGTACGGGTGTGCGCACACTGTCTCCTGACGCAACTGCCACCCCTGATCACGCCGGTCCGTTCAATCGGCCGTCGCTCGAATGCCAGACCAAGCTCTCGGCTCAAGTCCTCCAGCGCGGCTCGGCGCCACGTACTGACACCGAGCCGCATTGGATGTGGATCGTGCTTTTGCTGCGTGAACGCGGTCACGATGAGGTCCGCCACAGCGAAAACGTCGCCTGTGGTGTTCCAGTACCCTTTCACACCCTCGAAAACACTCAGGGCACGAGTCAACTCCTCGGCGCTGATATGAATTCGCGCGTCCGCGTAACGAATCAGCTCGCCGTTGATCAGCGCCCACGGCGGAGTCTGAAGCTGGGAGAGAGAAGCGATGTGTGCCAAGTTCCTGCTGCTCCTAGTCGTCGTCCTGGACGCGGCGGGCCTCTCACCGGTCCGGCCTGGGTTCAGCACCCGAATTGTCGGCGGGCTCCACGGAGCGTTCGCGGACCTGCTCAGTAGGCGCCGGTGCCCCGCAATACCGCGCCCGCGGTCTTCCAGAGGATCAAGACGTCCAGCGCGAGAGACCAGTTCTCTACGTAGCGCAGGTCCAGCCGTACCGATTCTTCCCAGGACAGATCGCTGCGACCGCTAATCTGCCACAGCCCCGTCAGCCCCGGTTTGACGAGCAGCTTGCGGTACGCATCGCGGGAGTAGGAGGCGACCTCGCCGGGCAGCGGCGGGCGGGGTCCCACCATCGACATCGACCCGGCAAGCACATTGAGCAGCTGGGGCAGCTCATCCAACGAGTACTTTCGCAGGAACGTCCCGACTCGGGTTACCCGCGGGTCCTGGCGCAGCTTGAACAGGGGGCCGGCGCCCTGGTTGTGCTCCGAGAGGTCGGGCCGGCGCTGATCGGCGTTCACCACCATGGACCTGAACTTGATCATTCGGAATTTCTTGCCGTGCCGGCCGACTCGCGCTTGGCGATAGAAGATCGGCCCGCCGTCGCTGCGCACCGCGATCGCCACAGCGACCAGCACCGGCGTGATCGCCAGCAGCAGCAAGCCGGCCGCCACCCGGTCACCCACCGCCTTGACCACCCGGGGCACCCCGGTGAAAGCGGGTTCGGTGAGGCGCAGCAGCGGCAGACCGTCCACGGCGGTCACGTGCAGCCGTGGACCGGCGATCTCCATGAGACCGGGATCCACGACCAGCTCGGCGCCCGTGGTCTCGAGATCCCATGCCAGATGGTGCAACCGCCGCGAGCCCAAACCGGGTGTCTGTGCGACTGAGACCACGCGGTACCGGCAGCTTCCCGCGACCGCCGCCACTGAGTCCAGATCACCGACGACTGGGACGTCGTGGATAGTGCGGCCACCGTCGGTTCCGGCGCCCGACGGTGTACAGGCACCCGTCACCACCCACCCGTTGTGGATGGCTCGCCGGGTACGCACGATGAGCTCGGTCACAGCATCCTCGGGGCCGACCGCGAGAACCTCGTGCATGCAGGTGCCTTCACGGCGGCGCCGGTGCAATACCCTGCGCAGGGCCAGGCGGGTGACTGCGGCCAGGATGAAGGCCACCGGGACGACGCCGAACACGTATGGCCGTACCGCAGGCAGCTTCAGCGCGAGGCCGACCAGCCCGACCACCACCGCGACCGTCACGAGAGCCCGTAGCAGTCGACTGAACTCCTCAGAGCCCTGCCCCAGCACCGACGGGTCCCAGACCCGCGTGATAGCTAGAGCCGCAGCTGTCAGCGCTATCAGCATCAGGCCGAGTGCGGCTGGCAGGTGGTCGGTCCCAGAGGGTTGGCCCCACCACCGATACAGCCCGAGTGACACAGCCATCGCTGACAGGTCCGTGCCGGCTGCGGCGTGGGCGTACCGGATCTCCCAGCGTGCCCGGCCCACCGCCGTTCGCGGCGGCCGGGTAGCTCCCAGACCGGCATCGCCGAGCTCTGGTGGAGCGGGGTGCTCTCCACTTCCGACGAACTCACCGAGATCGACGTTCATGTTTCTCGCCCGGCGTTCGACGCCCATGAATCATCGCCTACCTTCGCGCAACCGTGGGGAATTCGTAACCTTGTGTGACAGCAAAGCCGATGTTGATCATTACGTGTCCGCGTGGCTCTGCTGGAGAGGTCCGACGTCCATGTAATTCCAGGACTTAGGCGATGTTCGCTACTTCGTTCTTCGCGGGGATGACCAAGGTCACCGTTGTCGTCGTGCTCGCGGAGGTGAGATCATTGCCGGCTTCGTGATCTGCTTGCACATCTGCGCCTCCGTCGTGGCCAGGGGGACTTCCGGGAGCGACCCGCGCTGAGGTCACGTTCAGTGCGCGGCTGGACACCGTTTAGTCGATAGCTAAAAGTAATTGACATGCTCCATATTCACTCTTTCGTGTTGCTTTCGTCATCTGAAGAGTGAATTAACAATGTTACGTGAATGTTAACTACGGTAACAATAGAGTAACCAGCCTGGTGGTTGCTGGGTGCGCTGATCGAGTCGCGCTGTCGACGCGCCGCCGCGTGGTGCCTGGTGGCGGCCAGGACCAAGGGGCATCGGCCTCGACATTGTGCTGGTCATCGCGGTACTCCCTCGCCTGCACCGGACGGCGTCGGCGCGGCGGTCGGGTAAGGTGGATAGGAAAATGCTGGGCGTTTCGTGCGCAGGCTCCTAGACTGTGGTCAAGCCGCCGGCCGTTCGGGTACACGGCACCACTCGCCGGGTCGTCCGAATCCGCTCCGCTTGGCTACTGACTTAAGGCTCTGATGAGCACGACCGCAGTGATCGGGGTGGGGATCCTCGTCTGGGTCCTGATCGCCATCCCGCTTGCTCTCTTTTCAGCGCGGATGATCAGGTTGCGAGATCGCCGGCATCGTGGTCCGCAGCCTACTGACCGGGCCACAGACCTGCGGCGCGAGCGACGCTGACCGCTTCCAGCCGGCTGCGGACTCCCAGCTTGGTGAGGATGCTGCGCACGTGAGTCCGGACGGTGCTGGTGGACACCACCGACTCGACGGCGATCTGGCTCACCGGTGTGCCGTCCACCATGCGCAGCAGCACCTCGCGTTCGCAGTGGCTGAGCACGTCGAGCCGCGCGCTGCAGTCGTGGGCGCGGCGGGTGTCCTCGCGCAGCTCGCGCAGCACCACGCCGAGTTGCCGGGGAGGGTAGAAGGCATGACCGAGCGCTACTCCGCGCAGGACCGTGAGCAGATGCTCCAGCGAGCTCTCCTTGGACACCCAGGCGGCGGCACCGGCACGCGCTGCCGCGACGGCATGGGCACAGTCGTGGCTGCCGGTCAGGACGACGAGTTGCGCCGGGGGATAGCCGGCGTGCAGTGAGCGCAGCATCGCGCCGGTCGCGACCGGCGCGGGCCCGATCTCGGTGGTGATCACGTCGGGGCGTGATGCGCGGACCAGGTCCGCCAGCCGCGGGTCCTCGGGTGTGGCGCTGCCGACGACCCACAGATCAGCGGCGGTGGACAGCTGGACGGTCAGGGCATCGGTCAGCATCGCGTGCGAGTCGACGAGGAGCACCCGCGAGAACGTCACGGGCTCAACTGTGCCTGGCGCCGGGCCCGGGCGGCAACACTCGATTCCCGTGACGTGGCCCCGACCACGCGGCGGGCCGGACTGGTCCACCGTCCGGTGGAGCTCAGCCAGGCCCGAGGGAACACGTACAGCGAGATCGCGGCGTCGAGCACGCGAAGGAACGGGAAGAACACCCAGAGGGCCAGGAAACGCAGCTTGCGTTCGATCAGCGCGACCAGACAGGTCAGCGCGAGATCGGCACCGGTCACCGCGAGCAGCAGCACCTGCAAGGTCATGTGCTCGGCGACCGCGTCGTACACCGGCGCTATCCCGGGCCAGCTCAACACGGCCGGGTACAGCGTGGGCCCGGCCAGGACGAGCACCAGCAACGGCAGCAGCAGGAAGAACATGCTGCTGGTCAGCAGCTCCAGGAGCAGCACCGTGAGCATGGCGCTGAACAGGTTCAGCCGCGGCGGGTGCCGGCGCACCGTCTGCCACAGGCCCAGCCCCCAGCGCGTGATCTGGCGGACGTAGTCGCGCAGGTTGTCGGGGTCTTGGGTGACCGCGACGGCATCGAGGGTGAACGCCACCTTGCCCAGCCGCTTCTGGTAGATCTCGAAGGTCATGTTGAAGTCCTCGATCACCAGACCGGCTGGGTTCATCTCGATGCTCGGCAGCACGGATGTGCGGTACATACTGGCGAAACCGGGCACGATGTGGGTGGCGTTGGTGAACCGCCAGGTCTGGCCGAACTTCAGCAGCCGCTGGCTGATCGCGTAGATGCGCTGTCGGTGGCACACCAGCACCTTGCCGACCAGCGACAGGCCGCGTTCATGCCAGTGGGTCCGGACCGCGCCGGCCACCGCGACGACCTCGGGGTCGTCGAAATGGGGCAGCGCGGCGGCGAAGTATCCCGGCTCGATGGTCGTGTCGGCATCCAAGAACAGCACCGCCGCAAACCGTTCGACCAAGCCGAAGCGGTCGATCGCTTCCTCGAGAGCGCCGGCCTTGCCCACGTTGGCGCGTGTCTCGATGACGTTGACCCCGGTCTGGCGGGCCAGCTCGGCGGTCCGGTCGGTGGAGCCGTCGGAGACGACGTGGATGTTCTCTCGGGGGACCAGAGCGGCGATCGCCTCGATGCCGGCCTCGATCACCAGCTCCTCGTTGTGTGCGGGGATCAGCACCGCCACGTCCCGCACGGTCATCGCGGGACCGCCGCGAGGACCACGGCGGCGTTTCGCCCAGAACTCCTCAAGCAACCGGGCCAGACCGATGGCCGCCCACAGGGTGAAGTTCACGCCGAAGACGACGATAGCAACCGACCACCAGGGCATCAGCGGGACAACCCTTCAGCGCGCAGAGAGGTCACAGGCATGATCTTGTGCAGCGTCGCCCAGGTCCGGTCGTCCTCCCCGCCGATCATCCACAGGTAGACCCCTCGGATCCCGGTTGCCTTCGCGGCGTCGAGCTTGGCCGCGGTGCTCTCGGCGTTCTCGAACCAGACCTCGTGCTGGCGAGCTTGGGCGTCGGTGTACCGGAACGACGGTGACTGGCTGAGCCGGTCGTACCGCAAGGTAGCCCGGAAGGCTCTAGTACGCCCGAAGCATTGCAGCCAGGTGACCACCTCGCTCCGACCGTCCACTCCGTCCACCCAGTCGTAGCCGGAGACCGGTACCCCGAGCACGATCTTCGCCGCGGGGACCTGGGTCTTGGCGTAGTCCAGCACCTGGCGGACCCAGGTGATCGGCGCGACCGGTCCTGACGTGGACCCGGCCCAGTGGTAGTCGTAGGCCATCAACCGAACCTCGTCGGCCGCCGCACCGATGGCCGCGTAGTCCTGCGCGACGTTGCGCTGGTCCTCGCCGGCGTCGGTGGTCTTGGCGAACACGGCGATCGAGAGCAGCTTGTTCTTGTCGTGCAGCGCGTCGGCCAGTCGGGTCACGAAGGTGGTGAACGGCTCCCGATCGGCAGCCCGCAGATCCTCGTAGTCGATGTCGATCCCGGCGTAGCCCTCCCGCTGCACCAGCGCGACGACGTCGTCCACGTGCCGGGTCATCGCGGCGGGATCGTGCAACATGGCCGCGACCGGCTCGTAGGCCCACCGGCCGTTGGTCACGTTCGCGATCGTCGGCACCAGCGGGACCCCGGAGCGGCGCAGCTGTTCCATGCCGACGGCGGTCTCGGCGGCCCGCTCGGGCACCTGCGGGACGATCCGACCGTTCCGCGCGATCCCGTAGATCCACGGGGAGGCCTCGTTGAAGCTGCCCCGGTTCGCCGCCACGACGTTCGGGCCCTCGGTCAGGTTCCAGAACGGCAGCGACCCCACCACGAGGGTGGCCGGCCGCGCGCCCGGTCCGAGCATTCGCGGCACCGTGACCAGCAACGTCACCGCGCCCAGGAACAGCAGCACGAGGAAGCCCGACCCGGTCAGCGCGCGCCGCCTCATCACAGCGCTGTGGCCGGTGCCAGGCCCGGCCGGCTCTGCTCAGCGATCACTGACCGGAGGATGTCGTCCAGTGTCCGCACCGGATGGAAACCGATCATCTCCCGCGCCCTGGCGCAGTCCGGGACGCGTCGCTGCAGATCCTCATACCCTGGGCCGATGCCCTCCTCGTAGGACATGTGGACGATGTCGCTGGCCGAGTCGGTCAGCGCCAGTACCCGTAGCGCGAGGCCGGCGATGGACACCTGCTCGGAGCTGCCGAGGTTGACGGCGGTGCCGTAGGCCCCCCGGTGCTCCACCAGCGCAGGCAACGCCGGCACCACGTCGTGCACGTGGCAGAAGCAGCGCACCTGGGCGCCGGTCCCGAAGATCGTCAGTGGCGCTCCGGCGAGGGCCTGGGCCACGAACCGGGGAATGACCATGCCGTAGCGCCCGGTCTGCCGGGGACCCACCGTGTTGAACAGCCGGACGATCACCGCCCGCAGACCGAGCTCGGTGACGTAGGCGTGGGTGAGGCTCTCGTCCACGGCTTTGGCCTCGGAGTAGGACCAGCGGTGCAGCAGCGGCGAACCGACCACCCGATCGTCGTCCTCCCGCAGGCCGATCTTGGTGTTCTTCCCGTACACCTCGCTACTGGAGGCGATCAGAACCCGAGCGTCGTGCCGGTGCGCTGCGGCGAGGACGTTCTCCGTGCCGTGGATGTTGGTGCGCAGGCTGTGCAACGTCCGATCGCGGATGACGAACGACCCGACGGCCGCGGCGAGGTGGAAGATCGTGTCCACCTGGCCGGCGAGGGTGTCGACCAGCGCCTCATCGAGTACCGAGCCCGGTACGTAGCGGAAGCGGGGGTGGTCGTTGATCGAGGACAGGTTCTCCGTCGAGCCGGTGGACAGGTCGTCGAGCACCACGACCTGATGGCCCGAGGTGAGGAGGTGTTCGGCCAGGTGGGAGCCGATGAAGCCGGCTCCGCCGGTGATCAGCGCATGCATCAGTCGCCTCCTAGGGGGGTGGACACAACGTGGCCGGCGTCAGTGGGGCGCTGCCGGACCGGTTGATCGCGGACTGGGCGATGACGGGCGCCTCGCCGCCGTGCCATCAGCCGGTCGTAGAGGTCGTCGATTCGGCGGGCCACCGACTCGATGCCGTACCGCTCGCGGATGGCGGGTACGCCCTCACGTGGGCGCGCTCCGCCCGATGCCTCGGCGGCGATCTCCCCGCGCAGCCCCTCGACGGTGCCGGGTACCTGGCGGGCCCGCTCGGTCTCGATGCCCTCCAGCGCCGGGCAGGTCGTGTAGAGCGCGGGGATGCCGTTGGCCAGTGCCTCCAGCACCGACAGCCCGAAGGTCTCCTGCTCCGAGGACGCGATGAACAGGTCCAGAGCCGACAGCATGGCGGCCACGTCGTGCCGCTCACCGGCGAAGGTCACCAGCTCCGCGACGCCCAGATGCTGCGCCTGCGCTTCCAGGTCGGGCCGGATCTGCCCGTCACCCACGATCAGCAGCCGGTGCTGGTCATCGAGTAGCGGCGCGGCGGCGGTGATCACCATGTCGAAGCGCTTGATCGGGTCGAGCCGGCCCAGCACGCCGATGACGTAGGCATCGGGGGGGAGACCGAACTCGCTGCGGATCCGGTCCCGGGCGGCGCCGTCGTAGGCGACCCGGGCGAAGTCCAGGCCGTTGGGGATGATCTCGATCTTGCGGGCGCCGATTCCCCATGCGGTCAGCCGGTGCGCCACCGCGTCCGACACCGCGATCGTGGCATCCGAGCACAGGTCGGTGCCGAGGTACAGGGCGCGCACCCCCAGCGTCATCCGCCGGCGTTCCAGGTGCGTCGAGCCGATGGAGTGTTCGGTGGTGACCACCACCGGCGTGCCGGCCAGGCGTGCCGCGAGCCGGCCGTAGATGCAGGAGCGGTACAGGTGTGTGTGCACCACGTCGTATCCACCGGCGCGGATCAGGCGGGCCAACCGCGGCAGCGCGGACAGCTCGGTGTTGCGGGTCATGCCCAGATCGCGGACCCGCACGCCGTCCCCGGAGATCATCCCGGCGACCGGGCCGGGGTTATAGAGCGTCACCACCTCGGCCTGGTGACGGGTGTGTTGGAGCAGTGACCGCAGCTGGAGCTCGGCCCCTCCCACACCCAGCCCGGTGATCACGTGGAGAACTCTCATTTCTTCCTCCTGACGACACGGTGCACAGGGTGCGGAACAAGATCACCAGATCCATCCATGGTGACCAGTGCTCGATGTAGAAGTTGTCGAAACGGATGCGCTCGGCGATGGAGGTGTCTCCGTGTAGTCCATGCACCTGAGCCCATCCGGTCAGTCCGGCCCGCATCCGGTGCCGGTCGTCATACCGCGGTATCCGGCGCGCGAGGCGCGCCGCGAAGTACGGCCGCTCCGGCCGCGGCCCCACCAGGGACATCTCCGCGCGCAGCACGTTGAGGAGTTGGGGCAGCTCATCGAGGTGGGTCCGGCGCAGCCATCGACCGAGGCTGGTGGTGTGCTCGGGGAGCACCGCCCAGCGGGTGTCGGAGTCAGCGTGGTCGATCATGGTGCGCAGCTTGAGGAGCTCCATCGTCGCGCCGGACCGGGTGAGGCGGGTTTGGCGGAACAGCGCGGGCCCGCCCTCGTTGCGCCGCAGCGTGATCACGAGCGCGAGCAGCACGGGTGTGACCGCGACGAGCAGCACCGCGGCACCCACGAAGTCGAAAACGGCCTTGGTCCCGGCGCCGAGCCGACCGTGTCCGAGCCGGCGCAGCGGCACCAGCGGTATGTCGCACAGCTCGTCGAGATAGCCCCGCGGCAGGGCGGTGCCGAGCTCGTAGAGCCGCGGCACCACGCAGACGTCCACCGCTAACGGCCGGCAGGCCCGCACCAGCGTTATCAGGTCTGCATCCCGAGCGGCGGGGAAGCACACGATGACGCGCTGGATGCCGTATCGGGTGATCACGTCGGCCAGCTCCGTGAGCTCGCCGAGCAGCGGCAGCTCGGTCGGGTGGTGTGGTGGCCGGCTGTCGAGGAACCCAAGGGGTGCCAACCCGAGTTCCGGGTGCGCACCCAGCAGCCGCGTGACCCGGACCGCGGTGGCGCCGGTACCGACGACCAGCACCGGTTCGAGCAGCAGCCCCCGCCGGTGTGCGGCCTGCAGCGTGGCGTAGGCCCCGGCGCGCAGCGCGACCAGCGCCGCGGCGGACAGCCCCGCCAGCCGCAGCCCGTCGGGTCCCAGCCACGGCCCTGCGGCGAGCAGCGCCGTCGCCGTCGCCGCCACGGTCCTCGGCAGTTGGTCGGACACCCGCCGACAGATCCGGAGCCGGTGCTGCCCATCGGCCACCAGCAGCACCAGCACCGCGCAGGCATACGCCGGCGGCGCCCACCCCGATGCCCCCGACCCTGATGCCCCGGCCAGCAGGTCCGCTGTGACGAGGCCGGCAACGTCCACTGTCGGCAGGAGCATCGGGAGCAGGGCCACCGGCGCGGTGAGTGAGGTGCTCACCGACGGGCTCCCGTGAGCGCGCGGGCCACCACGCGCGCTGCGTAGTCGGCGCCGTAGACGAACCTCATGACCGGTCCGAAGGTCGGTGCCACGGCGGGTCCGATGAAGTACAGGTCCGCTACCGTGGACTGGAAGTCCGGGCCGACGTCGGGACTACCCGCCAGGGTTCGCACCGCCGGCCGCAGCGTTGCGCCCAGAAAGGTCAGCCGGTCCAGGTCGGCGCGGTAGCCGGTGGCGGCCAGCACGTGCTCGGCCGTGATCTCCCTGGTTTCCCCACCGCCGGCTGCTCCGTTACCCCCCCCCCCGTTGACCTCACCGTCGACCCGCAGCCCGAGCCGCACGCCCCAGGGCTCATGTTCGGCCCACCGCACCGAGTGCCCGACCAGCGTACGGATCTTGCCTTCCACCCGGGGGCGCAGCCAGTGGGCACCGGCCGGTCCCAGTGCGCTGCGCGCGGTCCGGACTCGCCGAGTAGGGCTCAGCCGGCGGAACAGATCGGGCTGCTTGGAGTAGAACCAGGTGGACCAGCCCGAGCCCAGCGGGGCTTCCGGTTCCCGGAGCCGCCGCCGGATCGATCGTCGGTCGGTCAGGGGAGCGCCGTTCCACACCAGTTCCGGCGCGCGGGCGAGCACGGTGACGCTCGCCCCGGCCTCGTGCAGCAGAGCGGCCGATTCCAGCGCGGACTGGCCGGCGCCGACGACCGCGACCTCACGGCCGGCGAACACGGTGAGATCGTCGTGCGCGCAGGTGTGCGTGCATACCTGCGCCGGCAGCGCCGCCAGGGTGCCGGGCAGATGAGCGAAGTGCTGCACACCGGTGGCCACGACGACCTTGCGAGCCAGCGCGACGGTCCCGTCGGCCAGGGTGATCTCATAGTGCCCGGTCCCCTGCTGCCCGCCGGCCCGGGTCACGTCGATGACCATCAGCTGTTCCAGGTGCGGGACCTCGGCGCGCTGGAACCAGTCCCCGTAGGCCACGAACGTCTCCAGCGGTACCGGCAGGCCGTAGTCGGCGTAGTCGCGGCCGGTGGACTCGCAGAACGTGCGCAACGTATGCCCGTGGGCCGGGTCGGACAGGTTGGAGGCGTATCCCTGCGACTTGAGGAACATGCCGGCCGGCATCGCCTCCCGCCACAGCTGCATCGGCAGCCCGAACTGGCGGAACGGGATGCCGGCGGCGCGCAGGTGGGCACCGAGCGACAGGCCGTAGGGGCCGGCGCCCACGATGGCGACGTCGACAACGCCGTTCTTGTCGTCGTTCATGTCCGTGTCCCTTTCTGTCCCGGGTTCTGTCTGGGGTTCTGTCTAAGGCGGGTCATCGCCCGCCACCCCATGCGCAGGCACATCAGCCCGAACGGTGCGAGATCATCCCGGGCGAACCAGGCCAGCTCGTCGGCCCGGCGCAGCGACGTCACCCAGGACCGGAGATCCAGGCCGTGGTGCCGGTAGGTCAGCGCCGCGATCGGGTCGTAGTTCTCCACCAGGAAGCTGCGGCCGAAGTGCGGCGAACCCTGCGGCACCGCACGGCCGGTCAGGTCCAGATGCGCCGCGACCACCACGTCGACGCCTGCGGTGTCCTGAAACAGCCGGAACTGCGCACCCAGCCTCGGGTTGAAGTCCAGCAGTTTGTACTGGCCGTCCCGGGGGTCGAACCGGTAGTCGAGGTCGACGATGCCCCGAAAACCCAGCCGGGCCACCAGCTCGGTGGCCTGGCGGTGCAGCTGCGGGTGATCCACCCAGCGCCCGAGGCTGGTCAGTCCGGCGTGCGCCGGGTAGGAGCGTTCCTTGATCCCGACGAAAGCGGGCCGGCAGCGGGACTGGGCGTCACAGTAGCCGTGGAAGAAGGAGTCCTGGGCCTGGTGGTGGTCGCGGGGGATGTAGTCCTGCAGCATCAGGGGGCCGCACTCGGAGTCGGCGCAGGCTCGCCAGCTGTGCGCGAGTTCGGCACGGTTGTGCAGCACCGAGGTGCTGCGCACACCCTTCGCGGCGCTGGAGCGCCACGGCGTGGCCAGCTTGGCGACCAGCGGGAACCCGACCCGGTCCGCGAACTCCCGGGCGTCGGCCGCAGACTCGGGCAGCGCGGCGGCCACGCACGGCACACCCAGCTCGCGGCAGTGCTGATACAAGGTGTACTTGCCGGCCAGCCGGCGCGGCAGGTCGCTGGGCGGGTCGGGGAAGAGGAACCAGCGTCGCAGGTCGGCGCCGTGCTCGGCGAGGAAGATGGCGCCGGCGTCGTCGGTGGGGATGAGCACGGCCGGGCGGCCGATCCGCTCGGCGAGCCTGCCCAGCCCGGCCCGCACCCGTTCGGCGTCCTCGGCGTCCGGCCGCCAGATCCACCGGTCGTGCAGGTAGCGGGATCTGGCCGCGGGGGCCAGCGGGTGCTCGTGCACGCCGTAGACCGGCACGCCCAGCCGGCCCAGGCTGCGGATCGCGCCCAGCCCACCGTGGTGCAGGACGTTGCGGTCGAGCTTGAGGATGACCGCCGGTGTCGTGATGTCCAGCTGTGCCGTCGTCAGGTGGGCGCGCAGGGTGCGGGTCATCGTCACACCACGCTGCGCCGTGGGGCGCCGTCGAACAGATAGGTCGCGTCGAGTACCTGCGGGCAGTCCTGGACCCAGTTGTAATCGGTCTCGGGGTGCACCACGTGGATGACCGCCAGGTCCCAGTCGGCCCCGCTGGGCGCCACGACGTTGTGCATCAGCCGGCCTTCGGGCGTCTGCACGGCCGGCACGAGCGGGTCGTGGTAGCCGACCTCCGCGCCGCTGCGCGCGAGTCCATCGATGATCAGCAGCGCCGGCGATTCCCGGACGTCGCTGACGCCGGCCTTGTAGCTGGCGCCGACCACGATCACCCTGGCACCGGCGAGTGCGCGACCGTCTCCGGCGAGGACCTCGGTGGCCCGTTCGACGACGCGGGCGGGGCGCGCGTGGATGGAGCGCATGGCCTGCTCGATCAGCGGAGTCGGGCGGTCCCGCTCGCGCAGCTGCCACAGCAGGTAGTGCGGATCGCACGGGATGCAGTGCCCGCCCACTCCGGGTCCGGGGAACGCGGCGAGGAAGCCGTAGGGCTTGGTCGCCGCGGCCAGGGTCACCTCGATCGGGTCCAGCCCCAGTGTGGCGCACACGTCGCTGAACTCGTTGGCCAGCGCCAGGGTGACCGCGCGGAAGATGTTCTCGTACAGCTTGGTCAGCTCGGCGGCCTCCGGGGAGCTCACCAGGTACACCGAGTCGGTCAACCGGCCGATCACCCGTGCGGCCCGCTGGCCGCACTCGCCGGTGGTCCCGCCCACCACCCGGGGGGTCTCGCGCTGGAGGTGGTCGGGATTGCCGGGGTCGATGCGCTCCGGGCTGAAGGCGACGTAGACGTCCGTGCCGACGGTCAGCCCGCGCTGGTGCAGGGGCTCGACGAGCAGCTGTCGCGTGGTGCCGGCGAAGCTGGTCGAGGTGAGGATGATCGTCTGCCCCGGGTGGGCATGCGCCACGATGGTCTGGCAGGCGCCGCGCAAGGCGGACAGGTCCGGGATGTGCCGCTCGTCCACCGGGGTGGGCACACAGACGATCACCGCGTCGGCCTCGGCCAGCGCGGCGCTGTCGCTGGTGAGCCGGAAGCTCTCGTCGCCCCGTGCTGTCACCAGCCGAGCTCGGTCGAGGTCGGACAGGTCGACCTCGCCGGAGGTGATGGCGCGCAGTCGGTCGGCACTCACGTCGACGCCGGTGACCCGCGACGAGCTGCCCACCAGCGCCAACGCCGTCGGCAGCCCGACGTACCCGAGGCCCACGATCGCCACCGGCCCCAACCGGGCCTGCCCCGTCCCGACGGCCGGCGCTCCGCCCGGCATGGAGAAGGGCACCAGCCGTCGCTCCAGAAGTCGCTCACGCCCGTTGATCGCGAGTGCAAGCCGGTGCTCAGCCACGATTCCCCCCGACTATGGATCTGCGCTACGTCGACGGTCGCATCAGCGGGGCACTGGGTCCTCCGTCATAGGCGGTAGATCGCCTACGCCGTTCGGTGGACAGCCGCGGCGGTCGCGGCCCATGCCGGCTTGGTGAGCGCTGGTGGGACAATTCACAGTCGAGCCGTTGCTCACGAAGTGACTGATAGGAGGGGTCCTGGTGAACGCGCAGGAGGCGTACACGATCGGCCGGCGGGTGCGCGCGCTCCGGAAGGCTCGGGACAAGACGCTGGAGGTGGTCGCCGGGCTGGTGGGGACCAGCACGGCGACGCTGAGCCGGATCGAGACCGGCAAGCTCCCGCTGGACAACCTGACGATGATCGTGGCCCTGGCGAACGCGCTGGAGATCGCCCCGAGCGAGCTGACCAGGCTGCCGGTGCCCGCACCCGCCAACGGGCACACCGACTCCACCACGGAGGCGGTCCGGCTGGCGCTGGACGCGATCGACGTCGAGCGCCCCGGCGGGGTCGTGCTGCCGCTCGCGGTGCTGCGGGATCAGGTGGCCCAGATCCACCGGCAGCGGCGGGCGTGCCGGTTCGCCGAGGTCGCCACCGACCTGCCCGGGTTGATCCGGAACCTGCACACCACGCTCGCTACCGGCACCGACCACGCCGAGCTGCTCGACCTGGCCGTCTACCTGCATGTGCATGTCACCCGCTTCTGGCTCATCGAAGCGGTCGCACCCGACGATCTGCTGCGCCGGGTCGCTTTCCTGGCCCGCCGCCTGGCCCAGAAGCGTGATGAGGTCACCACACTCGCGTTCGCCTCGTTCGCCGTGGCCGACGTGCTGCTGTGCGGCGGCGCGTTCGAGCTGGGCCAGGCTGAGACGGACTCGATCACTCTGCCGCCGACGACCGCCGGCACCGCCGGCCTGGTGGGCCAGGTCGCCGCGCTCCATGCGCACGCTGCCCAGCTGAACGGTCGTCCGGGCGATGTGGTCGCTGCGTTCGAGTCCGCCGCGGTGCTGGCCGAGCGGTTCGGCACGGTCGGTGAAACCGACTCCGTGGGGTATCTGTTCGGGCCGGTCGACCTGGCCATGTGCCGGATGGGCCAAGCGCTCGAAGCGGACGAGCCCGACCAGGCGGCTGGCATCGCGCGGGGCGTCGACCCCGAGCGTCACCCCTTCCCGGTGAACCGGACCGCATACTGGATTCACTACGGCCGCGCGCTGTCCCGGCTGCGGGGCCGCCGTGACGAGGCGGTGATGGCGCTGCGGACGGCGGAGGACCTCTTCCCCACCAGGGTGCGCCGAGATCCGAGGGTCCGCGAGGTGCTCGCCGGGCTGCTGACCCGGGTGCGGCGCGACACGGTGAGCCAGGAGCTGCGGCGGATGGCTTTCCGGGCGGGACTGACGACGTAACCCATTCGGGCGATCGTGGGGTGATCTTACAGTGTGGAGAAAACCGCTGTGGGTGTCGCGTCACGATCACCAACCATGAACGAGGTACACGTGACGGACCGGGTGTCCGGCGAGCGGTCCCGGGTGACGGTGCAGGGCCGCTGCACCGACGGGGACTGCCGCTGCACATTGATCGTGATCCACGAGCTGGGCGGCTCCTGGGCGATTCACGGCCTGGGCGCACCCGGGGTGCGGCTGTCCAGAACGGTCGCGATCGCCCTGGCCGAGGCGATCCTGGCCGGTGCCGGAGAGCGCCGCACACCATGCGCCGCGGTCTTGGGAGAGAGGTGATCACCGGTGGGCCCCATTGACCCCACGTTTTTCGACAGCGACGAGATGCGCGCCGCGCTGGCCGCCCGGGACATCGGCACCATCTACCGGTTGCTCGGACGCCTGGGCGTGAGCCAGCGCCGGATCGCGCAGGTGACCGGGCAGTCCCAGTCGGAGGTGTGCGAGATCCTCAAGGGCCGCAAGGTGCGCGACGTGTGGGTGCTCGAGCGCATCGCCGACGGGCTCGGGGTACCCCGAGCGTGGATGGGCCTCGGCTACGGCGAGGAGGGACCGGTGGTCGAGGAGGCCGACGGAGACACGCAACGCCTCTGCCTGCGCGCCGCCACGTCCACTGCCGCCCTGGGTCAGGCGTTGCCGGGCCTGGGTGAGCTGAGCGAGCTGCCCCTGCCGACCGGCGCGGCGCTGCCCTCGCGGCTGGACATGTCCCATGTGCACATCGTGACGGCGGTCACCGAGCAGCTGCGCGGGGTGGCGCGGTATTACGGCGGGCAGGCCGGGGTGTTCTGTGCCGCTGCGATGATCTACACCCGGTGGATGCAGGTGCCCGCGACGGATGCGGTCAAGGCCGCGCTGGCCGCCGCGCTGGCGGAGCTGCACACCGAGGCGGGGTGGTGGTGTCATGACTCTGGTGTGGACGGGACGGGCCACTTCACCCGAGCCCTGGCGGTGGCCGGTACGGCTGGAGACAGCTACGGGATCGCGAACGCCGCTCTGCACGCTGGGGTGACCTTGGTCCGCAGCGGGCATCCCAACGACGCGCTCACGCTGTTCCAGCTCGGGCAGTTGCGGCTCACCGGGTTCGTGGCCGGCACGTCCACCGCGCGCGCCGACGACCCTCGGGTACCCACCGTCACCGCGCGGCTGAAACGACAGTCCGCGACCGCCTACGCCGTCATGAACTACCCCGATGAGGCCACCCGGTGCCTCGCCGAGGCGAACGACGGGTGGGCGCCCCGGGACGCCTTCGAGAGCGCGGGCGCCGATTTCGTGACCGCCGCCATCCAGCTCGACCTGGGCCGGCTCGACGCCGCCGAGCGCTCCGCCACCAGCGCGCTGCGCACTTACGGTGTGGGCCACCGCCGGGGCCGCACCCTAGCCGAACTCCTCCTCGCCGAGGTACACGTGCGGGCGGGCGAGTCCCAGGGGCTGACGCTGGCCCACCAGGCCATCGAGAAAGTGAGCACCCTGCAGTCCGCCGCCGCCCGCCGGGAACGGCTGATCCCGCTGGCCACCGCGCTGGAAGCCCGCCCCGGCGCCGACACCCAGGAGTTAGCCCGAACAGCCCGACAGATCGCCACGACCCGAATGTAACGGCTGTATGAGCTGCCCACACCGCCCCGGTGGTCACCGCTGGTCGGCGTGCCTGCGCCCCCCGACGCCAGGGAAACGCTATACATGGCCCATGACAACCCATCAGTGTGCGCAGATGTTGATGTTGATCTTGATAGGCCTCGGAGGGGGGATGGTCTACGGGCGATGGCGAGCAGAACGCATCCGTGCCAAAGCAGCGATGCGCGGTACCTGGACGAAAAAGCATGACGGCCGGGGGCGCGGTTGGTTCGGGTGGTGAAGGTCCACGACCCTACACGGGCGCTACTGAAGGCTGCGACCAGGCGGCGCAGTCGTGACGTCAATGCTGGTATCCAGCCTGGATGACCCTATGAAGAGCGGCCCATAATTCATGGAGAATATCGTGGATCGCTTCAGCTACGGGCGGGATATGCGCTGCGGTGTAACCGCCTCCTAAGTTCAGCAGAAGGAGAACCAGAATCACGAGCATAAAAATAAACAGAAGCTTCGCAGCTTTATCTACCGGCGACGGCTCATATCCCGCTGGCGGCATCGAATTACCCCCTCTTAATCTCAAAACAGTGTGATTGGATAGTTCGTGGTCCTTCGAGGCCGTCCTCGGCGGCGCACACATCGACGTGGTAGGTCGTGGCGGTGCCGAGCGCCGCTGCGGGGCGCTGGTCCGGGTCACCATGGAGGATCACAGAAAGTAATGATACGGTGTGTGTCTAGACCCCCACGCACAGCAAGGGCGAGTCCACCCCGCCCCGCTCGGGATCGAGCCCGCGGCAATCGGCTCTTCCCACCAGACAGCGCTCGGGTGCCCGCCGGGCAGGACCATCGACCCTGTGACCAGGGGTCCCTAGTCTGGGTGCCGTGGCTGACATGGTGGGTTACGAGCTGGACGGACACGTTGCGACGATCACCTATCAGCGACCGGACAAGCTCAACGTCATCGACGGGCAGGTGCGCGCGGAGCTCAACGCCGCGTTCGCCGCGTTCCGGGACGACGAGGACGCCTGGGTGGCGATCGTCACCGGGGCGGGCCGGGCGTTCTGCGCCGGGGCGGACATCCGGTCCGAAGGCGATCCCGCGGGGGAGTTCCCCGGCACGTTCTGGGAGAAACCGACCGTCAACTCCTTCGAGAGCGGCTGGGAGATCTACAAGCCGGTGATCGCCGCGGTGAACGGGTACTGCCTGGGTTACGGGCTGACCCTGGTCACCTGGTGCGATTTCGTCATCGCCAGTGAGCGGGCGGTCTTCGGCTACCCGGAGGTGCGGATCGGCACCCCCACGATCGTCGGCGCCATCCGGCTGCCGCAACGGATCGGCTGGCAGTACGCCATGGAGCTGCTGCTCACCGGCGAGCGGATCGACGCCGAGCGGGCCAAGGAGATCGGGCTGGCCGGGTGGGTGGTGCCGCACTCGTCGCTGCTGCCCGCCGCCCGGGAGTTGGCCGGCCGGCTGCTGGCCGCCGCCCCGCTGGCCGCCCGGGCCACCAAGGAGGTGGCCCGCCGCGCCTGCGACATGTCCTCGGTGGACGCGATCCGGTTCGGTGAGACGATGCGGCTGGTGGCCAATGCCACCGAGGACGCCGCGGAGGGCCGCGCCGCCGCCCTGGAGCACCGGCCACCGGTGTGGCGTGGCCGGTGACGTTTCCGGAGCTGTTCCGCGGAACCGTCCCCCGACGTGCTGTAACATCGTCATCCGCGGCGAGTCTGTGCAGATGATTACCGGCACACCAGCACCGGAGACGCCCTGTGAAGACGAGTGAGAAGCGAATCCTCACCACTCACACCGGAAGCCTGCCCCGGCCCGACACGCTGACCCAGCCTGGTCGAGACGACCATTCTGACGCCCAGCAGCTGCGCTCCGCCGTCGCGGATGCCGTGCTCGCCGAGGTCGAGTCGGGCCTGGACGTGATCAACGACGGTGAGATGTCCAAACGAAGCTACGTCGGCTACGTCACCGAGCGGTTGACGGGCTTCGGAGGGCCGCCTGCGCCACGGTGGCGAAAGATCGTCGAGGATTTTCCGGAATACGCCAAACGGCAGTTCGGAGACCCCGTGCTGGCGACGATGCTGGCACCGCCATCGTGTAACGGCCCGGTGTCGTATATCGGCCACGAGGCCCTCGCCCGCGACATCGAGAACCTTCACGCTGCGATGGTCGGCCAACCGGCGGCCGAGACTTTCATGACTGCGGCTTCGCCCGGCGTGATCGAGATGTTCATGCCTAACCGTCATTACCGCTTGGACGAGGATTACCTCGTCGCGCTCGCGGACGCGATGAAGGAGGAGTACGACGCCATCGCCGCGGCTGGCTTCCTCGTCCAGCTCGACTGCCCTGACCTCGCAGTCGGTTGGACGCAACAGCCACCGGAGGTGACGGTAGCGGACTTTCGCAAGCACGTCGCCACGCGGCTCGAACTGATCGACTACGCCACCCGGGACATCCCGCCCGATCGCCTTCGGATGCACCTCTGTTGGGGCAACTACGAGGGGCCGCACCACCATGACCTGCCGCTGACCGACATCATCGACCTCGTGCTAGGCGCGCGGCCGGCCGGTCTCTGCCTGGAGGCCGCGAACCCACGCCACGAGCACGAGTGGGCGGTGTTCGAGGATGTCCGCCTGCAGGAGGGGAAGATCCTGATTCCCGGCGTCCTGGACACCACGACGAACTACATCGAGCATCCCCAGCTGGTAGCCCAGCGGATCGGCCGGTTCGCCGAGATGGTCGGTCGCCACCGGGTGATCGCCGGCAGCGACTGCGGCTTCGCCACCTTCGCAGCGCTGCCGCTGGTCGACCCGCAGATAGCGTGGGCCAAGCTGGCTACGTTGACCGAGGGAGCACGGCTGGCGAGTGAGGTGCTGTGGGGGCCGCGCTGACCCGCCGGGTGTGCCGTGCGGCGCACCGCTCAACGTAGGCGGGCAGGTAGGTCAAGACGAAGCTCTGGGCATCCCATGCGTTCGGGCACGCTTCCGCATCGTCGACCCATACATACGTCAAGCCGTCCCGCCCGCCTGAGAGCGCAATCCGCCGCAGTTCATACCTGCGGTCTTCGAAGTCATCGAGCAGGTGCCATTCGTCACCGCTCAGCCCTATCAACAGGCGGCCGTGAGCGATTTCTCCGCGAGCCGCGACCAGGCCAGGATAACTTCGGTTCTCCAGTGCGGCGACCCGCCAACCGGTAGCGCTAACCGGTTGACTTTGTGGCACTCGCCCCAGAAGCGCGCGCAGTACTTCCGGGAAGAGAAGGGTGCCGTAGGTGAAGAGAGACGTCGATCCTAACGGCAGAAAACGATCCAGTCTGCCGGCGGGAGCCGGCGACACGTTGTTGAGACTAATCGCGTCCTTCAAGATCAACCTTCTCGGGCGGGTAGTTATCCACACAAGTATAGCGGTACACGAAGACGGCGGCCACGATCGACATCAATTTAACGATTTCACCATGCATTCGTAGAGTGGCGCCTCTGGTGTGCGGCGCACCATTCCGATGGTATTCCATCCCCACTTGAGATAAGCAGATTTTGCGGCGAGGTTGTCGGGTAGTACAAGTAATCCCGCTCTCCGCTCGCTGCGATGTGCCAGGAATTCGTCGTGCATTGAGCGTGCAATCCCCATCCTCCTCCATGGCAGCTTGACCATAATTTCTGGAATCACCACGGTGCGGTCTCCGTCTTCGTGAGTATAGCCGTCCGGTCGACTGGATAACGCTGTCTCGGACCACTCTATAGCATCCCACCAACCCGCTTCGGGTCGAAGTGTGTAACCGTACATATAACCAACCTCCTGCCCTTCAAGTCTCGCTGCTAGAAGTTCAAAACGAGGCTGCTCTAAAGCCATCGAGTATCCTTGACAAAAGGCGCTCTCAGAGAAGAACGGGTGGTTTCTGAACAGGGGCTCACTGTAAATCTCTGCATGAATCTCCGCAGCGACCTCGAAAAAGCCGTTCGCTGCTTCGCGTGTGTAGTGGACGAGATCCAGTTCAAGCACGCCGTATTCCTCTCGTCCGTCGTTTGTGTTCCTGTTCTGTCGAGAAATTCGCTAGCTGTCGGCGTGCTGGAATACTGTTGGAGATCCTCGCGGAACTTTTGAAATTGATTCACGACACGTGCGGACGACAGGCTTGAGATCACAGGTAGCACGATGTCGCCGACCGTGCACGCCTGTTCAACTTCCCGCTTGAGAAGTAGGTTTCGCATGTAGGAAATCGCGGACGACGAGCGATCTCTAGTAAAATTTTCAAGGTTTCTGGATCCTCTGGAGTAAGTCGCCCGCCTCTGTGGCCCTGCCCAGATCCATCAGGCACACGCCTGTGAGGGATGCCAACTCCTCCTCGTTCAGGTATCCGATCCAGTGCGGATCATCATCCTGCGGGCCCGCGTCAAAGTAGCTCGTCGACGCGGCGAGCGCGGCGTCGCACGCGGGACCTGCTTTCAGGCTCGCCAGACCCCGCGCCTCGTGCAGGGCGAAAACGGAACGCACGCGGGGAGTCGCCCAGGAGCCGGCGTGGCGCTGAGCGGCCTCGGCGAACTTCACCGCATCTTTCGGGCGCCCAAGAGCATTAGCCTGAATGCTCATATTCGAGAGAGCGTGTGCCGTTATCTCGTCATGCCCTGATACCTCGCCGAGAACAAAAGCCTCGGTGTACGAGCGGCGGGACAGTCGCTGAAGACCGGAATCGTAGGCGAGCCAACCCGCCTGGATGAGCATCCCGCCGGTCGCGATCTCCAGCCGCGCACCCACCTCTTCACTGTACTCGGATTGCTCCACCAGGATGCGCACGGCCCTCACGCCGTTGATGGCTTGGCGTAGAAGAGCGCCCCCGCCCTGGCTGTGGTCGATAGAATTGATCCGCTCGGCCAGGCGCTCGGTCTGCTCGACGTGTCGCATTCCGATTCGCCTCGGTCGTTCGCCGTGGCCGAGCGGGCCACCTCCGACAGCAACCACGTCTCTTCCTCTCGCTCACCCGGGAGGTCGTCGAAGTCGCAAAGGAGATCCGGGAATTCTTCCTTGAACACCGGGTTGTCGGTCTCGTCTTTGATTTGAGGCCGGGTTGTCGCCGAGACGAGTGTCCACCCTAGAGGAGTCCGTGTCCATCTACGGACGAATCCGAGCTCCGACGCGGGTTTGTCGAACACCCGCTCCAGTAGGACGCGATACTTGTCTTGCGGCCAAACGACTTCTCCGTTCTCCCACCTTCTGATCATCCGCGCATCGCAGATCGTCTGATTGTCGCCCTGTCTGACCGCCTCCTCCGTCAGGCGGTCCGCCAAGTCCTGCTGACTATATTCCCGCAGCTCGCGTAGTAGCGCGAGCACCAGGTTGGGAATCCGCAAGCACGGATGCGTCACCACACCACCCCCCCGGTCCCGTCGAGGGCGGCCAAGGCGGTGAATTCCTCGAACGAGACCCGCTCTCGAACTCGCGCTGCGGCGTCAGTGACTTGATCCGGTCTCAGCCAGATCATCGCCGAGGCGACAGCCGAGGTGGTGGCCGAGGGTGCCGACCTGCTGCACACCTGGACCCGCAGCCCCTGCTCAGCTAGGCACACACCAACGGTCAACCCGATGACGCCCGCTCCCACCACGATGACATCCGCTCGTACGTCCATACCTGAGATGCTCCTCTGCCGTACCGCCGAGATCGGCTACCGATCGCGATGCCCCGACGTCGACGAAGCCACAGTCACTGCCATGAGCGCTCACCACGCTGTAATGCCGACCACGGGGAGGCCACCACGCGGTAGCGTGCAGTAGGCGAGCTGTGACGGACGCGGGGGGTGGGACGGACCGGTGCGGCAGGCGCGGCGCGACTACCAGCAGCCCATCAACGGGTCGGCTCCCGGGCAGCTCTGTCCGGCGCGGCGAGCGGCGGACTGGCGGCGGCTGTCCGACGAGCAGTTCGACGTCGTGGTCATCGGTGGCGGTGTGGTCGGTTCCGGCGCGGCGTTGGACGCCGCCACCCGGGGTCTGTCGGTGGCGCTGGTGGAGGCCCGTGACCTCGCCTCGGGCACGTCCAGCCGGTCCTCCAAGCTGTTTCACGGCGGGCTGCGCTACCTGGAGCGCCTCGAGTTCGGGCTGGTCCGGGAGGCCCTGCGGGAGCGGGAGCTGATGCTCACCCGGCTGGCACCGCACCTGGTCAAACCGGTGAGTTTCCTGTATCCGCTGGCCCACCGGCTCTGGGAACGGCCCTACGTCGCCGTGGGGCTGGCGCTCTACCAGACGCTGGGCGGTGCGCGATCAGTGCCGGGGCAGCGCCACCTCACCCGGGCGGGGGCGCTGCGACTGGCGCCGGCGTTGCGCCGTGACGCCCTCATCGGCGGGGTGCGCTACTACGACGCGATCACCGACGATGCCCGGCACACCATGACGGTGGCCCGTACGGCTGCCGTGTACGGCGCCGCGGTGCGCAGCTCCACCCAGGTCATCGGCTTCCTGCGGGAGGCCGACCGGATTCGCGGCGTCCGCGTGCGGGACTGCGAGACCGGTGCGGAGACCGACGTGCAGGCGCACGCGGTGCTCAACTGCACCGGAGTGTGGACCGATGAGATCCAGCGCCTGTCCGGTGGGCGGGGACGGTTCCGGATACAACCCTCCAAGGGAGTGCACATCGTGGTCCCTCGGGACCGCATCGTGTCGGAGACCGGGCTGATCCTGCGCACCGCGACGTCGGTGCTGTTCGTCATCCCGTGGCGCGGCCACTGGATCGTCGGCACCACCGACACCGGCTGGAACCTCGACCTCGCGCACCCCGCGGCCACTCGCGCGGACATCGACTACCTGCTGGACACGGTCAACACCGTGCTGGCCACGCCGTTGAGCGACGGCGACATCGAGGGCGTCTACGCCGGCTTGCGGCCGCTGCTGGCGGGGGAGAGCGAGCAGAGCTCGCGGCTGTCCCGGGAGCACGCGGTCGCCCGGGTGGCGCCTGGTCTGGTCGCCATCGCGGGCGGCAAGTACACCACCTACCGGGTGATGGCCGCCGATGCGGTGGACGCGGCGGTGCCCGATCTGCCCGGCCGGGTCGCTCCCTCGATCACCGACAAGGTGCCGCTGCTCGGTGCGGATGGCTACCACGTTCTGGTCAACCAGGCCGACGCGCTGGCCGCCCGGCACGGGCTGCACCCCTACCGGCTGCGGCACCTGCTGGACCGCTACGGCTCAGCGGTGCACCAGGTACTGGCTCTGGCCGCGCAGCGCCCCGACCTGCTCGCGTCGCTGCGCGAGGCGCCGGACTACCTGCGGGTCGAGGTGGTGCACGCCGCTAGCCACGAGGGGGCCCTGCACCTGGAGGACGTGTTGACCCGGCGCACCCGGATCTCGATCGAGTACCCGCACCGGGGCGAGGCGTGCGCCGAGGACGTCGCCGAGCTGATGGGCGAGGTGCTGGGCTGGACAGCGGCGCTGCGGCACCGGGAGGTACAGATCTACCGTGCCCGGGTGGCCGCCGAGCGGGACTCCCAGCGTGAGCCCGATGACTGCGCCGCCGATGCCCGCCGCGGCGCCGCTCCCGACCCTCGCCCGAGGCTCCTCGCCCCAGTCAGCTGACCGGCGCGGCGCCAAGGTCCCTGGCGTCACTTAGCGTGCTGGTACCGGGTCGTGAAGCTCGACGCGCTGGCCGCCCGGGGCGATGGTGAACCGCCAGGCGTCGACGGCCGGTTCGCCCGCGCTGACCCACCATTGGTAGGCGGTTTGTACCTCGTCCCAGAGGGAGCGTTCCCCGCTCTGGGACACCTCGTAGGGCGCCTCGGTGGTGACGTGAAGGGTGGCCCAGGAGCGGCTCCACTGATCCACGAAGTAC
>JBOHFI010000012.1:0-102925 GCA_050699595.1 Pseudonocardiaceae bacterium | reverse complement strand
GCCGTGCACTTCCGCACGGCCACGCCTCACTTTCGGCGATCAAGGTGGTTGAATCGAATCCTGGCGCAAGCCTCGAATTGATCATCTTGAAACGGCCGTGATCCTGAGCCCGCCCCAGCAAACCGGGTTCCGGGCCCGGACAGCCCGTGCTCGCGGTGAGCCACTACACCATTTCGGGTCGCAGCCGGGGGTCGCGGTCGAGGAATTGCCGGGAGCTGTGCACCAGCTTGCCGCCGGCGAACCGCTCCAGTGCGCTGGTCATCTCCTGGCGGGAGGACCCGAGTTCTTCTACCGTGCACAGACCGAGATAGCCGAGCTGCCGGTGCTCGTCGGACAGCACGCTCAAGCCACGGAGGCCGGGAACCTCCGGCCGCAGCCGCACCACGAGAAGGTCTGTCCGCGTGTACTGACCAAGGGGTAGGCGGCAGTTGAGGGCTCCGCGTTCGGGTTGCAAGATACCGACCTGTGCGATATCCCGCCAAGGGAGGTGGGTCGTTGCGGGCGTCCGTCGGATGGTGAGGCCGGAACGGTCGATGATGAGCTCGTGCACACGAACATCCGTCTCGCCGGAAGCTGAGTTTTTGAGGACGAACACGGCTCTCCCAAGACGTGAGGCACGCGGCCTGGCGATATTGACCGCTACGGGGATCAGCGGCAGCACAAAAACATTGAATACGAATACCCATAACAAATTCTTTTCCGAGAAGAAAAACGTCGCAATGACGTGAGCGAGGAACCAGGAGAGGATGAGGGTGAGGATGAGGGTGAGGAAGTAGAAGCAGAGGACATAAAAGACGGCGCCGAATGCGGGCGCGGTCAGCCAGCGGTAGGTGCGGGTGAGGCACACCGCGTCGGCGTCGGGTGGCTCGGTGTCTGGCCTGGTGGTGGGGCCGCGGGAGAGGGCGAGGTTGCCGGCTGTGTTGATGGCGCGGCGTTGCGGGCGGGGGAGGTTCCGCGCCACGAGGTCACGGTCGACCGTCACGAAGATCTGGTCGAGAGTGCGCGGATCGGGGTCGTCCAGCGCGCGCAGGAATGCGCCGGTGAAGGCGGTGAACCGGTCTCCCACCGGCGCGTGCGAGGGAGCGTTCGCCGTGGTGGAGGTGAGCGTGTTAGGTGCCGGCCACCTCGAGTTGACCGCTGATCACCCCCTGATCGTCTGCCATCGCGTCGATCGCCCGGCCGGAGAAACAGCAGTCGAGTACGAGCACGCGGGTGGTGGCGGCGCTGTTCGCGATCTCCTCGCGGAGGAGCTCGAGCGGGAACGCGGTCCACCGGGCGCGTAGCGGATGGGTGTGCGCCAGCGCCAGGTGCAGCCGGCCGCGGTCGTCCACCAGCCCGTGCCCGGCGTAGTACACCAGCAGCAGGTCGGTAGCCGTGGCCGCCTGCTCGGAGAGCGCGGTGCCGACCTCATCCACACTGGTCGGATCGGTGAGTACGCGGCAGGACTCGGGTCGCAGCACCCCGGTGCCCGGGCTGGTCAGCGCGTGGCGCAGAGCTGTCAGGTTCGCCTGCACGGCCGGGATGTCGGGCAGGTCCGGCCCGGCGGCGGCGAAGTGGCTCGCGCCGATCAACACCGCGCGAGACCTGGTCGGGTCGGGGAAACACGCCTGGCTCACTGCTCGGAATCCTCTTTTCTGAGCAGCCGCTCGACCTCGCGCAGCAGGGCAGCGGGATCCCGGACGCGGTGGGCGTCGAGCTCGATGTGGCGGCCGTCCTCGGCGGTCACGGTCAGCGTCACGTCCGCCCGGCGCGGCTGGCTCAACCAGGTCGACACCGAGCCGGCCAATACCGCGCCGGCCCCACCAGAACCGAGAGCCACCTCCAGCACCTCGAGCACACCACCCATCTCACCGGGCCGCACTGGCGCATGTCCCGTGCGCACCCGGCCCCGAAGGGCGTCCTCGTGCCGCAGCCAATCAAGCAGAGACCGCAACACATCGCCGTCCTCGGCGCTGATGCTCAGGTGTGGATCAGAGACAGACGGTGACTGCACGCACACATCTTGGTCGTTGCGCCCGTCGGGAGCAGCGGGGGGTCGACAGTCCCGTGACCTGCGGCCACTCTCTCCGGCGGTGAAGCAGTAGTCGAGTGAACATGCGGCACGCTCGTGGCGGATCTAGGGAGACGCCTGCTACGAATGACCGTGACGCTGCGCCACAGCGGCGGAACACAGTTGTGGTGTCCACCCCGACGCCGTCTCGCGCTGAGGCAAGGTGATCTTAGTGAGTCTGGAGTTCGACGCCGTGCACGATCAGATTGCGGAGCTCATAACCTTCTTTACCTCGCTGAGATCGTGGAGGCGATCGACCGGATCTCCCACTGGCTCGGCGGAATCGACGAGGACGGATGGGACAGCGACGACATGCTGCGGGCGGCCGTATTGCAGCAGCTCACCACGATCGGCGAAGCTAGCCGCAGTGTCAGTAACCAGTTGCGAGAACGGTACCCGGACGTGCCGTGGCGACGGATCGCCGATTTTCGAAACGTCGCGGTTCACCAGTATTTCGCCATCGAGTGGTCGCTGGTCTGGCGTTTGGTGCGCCGATCGAGTGCCGACTTTACGACCCCAGATCATAAAAGTGATCAAGATAGAGTTTCCGGACAGTGGTTCGCGGTTCGAAGAACGCTGACGCAAGGCGATCTTGATCCCAACTACTCGGAGGCCGGCCGCCAAACAAGGCTTGGGCCAGAGCCCACGGCCACGAGATCAGCGACGACCTCGACGAGATCCGGAACATCTGCCGCTGCGGCCCTTACTCCCGCATCCGCGAAGCCATCAAAGCAAGTGTCAAGAAGATGTTGCGCAGTGGTGGTGCGTGTCGTGAACTCGACGCCACGGACGTTTCTCGTGACTCGGGAGGTCGGTAGCGTCGAGTTCACGACACACCTTCACCGTGAACGGTCAGCAGGTCTCGGTCGACTGCCTGGATGACGTGCGGCTGCTATGGGTGCTGCGTGATCTGCTCGCACCTTGTTCGCGGCGGATGGTGTCGCAGCCCGGGCAGGTTTGGTCGCGGTCTTGGGGGTAGCCGGGCAGGCTCACCCGGTCGTAGGGCAGTGGTAATGGGGTGAACTTCACCCCGCACGTCGCGGTCACGATGCCGTCGGGGCTGAGTTCGCCGTGGTGGGTGTCGTGGTCGGCTTTGGTTCGGAGGTACCAGCTCACGGGGTGTCCCCCGAGTCCTCGGTCAGTACTTCCACCAGGTTGTGGCGGGCGCGGAGTTCGTTCCAGGTGGCGTGGTGGCGGCCTTCGTTGGTGGAGTAGTGGTCGTCGGGGCCGGGTTGCCAGGTGCGCATGAGGTCGTCGCGGACGGTGGGGGTGGGTGCGGTGCCGAGTCCGGCGATGAGCCACACCCGGGCGCGGTCCGTCGGCTGCGGGGTCGGGTCGGTGTTCACCGGCGTAGCCAGATCCGCAGGGTCTCGAACAGGATTGTCGCGGCGTCTTCGTCGAGGATGAACACGCAGGCGCCGGCGACGTGGACGTCGAACACGTACTCGCTGCCTTGACGCTCCACCACCAGGTTCGCGAAGTTTCTGGGGCCTTTGTGGAGCGCGCAGGTGACGCCGATCACTCTGCGGTCCTCGCGGGACGCGTTCGGGGTCGCGCCATCAGCCATGGGATGTCTCTTCTCGTGGACAGGGGGCGGGATCGTGTCCCGCTCGCTCATCGGATGGTGATCCACACAGCACCCACGGAAGCCGGGCGGCGGCTGACTCCAACCCTGCTCGTGACATCTAAGCCAACACCATAGGCGATGTGACGTCACTACGCAACTTGATGCTGGAGATGACTTGCCATCGTTACCAGGCTAAGCTGCGTGACCATGTCTGGACCCACCATCCGGCGCCGCCAGCTCGGCGGCGCGCTGCGTCGTCTCCGCGTGGACGCGAACGAGAACCGTGAGCACACGGCCTTCATCCTCGGTTGCTCGGCGACCAAGGTCACCTACCTCGAATCAGGCCGCAACGTCATCGGGAAGACGGAGTTGATCGTGCTGCTCCAGCACTACGGGGCGCAGGACAAGCTCCAGACGCTGGAGCAGCTGCGCCAAGAGGCTGGGCAGCGTGGCTGGTGGTCCCAGTACGGGCTACCCGAGTGGCTGGCCGGTTACGTCGGCCTGGAGACCGAGGCGACCTCGGTGCGCTGCCTGGACCTGGAGAACATCCCGGGATTGCTGCAGACCGAGCAGTACATGCGGACGCTCTACACGCTCGCCGGCCGGCTGTCGGCCGGCGAAGTGAACCGGCGCGTCCCCTCGCGCCTGACGCGCCAGGAGCGGCTGACCGACGAGGGCCGCCCGCTACAGCTGACTGCTGTGGTGTCCCAGGCGGCTCTGGAGCGCTGCGCCCGGGATGAGCGAGTCGCGGCTGATCAGTTGGCGCAGCTTCTCGACCGAGCGCGGTGGCCCAACGTCGAGCTGCGGGTGCTGCCGTTTGATCACGGCTTGCACGCCGGCACGGATGGGCCGTTCGCGCTGCTCAGCTTCCGCGACGAGGAACTCCTGCCCGACGTCGCGTGCCAGGAGTACGCCGTCGGTGGGCATGTCATCGACGACGAGGCGGTCGTGTCCCAGCTGGCTAGGCTGTTCAACGAGCTGCGCGGCCAGGCACTCGATGTGGACGAGAGCCTGGCCATGATCGCGCAGCTCGCCGAGAAGCACATCCAGTAGTGCGAAGAGAGAGGCATCGACGATGGATGACCTAGCTCCCGCCTGGCGGAAGTCTACCTTCACCAACAGCCAGGGTTACTGCGTCGAGGTCGCCGACCTCGACGGCGGGCACCGTGCCGTGCGGGACAGCAAGGACCCGACCGGGCCGGCCCTGATGTTCACCGGGGCCGGGTGGGCCGCGTTCACGGCCGGAGTTCGTTCCGGCGAGTTCGACTGATCATTCCGGCGGGGACGGCCACGGGAGAACGAGGGGTAGCGCGCCGGGCCGGCTGGGCGCGGGAGCTGCGTCGACTGCCTCTCGTCGCCGGGCACGCGACAAAGCGCCCCGCTCCAACCTCCGTGGGGGGTGGGAGCGGGGCGCTGCCGGCTCTCTCCGGCGTCGCGGACTCACGAGCCCGCAGCCCCGGGCATGTGGTCCCAGCGGTCGCCCCACGACACCTTCCGCGCCTGCCGGTACACCGGGCCGTAGCGCTTGCCGACCAGCTGTGTTCGAGCGCAACCGTGGGAGACACACAGCTCGAGCGAGACGAGTCCTTTACGGTGCTGTGGGTGCCGGATCACCCGGGCGGCGGGCAGGTCGACGTCGCCGTCGCGCACCGCAGCGACGAAGGAGAACTTCTCGTCCTCGTAAGGAAGCTGGGCGCCCTTGGCCCGCCGGTGGATGGTCGATCGCTCGACGCGCTCCGCGAAGTGACACCAGTCGTCGCGCCGATCGGTGAGCGGGCACACGAGTTGGTGGGGACACGGCGCGAGAAGAGTGAAGCCTGCGGCCACGAGCTGGGCCCGCGCGTCGATGACCCGGCGATAGCCGCCGGGTGTCCCCGATTCGACGATGACGACCACCGAAGCGGCCTCCATCGCGAGCGCCACGAGCCGCGCCCGCTGCTGGGGCTCCAGCTCGCCGAGCACGTACCCCACCGTCGCCAGGTCGGCCGGCGGGAACGGCGCGACCGCACCGTCCATGGGCAGCCGCCAGGGGACCCAGAGTGCCTGCCGGAGTACCGCAACCCCGGACTCGTCGAGAATCGCGCGACCGACGTCGATGGCCTCGTGCGACTGCTCGTGCAGCGTCATCCACTCGATGCTCGGCAGCTCGCCTGCGACCGCCCAGGCCGTGGCTCCTGTCCCCGACCCGATGTCGACGAGGCGGATCGGCGCCCAGCCTGGCAGCGCGGCGATCACCTGCTGCAGTGCGGCACGCGTGGCGGCCTCAGTGGCGGGCATGCGGTACGCGGCGTAAGCGGCGACATCGCGCCGTGACGCCAGAACAGGGGTGCGCGGGACTTCTCCGGAGCGGTACGCGGCCATCAGCCGCTGCACCCCGGCGGCGAGGGCGTGCGCGCCCTGCCCGGCCAGCGTCCCCTCGATCGCGGCGCGCAGCGCGTCCCGACCGAATCCGGATCGTGTCATCGCCACTCCCCTCAAGACGGGCTCCCCCGGCTGCGGAGCCCGTCCAGGCTAGCGTCGGCCATCCGCCCAGCAAGCGGACGCCGGAACGCGGTGGTCACCTGCGGCGTTGAGGTCGTGTGTCTGGATAACTTCCTGACCGGCACGCCGGCGAACGTCGGACAGCTCGCCGGCCGGCCGGGCTTCCGCCACGAATTCTCATACCAGTCACCATGACATCCCTGAGCGGTCCGCACCGGCTCGTTCCACTCCGTGGTCAGTGTGGTTGAGTGGGGCGCATGGGTGTGTCCTGGACGCGCTCGGGGATCCGGCGGGGGTTCCCCTGGGCGGCGTCGGCGCTGGCCGCGTTGCTGACCACTACGGGGACCCTGCACTTCGTGCTAGCCGATTCGGTCGACGCGCTGGTACCGGCCGCGCTACCCGGGGGTCCTCGGTTGTGGACCGTGTCCTCCGGGGTGGCCGAGTTGGCTGTCGCGGCCGCGGTCGCGGTGCCGCGCACCCGCAGGCTCGGGGGTGCTGCCGCGGCGGTGCTGTTCGTCGCGGTGTTCCCGGGCAACATCAAGATGGCGATCGACTGGTCGGACCGATCGCTGGGGGAGCAGGCCGTGGCCTACGGCCGGCTGCCGCTGCAGATCCCGCTGATTCTGTGGGCGCTGCGGGTGCGCCGTGCGGCCACGCCGCCTGTGGATAACCCGTGAGTGGCGATACGAGTCCTAGCACGCAACGCCACTCACGGGTGTCAACACGTGTGCTCGTGGTCGGCGTGCTCGGCGTGCTCGATCTGCAGGGTGCTGTGGGTGAGCCCGAAGTGGCTGCGCAGCGCCGTCGCGGCGGCGTCGAGAACGCAGGTCTCCCCGCAGCGCAGCGACCGGGCCTCCTCGACCACCAGGTGCGCGGAGACCGCATGGCGGCCTGACGTGATCGTCCACAGGTGCAGGTCGTGCACATCACGCACCCCCGGCACGCTGCGCAGCACCCGGTTCACCTCGGCGGTGTCCACGCCTCGCGGGGTGCCCTCCAGCAGCACGTGCGCCGCCTCGCGGAGCAGCGCCAGCGCCCTCGGCACGATCAGGGCGGCGATCACCAGGGACGCCACCGGGTCGGCCTGACGCCAGCCGGTGGTGAGCATCACCAACGCTACCCCGAGCACCGCGACGGAGCCGAGCACATCGCCCATCACCTCTAGCAGCGCGCCACGCAGGTTGAGGCTGCGCTGGTCATCAGGTCCGTGCTGACCAGCTCCGCCGCGGGTGAGTACCGCTAGGGCGGCCAGGTTGCCGACCAACCCGAGTGCCCCGAGCACCAGCAGCGGAACCCCGGCGACCGGTGGCGGAGCGGCCAGCCGGACCACCGCTACCACCGCTACCACCACGCCCACCACCAGCAGCGCCAGCGCGTTGAGCGCGGCGGCGAGGATCTCCGCACGGCCCAGGCCGTAGGTCCGGTGGTGACTCGGCGGGCGCTGTGCGAGCACGGTGGCGATCAGCGAGACCGTCAGACCCAGTGCGTCCGTGGCCAGATGCCCGGCATCGGCGAGCAAGGCCAGCGATCCGGTGAGGGCGGCGCCGAGGACCTCTGCCAGCAGCACCGCGGAGATGATCGCCAGCGCCCAGCCGAGCCGGCCACGGTCCGACGCTGCGCCGCCATGTCCATGTCCATGGTCGCCCATGCGAATCACCATACATGCATCCCTGCGCATGAATCAGACCCCAGGGCGGGTGGCTCTGCCGGCTCAAGCGTCAGGCGTGCGAGCACCGAGGCGGGTGACAAGCTGCTGCTGGTGGATCCGGGGGCGGACCGGCTTGACACCCCGCCGAAGGTCGTGAAAACGATCAAGATCCCGGGTGGTGGCAAGGGCCCGCATTACGTGGACGAGTACGGCGACCTGCTGTGGGTGAGCCTCAAGACCAGCGACCAGGTCTTGGCGATCAACCACAAGGATCCGCGAAAGTACCGGCTGTACGAGACGAAGCCGGACCCGATCTTTGTCGCTCGTCATCCCGGCAGCGGCGAGTTCTACGTCAGCCAGGATCAGGCCGGCGAGATCCTGCGCATCAACGCCAAGACCAACAAGACCTCGCGGCTCAAGATCCCCGCCGCACGCGGCACAACCCCCGTCGGCCTGGTCGCCGGCCCTGCCGGCCTCTGGGTGGTGCTGCTGGGCACGAAGCAGGGGGGCACCGGGACGTTCGGGCGCATCGACAGCAACGGCGAGATCACCTGGTTCACGCTCACTTCGCCCGAAGGCCGCCGCGCGGGCCTGCTGCACGTCGCGTTCGACCGACCGGTCGCCGGGCAGCGGCCGAGCGCATGGCTGCTCTCCTCGTCGATCATTTCACCGAACTCGCTGGATGCGATCATCCGTGTCACGTTCGGACGACAGCTACACACAGATCAGGAGCGAGGAAGTCGCCGCCTTGCCCACCCAGCTGTGCAAGGCACACCGCGTGTTGCCACTGGCCAACAGCGTGCTGGCCACGGAGCTGACCAGCGCGACCGTCGCGCAACTTGTCGCCGAGCGGGGCTGTCAGTGGGACCGGCCCACGACTTCCGAGCCCGAGGACCCGAACTGAACTGGCTCTTTGAGCGGTGTCACCAGCGGGGGCCGCGCTGCACCTCGGTCACCGCTGGTTTCACGTCCACGCGGTAGACCAGCACTGCCACCAGGGCGATCAGCCAGAGCAGCAGGAAACTACCCTCCGGGTGGAACAGGACCAGGGCGGCGGTGGCGCCACCGGTGATGCCCAACCAGGACCCCTTCGTCAGCTTGTCAGTCGCGGTGTAGGCGTCGGCCCGTTGACGCGCAGCATGAATGAACGCGAAGAACCCGAAGGGGATCGCGAGGTAGTACAGGATCTCGAAGACCCAGTGATCCAGCGACTGCAGCAGCACCCTCCCAGACTACCCAGACCCCGCGCCCCTCCCCGACATGGAGACATGTCGGGGCAAAGAGGTGCCCGATAGCCCCGACATGTCTCCATGCCGGGGTGCTGGGTCAGAGGAGGAGTTGGGAGATGAGGTGGATGGCTAGGCCGGCTAGGGCACCGACCACGGTGCCGTTGATGCGGATGAACTGGAGGTCACGGCCTACCTGTAGCTCCACCTTGCGGGAGGTCTCCTGGGCGTCCCAGCGTTCTATCGTGTCGGTGATCAGGGTGATGATCTCGCCGCGGTAGTGGGTGATCACGTAACCGGCCAACCCCTGGAGCCAGTTGTCGACCTTGGAGCGCAGCTCCGCGTCCCCGGTCAACCGTCCGCCCAGCGCGACCAGCCCGTCGCGCACCCGGCGGCGCAGCTCCGAGGACGGGTCCTCGGCGGCGGCGAGCAGCATCTTCTTCGCGGTACCCCACGCCGACCCGACCAGGATCTGCACCTCGGGGTGCGCCATGACCTGCAGCTTGATCGCCTCAGCGCGCTCGATCGTCGCCGGGTCGGTGCGCAGATCCTGGGCGAACTCCATCAGGAAGGTGTCCACCGCCGTGCGCATGGGGTGGTCGGACTCGGTGTGCACCGCCCAGGCGAACGCCAGCACCTCCCCGTACAGCCGGTCGGCGACCAGCTCGTCGACGAACCTCGGCGACCAGCCCGGCAAGCGCTGGCTGACTACCCGCAGCACCGCGCCGTGGTTGTCGCGCACCCACTCATAGGCCCGCTCGGTGACCAGGTCGACGAGTTTGTGGTGCGCCCCGTCGGTGAGCAGCTGACCGAGCAACCGACCCAACGGCGGTCCCCAGGGTTTGTCAATCAAGCGCTGTACCAGCGCGTTCTCCAGCACCGCCTGAACGTCTTCGTCGCGCAGCACGGCTACCGCGCCGCGCACCGCGGTGGCGAGTTCCGCGGTGACGCGCTCGGCGTTGCGGGGCTGCGCCAGCCAGCGTCCGAGCCGACCGCCGATCCCCACTCGACGCAGTTTGTCGGCCACCACATCCTCGGCGAGGAAGTTGTCGCTCACGAAGTCGCCGAGGTTCTCCCCGAGCGCGTCCTTCTTGCGCGGGATGATCGCGGTGTGTGGGATCGGCAACCCGAGAGGGTGGCGGAACAGCGCGGTCACGGCGAACCAGTCGGCCAGTGCGCCGACCATGCCGGCCTCGGCCATCGCCGCCAGGTACCCCACCCACGGGGCACGGTTGTCGTTGAGCCGCGCCACCACGTACACCACTGCGGCACCCAGCAGGAACGCCAGCGCGACCGCCTTCATCCGGCGCAGCGCCCGCTGCTTGGCCCGCTCGTTGCCGCTCAGCTCCACGCTGCCGATTGTGCCCCGCCGGCCGGCGGTACAGCAGGATGACGACCGTGCGAACCCACGGGCTGGTCCCCCGGCTGCGGCCGTTCACCTCGACGATCTTCGAGGACTGGTGCACGATCCGGATACCGAGGTGCTGGTCACCGTCGGCGCCACCGAAGCGATCAGCGCCGCGCCTGGCCGTGACGGCGGTAGAGACCACTACAGATCTTACGCTGAGCGGTCACAGCGTGTAGTGTGATGTTACCGCCGTCCGGGCAAGGCCGGATCAGGCGGAAGGGTCGAGGGGGAACTGGTGGCCGCCATCCACAACGTAGGTGGCGCGTGGCGCGCGCCCTGCGGGGTGATGCGCGCGCTGTCGCGGATCGTCGTGTTCGGCGGCTTGGCCGTCGCGGGGTGGCTGCTGGGATCGGGAGTCGGCCTGGCGAGTGAGAACCCGGGGCAACCGGGCACCGGCCTGGCCCAGCTGGTCAGCGACCCGGCCTCGCCCACGGTCGCCTCGGCCGTCACGAGCGCGCGCTCCGCCGTCTGGGTACCGCCGCGGTCCGTCCCACCACCGGTGAGCCTCGGTGTTCTGCGACCCATCGTGAACACCGCGAAACCTCTGACTCGAGTCCTGGCCGCCCAAGACCTGGCAGCACTGTCCCGGCCTGCGGCGTACGGTGGTATCCGGCCGCACGCGTCGGCCGATGAACTCGCGGCGGTCCCGTCGGCTGAGCCCGCCACTCGGGCGGCGGCCGCAATGGCACCTGGGCCCACTCTGGTGTCCAGCGTGGGGGGCCCGAGCGTGCGGCCCGCTGCCAGGCGCACCACACTGGACCACGGCCGCGTCGCCGATGCGGACCCCTTCGCCGGGCGGTTAGCGCTCGGCACCGAGCCGGCGGCGCCGGTTCCGGCGAGTCCCGCTGGAAGCAGCACTTCGGTAGGGATGCTCGGCGGTACCGGAAGCGGTGCGGGCACCAAGAGCGCCCCGTACATCGCGGTGAGTGACAGCTGGGCGAGCCTGGGACCCGCTCCGGCGCATCGCCTGAGCTACCTCGGCGCCGGGGACCTCCCACGGTCTCCCGCTGCGCAGCCCTCCACATCACCGGACTGATCTCGCGCACCTGAGTTAGGTCGCCGCTGCCGGCGACGGGTCGCACAGGCCCGCTTTGCCGATCCTCGGCTCGACCAACCCGTGGAGCACTAAGCCCCCGATCTGTCCGACCGCGCCCGGGCGGATCGGGTTTATGGCCCCGGTGTCACGTTGCCCCCGTGACGCCGGGGCCCTTTTTATGACCGATCGCTTCTCGTCACCGCGACGCCCCACAGCGGGCGTTGCGTTACCGGGAGCGGGTGGCGCACCAGGTGGTCAGCCATGCGTCGGTGGCGGTCGCCGGGAGCAGCAGGCCCCAGGCCTCATCCAGGCGCTGCCGCAGGTTGTGGCGACCACCTCTGGCCTCGCATATCTGCCGGTGGCCCGCTACCACCGCGACGACCTGCCGGGCGAGTAGCGCTGGTTCGACCCCGTCCTGGAGCAGGCCGGCCTGCGCGGCCTGGGCCAACAGAGCGTGAACGTCACGCTCGGCGATACCGTAGTGCCAGGGTGTGTCCTGGCCGCACGGCGGCAGGTCGTTGAGCAGCCGCACGCCACCGCGGGCGATCGGGTCGTCGACCAGCAGCACCACCACCTCGTCGGCCAGCGCCAACAGCGCCGAGAGTGGGTCAAGCCCTCGGCCGTTGACCTGCTTGCGGAGCGCACCCCATCCCCGCGCCATCTCGGCGATGACCGCCCGCGCCAGGGCGTCCTTGGAGACGAAGTGGAAGTACAGCGCCCCCTTGGTCCCGCCGCTGTCGGCCAACACGCTGTCCAGCGAGGTGGCGTGGTAGCCGTTTCGGGCGAAGTGCTCGGCGGCGGCGGTCAGTATCGCCAGCCGGGTGGCCCGGGCCCGCGACTGCGGCGGGGCCCGGCGTGAGCGGGGATCGCTGTCGCCGGTTCCGGGTCTTCGAGGACCGGTGCTGGACATGACTCCTCGAAGCTACCCGCCCTGGACCCGCTGGGCTGTACCTAGTTTGTGGGAGGCGGGTTTTCCAGTGGCGGCGCAAACACACCCGCTGGTATGTTTTGGAAGTGGTCGCGCCTGGCGTGATGAGCGGAATACGGTAGGTGTCGGCCCGCGTGGGGGTCCCGAGGGGGTGAGGTCGCCCGGGGCGGTAGGGATGAACGCCCCGGGCGACCGTTAGTCATTACGTACTTCTGAGCTTCACGTCCGCATGACTACGCCCGTCGGCATCTTCCCAGACGGCGAGTCCACGACTGGGTGCCTCGACATGGCTGGCAACGTGTTCGAGTGGACTACGAGCGTGGCGTTGCCTTACCCGCGCCCGCCGCTCGACACCGCATCAGACGGGCCCGAGGTGATCCACATCTGCCGAGGCGGTTCATGGCGGCACACTCAGATCCGGGCGCGTACCTCTTACCGGGGCCGGGGACAACGTTTCGTTCGAAATGACGACGTTGGCTTCCGCCTTGCACGCTCTGGCTGGTCACAGGGCGCTGTCGTCGTGTCGTCGGGTGGCGCGGGTCAGGAAGTCGGTGATCCGGTCGTCGAGGTCGGCCAGGGGTGAGCAGGCACGGCGCATCGGGTGCACCTGCCGTTGCAGGGTGCGCAACCGGTCCAGGGTGCGGGTGGAGCTGACGTCGGCGGCGGTGCGCAGGGCGTCGCGGCCGAGCGCGGCGGCCTGCTCCAGGTCACCGCCGAGCAGATGGGCTCCGGCGAGGTCGGTCTGCACGAAACACCGGTTGCGGACCCGCCAAGGCTCGTAGTCCCGCAACGCCGTGGTGCCCAGCGTGATGGCCTGTTTGGGCTCGCCGATCTCGCGCAGGCACCGACCGAGGTCCGCGGCCAACGCGGCCTCGGTGTAGAAGCCCACCTCATCGTCGGGGCCCAGCGACTCGTAGGCCCGCTGAGCCGCCAGCACCGCGTGGCGAGCCTCGCGAACGTCGCCGAGCATGCCGAGACCGCGGCCTTCCATCGCGTGCAGCGCGGCGGTCAACACCGGGCCGGCCTGGCCCTGGCCGACGGCCAGCCCGGCCCGAGCCAGCGCCACGCCCTGGCGCCCGTGCAGCAGCCGGTCGTCTTCGGTGGACCCGTACTGTCCGATCATCAGTGTCATGCGGCTCATCTCGCTCAGCACCTCGGCCGCGAACGCTCGGTTGCCCGCCCGCATAGCGAGGTCGAGGGCCTGGATGTAGTAGCGCTGCGCCAGCGCATGCCGCCCGACATCGGCCGCGTCGAAGCCGGCCGCCCTCGTGGCCTGCGCGACGGCGGTCAGCAGGGCCTTGCCGGTATTGTCCGAGTAACTGCCGTGCAGCAGTTCGTTGGCCTCATGGTGCAGCAGCTGGACGGTCTGCGCCCGCACCCGTCCCGCGCCGTAGCGGCAACCGAGCTTTTGCAGGTGGACGACCTGCTCGGTGAGGACCTCCACATCGGCCATACCCACCCGCCGGCCAGCGGCGCGAGCGGTGCTCTGGGCCGGGGGCGCGGTGAGAGCGAACAGCGCGGGCTGGGAGAACGCCGCAGCGCTGAACGTCGAGCCCAGTAGGAACTTCCGTCGGCGCATGTCCTGTCCCGACAACTCAACGATGGTGCGGACCGTGCCCTCCAGTGTCCCCGAACAGCTCAGCCCGTCATAGGGATCGTCCCCCGGTGGGGCGCAATCAACGAACCCGCACTCGGTCACGCCGACCTCACGCCGCAGCCGTTGCGACAGCACACTCGCCACCAGCCTCGGCACCGGCCAGTGCGGCTGGCTTCCCTCCAGCATCCGCTGCACCGACGTCGTGCTGGTGCCCAGGTGGGTCCCTTCCCTGGCCCCAGCCGAGACCACCGCGCGGGCCAGCGCGGCGTTACTCATCTGCGCCTCATCCAACAGCACTCGCAACGCACTGTTCCCACCCTGACCGCCCATCACCCTCACCCCTGTACCTGCTACCGCCATCGAGCGCCGCCGATCATGGACTACCGGACGACGTCCTGGGAAGCGCTCCAGCGAAGTGCGACGGAAGTGAGACCTCCGGGCCATTGTGTTACGCCCCGGCGTGGGCGACCGGGAGGTGAGGTGGTCTGCTGGTCGGTGATGAACCACCCGCCCCGAGCGTCTGGGCCGCCGTCGGCGTCCCAGACGTCCCCCACGGCAGTACCGCCGGGTCAGTCGTTGGCACACGCGTCCGGGTCGATGGCGGTGGCCACGGTGGTCAGCCGGGCGACGGGGCTGGTGGCCAAGCTGCTGCTGGCCGCGGCGTTGGGGTTCCAACTGCTCAACGACTCCTACAATATCGCCAACGAGTTGCCGAACATGGTCTACGAGCTGCTGCTGGGCGGGGTGCTGTCCAGCGTGGCGATCCCGGTGCTGGTCCGCGCTCAACGCACCGATCCCGACGGTGGTCTGGCTTACACCCAGCGGCTGCTCACGATGAGCACGGTCGCTCTGGTGGTGGGCACGGTGGCTGCGGTGGTCGCGGCGCCGCTGCTGATCCGGCTGTCGGTGACCAGCTCCGCGCACGCCAGCCCCGCGCTGGCCACGGCGTTCGCCTACCTGCTGCTGCCGGAGATCCTGTTCTACGGGCTGGCCGCGCTGGTGGGCGCGGTCCTCAACAGCCGTGACGTGTTCGGCCCGCCGGCGTGGGCGCCGGTGGCCAACAACCTGGTGGTCATCGCGGTGATCGGGGTGTACGCGCTCACCCCCGGCGAGATCAGCCTCGATCCCGGCCGCATGGGCGGGCTCAAGCTGTGGGTGCTCGGGGTGGGCACCACGCTGGGGATCGTCGTGCAGGCGGCGGTTCTGCTGCCTGCGCTGCACCGGTCGGGGTTTCGGTGGCGCCGGCGGTGGGGCTGGGACCCGCGGCTGTCGTCGTTCGGCGGGCTCGCCGGCTGGGTGGCCCTCTACGTGCTGGCCGGGCAGATCGGGCTGGTCATCACCTACCGGATCGCCGGGGCCACCGCCAGCGGCGGCGTGTCGACCTACGCGTACGCCTGGATGTTGCTGATCGTGCCCTACGGTGTGCTGGGCAACTCCGTGCTGACCGCGCTGATGCCGCGGATCAGCCGGGCCGGTGCCGACGGGAACATCGACGAGGTGGTCGCCGACCTGTCCCTGGGTACCCGCATGTCGGCGCTGCTGCTGCTGCCGATCTCGGCCCTGCTCACCGTGGCCGGTGACCAGATCGCCACCGTGCTGTTCTCCTACGGCCACTCCGACCTCACCCAGGCCGGTCGTCTCGGCCATACCCTCGCCGCGTCGGCGTTCGGCCTGCTGCCCTACGCCGTCGTGCTGCTGCAGCTCCGGGTGTTCTACGCGCTGGGCGACGCCCGCACCCCGACGGTGATCATGACGTTGATGATCGCCGGGAAGGTAGCGCTATCGCTGGCCGCGCCGGTCTTGCTGGGTCCCCAGCAGGTCGTCATCGGGCTCGCCGCAGCCAACTCGGCCTCCTTCGTCATCGGCGCCGCCGCTGGTCAGGTGTGGCTGTGGCGCCGCCTCGGCCGCCCTCGGATCCGGTCGATGGCGGGCGTGGTGGCGCGCATCACGGTGGCCGCGGTCGTCGCCGCCGCTGCCGGGTTGGCCGTCCTGACCCTGGGTCACCTCGCCATGCCCCACGCCCTACCCCCGTTGCGCGCCGCCGCCGAGCTCGCCGCCGCCACCGTTGCGGGCGGTGCCGTCCTCCTCGTCACCCTGCGCGCCCTGCGAGTCTCCGAGCTGCAGCTCCTCCTGACTCGCGCCGCCGGCATGCTCCGCCGCTGAATGCGGCTGGGCTGGGTGTCGGTGGTCTGGTCTATCGTCGACGTCGATCACGTTGGAGGTTGCGTGGACGTCTCTCCTGGGGGGAATCTGGTGACTCGATCTCGGTGGCGCCGTGGTGTGCTCGCGATGGCACTGGTGTGGGCGGTGGCGGGCTGTGCCGGCGCCCCGCCACCGCCGCTGGGGTCGGGGCTGCTGACGGCCGGGTACGACCGCCAGGTTCGAGTGCAGAACGACCTTTTCCGGTTCGCGAACGGTCAGTGGCTGCGCACCACCGACATCCCCGCCGATCGGGTCAGTTACAGCGCGTTCAGCGCACTGGTCGACCACGCCGACCAGAACCTACGAACGATCGTCGAGGACAGCGCGGCCCGCCGCGGCGCGGCCGGCTCGCCAGACCAGCAGATCGGCGACTTCTACGCGAGCTTCATGGACACCGCGCGGCTCGACGCGCTCGGCGCCGCGCCGCTGAAGGCGTCGCTGGACCGCATCGACGCGCTCACCAGCCCCACGGACCTCCTCCGGTACTTCGCCGAGAGCGCCAGGACCGGCACGCCCAGCCCCATCGCGCTGTCCATCGACCAGGACGCCAAGAACGCCTCAGCGTATGAACCGGACGTCACACAAAGCGGGCTCACTCTGCCCAACCGGGACTACTACCTGAAAACCGATCCGCAGTTCGTGACGATCCGTGACCAGTTCCGGATCTACGCCGCGCGCATGCTGGGTCTGGGCGGCGTCACCGATGCGGATGCCGCGGCCGGCCGGGTGCTCGCCGTGGAGAACCGCCTCGCCGAAGTCCAGTGGACCGCCGTGCAGAACCGAGACGCGACCGCGACCTACAACAAGTTCACCGTGGCCGATGCCACCGCGCGGACGCCGGGGCTGGACTGGAAGACCTACCTCGACGCGGCCGGCGTGCACACCCCCGACTTCGTCGTCGCCGAGCCCAGTTTCTTCACCGCCCTGGGCGCCGCGCTGACCACCGTGCCGCCGGCGGACTGGCGCTCGTACCTGAAGTTCAAGCTCATCGACGACCTCGCCCCCTACCTGAGCAAGGACTTCGTCACGGCGCGCTTCGAGTTCCGCAGTCGCGATCTGGCCGGGCAGCAGGAGATGACTCCACGATGGAAAAGGGGAGTCAACGCCGTCAACGGCGCGATGGGTGACCTGCTCGGCCAGCGGTATGTGCAGCGATACTTCCCGCCGGATGCGAAGCGGCGAATCGACACGCTGGTCGGCAAGCTGATCGACGCCTACCGCTCGTCCATCGACGGCTTGGACTGGATGAGTGCGGCGACCAAGGCGGAGGCCAAGGACAAACTCAGCAAGCTCGCCGTGAAGATCGGCTATCCGAGCGAGTGGAAGGACTACTCGAAACTCCGGGTCGCCCGCGACGACCTGGTGGGCAACGAGGTGCGCTCGGCTCAGCTGGAGTACCAGCGTGATCTCGACCGGCTCGGCAAGCCGGTGGACCGCGCCGAGTGGTTCACCACCCCGCAGACGGTCAACGCCTTCTACAACCCACCGCTCAACGACATCACATTCCCGGCCGCGATCCTGCAGCCGCCGTTCTTCGACCCGACCGCCGACGACGCGGTCAACTACGGTGGAATCGGCGCGGTGATCGGTCACGAGATCAGCCACGCGTTCGACGACCAGGGCCGCAAGCGTGACGGGACCGGCAGTCTCCGCGATTGGTGGACCCCGCAGGACGTGCAGCGGTTCACCGCCCGGACCACCGCTCTGGCCGCGCAGTATTCGGCTTACGAGCCCTTGCCCGGCGAGCACGTCAACGGCGAGCTCACCCTGGGTGAGAACATCGCCGACCTGTCCGGCCTCACGGTGGCGCTACGCGCCTACCGACTGTCGCTCGGCGGCCGACCGGCCGCGGTGATGAACGGGTTCACCGGCGAGCAGCGCTTCTTCCTGGGGTGGGCGCAGGTGTGGCGCGGCAAGACCCGGGACAAGGACCTGCGCGTACAGCTGCTGAGCGATCCGCACAGCCCGGATGAGTTCCGCACCAACGGCGTCGTCAGCAACCTACCCGAGTACTACACGACCTTCGACGTCAAGCAGGGCGACAAGCTGTTCCGTCCCCCCGGTCAACGCGTCACGATCTGGTGACCGTCGACGTCATCGCTCCCGCCTGACGGTTAAAAGCGTCGCTCGGAGCCTAAGTCGGTGCCTAAGATGTATGCGGATGACTCGGTGTGAGCGCCGACGACGCTGGAGGCGAAGGTGAATCTTAGCAACGAGAGACAGGGTATCCGTCCCGGGCGCCGGATCACGATGATCCTTGCCGGCGTGCCTCTGGCTGCGGGGGCGGTGGTGGTGTGGACACTGCTGGTGGATGCGTACGGCGTGGGGAGCCCGCTTGCGATCGGAGGATGCCTGGCCTTGCTCTGTCTCGGGCTACTGCTCGGAGCCTCCTGGACCAGCCAGACCCACCAGCCGAGGATTCGTCAGGCGGCCGAAGAGCGTCGCAGGCTGAACGAGGAGTGGGCAGCGGTTCGCGCTACTCGCCAGCAACGGGGATGCTGCCCGCACTGTGAGGGTCCCCACACCGGTCGGGACGGGTTCTCCGGGCGGGTGCCTCATCGCTCACTCCAGGGGTCACCGGGCCCCTCCTAGTTTGTCGGGTCTCTCCTGGCTTGTCTGGCTTGTCGCCGATCGCGGTGCGCGGTCTCATCCACGCGCGTGGTCTCACCACTTACGCTGGGACTGATGACCATCCGACGGCCCGTCGACAATAACGGCGCGCTCTTGGTCGCCCGGTGTCAGAGTTGTTCCGCGATCGCCGGGGTTACCGGTTGCGTCGGGGGGGTTACCGGTTGCGTCGGGCTTGGCCGGCATGTTGTCGAGCTCCGGTGGGCCCTCCTTCCGGGGTATGTCAGCTGCGGGTATGTCCGCCGCGGGTGCTGGAATGACGGGGGGTGCCGGGGCTGGCTGGCGTGGCGGCGAGATCGGTTGCACTCGCTTGGGCGGGTGCGCCTGTGGCAGCGACTTCTGGGGTGACAAGGCTGCGTGGGGTGCTGGAACCACCTGCGCCGGAACCACCTGAGGCGCCGGGACTACCTCCGGGGCCACTTGGGGTGCGGGGACCACTTGGGGTGCAGGGCGAGCTGGTGCGTTGGCGGGATCCGGCGTGCTCGCCTTTGCCGGTACGCCCGCCGAGGAACCCGTCTCCAGATGGACTTGCTCATAGCCTGTGGTCTGGTCTTGTTGGTGTAACACCAGGGCGGTCAGTGCACCGACAGCCACCATGGTGGTCGCCAGAACGGCCAGCAAGACTTTATTCGAACGTGCCCAGTGAACGTTCATCCAAGGCCCCCTCGGCTCGACCCTCGCAGGAATCAAACCAGATCCACATGAGCGAGATAGCGGAGATCTCGCGCCCTCGCCCTGTCGATAATCCGAAGCGAAGTCGCGAGACATATAGACGCAGCTAGAGCTTGCCGCAGCCCACGCCGCTGACTCTAGCTTATAGACATGGCCAGCTTACAGACGTGGCGAACGCCGCAAGCCGCAGCGCAAGGCGTGGCCCCCCTCAGTAGTACCGGCCCCGACCACGTGTCAGAGTAGATCGCCTTTCGGTGGGTGGTCAAGAGCTGGACGCCAGGTGCTGACTAGCAAACAAAAAGGACATAGGAGACAAATCACGCTCAGCATGAGTACGCTCGGTCATGGTGCCCCGAGCTGCGGCCCCGCGTGGGGATCCGCGAGACTGGAGGTGTACACCGGAAGTCGACCCCTACCATGCTTTGCCGGGCTGGGGTACAACCCCACTAGTAATATAACGGTGTTACAGAATGGATGAGGGCTACCCCGGAGGCGCGCCATGGGCAACGGCTACCTTGAAGGCAACTACGCGCCGGTGCTCCGGGAGTACACGATCACCGAGCTGGCCGTCACCGGCACCATCCCGGCCCATCTCGACGGACGGTATCTGCGCAACGGGCCGAACCCGGTCGCCGAGGTCGACCCGGAGATCTATCACTGGTTCACCGGCGACGGCATGGTCCACGGGGTGCGCCTGCGAGACGGCAAGGCGCAGTGGTACCGCAATCGCTGGGTCCGCACGCCGGCGGTGGCCCGCGCGCTCGGCGAGGCCGAACCCCGCCGAGCTCCCACTCGGGCCGGGCTGGAACTGCTGGGCGCCAATACCAACGTGCTCAGCCACGCCGGCCGCACGCTGGCCCTGGTGGAAGGCGGCATCACCAACTACGAGCTCACCGACGACCTGGACACCGTCGGCCCGTGCGATTTCGGCGGCACTCTGCGCGGCGGTTACACAGCGCACCCGAAGCGCGATCCGCACACCGGGGAGCTGCACGCGGTCTCCTACTCGTTCGGCCGGGGCAACCGTGTGCAGTACTCGGTCATCGGCGTTGACGGGCGAGCCCGCCGAACGGTGGATGTCAAGGTCGGCGGCGCTCCGATGATGCACGACTTCTCGCTGACCGAGAACCACGTCGTGTTCTACGACCTCCCGGTCACCTTCGATCCCCGGCAGGCGGTCGCCGTTGCGGTGCCGCCGGCCCTGCGCACTCCGATTCGATTGGTGCTCGCGGCGCTCATCGGCCGGGTCCGGGTGCCCGACCCGCTCATCGCGCTGGCCGGGAAGGGAATGCGCGGGAATGCGAACCTGCCCTACCGATGGGACCCGAGCTATCCGGCACGCGTCGGCGTCATTCCGCGCGCCGGCGGCGCCGGTGACGTCCGTTGGTTCGATATCGAGCCCTGCTACGTCTTCCACGCGCTCAATGCTTACGACGACGGCGAGGCGATCGTGCTGGACGTCGTGCGGCACCGGAGAATGTTCGACACGCAGTTACACGGGCCCGACGAGGGCCCCACCACCCTGGACCGCTGGACCGTCGACCTCGCCGACGGCAAGGTCCGCGAGACCCGCCTCGATGACCACCCACAGGAATTCCCGCGCATCGACGACCGGCTCATCGGCCGGCCGCACCGCTACGGGTACGCGATGCAGACCTCCAGCGCCGGGGGCAACACCGGCGACTCAGTGCTCAAGCACGACCTGCGCCGCGGTCAGACCACCGCCCGGCGGCTGGGTGTCCACCAGCGCGTCGGCGAGTTCGTCTTCGTCCCGCATGCGCCGCAGGCCCCCGAGGACGACGGAGTGCTCATGGGGTTCGTCTACGATGAGCACACTGAGCGCAGCGACCTGACCATCCTCGATGCCGCCAGTCTTGAGACAATCGCCGCGATTCACCTGCCGGACCGGGTCCCGTACGGATTCCACGGCAACTGGGTGCCCACCACGCCCTGACTGGGCATGCGGAACGGAACCTCTCACGTGGAATTGTTGCCACGTTTTTTTACTGAGTAGACCAGCCTGGCGAAACGCTGCCCTCCGGCCGCTATAATATTGTTTGCACCACCCCGACTGCCGGCATTGCTGGCTAGCGCTATCCCGAGCAGCTGCGCGAGCAGAAGCATCTCCTTTTCGTCCTGCGGTGAGAGCTCACCCGCATGAAGCGTGTCCAGGGTCAGCAGGCCGAAAATTTCCGCGCTAGTAGCGACAGGAACAGATATATAAGTCTTGTGATCTCCATCGAACGGAAAACTTGGAGGGTTTTCCATGTCGGCATCCTCTATTAATTTCGACTGACGATTCTCCAGCAACCGGAAGATTTCCACGTGGTTGCGGTCAGTGCTGGAAAATTCCGTTCGCGGCCTTGAGCCCCGACCGGCATACGTTCTGCAGGTCAGTCTACCGTTACGTTCGTATTCAAAATAGCACGAACGCGCTCGCGGTACATCCGCAAACTGAACGGCGGAGTTCACCACCGCCTGTTTTATCGCCCCTTTCGCTTCCCTTCGACCAGCCTCATCGGGCGCGGTGACGATTCGGCCGAATATGTCAGTCAGTGGTAGCAGGATGGATTCGAGAGCGAGCCGATAGTTAGCGACCGCCGTCTTGGCCAGCTGTTCGGCGTCCTCTCTCGCTTGTATCTCGGCCCAAGTTTGACGAGCCACCAGGAGAACCGCTACCATCGTGGCGCCCGTGCCGCCGATCTTGATCGTCCAGCCAGCCCACGGTGGAAGGCCAACATCCGGTGTGACCTGGGCGATGAACGCCGCGCCAGCGCACGTCGCTGCGAAGGCGGCGCCCCCCCACCATCGAAGCCAGCGTGGCCGACCACCGTCACTCATACGACACGATGATACTCGATCGAGTAGTGCAAGCGGTAGCGCTATGTGAGCAAAGTCCGCCAGTGTGTAACGATTTGTTACTATCATCCGATGCTCGGTGTGATGGAGACGTAACAGCTTGCTAGCAGGACGATGTGCTGCTTCACTTGGCCAGGTAGCGCTTGGCCAGGTAGCATGGTGCACATAGCGGTAAGGTCGCGGTCGGTCGGAGGTCACTTGTGGCGATAGTCGGTGTATCCAGTCGCACACTCCCGAGCGTGGCTCCTGGGATCAAGCAGGCCGCCGCAGACATTGTGCGAGACCCTGACGCGTACTTCGAGCGTCAGCGAACGCTGTGCGAGCGGGAGGCCGAAGAGTACGTGCAGAGGGAGCTCGCCAGCTTGATGCGCCGCCGCCGGAACAGCCGTCCGACTATCAAGCAGGTCCTAGCAAGGTTATCCCCCGCCTGAACACTGGCCCTCAAGCGCGACCCGGCGCCGCAGAGCGGAGGGCTCCGGAAGGGGATCGTGCCGGCTCTGGAGCTTACGAGCCTCTGAGCTCATCACCGACGGAGTTCATGAGCTCCCGAACGAGAAGTGTCGGTCAGCGGCGGCAGAGCCTAGCGTGACGGTCAGTGGCAGAGTGAACGACTGGTCCTTGCACCTGCTGCCCGCGTTGGCAGACATAGTCACGGAGACGACGTAGGTCCGAACGTGCCCCGGCTCAATGAAGCCCACCGGGGCGTCGACCGGCGCGCTGGTCACGGTGCCGGCCGGGCACCCCCCTGGGATCGCGTTCGACGTGCCCGCGCTGATCGAGATGACCTGAACGCCGTAGCTGTTGGTGTTCGTGACGTAGAGCGGAAAGGCCTTCGTCGCCCCGGGAGGCAGACTGCGAGTGTCGTTGTCCGGAGTGACGGTGAGCTCAGCCGAGGTGGTCGCACCGGTCTTGCCACCGCCGGCGGTGCCGATGAGGAATCCCACGCCGACGAGCGCGAGGGCGATCACCAGGGCCAGACCATCGAAGACGTTCAGGTTGCGCACCGTGGCACCCAAGCCGTTCGCCGCCGCGCCGTCCTCCACTGTGGTGCCCCCCACTGTGCTGTCCTCCACTGCGGACTCCCTCCAAGACCCAGGTACCCATCACCGCGCCACGAGCTGCTGTCCTACCAGACTTCTGGCCGCGCTGCTGACTGTGTGTGCTCGAAACGCTGCGTTGCGTTGTATCCAGCGACAGGTTATGCGGTGCCGCCGGAGTCGGTCCCGCCCGGGTGCCTGTCGTGGGCATTGGTGGCCTCGTCGCCGACGACCGGCCGTCGGCGACGAGCAGGTGTACGGCCTTCTCCGGAAATGGCGTGCGCAGATCGATAATGAGGCTGGCGGAGGTCTGCGTGAGCACGGACGGTGTTCGGGGTGCGTTGCTGTTCGTACGCTACGCGTTCCCGCCCAACGAGCTGGGTTTCGGTGACTAGGTGCTGGTGCGGAGTCAACCGCTGATCTGGGACGGCCGGAACCTGGCGTCAGGGGAACCTGTCGTGGAAACCGCGAGACGGATCTGCGTCGCTACTTCCTGCGCCAACTTGAGATCACCAACCACGAGGTGGCGCACTCCGTCCCGGCGAGTGGAGGCGTGTCAGTAGGGTCTCCCACTGTGTGAATCTGCTGATAGCCTGCTTGATGCGGGAGCAGGTGTGGGAGGTGTCACCTGACCCTGAGTTTGGAGTACGACACGGTGTCCATCGATGACGCGAGTGAGCGGCGGCGGGAGATCGGCCGGCGGGTTGCTCGGTGGCGCGCCCGCCGTGGCTTCACCCGGGGGCAGTTCGCTGAGTTGTGCGGTCGTTCGTTGAGCTGGGTGGACAAGGTCGAGAGCGGTGAGCGTGGCCTGCTTCGCCTGCCGATGCTCGAACGAGTGGCTGAGGTTCTCCACGTCACGGTCGAGACCCTGACCGATACCACTGAGATTCGCCAAGCCAGGCACTGTCTAGATCTTTTTGAGATTTCTGCTATCCGGTCTGCTGTGCAGTCCTATCAGGCCATCAGCCGGGTGTTTGTTGAGATCACTGAACCTCCGGATCTTGACCGGCTCGCCCAATCGGTCACCTACGCCTGCACTGTCTTCCAGAATGCTCACTGGCCCTTGCTCGGCCAGACGTCGCCGCGTCTGCTCACCACCGCTCAAGCAGCCGTCGCGGCCTGTCCGGGTGCTGATGACCAGGCGCGACGCGCCCGCACGCTCCTGTCGCAGGCGTATCAGGTGACTGCCTCCACGCTATACAAGCTCAGGGAAGTTGATCTCGCCTGGTTAGCTGCTGAGCGGGGTTTCGTGCTTGCTGGGGAGACCGGTGACAGCTTGCTGGTCAGCGAGGCGGCACGCCGGATCGCCACGGGGCTCATGTTCCTGAACCACTACGATCAGGGGCTTGAACTCGTGCGGGCCGGCATTGACCGGTTGGAGCCGGAGCGCGGCGGCGGCTCACCGGAATTCCTGTCTATTTACGGGATGTTGTTCCTCAGGGGAGCGGATATCGCCGGTCGTGCTGGCAAACCCGCGATAGCTCGTGACTTAATGGACGAAGCCCACAGCGTTGCCCGCCAGCTCGGTTACGACGGCAACGAGCACTTTACCGCTTTCGGCCCGACCAATGTCCGCTTGCATCAGGTTCCGGTTCTGCTCGACCTCGGTGACGGTGCACGTGCCGTCAGCGCCGCCCGTCAGGTCACACCGGAGGGTCTCAGTCGGTTATCCAAGGAGCGGCGTGCAAGCTACTACCTCAACGTAGCGCGGGGTCACAGCCTCACCGGCCACCCTGATGACGCCGCCAGTACAGTGCTCATGGCCGAAAGCCTGTTCCCGGACGAGATACGCTGCCGCCCCTTCGCCCTCGACCTTGTCGACAGCCTCCGCCGTGGATCACGTGGCGCGCGCACCGGAGAACTGCACCAACTCGCGGCCCGAATCGGCTTGGCGGATGGCTGAGCCGTGCGCCAGCCGTGTGCTCGACGACGTTGCCGGGATCGACCCTGATGACGTCGTTCCACCCGTGGACCTCGCTGGGCTCGTAGGTTCTGGGCGGGCGCTGGGGATCGGGCACCAGCGGCGCTGAGGTCGTGCGGGTCTCGGGGTTGTACAGGTTCGTGCCGCCCGCGTCGGTGACGGCCAGGCGGCTGCCGGCCGAGTTCAGCGGCTGGAACTGGGACTGGTGGGTGTGCATGGGATGGGTGTCGCCGGTGGAGTTGACGAATCGCCACACCTGCCACTGCCCCACCATGGGCCGCAGCGTCATCCGGTCGTAGAAGGAGACCCGGCTACTCGACCCCGCCGGGTCTCCCGCTCGCCAGCCCTCCACGCGGTACGTCTTGGGAGCCGTATCGCCGGGAAACTGGATAGCGATCTTTCCGTCCGGATCCTCGACTACTTCGTGCAGGTAGAGGTGGCCCGGCGGGGTCGTCTCGGCGAGCAGGATGGTCCGCTGGTCGGGCATGGTGATCGGAAACTGGGCGGGCTCGTCGGTGCGCGCGGCTTGCGGCTCCTCGCGCATGAGGCGTCGAAACGCCGGATTGAGCTCGCCTGCTCGAACTGCTCGCCAGCTGCCCCGCCGGGAAGGACCACTCCGTACCGCATCAGTCGAGATCGAATGCGGCACGGATGGCGGCGGCGAGTTCGGCTTCCTGTGCCGGAAACAGGTAGCCGACGTGGTGACCCAGCGCCGAGGTGGGCACGGCGACGATGTTGTCGCAGCTGACGACGCTCTCGTGGTCGAGTCCGTTCGCCGGGCCGACCGGCACTTCCGTGGACAGACCCCGGATGGTGCTGGTGATCGGCGCGACGGTCACTCTGGTGAGATGGGGGCGTACCAACTCACGGGTCAAGATCAGGACTGGTCGGGTCTTGTCGAGGCGCGCGGCATGGATCGGCCGCATCAGTCGAGGTCATCCACAGCAGTACGCGCCGCATACTCGGCAAGGCTGTCGAGATCAGGATCGCCGGGGGATCGAGCGAGGATGGCCGCGTCCCGCGCCGCGACCTTCCGCCGCCGTTCGCGATCCACCGCCCGCGCCACGACGGTCGCCCTGCTACTGGCCTCGCCGTGCTCGACGAGCTGATCGATGAACTCGACGATGTCCTCCGGAAGCCGAACGGCGATCTGCTTACTCATCCCACAATGGTATCCCAGACGGGTACCACAGTGGGATGCGTCCATAGCCAAAGTGACCTGCTGCGATAATCGCTCGACGCGGCGTCGCGGAAACCGTCAACGTGGGCCGATGCCCTGGGAGATCACCGTGCCAAGCATGGACGAGTACGTGGCGATCAACAAGGCCAGGTGGGACGAGCGGGCTCCAGCTCACGCCGCGTCCGTGGGCTACGGGTTCGACCGGTTCATCGGCGATCCTGAGTACCTGAGTGGCGTGGTCCGTTTCGACCGTCCCCGGCTGGGGGACCTGGCTGGGCAGCGCGGCGTGCACCTGCAATGCCACATCGGTACCGACACACTCTCCCTGGCGCGCCTGGGCGCTCGGATGACCGGCCTGGACTTCTCCCCGGCCGCGCTGGCCCAGGCACGCCGGCTGGCCGAGCGCACTGGCACCGACATCGACTTCCACGAAGCGCAGGTGTACGACGCCGTCGAGGCACTCGCCGCGGAGGCCTTCGGTCTCGTCTACACCGGGGTCGGCGCGCTGTGCTGGCTGCCGGACGTGGCGAGATGGGCCCGCGTGGTCGCTGCGCTGCTCCGTCCGAGTGGTCGCCTGTTCATCCGCGAGATCCACCCCATGCTCTTGTCGCTCGAGGAGACCTCCGGCGCGCTCACGCTGCGCTACCCGTACTTCGAGCACGCCGAGCCGATGGTCTCCGACGATCCAGGTACCTACGTGCAGACCGAGGCCGTCTTCACGCACCGCCTCTCCCACAGCTGGAACCACGGACTCGGCGAGATCATCACCGCCTTGTTTGATGCCGGAATGCGGCTCACCGCGCTCGTCGAGCATGACAGCGTGCCCTGGGAGGCGCTGCCCGGCCACATGGTCGTGGATGACGCCGGAGAATGGCGGCTGCGCACAGTGCCCGAACGGCTGGCCGCGAGCTACACGATGCAGGCCATCAAGGCGTAGCCACCCAGCGAACCTGCCCATAAGAAAAATTCGGCCACGGCGATGCTGCCCAGCCGAGATGAGATCAGTCGAGATCGAACGTGGCACGGATGGCGGCGCCGAGCAGTCGCTGCTGCGGGGTGAGCTGACTTCCACAGCATCCCAACCGAACCGCACGGGCCACCCCGGGAACCGCTCCGGCGGCAGAGCGGTAAGCAAGCTTGTGAGCGATCTATAGCCGAATCTGCGGTCAACGCTAGACAGCCGGATACTGTCCGAGACATGGACCCGGTGCGTAACCCGTTCGCCCCCGGCGCCGCGCCCCTCCACTGTTTGCCACTCACGAGCGCGACACGCCGATCGGGGTTAATTGCGGAATCTTCGGTTGATGCTAGACAGCCGGATACTGTCCGAGACATGGATCCGGTGCGTAACCCGTTCGCCCCCGGCGCCGGCCAGCGACCGCCCGAGCTGGCCGGGCGCGACCGGGAGCTGGCCGCGTTCGATGTGGTGTTGGAGCGGGTGGCCCGTGGCCGTCCAGAGCGCTCTCTGGTGCTGACCGGCCTGCGTGGAGTGGGCAAGACGGTGCTGCTCGGCGAGCTACGGTCGATGGCGATGCGCCGGGGGTGGGGTGCGGGCAAGGTCGAGGCGCGGCCCGGGGGCGGGCTGCGTCGCCCAGTGTCGGCCGCGCTGCACCGCGCGGTGCGTGATCTCGCGCTGCGCCACCGCGCGCCGGACCGGGTCGAACAGGTGCTCGGGGTGCTCAAGGCGTTCGCGCTGCGCGCCACGCCGCCCGACGCCAAGCTGCGGGATCGCTGGCAGCCGGGAATCGACGCGCCGGCCGTCGCGGGCCGGGCCGACTCCGGGGATATCGAGATCGACCTGGTGGAGCTGTTCACCGAGGTCGCCGAGCTGGCCGCCGACGTCGGCACCGGGGTGGCGCTGCTGATCGACGAGATGCAGGATGTGGCACCCGAGGACGTCTCCGCGCTGTGCGCCGCGTGTCACGAGCTGTCCCAGTCCGGGGCGCCGCTGGTGGTGGTCGGCGCCGGGTTGCCGCACCTGCCGGCGGTGCTCAGTGCGTCGAAGTCCTATTCCGAGCGATTGTTCCGTTATGTGCGGATCGACCGGCTGGACCGCGCCGACGCCGACCGCGCGGTGGTCGCGCCGATCGAGCGGTGCAACGCCGCGATCACCCCCGACGCGCTGGACACGCTGTTCGAGACCTCCGGCGGCTACCCCTACTTCGTGCAGGCCTACGGGAAGGCCGCCTGGGACGCCGCTCCCGCGTCGCCGATCGGGATCCTCGACGTCCAGGTGGCCGCGCCCGAGGCCGAGAGCGAACTCGCCGTCGGGTTCTTCGGCTCTCGGTTCGAGCGGGCCACTCCAGCCGAGCGGGAGTACCTGCAGTCGATGGCCGAGCTCACCGGCGGCCGGGACGAGCCGGTCGGCACCACCCAGGTAGCCGAACAGCTCGGGCGCCGCGCCTCGTCGCTGTCCCCAGCACGGGACAGCCTGCTCAAGAAGGGGCTCGTCTACTCCGGGGAACGTGGGCAGATCGCCTTCACCGTCCCACACTTCGGACGTTTCCTGCTTGGCACGCCGGCTGGCTGATGGTCCCGCGCTCCCCGAACGAGTGAATCGACGGTGGGTCAGCCAGCGCGTGTAACACCGCCGTGGGGTGTAGCGATGACACTGATAGCCCCGTGATGCTGTTGGACCCCCGACCCGGCAGCCTCACGGGGCTTCCCTATGTCACGGGGCCTTCTCCTGAGACGTTTCTCTGGGGCGGGCCGTACCGAGCAGCGTCGACGGCAGGACGTACCCTCTCCGGGTGTCCGAAAGCAAGCTCGAGATCCAGATGCTTCACGACCGGGTGATCGTGCGCCTGGTGGGCGAGGGCGGCGAGCGCCGCAGCAGCGGGGGAATCCTCATCCCGGCGACGGCTCAGGTAGCCAAGCGGTTGTGCTGGGGCGAGGTGTACGGCGTCGGTAACCACGTCCGTACCGTCCAGGTCGGTGACCGGGTGTTGTTCAACCCGGACGACCAGTTCGAGGTTGAGGTGCACGGGTGCGCCTACCTGGTCATGCGGGAACGGGACCTGCAGGCGGTAGCCAGTGAGCGCACCGAGCACGGAACAGGCCTGTATTTGTGAGGCCAACCGCCGGGCGGATGGGCATCGCCGCGGTTGCCGTGTTCGGACTGCTCGCGCTGGTCTACGGCATCGACCTCGCGAGGTCCTCGGGCGAGGTGCCCCGAGGCGTCACCGTCGCGGGCGTACCCGTCGGTGGGCTGGCGCGGGCTGCGGCGCAGCAGCGGCTGCGCGCGCGGCTCGAGCCGGCGCTGAACCATCCGATCGCGCTGCGCGTCGGTGACGTCGATGCGACTATCGAGCCTAGCCGGGCCGGTCTCACCCCGGATTGGACCGCCACCCTCGCTCAAGCGGGCAAGCAGCCGCTCAACCCGTGGACCCGCCTGGTCTCGCTGTGGCGGACCCGGGAGGTGGGCGTGGTCACCGCCTACGACCGGACGGCTCTCACCATGGCGCTCCAGCAGCTGCGCAGCCACACCGACCGGGAACCGATCGAAGGCGCCATCCGCTTCGCCGGCGCCCGGCCGATTCCGGTCTACCCGCGACCCGGCCAGCACCTGGACGTCCCCGCCGCCACGGACATCATCCTCGCCGTCTGGATGCACAGCGGCACCGTGCACGCCCCGGTGACGATCCCGGTAACGACACAGCCGGTGCGTACCACCGCCGAGGGAATCCGGGCCGCGCTGCACGACATCGTCAATCCCGCGGTGTCCGCCCCGGTCACGGTCACCGGCGACGGCCACGACGCCGTACTCACGCCGGAGGTCGTCGCGGCGGCGCTGCGGTTCGCTCCGGACAGCCAGGGCGGCCTGACCACCACCATCGACAATCCCACCGTGATCGCCGCGCTGACCCCGCAGCTCGCCTCGACCCAGCGGCCGGGCAAGAACGCCGAGATCCTGATCCAGGGTGACGCGCCGGTGGTGCTGCCCTCAGTCGACGGCCGGGGCATCGACTGGGCCGCCAGCCTGCTGCCGCTGCTCGCCGTGCTGCACAACTCCGGGCCCGAACGCACCCTGTCGGCCGGCTACGTCACCCTGCCCCCGAGCCTGAGCACCGAGCAGGCGAACACGCTCGAGATCACCACCCCGATCAGCACGTTCACCACCGGTGGGTTCGCCACCGACTCCGGGCGCAACATCCGCCGCGTCGCGGAGCAGGTCAACGGCGCGATCGTGCGGCCGGGAGAGACGTTCAGCCTCAACGGGTACACCGGCCCGCGCGACGCCACCACCGGATACGTGGACGCGGGCATCATCGACCACGGCCGCCCCAGCCGGGGCATCGGCGGCGGCATCTCCCAGTTCGCCACCACGATCTACAACGCCGCGTACTTCGCGGGCATGACCGACGTCGAGCACAAGGAGCACAGCTACTACATCAGCCGCTACCCGGCGGCCCGCGAGGCCACCGTGTTCGAGGGCGCCATCGACGTCAAGTTCCGCGACGACTCACCCACCGGCATCCTCATCCAGACGCAGTGGACCCCATCGGCGATCACTGTGACGCTCTGGGGAACCAAACACGTCGACGTCGAGTCGATCACCGGCCCGCGCACCGATTTCACCGACCCCACCACCGAGACCATCCACGACCAGCCCTGCACCCCCACCCCCGGCGCCCGAGGCTTCACCGTCACCGACACCCGCATAACCCGAGACCCCACCACCCACGCCGAGCTGAATCGCCACACCCGCAAAGTGGTCTACGACCCCATCCCCCACGTCATCTGCACCCCTTAGCCGCCGCATTCAGCGGGCTCAGCGGGGTTATTCGCACGTGGTTTACCCCGCTGAGCCCGCTGAATGCGCCTCAGAAGGCTTCTTCGGGGAGGTCCATGAGGGTGTTGTCGGTGGATTCGACGATGGTGCGGCGGGTGGTGAGTTCGGGGAGGATGTTGTGGGCGAAGAATTGCGCGGCGGCGACTTTGCCCTGGTAGAACAGCTGGTCCTGCGGGGACACCTCGCCGGCCAGTGCGGTCAGGGCCACCTCGGCCTGGCGCAGCAGCAGCCAACCGATCAGCACGTCGCCGGTGCTCATCAGCAAGCGCACGGTCTGCTGGCCGACCTTGTAGGTGTCGCGGGGGTCCTGCTGCGCCGAGGTCACAAAGCCGAGCATCGCGGCGAGCATCGCCTGTAGCTCACCCGCCGCGGTGGCCAGCAACGCCCGTTCCTCCTTGAGTCGGCCGTTACCGCTGCCGGCGTCCAGGAACGCCTGGATCTCCTTGTTGAGGTGCCCGATCGCGTGACCCCCATCCCGGACGATCTTACGGAAGAAGAAGTCCTGGGACTGGATGGCCGTGGTACCCTCGTATAAACTGTCGATCTTGGCATCTCGAATGTACTGCTCAATGGGGTAGTCCTGCAGGAAGCCCGACCCGCCCAGGGTCTGCAAGGACAAGGTGAGCATCTCATAAGCCCGCTCGGAGCCCACACCCTTGACAATGGGCAGCAGCAGATCGTTGACCCGGGCGGCCAGCTCAGCATCCTCGCCGCCGACCTCGACGGTGTCCTGGTAGCTCGCGGTGTAGAGGTACAGCGCGCGCAGGCCCTCGGCGTAGGCCTTCTGCAACATCAGCATCCGGCGCACGTCGGGGTGGTGGGTGATCGTCACCCGCGGCGCGGTCCGCTCGCGCATCCGCGTGATGTCGGCGCCCTGGACCCGCTGCTTGGCGTACTCCAGCGCGGTGAGATAGCCGCTGGACAGCGTGGCGATCGCCTTGGTGCCGACCATCATCCGGGCGTAGCAGATCACCTGGAACATCTGCGCGATGCCGTCGTGCGCGTCGCCGAGCAGCCAGCCGACCGCGGGTGTGCCGTGCGCGCCGAAGGTGAGCTCACAGGTGGTGGAGACCTTGATGCCCATCTTGTGCTCGACGCCGGTCACGAACACGCCGTTACGAGCACCGAGCTCTCCGGTGTCGGTATCGAAGTGGTATTTCGGCACCAAGAACAGCGACAGGCCCTTGGTGCCCGGGGCGGGGGTGATGCCGGGACCTTCGGGCCTCGCCAGGACCAGGTGCACGATGTTGTCGGTCAGATCGTGCTCGGCCGAGGTGATGAAGCGCTTCACACCCTCGATGCGCCACGAGCCGTCGGGCTGCGCGATCGCCTTGGCCCGCCCGGCGCCCACGTCCGACCCCGCGTCGGGCTCGGTCAGCACCATGGTCGCGCACCAGCCCTTGTCGATCATTAATCGGGCCCAGCGCCGCTGTTCGGCGGTGCCGTTGTCGTGCACCACACGGGCCATGCTGGGGCCGCTCATGTAGACGAACGCCGCCGGGTTGGCGCCCAGCATCAGCTCCGAGGCGGCCCAGCGCAGGGTGGCCGGCGCACCGTAGCCGCCCAGCTCGGCGGGCAGGTCCAGCCGGTACCACTCACCGTCCCACAGCGCCCGGTAGGACTTCTTGAACGCTGCGGGGAGCTCGACGGTGTGCGTCTGGGGGTCGAAGGTCGGCGGGTCCCGGTCGGACTCGGCGAAGGACTCCGCCAGCGGCCCGCGAGCCAGCCGGTCCAGCTCGCAGAGCAGGTGGTGCGCGGTGTCGCGGTCCATCTCGGCGTACGGGCCGACACCCATGCGCTCGTGGACCCGGAGCACCTCGAAGAGGGTGAACTCCAGATCCCGCAGGTTGCTCTTGTAGTGACCCATGTCCCAGCTCCCACGCCGTCGTGACCCAAATCCTACTCGCCAGTAACAACACCCTATTGCCAGCCGGTAACCCTCGCAACCGACCGCCATCCGCCTCCGAATCGCAGTCCCGGGCACCCGCGCGACCGCCGTTCGGCTCCGAATGGCGATGGTTGGCCGCTACCAGCTAGCCTGCACTCTCTGTGGGCTCTGGTCCTAGTGGATATCGGCCGTTGCTGGCGCGGGGGGTGCGGTGGCCCGCGGCGGTTGTCGTTGTGTTGGCGGTCATCGTGGTCGTGGTGCTCGGGTTGCGGTATGCCGATCAGGACATGCCGGGGCACCTGGACCGCGGTCTGGATGCGCTGATCAGGGACCGTGTGGGTACGGATCAGCGCATCACCCGGGCTCTGGTCAGCCTCGGGAACCCCGTGCACGCCGCCGTTCTGGTGGCCGCCGTCGCCGGCTGTGCCGCAGCCGCCCGGCGATGGTCGGGCGTGCTACTCGCCGTCGTCGGCACGGTGACGGCGGTCACGATCACGGAGTTGATCCTCAAGCCGCTCGTCGGGCGGTTGCGCTTCGGGCACCTGACTTTCCCCAGCGGGCACACCACAGTGGTCGCCGCGGTCGCCTTCGAGACCGCGATCCTCATCGGTGGTGCGCGGTGGCCCCGCGGCGTCGCTGCGCGCCTGGTCGCCGGCCTCGTCCCGGTCGCGGTCGCGGTCGGCGTGGCGATCTCGCTCGTCGCCCAGCACATTCACTACACCACCGACACCGTCGCCGGATACTGCGTATCGCTCGCGACTGTGCTCGCGGTGGCGCTGTGCTTGGATTATGCCTGGCCTCGATGCGCCCAAGGCTGGAGCCCGGCTGGCCGCCAGGAGCGCGAATCTGTACCGGGGCGCTCGACCGGCGGCCAGCCGGGGTCTTAGTGGGCGTACCCCTTGCGGTGTGTGGGCGACGGCGGCCCCGGCCGGATCGGGGGGAGTGGGCACGGCCGAGGCCTCCGTCAGCTTGTGGTGCTGGTGGAGCGCCGGGGTGCACACTCTCAGACGCTCCACCAGAGGCTAGAGTCAATGGTGGAGAACGACCCCGCCCACGACGCTTCATGCTACGCATAATGCGTAGCATGAAGCCACCGATCGGGTGATTGCGCGCGCCCGAGGTGGCGGTCGCCGGCGGCGCCCGTCCCCGTTCGACTTCGAGGGAGGCGGTCATGCGCCCGACCGTGCGGCTGGGTGCCCGGGAATCTCTCGACCTGACCCACACCGTCATCAAGGAGCTGTCACCATGACCGACCAGCGCGTCGCGCCCTCAGCGGCACTGGCCGACGCGACCTACCAGAAGTCCACCCGCAGCACCGCCAGTGGCAACTGCGTCGCTGTCGGTCACGCAGGTGACTGGGTCGGAGTCCAGGACACCAAGCAAAGCCCCGACAGCGCCCGACGAACCAGCCTGGCGTTTCCCGCCGCCACCTTCGCCGTCTTCCTCGACGCGCTGAAAGCCGACGCGCTGCGCTGACCGCCCAGAACATCACCACCGCCACACCGATGCCGGGCGACTATCACGCACGGCAGCAGAATTATGCGTAGCATGAAGCCAGCTGATGAGGTGGCGGTCGCTGGCGGCGCCCGTCCCCGTTCGACCTTGAGGGAGGCGGGCATGCGCCCGACTGTGCGGAGCCGGTGGCTAGGTGCCCGGTTAAGCCGTTACCGGGCTGAGCGTGGCTTGTCCGGCACGCAGCTGGCCGCTGAGCTGGGCTTCGGGCAGCCGCAGCTGTCCCGGATAGAGAACGGCAAGGCGAAGGTGACTCCAGCAGTGCTGCGACGCCTGGTCGAGGTACTCGGCATCCCCGAGGTTGAGGCCCGCAAGCTTGATGAGCTGCGTCGGCGCTCGGCCGAGCCGGGTTGGTGGCAGGACTACGGTGACATCCTCAGCGAGCCGGTGGAAATGCTCATCGAGCTGGAAGTCGAGGCGTCCTGGATCCGCGGCTACGAGGGGCACGTGATCCCTGGCCTGCTCCAGACCCACGACTACGCCGAGCGAATCATGACCGCAGGCTCCATGCACATCCGGGTGGCCGATATCGATCGCTACCTGGAACTGCGGATGCGCCGACAGAAGCGGCTCGCCGAGGGTATGCGGTTCACCGCGATCCTGTCCGAGGCGGCGATCCGCCAGCAGGTCGGCGGCCCCGAGGTGCTGCGCGAGCAGCTGCGCCACATCACCCGGGCCACCCGCGAGTTCGACGTCACCGTCCAGGTTGTGCCCTTCGCCGCCGACGCCCACGCCGCGCTCGGCGCATCCTTCGTCATCATCCAGTGGCCCGACGAGAATGACGCCGAGGCCGTCTACGTCGACGGAGAGACCAGCTGGACCGTCCACGAGCGCGACGGCATCATCCGGCAGTATGTGCACGCCTTCGCCTCCGTGCAGGCCCAGGCGCTCCCACCTCGAGAGTCCCTCGACCTGATCCACACCGTCAGCACGGAGTTGTGACCATGACCACCGCCCCCGCCGCATTGGTGCGAGGCCCCCGTAGCGCAAATCCACCCGCAGCACCGTCGCCCTCTTCCCGAACCCTCCGCCTTCCGCGCTCGTTGCACGCACGTGGGCCTTGTTCCGGCGTTAGTCACTGAAAATCCTTGCGCGTGTCGTGCTCCCGACGGGCTCCCGCATGACTCAGCCAGCTAAATGCGAGCCGCGTCGACACCATCATTCGATGATCAAATGTTGAATGGAGCCCGTTCATGATCAACAGTGGATGTGAACCACCAGTCAACACTGCAGCCCAACGGGCGATAGGTACGCCACCTGCAGCATGCCTATTTTGCTTGCGAGACGATGGAAATCTGAATACAATAATTAATGCGAACGAGACCTTCTATGCGCGACTCGACAATTTCCCCGCGACGCTTGGACACGTCGAAATTGTACCTAAACGCCATGTCGAGTCGTTCTTCGATTTGAGTGAATCAGAAATCATTGACGCGTACGCTCTCCTGAGAACAGTCGAAAAAGAACTCTCCGCCCAACACGGTCCAGGTGGCTACACCATCGGCGTCAACGAGGGAAGAGTGGCCGGCCGGAGTATTGATCATCTGCACATCCACCTGATACCGCGATACGAAGGCGATGTTGCTGATCCACGCGGAGGAATCCGTCAGGTAGTACCCAATTACGACCCCGATTCATGGGTTACAGCTACTGAGCCTTCGCGCCCTGCGCGATGAACCAGGATCCTCTATTGCACCAGGACCAAGACGTCTTCATAAAACCCTTCGAAGCCAGCGTCGTGACGAACTCCGTTGGATCAACCAACGTAAACCAGCGACGCCGCTTAATTGACTTTCCTTCGATCCATCCCTCCCCTTCACCCGCTTTCATGCTCACTGCGGCCAGGCCCCCAGGAGCGAGAACTCGCAGCAGTTCGCCGAGCGTTTGGTCGTGGTTGCGGGACGGCAGGTGCAGCAAGCTGGCACATACCCAGGCTCCCCCAAAAGTATTTGACCGAAAAGGGAGATGCACCATATCTGCTTGCACGTGAGCCACTTCTGCCGAACGACCAATCCGTAACATCTCCAGGCTGAAGTCTGCCGCGACAACAGAGAAACCCCGGGCCGCGAAATACCTGCTATCACGCCCTGGCCCGGCGCCTAGATCGAGAATAAGGCCGGGTCGTCCAAGCTGAGCCACAAAAGCATCTACGTCCTCTTTAAGACCCGGGAAATCCTCATAGCTATCGGTATTTTCTGCATAACCACGAGCCTCGTCGTCGTAGAGCTGACGGAGTGTGCGCCGAACATCTGACATCGCCCTAAGCACCGCCAAAACCGGCCTGCCTGATCCACAGGCAGACACTATTGAGTTCCGACCAGAGCTCGTCCGTACCTAGAGAAGTGAAACCTCGGCTAGCGTCAACACTAACACAGCCGACGAATTTATTGCGACCGTTACGAACCGGACTCGCGAAGACCGCACCGCGATGACGGACCTCATCGAACTGTCGCCAACTGAGATTCATCACCGAGTCCGGACCATTTTCCTCTCGATATTTGCGAAACCGTGCCTCGTTGTCTACGGAGTCGGATAACATCTCTACATCGACGCTGTATTCCCGGTCAAATTTCCAGCAAAGGCCAACGACACCCTCACCGATCACCGGCCGAAAGGCTCGCAACCCCGGAGTAGTGCCAAGTCTATACGTAGAAACACGGAGCAGAGATCCCTTAATTGGGTGCTTTAAGGACCTTCGGACTCGCCACACATGGAGGCCAAGGTCATTCATTGTGAGGGCTGGGTTCACTTTCTGGCCCAACTCGATCAACTTGCCGAAGTGTGACAGCATCTGAGTCTGCGCTGTCACCGACCTGTCGACCTGCTCCAGAGCTGCCCACGAAGAGAACGGCGCGAAGGCGCCGAATACGCCAACAATCCCGAGGAAAACGATGACGAAGTAGCCGCGATCTTGCATGATTGACTGCCAGAACTCGACCGAGGGTACCTTGTATTGGTTTCCAGCGAGACAAAGCGTCCCAACAAGAACAAAAGTCTTGTCGAGTGTGCTTGCCGTCCCCATCCTCATGATGATATTGTATCGACTCGGCACCCACCGGGTTATATCGGGCTACAGCGCCACGTAAGTATGTCAGATGTGATGGCGCCACGACTGGCCCGGGAGCGGCGTCAGTGATCCGTCCCGTTTCTCGAGCCAAACGCCAGGTTCGCGCGTCATCACACCTAACCTTATTGGCTTTTCGTCGAATTCTTCGAAAGCGTTCAGGAGTTCACAGGTGGCCGGCGCTGTGAATACGAGCTGAAAGTCGACCGAGTCGCCGAACACTATATCAAGCGGATCCCGCTGTAGGTGACAAGCAACCGCGGAGACCTCCGAGAGCACCGGAACGGCGCCCTCCGATATTCGTGCACCACAACCGCTTCGATGCGCGATAGTCTCTATTGCCGCTTTCAGGCCGTCTGATGTGTCGATGCAACTAGTGACATGGCCGAGACGGCCGAGAAGAAGGCCGTGACGCACTCGTGCCGTCGGCCGCTTCCAGGAGCGCAGTAGCTCCGATCGATGTTCGCCTTCAATTGTGGTGTCGATTTTTTCCGCACCGAAGTATTGGAGTGCGGCGCCGGCGATTCCGGTCGCTCCGGTGACGTATACGGCGTCACCCTCACCAGCTCCGGTTCGCATCAGCGCTCTACCCTGCGCACACACACCCAAGGCCGTGGCTGACAAGATCAGCCGCTCGGCGCTCCCGATATCGCCGCCGACGTTAGGTGCCCCCGCGAGCGCGCACGAATCGCGGATTCCCGAGAGGACCATCTCAAAGGTGTCGTCCGACATACTCTTGGGGTAGCGCACGACGGAGAGCAAACCAATTGGCCTTGCGCCCATTGCGGCGATATCACTGAAATTGGCCGACGCGAGATAGTAACCTAAGTCGTACTCGTCGAGGAGCCCTAGCTCATGTAAGCGAAACTTCGAGCCGCGTACGTAATCAGATGACGCGACAACGTCGAGCGGTTCTGATATACGGAAGACAGCGCAATCGTCTTGACTCTCCGCATCCGCGATCAAGCTCACCGTAGAGTCCACCAGTGGAGCGGAGAAAATTCTCGATACTATTCCAGATAGCCTGTCCGGCTCGTCTGAGGTTCGACCCGGGGCTTGGCTTCTCATCATCACGTCTCTCAGTCAGTCAGGGGGAGCACCCAGTGCAACGTCCGGGTGATTGTCTCACGGAGGAGCTCTCGTCGTACAATGACCGCCCAGTCCCACTCCGGATCGGGAATTCCGAGTATGGCACCAGCGACTGATCGCAAGTACTGGCGTGGCAGTTCTGGTATTGGCTCGTAGAGACGGAATCCGGATTCTGAACCGCTCAAATAGTAGGTACTCCTCGTCCAGGGCGGCCTCCCGAAATCTTGCAGAGAAGGAAACGATGTCCCATGCAAGCCATCGCTTGACATCGCCTCATCAACAGCCTGTCGCGAAATCGGCAACAGATGCAGATGGGCATGGGTGATACAAGCTCCATTCACCATGTTTTCCGCCGAGCCGTGCTCAAGTATCGCCATTCGTCCGAAGGTGTGGACGTATTGTGGAAGTAGCAGGTCAAGCAGTGCCGTGATCTCACCCGGATGAGCCTCGACCACCTGTGCGAAGTTGAGGTGGTGCACTCTGGAGAGAATCAGGATATGGCCTGACGTCAAAGGTGACAGATCTGCGATCACTGCCAGGTTCTCCGTTTGGCCGAGCAGTCGCGATTCCGGGTCCCCCCGGTAAGTACGAAAGAAGCACGTCTCGGCTGCACCGGCAAGCTCGTCACAGAAGTCTGAACCTGCGCACCGATGAGACATCCGCATAAAGTACCAGTACCTCAGCTCTTCGCTGGCGTAGGTGAGCGTCGGCGAGACGAGCGCATTGCCCCGCCAGCGGGAGTGAAGCGGCGCGCTTCCGCTGGCGCGTCCGCACGCCGCGCGCCGGTTCTGTCAGACCGTCGCCCTAGGATCTGGCCATGATCCGAGCCGGGGACAGTCCCGCCCTCCGTAAGGAGCGAGGTGCCTTCTTCACGCCCCAGGAGATCACCGACTATCTGGCCGACTGGGCGGTCGGCGGGGACCGCGACGCCCGGATTCTGGACCCGACCTGCGGAGAAGCGGCCTTCCTGCTGTCGGCGGGTCGACGGTTGCGCGCACTCGGCCGGGACGACGCCACCCTGGCCGAGCACCTCTTCGGGGTGGATCTTCATGAGGCCTCGTTGGACTGGGCGAGCACCGTCCTGGAGGCCGAGGGCCTTACCGCGCGCCTGCTGGCTGCGGACTTCTTCGACGTCGCGACCCCGGGTCAGTCGGGTGCACCGCTGCCCGCCATGGACGCGGTGATCGGCAATCCGCCGTTTGTCCGTTACCAGCGCCATATCGGCGAGGCGCGAGCGAAGTCGCGGCAGGCGGCTGCGCGTCAACACGTCCGGCTGTCCGGTCTGGCCTCGTCCTGGGCGGCGCTGCTCGTGCACGCCTGCGGCTTCCTCAAGCCGGACGGGCGACTGGCGATGGTGCTGCCCGCCGAGCTGCTGACCGTGGGGTATGCCGAGCCGATCCGCGGGTGGCTGCGACGGCGTTTCGAGCAAGTGCATCTGGTGCTCTTCGAGCGGTTGCAGTTCCAGGACGCGACGGAGAAGGTGGTCTTGGTACTGGCGGGTGGCAACGGTGGCTGCGACGCTTTCTCGCTCTACTGTCTTGATGACGCCGCCGATCTCACCGTCATTCGGCCCATGACCAACCTGAGCGTCACGCCCGCGGACAGCGGTAAGTGGACCGACTTGCTTCTGCCGAACCGGCAACGGCGTTTGTTCAAGACCGTGAGTGGCGAGCGTTTCACGCCACTGGCCGGCTACGGTAGGCCTGAGCTGGGAACGGTGACGGGTGCGAATGGCTACTTCACGATGTCGGAGCAGACGCGCGTGCGGTACCACCTCGTCGAGGACCGCCACGTGATCAAGGTCTGCCCGCCGGGGACGAAGCATCTGCGGAGTCTGGCCTTCTCCGCGCAGCGGTGGGCTGAGCTGCGCGATCAAGGTGAGCGGGTGTGGTTGCTCCATCCCGCGGCGGATGATCGATCGAAGGCTCTGGCGGCATATCTCGCCCGGGGACGGGAGCAGGCGGTGCACGAGGCCTATAAATGCACCATCCGCTCTCCGTGGTGGCGGCCACCCGCTGTGTCACCGCCGGATCTCTTCTTCACCTACATGAGTCATCGCTATCCCCGGCTGATCACCAACACGGCCGAAGCGACCTTCGTCAACTCGATGCACGGAGTCCGACTGCTGCCGGACGCACCTCCGATCTCCCGGTCGGCCTTGCCGCTCGTGTCCCTGAACAGCGTTTCTTTGCTCGGGGCTGAGGTATTCGGCCGTTCATACGGTGGGGGCATCCTCAAGATGGAGCCGCGCGAGGCAGCCATGCTGCCGGTGCCGACGCCGGCTGACCTGCAGGCAGCCTGGGACCGCTTGCAACCGTCGAGCGCGCTAGTCGACGAGTGGCTGGCGTCCGGTCGCTGGACTGAGGTGGTCACGCGCGTGGACGACGTCCTCCTGCGCCAGGTCATGGGATTGGAGCCCTACCAGATTGATCAACTTCGCACGGCCGCCGAAACACTGCGCTCGCGCCGGTTGACCCGGTCGCAACCCGCACCGCCGACGAACGGTCAGTGAGGAGCGTGGCGCGTGGCGAAAGATGATGTATTCGACAGCTTCGAAGACGCCATCCGCGGTCGCGCCGGCTTCCCTGCGGACGAGGTCTGGCCACGCCTGACCAAACCCCGCGTTCTGCCGCGCGAAGTCGGGCTCTTCGCGCAAGGCTTGCCCAAGAAGCTGCGCGATGAAGTGGAGGCTCACTTGGCACGCAATGCGGCCGTGGCGCCCCGTGACGCTAAAGTGCTCGGGCGAGCCTACTCCAAACAGGTCGACGTCGTCATTGCTCAGTGGTCACGTGGCCCCGAGCTGATGGTGTCGACGAAATCGATGGTCTCGTCGTTCGGCAACAACTTGAAAAATCGTTTCGAGGAGTCCTATGGTGACGCGAAGAACCTGCGTGGCCGGTTTCCGCTCGCCGCGATCGGGTTCCTGTTCGTGTTTCGCTCGACGATCCTCGCCAAGCCCGGCCGTTTCGAGTCGGCGATCGACATGCTGCGGAAGCTACGCGCTGAGATGGACGTCTACGACACGACGTGCATGGTGGTCGCCGAGTGGGGTGCAGGAGCGGTCACCGCCGACGGGGAAGGCGGCGCCCTCGATCGAGTCGTTATCCGTAATGATGTGACACCGCCGGATCTGCAGGCTGACCAGTTTCTGGCCGCCATGATCGAAGCGGTGCTCGACCGGACGCCAGTCGAGGCGCACGTCGCGGTTCGCGAGCGTCACGAGCACCGGGAGCTTCCCGTGAGTGAAGGACAAGAAGGCGCAGAATTGAACGAGGAGGACAGCCTCGATGACGCCGAGCTTGACCAGACATGACCCGCGCCGTGCCCGTGTATAATGCGTTCGTGTAGCCGAGTCACCAACCTCCATGGCGAGACCCGAGGCGGGTCGGTTGCGTGCCCGATCGATAACGGTCTTGACAACTTAGCGGCGAGCCGACGGGGCGGTGTGCATGGAACGCGTGGAGGTGACTCCAAGAACGACGCCATCCCGCAACAGGCATCGGGTGCGATACGAGCGTGAGTTCATTGATGCAATCCTCGACGAGGCGCCGATATGTCATCTCGGTTTCGTCTCGGACGGTACGCCGAGGGTCCTCCCCACTGTGCACGCCCGGATCGGGACCACCCTCTATCTCCACGCGTCGTCGGGTGGCGGGCCTGCTCTTCTCGCCCGTGACGGCGGCTTGGACGTGTGCGTCACCGTGACGTTGCTCGACGGGATCGTGCTGGCCCGGTCAGCTTTTCATCATTCGATGAATTATCGCTCGGTGGTCATGCACGGGTGCGCTCGGCTGGTGGTGGACTCGATGGAGAAAACCCGAGCGCTCGAGGCATTGATCGATCACGTGGTGGCGGGCCGTTCCGCCGGATGCCGGCCGCCCACACCCCGCGAACTCGACGGTACGGCAGTGCTGGCGTTAGAGGTGAGCGAGGCGTCGATGAAGGCGCGCAGTGGGGATCCGCAGGACGAGTCGGGTGACATGGCGTTGCCGGCCTGGGCGGGCGTCCTCCCGCTCAGGGTCGTGGTGGGTGATCCGGTCCCGTCCGCAGACCTGCGGCCCGGTGCGACGGCGGTGCCCGATCACGTGGACCGCTACATTCGTGATCACCGCTGAGCAGGCGAGTGTTGCTCAGCCGAGTCAGGGTGGTGGCACCGGATCGTCGGCGGTGGGCGTGCGGGGTCGGCAGCGGCCTAGCCGCTTGAGGGTGAGCTGGCTGCCTCGCCGGGCACCGTGCGTCTGTAGCGCCTGGGCCGCGTACTCCGAGCAGGTCGGGGTGAAATGACAACATGGCGCCCGACGCGGGCTGATCTCACGTTGGTAGGTTCGGACACCGGCGACCAGCAGTGCGGTGAGTCGTGAGCCTGCCGGGGCATCCTTGCTCCGGAGGGTTCGGGCCTCGGTGATCAGGGCTGCGGTCAGTTGCGGCCCGGCCAGCAGTGTCAGGACGAGACAGTTGCCGCTGAGGCTTTCCCCGAGACAGCATCCGGCGTCGAGTAGGCAGGCGTCTCGAAGACACGACCCGCCTACCGGCCGGGACCGGTAGGGATAGTCGTAGCGACGGTCATACCGTCTGCGTCGGAAGCGCGCCATGTCCCCAGTGTGCACCTACCCGGCGCGGCCTACCGGCCCCCGCGCGGGGAGAGCTCGCCCATCCGGCCCCAGCCGTCCTGGGGCACCTCGACGTTGACGATCTCCGGAGTCTCCGTGATCACGTCGGGTATCCATGCCATCGCGGCCTTGAAGTGCTCGGAGTTGACGTGTTCCGCACCGGCCTGGCTGGACTCGAAGGCCTCGAGGAGGACGAATCGGTGAGGGTCCTCGAGGCTCCGGGACCACTCGAAGAAGATGTTGCCCGCTTCCCGCCGGGTGGCCTGGGTGAAGTCCTCGGCGAGTGCGAGCCACTCGTCGCTCCGGTCGGCCCGGATCGTGAACTTGACGACGATGAAGATCATCGATGTGTTCCTTCACTGGACGATCAGTGTGCCGGTCATGTACGGGTGGATGGTGCAGATGTAGGGATAGCTGCCTGGCTTGGTGGGCGCGGTGATCTCGCCACGCTCTCCGCCGGAGATCCTGCCGGTGTCGAAGGACTTGTCGTTGGCGGTCACGGTATGGGGCGCCTGATCCTCATTGGTCACCGTGATCCTGGTTCCGGGCGCGACGGTCAACGAGGCGGGCATGAACGTGAAATTCTTCATCACGACGGTGGCGGAAGCAGCGGAAGCGGGTGGGACGGCGGGGGTGGATGGGACGGCCGGAGCGGATGGGGCGCCACCTCCACCGCTAGTGTCCGCCGCGCCGCCGCAGCTCGCCACGAGCCCCAGCACGGCGACCAGCGCCGTGAGCAGAATCGCCGATGGACGTGATCGGACGGCGGGTATGGTCGCCACTGGTTGGATAGGGGCTGCGGTCATGATCCACTCGAATCGGGCACGTTCATAGCGGCGAAGGTGTAGGTCTGCACGGCCACATCCTCTCGGTTCAGCCCGAGTTTGGCTACCCTCGGGAACCACACTCTCTGAAGCTGCCTGCGTGGCCGCACGATCAGGTCACAGTCCGATCCGAGCGAGGATGTGGGCCGGCCGGACCGGAGCCTCCGGGCGCGGTATAACTCGGCGCTGTGACGAGGACCGTGCCGCGAGAGCCGTCGCCACGGCCCCGGGACACCGTGTTCCGGGGCCGTGGCGCGGACCTGATGGCCGCTGGGTGCGCCGCGTTGCTGGTCGCCGGGGCGGTGGCACGCGGCGCGTGGCTGCTCCACCACGGGGTGCCGCTGCATGTCGACGCCCCACCGTTGGGTGCGCAGTGGCTGCCGCACACCGGGCCGGGCACGGCCCCGGCCATGATCATCGCGCTGCTCGTCGTCCTGCGCGGACCCGAGCTGGCCGCCCGGCTGCCGTGGCGGCCGCTGCTGGGGGTCTCCGCCGTCACGGCGGTGGCCTGGACGATGGACCTGGCCCTGATCGACGGGTGGCAGCGCGGGGTGGCCGGGCGGCTGACCACCGTGCCCGAGTACCTGCACGACGTCCCGAGGGTCGGCGACGTGGGCGCGATGCTGCGGACCTTCACCGAGCGGATCGTCCTCGGGGTGCCCGGGTCCTGGACCACGCACGTCGCCGGCCATCCCCCCGGGGCGCTGCTGGTCTTCGTCGGCCTGGACCGGATCGGGCTGCCCGGCGGGGCGCCGGCGGCGCTGCTGTGCGTGCTGGTCGGGTCATCGGCCGTGGTCGCGGTGGTGGTCACACTGCGGGCCCTGGGTGCTGAGGCCACCGCCCGGGCCGCGCTGCCGTTCGGGGTGCTGTTCCCCGGCGCGATCTGGATCGGGGTGTCTGCCGACGGCCTGTACGCCGGGGTGCTGGCCTGGGGCGTCGCGCTGGTCGCCCTCGGTGCCGCCCGGCCACGGTTCGACATTCCGGCGCTGGCCGCGTCCGTGAGCGGTGGGCTGCTGCTCGGCGCCACCCTGTTCCTGTCCTACGGGCTGGTGCTGGCCGGGCTGCTCCCGGTGGCCGTCGCGGTCGCTACCCGCCGGCTGGCCCCGCTGCTGGTGGCCGGTGCCGGCGTGGCCGCTCTGGTAGCCGCCTTCGCCGCTGCGGGCTTCTGGTGGCTCGAGGGATACCAGCAGGTCACGATCCGGTACTACCAGCCCGGTGAGTACGGCCTGGTGCGCCCCTACAGCTACTGGGTGTGGGCTGACCTGGCCTGCCTGGCGGTGGTGCTCGGCCCCGCCGGGGCGGCCGGGCTGCAGCGGGCGTTCACCCCGGAACGGATGGCTGCCGTTGAAGACGTCCCGAACCGGGGTTGGTGGTCCTTGAAGAGCCTCCAGCCGGGCGCGATGGGGGCGTTGTGCGCGGCGGCCGCGCTGGGGGTGGTGGTTGCCGACCTGTCCGGGCTGAGCAAGGCCGAGGTGGAGCGGATCTGGCTGCCGTTCGCGGTCTGGCTGATCGCCGCCGCCGGGCTGCTCCCGGCGCGCCGGGCTCGCTGGTGGCTGGCCGCCCAGGCGGTGCTCGCGCTGGCCGTCAACCACCTGCTGCTCACGACGTGGTGACCGGCTCGCGCAGTGGGTCGGTGGCGAACCGGGTGACGCCCTCGGCGAAGGACACCCGCGCCCGATAACCGAGCAGCTCGGCGGCCCGAGCGGGGTCGGCCGTCACATGACGCACATCGCCCGACCGGGCACCACCGACGACCTGCGGGGCTGGCCCGCCCATCACGTGGGCCAGCTCGGTGGCCAGCTCACCGACGGTGTGCGGCTGCCCGGAGCAGATGTTGACCGGCACGCACCGGGTGAGCGACGGACGGGTGGTCAGGGCCAGCGCGTTGGCCCGCGCGACGTCGGACACGTGCACGAAGTCCCGGCGCTGCCGCCCGTCCTCCAGCACCCGCGGCGCGCCACCACCCGCCAGCGCCGACCGGAAGATCGACGCCACTCCGGCGTAGGGGGTGTCGCGGGGCATCCGGGAGCCGTAGACGTTGTGGTAGCGCAGCGCCCACACCCCCCCACCGGTCTGCCGGGCCCACGCCGCGGCGAGATGTTCCTGGGCCAGCTTGGTGGCGGCGTAGGTGCTGCGCGGGTCCAGTGGGGCGTCCTCGCCCACCAACAGCGGCTCGAGATCAGCGCCGCAGTGCGGGCAGGGCACCTCGTAGCGTCCGGCCGCGATGTCCTCGGCTCGCCGTGGTCCGGCGGGGACGACACCGTGCTGCGGGCAGGTGTAACGGCCCTCGCCGTAGACCACCATCGAGCTGGCCAGCACCAGCCGGTGCACCCCCGTTCTGTGCATCGCCGCCAGCAGGATCGCGGTCCCGAGGTCGTTGTTGGCGGTGTAGTCCGGGGCGTCGGCGGGATCCAGCCCGTGCCCGACCATCGCGGCCTGGTGACACACCGCGTCCACACCGGGCAGCAGGCGGCCCAGCAGATCGGCGTCCCGGACGTCGCCGCGGACCAGCTCGTGGCCGGCCAGCCACTCCGGTGGTGCGCCCGGGCCGTGGGCCTGTGGTAGGAACGCATCCAGCAGCAGCACCGAGTGCCCGTCGGCGCTGAGCTGGTCGGCGACGTGCGAGCCGATGAAACCCGCGCCGCCGGTGATCAGAATTCGCACGCCGAGCACGCTACGTCACGGCATCGATGATCTCCAGCACCCCCTCGGCGGTCCCGGTGACGAACAGCCGGCCGGTAGCGCTGTCCACCGCGACCGTGTTCGGTTGGCGGACTGTGGGCAGCGGAGTGGCGAGGATCGGCTCCTGTGCGCCGAGGTTGAGCCCGATCACCTCGTTGAGCGCGGTCAGCGTCACCCACAGCCGGTCGCGGACCGGGTCGTAGGCGACCCCATAGGGCGTGCCGGGTAGCGAGACCTTCCCGATCTGCCGGATCGTGGGTTGGAGCTCAAAGAGCAGCACGGCCCCGCCTCGGGTGTCGATGACCGCCAGGTGCCCGCGCTTGTCGGCGACCACATGGGTGGGCCCGGCGCCCGCGGGCAGCTCGGCCACCTTCTGCAGCCGCCCCGCGTCGTAGACGGTGAGGGTGTTCTCCCGGACGTCGACCAGACCGACGAGGTCGCCGACGGCCGCCAGCCCGGCCGGCTGCGTGACGTCGGTGAAGGTGTGCACGACCTGGTTGCCCCGTACCGCGACCACGCTGTGCCCGAGCTCGTTGGCCACGAACACGGTGCCGTTCGCGGCAGCGGTGCCGTCGTGCGGGACCACACCGGTGACCACCTGGGAGGTGATCTCGCCGCCGGGCAGTGCCACCCGCAGCAGCCGGTTCGACCCCTCGTCCGGGACCAGCACCGGGCCACCGGGCGCGGCCAGCTGCAGGTGTCGCAGCCCACCGGGCAGCGCCACCTTGTGCAGCACCGCGCCGGTGGTGGCGTCCAGCAGGGTCAGCGCGAACGGATCACGCACCCCGACGGCCACGATGTGCGTCTGCGGGTCGACCACGACGCCCTCCGGGGCGGCGCCCACCGGCACCGTCCGCCCGGCCGGCGGCGCGGTCGGTACGGGAGCGGGGGCCGGCTCGGCCGCCGGCGGCAACCGCGGTGTCGACGGGGACCCAGGAGGGGTCGACGAACCACACCCCGTGAGCAGAACGGTGGCAAGGACTGTCAAGCGAATCCAGCGAGGGCGCACGTCTGGTGATTCTTCCTCGACCGGCCCTAGGCTGATCCGGTGACCCATCAGGCTCACGCTGTGTGCCGATCGTCGCTGCCCGTGCCAGGATCGGCAGTGGAGTGATTCGTGAGTACCGGCTCCTGGCAGTGACCCAGACCCTGGAGCCGGGGACATCGCCCCGTGTCCATCACAAGTGGAGCGAGGCGTGACAGCAAGGAGATGCCCCATGCCGACCCGCAAACCCCCCTCGTCTCGCTCCAGCTCCGCCGCCGGGCCACCTCTCGGGGGCCCCGTCGGGTGTACCGCGATGGAAGTCGAGGGTCAGCACACCCCGCAGCAGGTGATCGCGGGACTGCGCGCCACCAGCGAGGGTGAAGACCTGGTCCAGCTGCTCAACCCGGAGGGGCAGCGCGTCTCGCATCCGCAGTTCGATCTGGAGATCTCCCCAGCGGAGCTCCAGTCGCTGTACCGCGACATGGTGCTCGTCCGTCGGGCCGATCGGGAGGCCAAAGCGTTGCAGCGGCAGGGTGAGCTCGGCCTGTGGGCCCCGCTGCTGGGTCAGGAGGCCGCTCAGATCGGCGCCGGCCGTGCGATGGCCCCGCAGGATATGGGTTTCCCGTCCTACCGCGAGCACGGCATCGCGTGGTGCCGCGGGGTGGATCCCACCGAGTTGTTCGGCATCTTCCGCGGTATCGACCAGGGCTCGTGGGATCCGATCGGCACCGGGTTGCAGCTGTACACCATCGTGATCCCCAACCAGTGCCTGCATGCCACCGGCTACGCGATGGGGCAGCGGCTGGACGGGAGGATCGGCGACGCCGAGACGGGTGAGGCCACGATCTGCTTCTTCGGCGATGGTGCCACCTCGCAGGGCGACATGCACGAGGCCTTCGTATGGGCCGCCGTTTACGACGCGCCGGTGGTGTTCTTCTGCCAGAACAACCAGTGGGCGATCTCCGCATCGCTGGATCACCAGACCCGGGTGCCGTTGTATCAACGGGCGCGGGGCTACGGCTTTCCCGGGATCCGGGTGGACGGTAACGACGTGCTGGCCACTCTGGCGGTCACCCGCTGGGCGTTGCGGGAGTGCCGTACCGGCAATGGCCCGGTGCTGATCGAGGCGTGCACCTACCGGATGGATGCGCACACCACGTCTGATGATCCGAGCCGTTATCAGCTCGCCACCGAGTTGGAGGAATGGAAGCTCAAGGATCCTCTGGAGCGGGTCCGGGTGCACCTGGTGCGTGAAGGGCTAGCCGAGTCGGAGTTCTTCGACGGTCTGGCCGCTGAGGCCGACGAGCTGGCGCTGCGGCTGCGTGACTACTGTACTTCGATGCCCGCCCCTGGCCCGGAGCGGATCTTCTCGAAGGTCTACGCCGAACCCTCGCCGCTGCTCGACGCGGCCCGTGCGGACTACCTGGCTTACCACGCGTCGTTCACCGACGCTGAGAGCGCACGATGATGGCGGCTACCGCCGCGCCGCAGACGATCACCCTGGCCAAGGGCCTCAACCAGGGACTGCGGGCCGCGATGGAGGCCGACCCCAAGGTCATCGTGATGGGCGAGGACGTCGGCCGGCTCGGCGGGGTGTTCCGGATCACCGACGGCCTGCAGAAGGATTTCGGCGAGCAGCGGGTGCTCGATACGCCGCTGGGAGAGTCCGGGATCATCGGCACCGCGGTCGGGCTCGCGGTCCGGGGCTACCGCCCGGTGTGTGAGATCCAATTCGATGGGTTCGTCTTCCCCGCCTTCGACCAGATCGTCTCGCAACTCGCCAAGCTGCACTACCGCTCGCAGGGAAAGCTGCGGATGCCGGTGGTGGTGCGCATTCCGCACGGCGGCGGTATCGGCGCCGTCGAGCACCATTCGGAGTCCCCTGAGTCCTACTTCGCGCACACCCCGGGGCTCAAGGTGCTCGCCTGCGCCAACCCGGTCGACGCCTACTGGATGATCCAGCAGGCGATCGCCTGCGACGACCCGGTGATCTTCTTCGAGCCCAAGCGGCGGTACTGGGACAAGGCGCCGCTGGACCTCGCGGTGGCACCCCCGCCGCTGTTCAGCTCGCGGGTGCTGCGCGCCGGTACGACCGCGACGGTGGTGGCCTACGGGCCGATGGTGCGCACCGTGCTGGATGCCGCGACCGTCGCCGAGCAGGACGGCCAGACGCTGGAGGTGATCGACCTGCGCACCTTGTCCCCGCTGGACCTGGCGCCGGTGTTCGACTCGGTGCGCCGCACCGGGCGGTTGATCTGCGTGTCCGAGGCGCCCGGCGAGGTGTCGCTGACCTCGGAAGTGGCCGCCCGGGTGTCCCAGGAATGCTTCTACTCACTGGAGGCTCCGGTGCTGCGGGTGACCGGGTTCGACACCCCGTACCCGCCCGCGAAGTGCGAGGAGTACTACTTGCCCGACCTGGACCGGGTACTCGACGCCGTCGACCGAGCGCTGAAGTACTGATCACGATGGCCCGCATCTTCGCGCTGCCCGATGTCGGGGAAGGGCTCACCGAGGCGGAGATCCTCAGCTGGCGCGTCGCGCCCGGGGACACCGTCACCGTCAATCAGATCATCGTCGAGATCGAGACGGCCAAGGCCGCCGTCGAGCTGCCCAGCCCCTACGCCGGAGTGGTCAGCGAGCTGTTCGCCGAACCCGGCGCCACCGTGGCGGTGGGAACCCCCATCATCGCGATCAACACCGGCCCCGGCGACGCTGCGGCCGCGTCGGAGCCTGCCCCGGTGGGCGCGATCGGCGAGGAGGGGCCCAGCGGGCGGATCACGACCCTGGTCGGTTACGGACCGCGGTCCGCGACCGTGACTCGCCGGTCACGCACGACGTCGCCACCCGCTCAGGGACTCCTCCCGCAGGCTAAGCCGCCGGTGCGCAAGCTGGCCAAGGAGCTGGGGATCGACCTGCGGACAGTGCCCGGCTCCGGAGCCGACGGAGTGATCACCCGGGAGGATGTGCAGCGCGCCGCCCACCCGGTCGCCGACGGCACCGGTACTGGGTCGGGCGCTTCTGGGTCGGGTGCTCGGCAGCGCCGGGAGCCGGTCCGCGGGGTGCGCAAGGCCACTGCGGCGGCGGTGGTGTCCTCGGCCTTCACCGCGCCGCACGTCACGGTGTTCCGCACCGTCGACGTCACGCCGATGATGGAACTGCGGGGCCGCCTGGCTGCCCAGCCGCGGTTCCGGGACGTGAAGCTGAGCCCACTGGCGTTCACCGCTCGGGCGCTGTGCCTGGCGGTGCGGCGTACCTCGGAGGTCAACGCCAGCTGGGACGACGCGACCGGTGAGATCGTCTACTTCGACTACGTGCATCTCGGGATCGCCGCCGCCACCCCGCGCGGGCTGGTGGTGCCCAAGATCCACAATGCTGACCGGATGTCGCTGCGTGAGCTCGCTGTCGCGCTGGACGAGCTGGCGGCATCGGCTCGGGCGGGACGCACTACCCCGGGTGCCATGCTCGGCGGGACGATCACCATCACCAACATCGGGGTCTTCGGGGTCGACACCGGTACCCCGATCCTCAACCCCGGCGAGTCGGCGATCCTCGCCCTCGGCGTGATCCGGGACATGCCGTGGGTGCACGACGGCGCCGTCGCGGTGCGCAAAGTCTGCCAGCTAGCCCTATCCGTAGACCACCGCGTAGTAGACGGCCAGCAGGCCTCCCAATTCCTATCCGACATCGCCACCCTCCTCACCGACCCCGCCCAAGCGCTCACCTTCTAACCCGCTTCGGCGCATTCAGCGGGCTCAGCGGGGTTATCCGCACCCCTTTCACCACGCTGAGCCCGCTGAATGCGGGGTCAGCCAGGAGAGAAAGGTGGAGGGGGAGATGGGGTGGGCGTGTGTGGGCAGGCGAGTGCGTAGGTGGCGGTCGGCGGTGACTACCAGGCAATCGCCTGTAGCGCGGGCTACGTTGACGATCGTGTCGTCGCCGGAGTCGGGGGCTCGGACTACCTCGACGCCGGGGACGTCGGGTGTACGCGAGGCCACCCCCTCCAGCACCAGCACTGGGCGGGCCACCCATCCGAAGCCACCCTGGGGGAGAGGGAGCACTCCCGGCCCGGCCGCGGCGACGGCGCGCAGCAGGCGTTGCGCGGCGCCTGCCCGATCCCGCCACCAGCCGTCGGGGCGGGAGCCGACGACGTTGGCCGCATCCACCACGAGTCCGGTCGTGGCCACGTGGAGCGCGGGCCACCCGGCGGCGAAGGCTGGATGCAGGTTCAGGGCGGTGACCTCGGGTTCAGGGACCCAGGCCAGCTCGGCGCTCTCGTGGTTGGGCCGCACCGGCAGCGGCTCGACGGCGTCGGCGACCACAGCGGTGAACGACCAGGCATCACCGCCGGGGTGTTCCACCAGCTCGCCCCGGACCCGGACCCGGCCGGGGTCCACGGCGGTCTCCTCGGCGGCTTCGCGCAATGCGGTCTGTCTCGGTGTCTCGCCGCTGTCCCGGGCCCCGGCCGGCATCCCCCACAGATCCCCGTGGTGGGTCCACGCTGCGCGGTGCTGCATCAGCACCAGCGGCCTGCGCTGGGCATCCGGGGCGCGCAGCAGCAGCCCGGCTGCACCGAAACGCCCCCACCGACTCTGCCCATCGCGGCACTGCGCCCAGCCGTCGCCGTCGCCACTGGCCCTCACCTGCACCACCCGTCCACGCTGCCACAACTGCACAGCCGCCGCACCGCCGAACCGCAGCGGCTTCACACCATCGATCGTGTGGTGGTCCTAGACGTAACGACCGAGCGTGCACTGACGACAACATAGCTGAGGGTGATCGGATCCATACGCGCGCGGGGTGACGCGCTGGGGGGTGGATGGTGGTGAGAGGACTCGGGTGGTGGCTCGGACTCGGCATGCTGACGGAGGGGCCTCGGAACGTCACGGCAGGGGTGAGATCACCGGATCGAGCCGGCGTGGGGACGACTCCCGGCGTCAGTCCCGGCGGGGACGTCGATGTGATAGCGCGCGAAGATCCCGGCGCCGAGGCGCTGCACGCGTGGGATCTGCTGGTGGACCGCACGCCGGGCACAGACGTCACCCAGCTCTCGGTCTGGGCGGGGTTGCGCGGCCGGGTCGGCTTCACTCCGCTGTACCTGCTGGCCTACCGCGCCGGCGAGCTGGTCGGTGGGGCGCAGATCTTGACCCGGCGGGTGCCCGTACTGGGCCTGGTGGGCTACCTCCCGTACGGCCCACTCGTGTCCCCCGGTGCTGCGGCTGCTGAGGGGGCGTCCGATGACATCCGCCGCGCCCTGGTCGACGCCCTCGTGGCGCTGGGCCGGCGGCGGCTGCGAATCCTGTTCATCCAACCGCCCGAAGGCGCTCAGGACACCAGTGATGAGCTGCTCCGCCGCGGATTCCGACCGTCGTCGGCCGGCATCGCGCCGCGGGGCTCGATTCGGATCGACTTGACGGCCGATCTGGCGGAGATCCGCGCCAAGTTCGGGAAACGGCTCAAGTCCTGGACCAATCGTTGGGAGTCCCGCGGTGTCACGGTCCGGGCCGGGGACGAGCGAGACGTTCCGCTGCTCGCCGAGCTGATGGCCAGTTCGGCGCACCATCAGGGCTACACCCCGTTGCCGCTGGACTACATGACGGCGCTGTATCAGGAGCTCGCCGCCACCGAACATGCCGTGTTGTACGTCGGCGAGGTGGACGGTGTGCCGGTCGCCGCCGATCTGATGACCGGATGCGGCGACATGGTCCGCGGCCGGTTGTCCGGGTTCGACCGCGCGGGTGAGGCGATGCGGCTCAGCGTGCCGGCGGCCATCCGGTGGGAGATGATCAAGTGGGCTAAGGGGCGGGGGTACCGCTGGTTCGACTTCGGCGGGCTGCGGCCGGAGACCCTGGCGGCGCTGCTGGATGGAACTGAGTGCGGCGCTGACACGTTGCCCACCGCCGACCAGCCCAAGGTCACCTTCGGGGGCACCGCGTTCCGCTACCCCACACCCGTCGAGATGATCAGGCCGGTAGCGCTGCGGACCGCATACGACCTCGCATGGCGCTCCACAACCGGCCGCGCACTGTTCGCCAAGGCGCAGAGTCTGCTCCGTGGCGCCCGATTGCGCGACACCGGGTCGTCCCCGCACTAGTCACGTGCAACCGTTCGTCAGTGTCATCGCTCGCCGTCAACGAGGGAGGCGGAGGAGAAGATATGAAAATCGTGTGTGTCGGTGGTGGACCCGCGGGCCTGTATTTCGCCATTTCTGCGAAATTGCGTGATCGGGATCACGATATCACCGTTATCGAACGTAACCCGAGCGGGGTGACATACGGCTGGGGCGTCACATTCTCCGACGGCCTGCTCGACTGCCTCTACCGCAACGATCCCCTGAGCGCGCGACAGATATTCGACAGTCCCGCTTCCTGGGGCAACCAGGAAGTACACGTCCGAGGCATGCGGCGGGCTCATCTCGGCGGGTATGGGTTCGCTATCGGTCGCAAGCATCTTCTCGACATCCTGGTCGGGCGCGCGCTGGACCTCGGTGTCGACATCCAGTTCCAACGCGAGGTCAGAGATCTGTCCGAGTTGGCCGGCGCTGACTTGATCATCGCCTGCGACGGCGTGAACAGTCGCGTGCGCAGACTCCACGGCGAGCACTTCCAGACCGGCGTCGACGTGGGTCAGAACAAGTACATCTGGCTTGGCACCCACCGGGTCTTCGACTCGTTCATGTTCGCGTTCGAAGAGACGGCCGCCGGCTGGATCTGGTTCTACTCGTACCCTTTCAACGCCGACACGACCACCTTCATCGTCGAATGCTCGCCGGAGACCTGGAGAGGGCTCGGTTTCGACGAGCTCGGACCCGATGAGAGCATCACGTTACTGGAAGAGATCTTCGCGCACTACCTCGACGGTTACCCGCTCATGAACCCGATGCGTGATTTCGGCAAGACTCCATGGCTTGAGTTCACGCGCGTCACCAACACGGTCTGGTACCATGACAACGTCGTCCTCATGGGCGATGCGGCGCACACCACGCACTTTTCGATCGGGTCGGGTACCACGCTCGCGATGCAGGATGCGATCGGGCTGGCCGAGAGTCTGGACACCCACGATGACCTCCAGGTGGCCCTCAAGCACTATGAACGGAAGCGGCGTGCGGAGATAGCGGATTCGCAGAGCGCGGCGGTGAGCAGCACCGAGTGGTTCGAGAATGTTCCGAGCTACATCGATCTGCCGATCACCCGGTTCGCCTATTCACTGTGGAAGCGCCGCGGGAATTACCCACTGTGGCGTTACCAGCTTCACCTGGCCACTCAGATCGCGACGCTGCGGAGACTGCGGCGATCTGTCAGCGCACTACGGAACGGCCTTCGGTCCCGCCGACGACTGAAGCTGGCTGATGCCCGCCAGAGCGTGTCTCCAGCCGCGTATGCATACGAAGAGGTGTGATCGAACGGGCGGGAGGCGAACGAAACATGAATATCGTCTGTGTCGGCGGTGGGCCCGCGGGCCTGTACTTCGCCATCTTGATGAAGCTGCGCAACAGCGGTCACGATATCACTGTTATCGAACGCAACCCGGCTGGAGTGACATACGGCTGGGGTGTCGTGTTCTGGGATGATCTGCTTGACGAGCTCTACCGCAACGATCCCGTGAGCGCCCGAGAGATACGCGAGGTCTCCGCCCTGTGGGGAGGCCAGGAAGTACACGTTCGGGGAGCGCGCGTCGCCTATCTCGGTGGCTACGGTTATAGCCTCGGTCGCCGGCGTCTGCTCGACATCCTGGTCGAGCGCGCGACGGGGCTCGGCGTCGATATCCGGTTCGAACGTGAGGTCAAAGATCTGTCGGAGTTCCCGGAAGCAGATTTGATCATCGCTTGCGACGGTGTCAACAGCTCGATGCGGCAGCTGTGTTCCGGCCACTTCCAGACCGATGTCGAGGTTGGCCGAAACAAGTACGTCTGGCTCGGCACAAATAGGGTCTTCGACTGCTTCACGTTCGCGTTCGAAGAGACTGCCGCCGGTTGGATATGGTTCCACGCCTACTGCTTCGACGCGGAAACCAGCACCCTGATCGTCGAGTGCTCGCCGGAGACCTGGGCCGGCCTCGGTTTCGACGAACTCGAACCCGATGAGAGCGTCGCGCTGCTGGAAGAGATCTTCACAAGCTACTTGAACGGCCATTCGTTGATCAGTCGGGCGCGGGGACCTTTTAGCAGATCGCCGTGGCACGACTTCAGGCGCATCAGTAACGACAACTGGTACTCCGACAAGGTGGTCCTCATGGGCGACGCCGCGCATACCACACATTTTTCGATCGGTTCAGGCACCAAGCTGGCGATGGCGGACGCGATCGCGCTCGCGGAGAGGCTGGACGCCCACGATGACCTCGCATCCGCACTCCATGCCTATCAGGAAGACCGTCGTTTCGCGTTGCTCACCGTTCAGGGAAAGGCTGTTAACAGTACCACGTGGTTCGAGAATGTTCCGCGCTACATCGACCAGCCGGCCACCAGATTCGCGTATTCGCTTCTGAAGCGCCGTGGGCATCACTCGCTGTGGGATTACCAGCTTCATCTGGCCACTCAGATCGCTGTGCTGAGGAGGTTGCGTCGATCGTTAGGTGTGGCGAGGTCGGGGTTTCGAGCCCGCCGACGGGCGAAGCTGGCTGATGCCCACGACCGTGTCTCTCCAGCCCGCTGGGCGCCCGAATAGCCGCGACCAGCCCGGGCGACTCTCTCGGCGGTCTTCATCCATTCGGCATGTCGAAAATCGTGGGCAGCCGGGCGGCGAAGCCGATGTCGCCGTCCAGCTTCACCTTTCCCATCACAAGCATCATCGCGGGGGAACTGTTGCCGGAGACCAGCTTGAGGAACTGCTCGCCGGACATCGTCAGGGTGACGCGAGGATCGTGTGATGGCTCGTTACTGGTCGAGCACCGCGGCGTCGAGGGACCTCGGGTCCCGGTGATCCACGTCTCGTACACCTCCTCGCCGCCGGGTCCGTCGGTGATCCGCCAGTGGATCGCGGAGTCCCGGCCCGGTGCGCTTTCCGGGCGGAACTCGCCGGCCATCCGGCTGAAGATCCGATTCAGCAGCGCGCGGCGCAGCGTCGGATCGCCGAGCACCGCGTCAAGCTGCCCGGCTGAGGCGTGCTTGATCAGCCGGGTGAAGGCCCACGGGTCCATCGCGCTGATGCCGTTGTCGGCGGCCGGCGCGAGCAGCCGCGCGAACTCCGCCGTGGACAGTGTTCTCGGATCGATCTTGTTGACGTCCACCATGGTCCTCCCCTATCTACTCTTGAGTAAGTTTACGATCGGGTAAGTAGACTCGCAACGATGAGCCCGCCCTCGCTGTCGCCGGGGCAGCCGCCATGCCGGCGGCGGCTGCCCCGGCAGGTGCGTGAGCGGCAGATGCTGGACGCGGCCGTCGCGGTGTTCTCCCGGCGCGGCTTCCACTTGGCCTCCATGGACGATATCGCCGAGGTCGCCGGGGTCTCCAAGCCGATGATCTATGCCTATCTGGGCTCCAAGGACGATCTGTTCATCGCGTGCATCCGCCGGGAGGGGCAGCGGCTGATGGAGCTGATCTCCGCTGCGGTGTCCGCCGGGCTCACCCGGGACGAGCGGCTGTATCGCGGTCTGCTGGCCTTCTTCGAGTTCGTCACCGACCATCGTGACGGCTGGATCGTGCTCTACCGCCAAGCCCGAGTGCACGGCTCGTTCGCCGGGGAGATCGTCGCGGCGCGCCAACGGATCATCGTCATGGTCGCCGTCCTGCTGGCCCGGTCGTCCGACGACGATGCGCATGCCAGGGCCATGCCCCTCGCGCACGCGGTGGTCGGGGCCGCCGAGGCGCTGTCCGACTGGGCACTCGCGCACCCGGAGGAGACGCCGGATGCCCTGGCCACCCGGCTCACCACACTGCTGCGTGGCTGCGCCCCGTGAGTGGCGAACAGAGTTGTGACTCTGTTCGCCACTCACGTGCGACGCCTAGCGTCGCAGTGGTCTCTTTCCGGCTCGGTGTGGCGGATGGGGTGTCGGTCGCGGCGGAGCAGTGGGTGACGGCGCTGCGCCGAATGGGCTACCAGGTGCGCACAGTCGCGGGAGCCGGCGCGGCGGATGTCCTGGTTCCTGGGCTCGCCTTCGACACCCGCCGCCCAGCGCGCCCGCGCGAGCTGGTGGCCGCGCTGCGCGGTGTCGATCTCGCCGTGGTGGAGAACGTCTGCTCGCTGCCGATGAACCCGCCCGTGACCGAGGCGCTCGCGCAGGCGCTGCGCGGTCGCCGCGCGGTACTGCGCCACCACGACCTGCCCTGGGAGCGGGAGCGCTATGCGCACCTGCGCGGCTGGCCACCGGATGACCCCAGCTGGCGGCACGTCGCGATCAGCCGGCACAGCGCCGCGGAGCTGGCCCGGCGCGGCATCGACGCGACCGCCGTCTACCACGGTTACGCCCGCATCCCGCGCCGCGGCAACCGGGCCGCCGGGCGGGCCGCGCTGGGCGTCACGCCGCACCAGCGGCTGCTGTTGCAGCCGACCCGAGCCATCCCGCGCAAGAACGTCGCCGCCGGGATCGCGTTAGCTCAAGCCCTCGACGCGGTCTACTGGCTGACCGGGGCCGCCGAGGAGGACTACGGACCACAGCTGGCCGACCTGCTCGCTCGGGCGAGCTGCCCTGTGCGCCACGGGTTGCCCGGCGGGCTGCGGATGGCCGACGCCTACGCCGCCGCGGACGCGGTGGTGCTGCCCTCGACGTGGGAGGGCTTCGGCCTGCCACTGATCGAGTCCGCGCTGGCCGGGCGACCGCTCGCGGTGGGCGACTACCCGGTGGCCCGGGAGGTGGCCCGGCTGGGCTTCGCCTGGTTCCCCGTCGACGATCCGGCCCCGCTCGCGGCCTGGCTCGCCGACCCCGACCCGGCAGTGCTGGCGGGCAACCGGACGTTAGCCCGGCACCACTTCGGCCCGGACGCACTGGCCAAGCGGCTGCGCGACACGCTGGCCCGCGCCGGACTGCCCCTGAAGTAGGGTTCGGTCGTGGCGATTGTGGATGACCTGCTGATCCGGATACTGCGCGGCCCGGTGCAGCGCCTGCTGGCCGAGGAACGAAACCGGTTCACCCACGGCGACAGCGATGACCCGCTCTACCGCTACCGGGTGCACGGCATCCTGGAACGGCTGCACATCGCCCCCACCGCGATCGTGAACAACGCGCTGTTCAACGTGTCCGGTGGGGAGATCACCATCGGCGAGCACGCCTTCTTCGGCCACGAGGTCGCGGTGCTCACCGGCACCCATGACATCACCAAGTTCGGCCGAGAGCGGCAGACCACCTTCCCCCGAGCCGGACGTGACGTGGTGATCGAGGAGGGCGTCTGGGTGGCCAGCCACGCGATGGTGCTCGGGCCGGTGCGGATCGGGGCACACGCGGTGGTCGCCGCCGGCTCCCTGGTGCTGGAGGACGTCGCGCCCTACACGGTCGTCGCGGGGCGTCCCGCAAAGGTGATCAAGAAGATCGCCGCGGCCGACCAGCGGTGAAGATCGAGATCGGGGCGGGGGAGAAGCCGCACCCCGACTACGACGTGCACGTCGACATCCTCCCGCTGCCCGATATCGAGGTGATCAGCTGGACCGACCGGCTGCCGTTCGCCACCGCCTCGGTCGACGCGCTGCGGGCCAACCACGTGCTCGAGCACCAGAGCTATGAGCTCGTCGAGCCGACCCTGCGCGAGTGGGCCCGGGTGCTGCGGCCCGGCGCGGCGCTGGACATCGGGGTGCCCGACGCCCGGTTCGTCGCCGGGCAGTGGGTCCGCGGTGAGATCGACACCGCTGAGGCGAACTATTGGATCCTCGGTGGCCACAGTGACCGGGTCGCCCACCAGGGCGTCGACGCGCGCGGTGTCCCACGCTGGATCTGGAACGCACACCACACGATGTTCGACGCCGAGTCCCTGCGCGCCCTGGTCTCCCGCTGTGGCTTCACCGACCTGACCATCTTCACCTACGACATCCGCAACCTGCGCTGCTACGCCCGCCGCGCCTCATGAGCGGCGTGCTGTGAAGGCCGCGACCTCAGGTGTCGCACGTGAAGAGATCCTCGGGCGGGATCGCCTTCTTCCAGGCGCTCCACGGCGATCCTGACCTCTCGATCTCGCGAGTGTGCCATCGCAACTGTCGGACGAGTCGTTCACGCTGTATGCCGCTCCAGTCGCGGACGTCGCGGAAGTCCCGGGTCCTCGCGTGAGGTGATCACGAGGGTGCGGACGCCGGCGCCGCCGGAACTGATGTCGGTATCGGGCTTCGCGGTCGTGTTGAGCTGCTCATGACAATTCCAGTCTCGTCTTATGGTTCTCTGGCGAGCAACTGCCGCCACACCGTATCCATGCGCTGACGTGAGGCGAAACCCATAGCCTGATACACCGCGCACCGTGGCCGCCTACGTCAGAACCGCCAAACCCACCTCGCCCATCCGCAATATTGGCACTGGCCCCGTTTGTTAACACGGTGTCGCCTGAGCAGCATGACCACGCCCGTGAGTAGCCGCACTACCTGCTCCGTGAGTTCGGCCGGCTCTATCGGCTCCTCGTCGCTGAGTCTCTTTATCAACTGTTCAAGATTTTCTGCAAGTAACCGATCCCGGGTTTCCCAAACGTTGCTCACCGCTCCCGATGAGGCTCTACAGTATGCGCCGGCAGGGCCAGCGGTCCGCTGGCGAGAACCTCTCCCTCGATGACCGCTCCCCTCGCACCTTCAGCCCGTCGCCGCAACCGTTCACCCGCGGCAATCATTCGCTGGGCATAGTCCTGCTGCTCGGCGGTACTGGCGCTGCCGTCCATGATCCGCATGAGTGCTCAGCCTGTCTGTGTGGGCGTCCGTGTGCTGGATGGCACCCAGGATCGGGACGTCGGACTGGCTGGAAGCGGGGGGGGGAGCGTCCCGAATGAGGGACACGCCAGCTCAGTGGTCAGCCCGACCCTGGGGCCACGGGATAAGTCAATCCAACTGGCTGCGGCATTGACAGCGCAGACTCAGCGCACATCGAGGTCATCACCTGGCGGTTGGGCACGGTGGTCGCGCTGGTGAGCTAGTGTGCCGGGCACGTGCTGGATTGATCCGCTGACGGGGGGGACCGTGTCTGCTAAACGCCGTGCTTTCACGGAGCGCCGGGAGATCGTCGGCTACAGCCAGCAAAAGCTGGCTCGGGCCTTGGGCGTGGAAACCACGACGGTGGGGCGCTGGGAGCGGGGCGAGACCTCTCCACAGCCGTCGTGTCGACCCAAACTCGCCGACGCGTTGAGCGTCTCGGTCGAGGAGCTGGACATCATGCTCGCCGAAGGACGGCCGGTCCACGGCGGAGGCCCGAGTAGCTCGGAGCTGCGGGATGGCGGTGAGCCGCTCGATCTGGATGCGGTGCAGGAGCTGCCCGTCGATCCCGAGCGTGACCCGGTACTCGCGTCCCGCTGGAACCATCGGGGTACTGTCGAGGCGGCGGTTGTGTTGAGGGGTGGTGGTGAGCCGGTGGAGCGCCGAGTGTTCGTGTTCCTCGGCGGTGTTGGGCTGACCGCTCCGGCGCACCAGTGGCTGGTGCGCGAGCCGGGGCCGCTGGTCTCGGGGTTGTCCGGGCGTCGGGTCTCGGCCGGGCTGGCCCAGCGGCTCACGGCCATGGTCGCCGAGCTGCGGAAGCTGGACGACGTGGCTGGTGGCGGCAGTGTGCTCGCCTTGGCGCGCCAGGAGTTCGGGTGGGTCGCCGGGCTGCTCGATCAGGCGATATACGACGAGCAGACCGGCCGGGCATTGCACGTCGTGCTCGCCGAGCTAGGGCAGCTTTGTGGCTGGTCGGCCTACGACACTGGGCACCATGGGCTGGCGCAGCGTTTTTACGTCGCGGCGTTGCGGGCGGCGCACAGCGCTGATGACCGGCCCCTGGGCGGGCACATCCTCGCGTCCATGGCCTGCCAGGCAATCCGCCTCGGTCGGCCCGCCGATGCCGTGACACTCATCGACACCGCCCTTGCCGGTACGCGGGGGCGGCAGACACCAGCCTTGCTCGCCGAGCTGCACATGCGGCGTGCCGAGGCTTCCGCCGGTCTGCGTGACACCTCAGCCTACACGGCAGCGATTTCCCAGGCCCGCACTCAGGTCGAGCGACTCACGCCGGACGGCGAGCCACCCTGGTTGTATTGGGTAAGCCCAGCAGGGATCACGGGGATTGCGGGCCTTAGTCTCCTGCAACTCGGTCAGTCTGACCACGCGGTGACCATGCTCACCGAAGGTATCGCCCAACTCGACGAGTCCTTCGTCCGGGACCGGCAATTCCTCGTGACTCATCTCGCCAGTGCTCACGCCCGACCGGGAAAACAGCACGACCTGCACGTCGCGGCCGGGCTGGGAATGGAGTCACTCGACTTGGCCGAGAGCCTGGATTCGGCCACCGGACTCGGTCTCGGCGACCTTTACCATCAGTTGAAGTCGCACGCCGAAGTCCCTGCGGTACGAGACTTCTTGGAACGGGCGCGAGGTTTTGTGACCGTGTAAAGACCAATCCTCCTTCGGATCCGTCGGCCGCCGCAATGGTTAGCCCGGTGGTGAGCTAGAGTTCTGGCCGTCCGACCTCTACGCTTAAGGCATGACTCAGCCCGTGCCCGGCGCACCGGACCCGTTGATGCCCTTCACCAGCCGGTTCCCGCTCTCGCCGAGTGGGGGACGGCTCACGCCCAGCTCGGCGGTGCCCTCCGGAGCGGCTACGCGGCCCTTCGGGCTGCGGTATGCCGTGCGGCCAGCCGAGTGCGGCAAGCACAGCAAGAAACCGACGAACAAGACCAGGATTGAGGAGACGCAGCTCACCAGTGATCGCAAGGTGGAGGGTGTCAAGCCGGACACCATTCACTACGTTGAGATGGATGAGGAGTGAGTCCCCAGACCGTGCTGGTGATTGCGCAGGTTCAGGACGGGACCGCTGATCTGGTGATCGATGCGTTGCTCGCCCGCGGCGCGGACGTCGCGCGGATCGACACCGCCGACTTCCCGAACGCGTTCTCCCTGGCGGCTACCCCGGACCGTACCGACTCGCCCGGGTGGCTTCGTGTGCGCGGGCGTCGAATCGACCTGGAGCGGGTGTGCAGCGTGTACCGGCGCCACCCGGCCCATTTCACGTTCCCGGATGAGATGTCGGCGCCGGAGCGGCGGTTCGCCACGCTGGAGTCGGTCTACGGGCTGGGCGGTGTGCTGTCGGCCCAGCCGTGGCGGTGGATGGATCATCCGGGCGCGGTGGCCGATGCCTCTTACAAGCCCCGGCCGCTGCGCGTCGCCGCGCAGTGCGGGCTGAGTGTCCCGCGGTCGCTGGTGACCAACGTCGGCGCCCGAGCACGCGAGTTCGCGGCCGAGGTTGGTGAGGCGCTGGTATATAAGTCGCTATCCACCGGGGTGGTCACCGAACAGGACGAGGTGCGGATCATCTACACTTCACGATTGACCGCTGATGACTTGGACGACGACGCGATCGGCCTGTGCTGCCACTTGTTCCAAGAATGGATACCCAAAGCCTTCGATGTTCGCCTCACCGTTGTCGGTGACCGATGCTTCGCAGTGGCGGTACACGCTTGCAGTCTCGAAGCCGAAGTGGACTGGCGTTCCCGCTACGACGACCTGCGCTATGAGGTGTGCGAGACACCCGATGAAGTGCGCCGCGGTGTGGTAGCTTATCTGCGCGCGTTCGGTCTCATTTTTGGGGCGTTCGACTTCTCGGTCACGCCGGATGGCCGGTGGTGGTTCCTCGAATGCAACCCAGCTGGTCAGTGGGGGTGGATCGCCGAGGAGACCGGCTTGCCGATCGCCGGGGCGATCGCCGACGAGCTGGTGGGTGCGGTATGAGCAGCGCGGTGGAGTACCGCCGGGACTTGGCAGGTGAGTTGGCTGTCGGTGGAGCCGTGCGCAGCCCCTGGCTGCGGCGAGCCTTCGAGGACACGCCGAGGGAGATGTTCGTGCCCCGGTTCTACCGATCGGAGTCTGGGCGCGAGGTGCTGATGGACGGGACGGACCCGCAGCAGCACCAGGAGTGGCTGCGCGGCGTCTACACCGACGACGCGCTCATGGTCCAACTGACCCCGGCGCCTGACCTAGTCGATCCTGCGGGTGCTCCCACCAGTTCCAGCTCCATGCCGACCGTCATGGCCGGGATGCTCGAAGCCCTCGACCTCCAGCCCGGACACCGGGTCCTGGAGATCGGCACCGGCACCGGCTACAACGCCGCGCTGCTGTGCCACCGGGTCGGCGCGCAGAACGTGGCGAGCGTGGAGCTCGACCCAGCCCTGGCCCACGCGGCGCGCCGGGCGTTGGCCGATCTCGGGTTGCACCCGAGAGTGCACGCCGGGGACGGCGCGGCCGGGCTCGCCGCGGCGGCGCCGTTCGACCGGATCATCGCCACCGCGTCCACCGACCACATCCCGCCCGCGTGGATCTCCCAACTCGCCCCCGGTGGGGCCATCGTGGTGAACCTGCGGGGCAGCCTCGACGGCTCCCTCATCCGGCTGGCCATGACAGACAGCGACGTCGTCGAAGGGTCCTTCCTGGACCTGCCCGGAGCGTTCATGCCGATGCGCACCCGGCTGGACAGCCCACACCGCGACGGCGAGAACTGGGACCATGTGCTCCTCGACCAGCGCAACCCACAACGGGCGACGACCCACGTCAACCCCGGCCTGGTGGCGGACGACAGGTCGCTGCAGTTCATGGCGCAACTCCACCTGACGGGCCGGCGCCTGCGCGGGTTCCTGCGCCCGTACGAGGGCGCAGAGCTGTCCGGGCACTGCACCGACGGAAGCTGGTTCACCGCCGGCCTGCACCCCGACCACGACGGGCTGTACCCAGTGGCGCAAGGCGGCCCGCAACGCCTCTGGGACACCGTCGAGTCCTGCCACACGTTATGGCGACGGCTGCGCGAGCCGCGCGTCGAGCGGTTCGGCGTGACCGCCTACGACGACGCCACCCTGCAGTACGTGTGGCTCGACCACCCAGGCTCCCCGTACCGGTGGCCTCTCCCGCTTTAACCGGCGATCCCGGCGCAGCCAACGCGTGCGGTGGAGCCTGCCGGTGGTCAGCACCGCTGGTAGGCTCGCTGTGCCGCCCCAGACCTCGGTGGCTGACAAGGATCACCGTCGGCCCGGAGAGGTCACATGGCGACTACTGGTGATGAGCGCACACAGCCGAGAGCTGACGCATCACTCGTCAGCAGCAGTGCTTCCCCCGGCGCTGCGAGCATGATCGAGGAACCTTCCGACGCTGAGCTCGTGGGAAGACTCGGGGATGTCAACGGGACGCCACTGTCCCAGCAGACGGTGTCCCAGTCCGGGCAGGTGTTGTTCACCGGGTGCGGAGATCAGCCGGGGGCAGCGGGTCTTCCTCGGTAATGGGCTGATGGAGTACGGCTCGGTCTTCGGGCATGGCGCTTACCTGGGTCCGGACTTCACGGCGGACTACCTGCACCGGGCCGCCCAGTCTGTTCAGGCCACGCCGTCTGCCCAAGCCATGCCGTCCGCCCAGGCCACGGACGGCTCGGCTGGATCCGACAACGCGCGGCAGCAGGTGATCACGGACTTCCAGGCCAACCGGTATGACCGGCACACCGGTCAGCTGGTCTACAGCGAGGCGCAGGCGCGGGCGTTCACGATGCTGCAGGGCTACTACGGCGGCTATTTCGGCGATCCGACGACCGGCAAGGGACTGCGGCCGCACGTGATCACCACGTCGGCGATATCCATGACCTGACCGCCTTCTTCTCCTGGTCGGCGTGGGCCGCGGCCGCGCACCGGTCCGGCAAGAGCTACTCCTACTGGGCCGGTTCTGGCAGCTGCTGCTGATCATCGGTTTGTTCCTGTGGGCGTTCATCCTATTCCGCTGTTCACCACCGTGATGGTCGCCTATGTCTTCGCCATGCTCGAGGTCATCCCGCTGACCTTCCTCTCAATGCGGCGCTTACCGACGCTACCCGGTTCGGTATGCGCCTGACCTACATGGACCGTGCCACTTACCGCAGTAAGGCAAGCCCGGAGGTCGGCGCCGCTTCGTGGGAGGAGTTCGAGGACTTCTACCTGATTCCAGAAGGACGGAATAGAACTCGACTGGAGTTTATGCTGCTAAAATGTTGTTCGGCGTCTTCGATCTGGTCGCAGTCGGCGAGTTCGCTCGGGGCACGACCATCGTCGCAGTGGTGACCGGCTAATATCGGTCACCACCTCTCCTCTCGATTTCTTTGTGGAGAAGGTCTTTCGTGTGCGACTCTTGTGCGGCGAAGTCCGTGGCGAGTCGGCTGAAGTCTTCAACGTAACGCGCTACATTCGAGGGTTTCTCTATGTACATAACACCGCCCTTGACGTCGATGAACACGCAGTCCATCACCGGTGTCTGCGGAAAACGTAACAGCGAGAACGAACTCTCCATCGTGGGATGGTATCCGACCGTGAACGGCAGTATCTGAATCGTGATGTCCGGCAGCTCGGCCATCTTGATCAGGTGATGGAGCTGTCGAACCATCACCTCTCGCCCGCCCACATCTCTCTGGAGAGCGGCTTCGTTCAGGATGACCCTCAGCTGCAGTGTGATGGTGCGTCAGTCAGTCGCTCTTGTCGGGTGGACCGAATTTTGATGATTCGATCTACCTCCTCGGTCGGGAGGTCTTTGGCTATTCCTCTTGTATAATCCGGAATCTGCAATAGTTCAGGCAGGAGTTCGGAGTGATAGGCATGAATTTGATCCGCGACGGTCTCGAACCCGAGGAAATACTTATACTATTCCGGGACGGTGTTGCCGTGGTCCGCCCACCATCCACGCTGATCGGCTTCCTGGGTGAGGTGGACCAAGAATTCTTTGTGAGGCACGTCGACGTTGTACAGCTCGCAGAGCGATCGGACGTTCCCGACCTTGATTTTGCGATCACCGGTCTCGTACTTGCTGACTTGGCTCGCGGAGAGGCCGATCCACTTGCCGGCCTCCACTTGGGAACGTCGGTGGGGTCGAGTTCACGACGCGCACCATCACTGCGCGGGTTAGTTAGGTCGATGGGCGGTGGGACACGATCCCGCGCCCCGGTGAGAGAGGAGTTAACCATGGCTGATGGGCGACCGCGCGGGCTTCCCGGGAGAACCGCAGGGCGGTTCCCGTCACCTGCGTGCTGCACAAGGGCCCGCGAAACTTCGCGAACCTGGTAGCGGAGAAACAGGGTGATGAGATCATTCTCGACCCGCACGTCACCGGAGGGTGCGTGATCATCTTCGAAGAGGAGGGCGCGAGAGTCCTGTTCGAGGCCCTACGCATCTGGCTACGCCGATGAGCACCGACCCAGCCCCGCATCGGGGCCGGCCCCCAACGGACCGCGCCCGGGTGTGGCTGATCGCCGGACTCGGCACCGCGCCCACGCCCACCGATCGGCCCACCGTCCGCGACGACCTGATGCGCACCTGGCAACCCGGCCCCAACGGCTACTACACCACCAGGGGAGGCCGCCACCACGCCACCCGGGGCGAGCTGCGCGCCCGCCACGTGGCAGTGCTTCGCCACTTCGTACGGTGCCCGCTGGATACGCGGTGCCGATCCTGGCCCCGTACGCGATACGGCCTGGACCTCGCTTTCAGGCATCGGCCTGTGGATAACCCGTGAGTGGCGATGCGAGTCATAGCCCTGAACGCCACTCACAGGGCTGGGTTGCGCAGCCACTCCAGGGTGAAGCGGTACTCGGTGTCCATCAGCGCGGCGATGCCATCGATGATCGCCTTCTCCACCTTGGCGCCGATCAGCGGCAGACCGACTTCAGCCGTGAGCGCCGCGGCGAGCACGCACCCGGCGGGATCAGGCTCGAAGCGCATCGCCCCGGTGATGGTCCCCGGAGCCCCGTCGACCACCGCGTGCACGGTGCCACCGGAACTGCTCCATGCCTCGGTACGGCGGATCGTCAGGCCACCGGGCAGCGCAGCGCGCAGGAAGGGCGGCAGCGCGCGGTCGGGCACCGCATGGCGGAGCACCACGGTGACGCCGCGCTCGTCGGCCTCCCATGACGCCAGCTCGGCTCCGGGCCCGCCCACCGCGCGCAGCTTGTCTCGCAGGTAACCCTGGTCGGTGAGCACCTCCCGCATGCGTTCTGGCGGCTCGGGGTACCGGTGCCGTAGCGCCAATCGGCTGGCCATGAGCCCGGAGGCTACCGTGGGCGCCCGTGACGAATCCCGCGCCGGTGCGCCCCGCGGTCGACCTCGCCCCGTTCACCACCCTGCGGCTGGGCGGCCCAGCCCGCCGATTCGTGACAGCGACCACAGCGCGGTCCTGTGTCGAGGCGGTCCGCGCCGCTGATGCCGCCGGCGAGCCGCTGCTGCTGCTCGCCGGCGGGTCCAACCTGGTCGTCAGCGACAGCGGGTTCGGCGGCACCGTGGTACGGGTGGCCAGTACCGGCGTACACATCGACAGTGCCGGCGTGCTGCACGCCGCTGCCGGGGAAGACTGGGACGCGGTGGTCGCGCACACCGTGGCGGCCGGCTACGGGGGGCTCGAGTGTCTGTCCGGCATCCCGGGGTCGGTCGGTGCCACCCCGGTGCAGAATGTCGGCGCCTACGGCGTGGAGCTGTCCGACCTGCTGGTTGATGTGGATCTCCACGACCGTCGGCGCGGTGTAACGCGCACCGTGCCCGCGTCGGAGTTGGGCCTGGGCTATCGGACCAGCGCACTCAAGGGCACCGACGACGCCGTGGTGCTCCAGGTCCGGCTCGCGCTGCGCCGCGACGGGCGCTGCGCCCCGATCCGCTATCCCGAGCTGGCCCGCGCGCTCGACGTCGAGCCCGCCACCCGGGTGCCCTCGGCGCTGGTCAGAACCGCCGTGCTGGACCTGCGCAGGGGCAAGGGGATGGTGCTCGACCCGGCCGACCGGGACACCTGGTCGGCGGGATCCTTCTTCACCAACCCGGTGCTGGACGCCGCGCACGCCGCTGTGGTGCTCGAGCGGATCCGAGCCCGGGTGGGTCCGGACGTGCCGGTGCCGCGGTACGAGGGTGGCTCTGGGCGGACCAAGCTGCCCGCCGCCTGGTTGATCGAGCGGGCCGGATTCACCCGGGGCTATCTGGGCCCGGGTGGCAGGGTGGCGCTGTCCGGCAAGCACACGCTGGCGCTGACCAACCGCGGCGGAGCCTGCACGGAGGACCTGCTCGTCCTCGCGCGGGAGATCCGCGACGGCGTGGCCGGCTGCTTCGGAGTGACCTTGGTACCCGAACCAGTCCTGGTCAACTGCACCCTGTAGCGCGCCGCCCCTTACCCATACCCCCCTGAATCGCCCCGCCCCGCATTCAGCGGGCTCAGCGGGGTAAACAGGGGTTCACCACCCCGCTGAGCCCGCTGAATGCGGGGCGGGCGGGTGGGGGGAAGATGGGATGGGGACGGGAGGATTGGGGTGGTGTTGCGGCGGGTCGCGGTATTGTCTGTGCATACTTCGCCGCTGGACTCTCCGGGCACTGGGGACGCGGGGGGGATGAACGTCTACATCGTGGAGACCGCAACCCGGCTGGCCCGCTGCGGTGTCGAGGTCGAGGTCTTCACCCGGGCCACCTCCTCAGAGCTGCCCCCGGTGGTGGAGCTCGCGCCAGGTGTCACCGTGCGGCACATCGCGGCCGGGCCCTACGAGGGTCTGGCCAAGAATGACCTCCCCGCGCAGCTGTGCGCGTTCACCGCCGGGGTGCTACGGGCCGAGGCGCACCGCGAGCCGGGCTACTACGATCTGGTGCACTCGCACTACTGGCTGTCGGGCCAGGTCGGTTGGCTAGCCCGGGACCGCTGGGGAGTCCCGCTGGTGCACACCGCGCACACCCTGGCCAAGGTGAAGAACGCCGCGCTGGCCCACGGCGATGTTCCGGAACCGCACACTCGGGTGATCGGCGAGCAGCAGGTGGTGACCGAGGCCGACCGACTGGTCGCGAACACCCCGGCCGAGACTGCGCAGCTCGTGGAGCTCTACGGTGCCGACCCGGCCCGCACCGCTACCATCGCACCGGGAGTCGACCTGGAGCTGTTCACGCCGGGATCGCGGGACGCCGCACGGGCCGGGTTGGGCCTGCCCCGCGACGCCGTGGTGCTCGCCTTCATCGGTCGCATCCAGCCGCTCAAGGGTCCCGACGTGCTGTTGCGCGCCGCAGCCGAGATGCTGCGCCGTGATCCGGCGCTGCGCGACCGGCTGCGAGTGCTGGTGGTGGGCGGGCCGTCGGGTAGCGGACTGGCCGAGCCTGCGGTGTTGCACCGGCTGGCAGCCGGGTTGGGGATCGCCGAGCAGATGCTGTTCGCTCCCCCGCAGAGTGGTTCCGCGCTGGTCGGAGTGTACCGCGCCGCCGATGTGGTGGCGGTGCCCAGCTACAGCGAGTCGTTCGGCCTGGTTGCGTTGGAGGCGCAGGCATGTGGGACGCCGGTGGTCGCCGCTGCGGTGGGCGGCCTGCCGGTGGCGGTGGCTGATGGGATGTCCGGTGAGTTGGTGGGCAGCCACCACCCAGCTGACTGGGCCGACGTGCTGTCGGCCGTCGCACTGCACCCGCGGCGGCGTGCGGAGCTTGCGGCTGGTGCCGCCCGGCATGCCCGGCGGTTCTCCTGGGAGCGCACCACCGCGGCGCTGCTGGGTGTCTACGCCGACGCGGCGACCGCCTACCGGGTGGACGCCTTGGCGCGCGAGGTGGCGGTGTGAGTCGCCCGGCGACGCTGGATCAGGTCATCGCCGGGGTATTGGACGGGGCCGGGCTTGCGCACGAACAGCGGGGACCGGGCAGCTTCATCATCACCCTGCCGGGCACCACGAAGTTGCAGACCACCTGCTGGGTGGTGGTCGGCCGGCATGGGGTGCTGGTGGAGGCTTTCGTGTGCCGGCGTCCCGATGAGGCACACGGGGATGTCTACCGTCTGCTGCTGCGTCGTAACGCGAGGCTGTACGGCGTGCACTACGCGTTGGACAAGGCTGGTGACATCTACCTCATCGGTCGGCTACCCCATCACGGGCTGACCGCCGATGAGTTGGACCGGGTGCTGGGCCAGGTACTCGAGGCCGCTGATGGTGACTTCAATACTCTGTTGGAGATCGGCTTCGCCTCCTCGATCCGACGGGAGTGGGCCTGGCGGGTGGCCCGTGGCGAGTCCTTGCACAACCTTGCCGCATTCGAACACCTGGTGCGCTGAGTCCGAAGTCTGTGACGAGGCGGCCCGGGGAGGGAGGGGGAGTCGCGTACCCGGGCCGCCCCGCCACTGTTGTCCCGCATCGACGGATCCACCTGGGCGGGGGGTGCCCAAGGACCCTGGCGGGCCGCGGTCCGGCGGGGGAGGACGAACCGCGGTCTTCCGCTCACCTGCCGGGAAGTGCGGTGGGAGCGGCGAGGAGAGCGGTGACACTCTCTCAGCCAGGCGAACGGATCTCAAGGCCTTCGCGGTAATTCATTGCACGATAACCCGATCGGCCTAACATCCCCGGTCGGTGTCTGTGCAGCGATGACCCGCCCTACCAGCGACGCTACCCAGCCGGACCGCCGGCAAGAAGGCATCGTGAGCGACGAGTAACATCCGGGACGGCTACCGCGACAACACAGATGAGTACCCCACATTGGCACGAGCTGCGACCGGGCTGTGAGATGTATGCTCCACCGATCTCCGGGAGGTAGATGGATATGAGCATGGCAGCGATCTTGGCCGAATTGCCGGACATGTGGCGTAGCGCGTTGACCGAGCATGTGGCTGACCCGCAGGGTCGCTGCTGGGCTTGCCGCGACGAGAACGGTGTCGCGGCGGCGTGGCCCTGCCTGACCCGAGAGGTCGCCGAAGAAGCCAAGTATCTCTACGAGGGCGGACTTCCGGGCACCTTCGGCGGTCGTCACGCCGCCCGCAAGGGTTGACCGACGCATGCCCTGGGGTGATGTCCCCGCTGGGCAGGGAACCGCTGCGCACCAGCCGTTCCCGGGGGGCGGGGGAAGCAGGCGGTCAGCGGTTCCCTGCAACGACGGTGGGGGTGTCAGCAAGGGGTTCAACACACCGTCGTCGGAGGTTAATCTACGGGTAACCGGGTGGTCACCGCCAGCGCCCGTTCGGGCCATGTAGGTGACGGTGGATCGATCGCCCTGGCTGGCCGGACCTCTGTGGAGGGTGGATCGCGGCACCTGACAGGCTGTCGCCATGAACTTGGGTACCCTGGTCCTCCTCCGCCACGGCGAGAGTGAGTGGAACGCGAAGAACCTGTTCACCGGCTGGGTGGACGTGCCGTTGTCGGCTCTCGGTGAGCGCGAGGCGGTGCGGTGCGGTGAGCTGATGGCCGAGGCCGGGCTGCTCCCTGACGTGGTGCACACATCGCTACTGCGTCGCGCGGTCAGCACCGCCTACCTCGCGCTCGACGTCGCCGACCGGCACTGGATTCCGGTGCGCCGCGACTGGCGGCTCAACGAGCGGCACTACGGCGCGCTGCAAGGCATGGACAAGGCGCAGATCCGCCAGGAGTACGGCGATGAGCAGTTCGCGCTGTGGCGCCGCTCCTACGACATTCGGCCACCGCTGATCGAGCCTGGCAGCGAGTTCAGTCAAGACGGCGACTCGCGATACGTGGGCGTCGAGGTCCCCAAGGCCGAGTGCCTGGCCGACGTGGTGGCCCGGTTGCTGCCGTACTGGGAATCGTCGATCGCGCCCGACCTGCGGGCCGGGCGCACCGTGCTGGTCGCCGCGCACGGCAACTCGCTGCGCGCGTTGATCAAAAACCTGGACGGAATCGACGACCAGACCATCGTCGGCGTCAATGTCCCGACGGGCATCCCGCTGCGGTACGACTTCGACGACCACTTGCGGCCGGTCACTCAGGGCGGGTCCTACCTTGATCCTGACGCGGCGGCCGACGCCATCGCCGCGGTCGCCCGGCAGGGCCGGTAGTTCACCAGTCCGGATGCCCACATGGCGATGAGGGATGAACCCACGGTGAACGAAGGGGAAAAATTCACCCAGATGCGGGTGGTTCTGGTCACTCCGGGTTCGCCAGGGCTAGGGGTTGCACCCGGTCCGGTGTTTACGATTGACACGTGACTCTCGCAGCCGTCATGTTCCCCGCGATCGGCACGTTGATGGTCGGGCTGGCGATAGGGATCCTGATCGGCCGTCGCGTCGGCACACCGGCAGCGCCGCCGTCCGGGAACGGCGTGACGGTCGCCGACCTGGTTCAGCGGGTGGTGCTCTCCTCGCACAACGGCGTGGTGTTACTCGACCGGATGGGCGACGTGGTGCTGGCCAACCCACCGGCCCTCAAGCTGGGCCTCGTGCGGGACTCGCGTCCGGATGAGCGCGCGCGCAGGGCCGCCCAGCAGGCGCGCGACACCGGTGAGGTGGTCCACGTCGATCTCTCACCATTGGACCGCGGTTCGCGATCCGGTCGCGGGCCCACCGCCGTGCTCGGGGAGGTCCGGCCGTTGGGTGAGGAGTTCACCGTGATCGACGCATCCGACGAGTCGGATGCGGTTCGGCTCGAAGCGACCCGGCGGGACTTCGTGGCCAACGTCAGCCACGAGCTGAAGACCCCGGTCGGGGCGATGGCGCTGCTCGCCGAGGCGGTGCTGGACGCCGCCGACGATCCGCACGAGGTGCGCCGGTTCGGTATCAAGATCCTCAATGAGGCCAACCGGTTGGGCACGCTGGTCACCGAGCTGATCGCGCTGTCCCGGCTGCAGGGTGCCGAGAAGCTCCCCGAGCTGGCCACCGTCGAAGTCGACAAGGTGGTGCAGCAGGCGCTGGGTCGTTGCCGGCTGGTCGCCGAATCGGCCAATATCCGGATCACCGTCGACCCGCCCAGTGGGCTGTTGCTCAACGGTGACGCGACGCTGCTGGTCACTGCGCTGTCCAACCTGCTTGACAATGCGGTGTCCTACTCGACGCCGGGCAGCCCGGTGTCGATCAGCAGGCGGCTGGAGAGCGGTTTCGTGGAGATCGCCGTCACCGACCGCGGCCTGGGCATCGCTCACGAGCACCAGGAGCGGGTGTTCGAGCGGTTCTTCCGGATCGACCAGGCGCGCAGCCGATCCACCGGCGGCACCGGGTTGGGGTTGGCGATCGTCAAGCACGTCGCCGCCAACCACGGTGGTGACGTTCAGCTCTGGAGTAAGCCCGGCACCGGCTCCACCTTCACCCTGCGGATTCCCGCGCATCCGGACAGCCCGCAACACGCGTCGCGCACGGTATCGACACCCGAATACGTGAGAGGGTCACCATGATCAGAGTGCTGATCGTCGAGGACGAGGAGGACTTCGCTGACCCGCTGGCCTTCTTGCTCCGCAAAGAGGGTTTCGCGCCGGCGGTGGCCACCACCGGGTCTGAGGCGTTGGAGGAGTTCGACCGCAACGGAGCCGACATCGTCCTGCTCGACCTGATGCTTCCCGGGATGAGCGGCACCGACGTCTGCAAACAACTGCGGGCGCGCTCCGCCGTCCCGGTGATCATGGTGACCGCTCGGGACAGCGAGATCGACAAGGTGGTGGGCCTCGAGCTCGGCGCCGACGACTACGTCACCAAGCCCTACTCGGCCCGCGAGCTCATCGCCCGGATCCGTGCGGTGCTGCGCCGCGGCGGGGAGATCCCCGATGGCCCGGCCGCGGGTGTGGCCCCCGGGCCGGTGGTGCTGGAGGCCGGGTCGGTGCGGATGGACGTCGAGCGGCATACCGTCGCCGTGGCCGGGCGCGAGGTGGGGCTGCCCCTCAAGGAATTCGACCTGCTGGAGTACCTGCTGCGCAACGTGGGCCGGGTGCTCACCCGCGGCCAGCTCATCGACCGAGTGTGGGGAGCGGACTACGTCGGCGACACCAAGACCCTGGACGTGCACGTCAAGCGGTTGCGCTCCAAGATCGAACAGGATCCCTCCTCTCCTCGCCACCTGCTCACCGTCCGGGGACTCGGCTATAAGTACGACACCTGAGCTCACTGCAGCAGGCGTAGCCCGGCCTCTCGTGCGGCTCGGCGTGCTCGATGTGGGCTCCAACACCGTCCACCTCCTGGTGGTGGACGCCCACCACGGCGGCCCTCCGTTGCCCCAGACCTCGGAGAAGTCGGTACTGAGGTTGGCCGAGCAGATGGACGCCCGCGGGGAGATCACCCGCGACGGTGCGGATCACGTGATCCGCACCGTGCGTGCGGCCGTCGCGTCGGCGGCCGCGATGGGCTGCGAGGACCTGATGGCCTTCGCCACCTCGGCGGTGCGCGATGCCTCGAACTCCGGCGCGGTGCTGAAGCGGGTTCGGGCCGAGACCGGTGTCGCGCTGGAGGTCCTCTCTGGCGAGGAAGAGGCTATCCTCACCTTCCTCGCGGTCCGCCGGTGGTGTGGCTGGTCGGCTGGCCGGCTGCTCATGCTGGACATCGGTGGTGGGTCGCTGGAGATCGCCAGTGGGGTGGACGAGGAACCGGACGTGGCGGTGTCCCTGCCGCTGGGCGCCGGCCGGCTCACCCGGTCCTGGTTGACGCACGGCCCGCCGCGCCGCCGTGAGCTGGAGGCCCTGCGCGAGCACATCGTCGAGCAGCTCGTGGAGCCGGCCCGACAGGTGCGCGGCGCCGGCCCTGCGGACCGGGTGGTGGGCACGTCGAAGACGATCCGGTCGCTGGCCCGGCTCAGCGGTGCCGCGCCATCCTCGGCGGGCCCTCGGGTCCGCCGTACGCTCACCGATGCCGGCCTGCGCCAAGTGATCGCCTTCATCTCTCGGATGAGCGCCGAGGACCTGGCTGAACTGGAGGGAGTCAGCCCCAGCCGGTCCCACCAACTCGTCGCCGGAGCTCTGGTGATCCAGGCTACGATGCGCGCTCTGGAGGTCGAGGAGATGGATCTCTGCCCGTGGGCGTTGCGGGAAGGCGTGATTCTGCGGAGGTTGGACTGCATGGATTGGACGGACGCAATCGACCGGACGGCGCAGCCAGGGCACCGCTCACCTCGACGGACTAGACGCACAGCGACCCGGCGTGCACGCTGAGAGATCATGAGGCGCAGTAGCGAGCCCGAGGAGCGGGCCCAGCTCACCGTGGCTGAGCTGCTGGCCCGATACGGCGAGCCGGCCCCGGCCCCTGGCCGGCGGCATCGTCGGGCCGCTGAAGACCCTTTCGCAACGGCGGATACCACCGCGCAGCCGGCGGATCAGAACGAGGTGACCCAGCCACATCTCATCGGTCGCGCCGGCCAAGGGTGGGCGCCAGCGGTGGGCCCAGCGTCGGTGGTCGCGGAACGGATGCCGGTCATCCCGCCGCCGGCTGCTGCGCGAGCACCGCTGCGCGGGGCCTCGCTGTTCGACGACGGCCCGGTCACCGAGCAGTTACCGCGGCTTGATCCGGTGCTCGTAGCGGTGCCGGTAGCGGTGCCGGTAGACCCCGCTCCCGCCGCTGATGAGGCCCAGGAGCAGGAGTCCGGTTCACCGTTGTGGGAGTGGGCCGTGATGGTGAGCCAGATCGGGATCGGTATCGTCGGCGGTGCCGCGCTGTGGCTGATCTGCGAGTGGCTCTGGCAGCGGATCCCGCTGGTGGCTCTGGTCGTCGCCCTGGCTGTGATCACCGGTCTGGTCTGGGTGGTGCGTCGGGTTCGGCGCGCCGAGGACCTGCAGACGACGGTGATCGCGGTGCTCGTCGGCCTGTTCGTCACGGTGTCCCCAGCGGCGCTGCTGCTCGTCGGCCGATAACCGGTGGCTGTGACCGGTTCGATCCGGGTTGCCCTGTCCACCGCTTCGGTGTGGCCCGAACCGATCTCCGTGGCCTTCGAGCTGGCCGAGAAGCTGGGCTACGACGGTGTCGAGGTGCTGGTCTGGGGCGACCCGGTCAGCCAGGACGCCACCGCCCTCGCGGCGTTGGCGACTCGCCACCGGATGCCGGTGCTCGCCCTGCATGCACCCTGCCTGCTGATCACCCAACGGGTGTGGGGGGCGGATCCGGTGGTTCGGCTGGATCGCACTGTGCAGGCGGCCACCGAGCTGGGTGCCGGCGTTGTGGTGGTACATCCCCCGTTTCGCTGGCAGCGAGACTACGCCACGGGCTTCGCTCAGCAGATCGCCGGGCTGGAGGCCTCCTCCGGGCTCACCATCGCAGTGGAGAACATGTTCCCGGTGCGCCGTGGCCGGCTGGCGGTCTCCAGCTATGTGCCCTCACCCGACCCGACCGACGTCGGGTACTCGCACTACACGCTGGACCTCTCGCATACCGCCACGGCCGGCGTCGACGCGGTGGCGATGGCGCAGCGGATGGGGTCGGCCTTGGCGCACCTTCATCTGACCGACGGCAGCGGCGCCCCCCGCGACGAGCATCTGGTGCCCGGCCGGGGCACCCAGCCCTGCGCCGAGATATGCCGGGCGCTGGTGGACCGCGGGTTCACCGGCACCGTGGTCCTCGAGGTGAGCACCCGCCGAGCCCGTACCCGCCCGGAGCGCCGCGCCATCCTGACCGAGGCGTTACTCTTCGCGCGCCTGCACCTGTGATCGAACCCACTATGAGTCACTGGGCTGACCGGGCGTATCGTAGGTGATGCTCCGTAGCGGATGCGTCACTACTGGTGAATTGAAGGAGTGCGAAAGCTCGTCATGAGCACAGTCATCGTCATTGAGATCATCGCCGCCGTCCTCGTCCTCGCGGCTGTCGTCCTCTACGCGGTGCGGGACACCCGGCGGCGCAGCCACGACGCTGAACTGCAGGAATACTCCGCAACTGAGGACACCCGCGAGGTGCCGGCGCACGGCAGCGAGGTCCAGGCGGAGCAGCCCCTGAGCGAGTCCGCAGATCGGGCGTGACGTCTGAGAGCTTGTGCGTCGGACACACCTGCGAAAGCGCGTGCGGCAGCTGCTAGAGCGTTCGCCTGAACCGGCATGGGGGACTAGTTCTGCCGCACGCTGCGGGTGAATCCCCAATGGGCTCACGGTCGACACGATTCGGTCGGCGGCTCGTGATCGCCCGGCAGGTCCCCCATCCACACGAGCCGACTATCGAAGCCGCCGCGCTGCTGTCGTTTGTCCCGGGCGATCGCCAGCAACTCGTCCTGACCGACACCGTGCAGCGCCGCGGCGGCGAAGCAGACCTCGACGAGGTCGGCCACCTCGGTCACGTCCCCGGAACTCAGGTACTCCGCAAGCTCCTCCTCCAGTTTCGCGCGCACGTACCGGCCGTAGTCCTCCGGTGACGCGGTCTCGATGACGGGGATGAGCCCCGCCTGCAGGATGATCTCCGGAATCCGGTCACGGACCAGCTTCCCTCGCATGCTCGTGTCACTGGTCATGGCGGCGGAGAGTAGCAGGATGACAGCGGAACGTAGCAGGGACTATCCAGGCCGCTCAGTCTGGCGAGGCCGTCGACCGCATGAGCGTGGCGCGACCGGCGCTGAACCGGGCCAACGGTACCTGTCGCGGCGAACACGACAGGTAGTCCAACCCCAGGGACACAAGGGATCCGCGGCGATCACCTGTTCGCGGCCGTAGGAGCTGAGGAAGCCGTTCACGGCGTCCCGGAGTCCGTCGATCATCGGCAGTCCGAGTATTGCGAGTATTGATCGTGGGGTTTGACAAGCCACACTCTAGGATCACGTCGTGAGCCTGCACCTCTACGACACCGCGACGCGCAGCCTGCGGGAGTTCGTCCCGCTGCGACCCCGCACGGCGTCGATCTACGTGTGTGGGGCCACCGTGCAGGGTGTGCCGCACATCGGGCATGTGCGGTCGGCGTTGAACTACGACGTGCTGCGCCGCTGGTTGCTGGCCACCGGCCACGACGTGCTGCTCGTGCGCAACGTCACCGACATCGACGACAAGATCCTCACCAAGTCCGCCGAAGCGGGCCGGCGGTGGTGGGAGTGGGCGTACATCCACGAACGGGCGTTCGAGGACGCCTACACGGCGCTGGGCTGCCTGCCGCCGTCGGCACTGCCGCGCGCCACCGGCCATGTCCCGCAGATGGTCGAGCTGATGGCGCGGCTGATCGACCGGGGGCACGCCTACGTCGCGGCCGGTGATGTCTACTTCGCGGTGGCCACGATGGACGACTACGGGTCGCTGTCCGGGCAGCGTCCCGAGGAGGTCGCCCAGGGTGAGTCCGCCGCGTCGGGCAAGCGTGATTCCCGGGACTTCACCCTGTGGAAGGGCGCCAGGCCCGGCGAACCGTCCTGGCCGACGCCGTGGGGGCCGGGCCGCCCCGGATGGCACCTGGAATGTTCGGCGATGGCCACCACCTACCTCGGCCCGGAGTTCGACATCCACGGCGGGGGGTTGGACCTGGTCTTCCCGCACCACGAGAATGAACGGGCCCAGTCTCGTGCCGCAGGTGACGGGTTCGCCCGGTACTGGTTGCATAACGGCTGGGTGACGTTGTCCGGTGAGAAGATGTCGAAGTCGCTGGGCAACACGCTGTCCATCCCGGCCACCCTGCGCCGGGTCCGCGCCGTGGAGCTGCGCTATTATCTGATCGCCGCGCATTACCGGTCTGCCATCGAGTACTCGGACGGCGCGCTGGACGAGGCGGTGTCCGCCTATCAGCGAATCGAGTCGTTCGTGCACCGAGTGCGGGAACGCTGCGGGGTACCTGAGCCACGCACTTGGTGCGCTGATTTCGTCAGGGCGATGGACGACGACCTCGGCACGCCGGCGGCGCTGGCCGCGATTCACGTAGGTGTGCACGAGGGCAACGCGGCGCTGGACGCCGGGGATCGCCAGGCGGCGGTGGGCGCGGCCGGTTCGGTACGCGCGATGACCGGTGTGCTGGGTCTGGACCCGCTGGCTGACCAGTGGCGCTCGACGTCGGGATCAGCCGCCGTGTCGGCGGCGCTGGCCTTCTTGGTGGACCGGCGGCTCACCGAACGTGCCGAGGCTCGTGACCGCCATGACTACGCGACCGCCGACGCGGTGCGTGGTCAGCTGCTGGCGGCTGGGATCACCGTCGAGGACACCCCCGATGGTCCAGTGTGGACAGTCAAGGGGAGCTGAGGTTCGTGGCCGGTAATTCCCAGCGCAGGGGCGCGATGCGCAAGCCGGGCAGCAAGAAGGGCGCCGTCGTCGGCTCCGGCGGGCAGAAGCGTAAGGGGCTGCGCGGTCGTGGCGCCACGCCGCCCGCCGAGCTGCGGCCCGGCCATCCGGCTCACCGTCACGACGACCACCGTCACGACGCCCAGGACCGCTCTGCTCAGCGTCAACCTGCTCAGCGTCCTGCACGGCAGCGTGCGGCCAACCCCGCCGCCGCGGCCCGCCGCCGCGGCAGTAGTGAGCCAGGGGAGACCGTGCTCGGTCGCAACCCGGTGCTGGAATGCCTGCGCGCCGGAGTGCCGGCCACCGCGCTGCACGTGGCCATCGGGGTGGACCTCGACGACCGGGTCAGCGAGTCCGTACGGTTGGCCGCCGACGCCGGTCTGTCCATCCTCGAGGTGCCCCGAGCGGACCTCGATCGGCTGGCCGGGGGTGCCCTGCACCAGGGGGTGGCGCTGCAGGTGCCGCCCTACGAGTACGCGCTCGCCGAGGACGTGCTGGTCACCGCGCGGGAGTCCGGGACGCCGCCGTTGCTCGTCGCGCTGGACGGGGTGACCGACCCGCGCAACCTCGGTGCGGTGGTCCGCAGCGCCGCCGCGTTCGGTGCGCACGGGTTGGTGGTACCGCAGCGGCGTTCGGCGGGGATGACCGCGGTGGCGTGGCGGACCTCGGCGGGCACGGCCGCGCGCCTGCCGGTGGCTCAGGTCACCAATCTGGTGCGCACGCTCAAGGATTTCGCCGCGTCCGGCTTGATGGTTGTCGGTCTGGACGTCGGCGGCGCAATGCCATTGGACGGCTTCCCGCTGGCCACCGGACCCCTTGTGCTCGTTCTCGGGTCGGAAGGCCGGGGGCTGTCCCGGCTGGTTCGCGAGACCTGTGACGCCAAGGTGTCGATACCCATGGTAGGGCCGGTCGAGTCGCTCAACGTGTCGGTCGCCGCCGGGGTTGTACTCGCCGAGGTGGCGCGCTTGCGTCGCGCCTCCTGAACCGGCTCGCCGAAGCGTGGCGAAACACGGGCGTGGTGTTTTCGGCATGCCGCGAGCTCGCATCGCCGCGCAGTGTGTATCTTATCGCGGTCAGCGTTCACGACACGGCAGTCGTGCCTATGCCGTGTTCCCTCCCGACAAGGAGAATGAGTCCCCATGGCCCAGAAGACCATCGTCACCCTCATCGACGACCTCACCGGCGAGGAGGCCGAGGACATTTCAACAGTCGAGTTCGCGCTCGAGGGTGTCACCTACGAGATCGACCTGGCGGACGACAACGCCACCAGGCTCCGGGACAACCTGGCCCGTTATGTCGCGGCTGCTCGCAAGACCAGTGCGCGGCGCCCGGGCGCTCGCGGCGCCGATCGTTCGTCCGGCCGCGGGTCCGCCAACGGTGGCGTCGCGCGCAGCGGCTACAATCGTGACACGCTCAAGGCCATCCGCGAGTGGGCCAAGCAGAACGGCCACAACGTCAACGAGCGTGGTCGGCTGCCGCTCACCGTGGTGACCGCCTGGGAAGTGAATCACCAGGCAGTGAAGAACGGCAAGGTTCCTGCGTTCTCAGGCTAGGGCCCGCCGGTACCTGAACTGGGTGAGTGGTCCGGAGGGTTTCCATGGAACGGGAGCACGGACCTGGTCCCGGTTGCTCCTGCCTGGCCGCGGAACGGAGGAAAGGTGGAGGCTGGGGGCACTGTGGAAGTGGGGCCGCCGTGGTTGATGATCACCATCGCGGGGATTTCGTTGCTCGGGGTCGTCATCACAGCCGTGATCGGCCCGATGATCATCGAGTGGTTCAAATCGGGCCGGACCACCCCTGAATCGCCGGAGTCCTCGGCGATTGAACATGGGGTGGGCGGTGCTGTGGTGTTAATCCAGGCCGTGATCGCCGACCTGCAGGCCCGCATTGGACGGCTTGAGACGATGCAGATGACGGATGCCCATGAACACCGTGGATGAGCTCACCCAGGGCTTGGACCAACTCCGGGATTCTATTACGCGGACGGCCCAAGTCGCCCCGCAGGTCGCGCGGCAAGAGATCAAGCGTGAAGGCCGGGCCTACTTCCGGGGCGCGGTGGTGGCCGCGGTCATCACATCCGTGCTGGTCGGCGTTCCGCTGGCGCTGCTCGCCGACCAGCTCTCGCAGCACGCGAACGAGGATGCGGTACGCGCCGCCCAGTTCCAGTCTGAAGCGCAGAGCATTCAGCAGCTCGCGCAGAGCGCCCACGATCTGGGAGTCCAAGCCAACGCCGAGCTCACCCACCGCGGCTTGGCAACGGTCCCGATCCCCGCCCCGGGGACCGTGCCGGATTCCCAGGTGATCGCCGCATCGTCCACTGCCCGGATCGCGGCGAGGATCGCCAGCGATTCCCCCGCGGGGGCCACTCCCACGCAAATCCAGGCGGCGATCGCGGCCGCGCTGGCGGCGTTGCCTCCGCCGCCGGTGGGGCCTGCCGCCCAGCAGCTTGATTCGGCGGTGCAGGCCTACCGCGCGGCCAACCCCCATGGACTGCGTGGACCTCAGGGTAACCCGGGAGCGCCCGGCAAATCGCCGCCGTGCCTGGCTGAACCCAGCCAATGCCAGGGCGCCAAAGGGGACCAGGGCCTCCGCGGCGAGCCCCCGGTGGGCTGGACAGTCGAGGAGTCCGACGGGTCCACCACTACCTGCGAGCGCGTCGCGGCTTTCGACCCTTCTGCTCCCCGGTACCGGTGCTCCCACGCCACGCCACCCTCGGCCGTGACCACACCACCCCGCACCAGCGGTGCCCCCTCGTCGACCCCTGGGCGGTGACGGTATGGCCTTCCCCCGGGCCACAAAGCTCCGCGCCGAGGCGCTCGAACAGTATCTGGACGAGTGGGAGCACGCGCACGGAGCCTTCACCGCAGCGGAGCTGGAGCAGGCCGAGCGGGAACTAGGACTGCGCGCGGCGGATCCGGCGGCGTGAGCGCCCTCGTTCTCGACGCGGGCGCTTTCGTGGCCGTGGAGCGCGACGACCGAGCGCTGATCGCTCGGCTGCGGGTGGCCCAACGGCACGGTGTAGAGCTTCGCAGCAGCGCGATCGTCGTAGCCCAGGTGTGGCGTGACGCCCAGGGGCGTCAGGCGCGGCTGGCGCGACTGCTGCGGAGCGTCGACGTCCGCCCAGTCGACGATGAGGCGGGGCGGGCGGCCGGGGTACTGGTCGGCCGGGCGGGCACCCAGGACCCCATCGACGGCACACTGGTGCTTATTGCCCGCTCCGGCGACCGCATTCTCACCAGCGATCCTCAGGACATTCAACGCCTGGTCAGTGCGGCAGGCAGGCCCGTGCCGGTGATTCGCTGCTGATCTTGCAGAGAGTCCGTCGTCGACAGCTGGTGGCCGGCACGGAGAACGGGAAGCCGCTACCGAGCCACATCGTCAGACAACGTAATTAACGGGTCTTAATCGGATTTCTCGGCTGCGGTGTCTGGATTTGAGAACATCGTGTGCGCACGCTGTGCGTCCGGTCCGGCCTCCCAGTCCATCTCACCTTAATCCGTCCGGAACCGAACGACGCCCGTCGCCCACGAGGATGCCTCCTCTTCGTTTCTGAATCCTTCGTTTACTCGTTGCGAGAGAGCACGGGAAACCGCGTAAGGTCGGTTCCGTGTGAGGGTGACAGGATTCGGCAATCAGAAAGGAATTGCTTCATGGCGTGCAAAGCTGTTCGAGATTTACCGGCCGCAGAATCGCCGGTAATCAGCACGAATCCACCACCGGAGGCAGCGGCTCGTAGGGCGTCTTGGATTTCGGAATCAATATCGCGAGCCACGTAGGGAGGAAGGGCCTCGCGGCCCCTCTCCGGGCGGGCGCGATGCACGCCTACTGACGGCGACAACAATGGTCGCGATCCACCGCAACACTCGATGCATTCAGCCCCCAAAGCCGCCGGCGGCACGAAGACGTGATTCCGCACTGCAATCTACCAGAAATGTGCAGCGTCTCGTGCACGGTGAGTACAGTACCAGCCATCACCGTGCACCGCTGTTCACTACGGACGACGACTACACACTCAGCCTGCTTGAGCTACCCTCCGTAGGCGCCCCGCGTGACGTCGAGCGGGCAGCGGTCTTGAGTCAGGTGGGGGCTAACTCTCCGAAGCGGGAGTGGTCAAACTCGTCGGCGGCGTCGAGGCAGAAGATGATCACTGAGCAGCGGCGAAGTCCAGCAGCGTGAACTCGCCGACCAACCCGTCATGGCCACCGACCGCGGCAACCGCCAGGGTCATCGTCTGGCCGATCTGCTTCGGTGCGCAACATCCTGTTTCCCCGCACCAGCTGGCCGATGCCGAACCGATCGGCCGCGGCCGACGAACTCTTCAGTGCTCGTCGGCGACTCGCGAGCAGCCCGGTGGGCGGGGCTGAAGGACCTGACCTCTCCCCACTCACCGGGCATCCACGCCATCAGGTGGATCCCCCAACGTTACAGCTGTTTTCCCACCGAGTAGGCCAGCCGAAGCTCGTCAACAACGGTGATCTTGCCCCGCGCGCCTACTTGCGCTGGCCGAACTTGCGGGCCACCGAAAACCCGATCAGTCCCCCGATGGCCACCAAAATAATGATCACGATGAGAACGAACTTCCCGACACCCGCGAGGAAACCCCGTGCCTCGAACTCGGCGGCGAGGAGTCCGGCTTGAGCCATGATGAGGTGCATAGCCCTCGATCTTAGGGCCTCGCGCGCCACCGTGCTCCCTCCCGTCTCCGGTGAGTCTGGTCTCGGTGCATCTGGTCCGGGACTGTCGGTACTGCCCGGCATGATGCGACCATGGAGCAGAGGCCAATCGTGGAGGTGGGTGGCCATGGTTGCGGTTACCGTTGCGAGTGTGCTCGCGAACGTGCTGGAGCACGTCGGCCCGTGGACTGAGCACGACTACCTCGCCCTGCCCGCGGACCGGCGCCGGATCGAGCTGCTGGACGGGAGCCTGCTGGTGAGCCCCAGCGCTGGCTACCGGCACCAGCGGCTGTCCTCCCAGCTCTGGCTCGCGCTCTCGGCAGCGGCTCCGGCCGGTTTCGAGGTGCTGGAGGCGATCAACGTCCGGGCCGCCCCTGGCAAGATCCTCATCCCCGATCTGGTCGTAGTGACCACACCCGGCGCGGACTGTACTGTCGCCGAGCCGGCGGACGTGGCGCTGGTTGTGGAGATCACCAGCCCCGGCAACGCGGCGGTAGACCGCGCGATCAAACCCCAGCTTTACGCCCGTGCTGGCATCTCACACTACCTGCGGATCGAGCTTGGAGCCTCGCCGCCGGCAGCCGTTGCCTTCGTGCTGCGCCGCGGTCGCTACGCGGTGGCCGGCCGGGCGGCTCCCGGCCAGCGGCTGCGCCTGGAGGAGCCATTCACCCTCGATGTCGGTCTCGCCGCACTGGCCACCGCCACTCGACCGCCTGAGTCGGGCTGACGACGAGGCGGACGCTCCGCGGGGGCCTGGGGCGCTCCGCTAGGCTGCGCCGCCGCCATGTCCTTCGCCAGCTCGATGTTCCTGTGGTACTTCATGCCGGCCGTACTCGCGGCCGTGTTGATCGCGCCCCGGAGCTGGCGCAACGGCATTGTGGCGACCTCCGGCCTGGTCTTCTATGCGGTGGGCGCGGGCTCGACGACGCTGTTGCTGCTGGCCTGTATGGTCGTCAACTACGTGATGGGTCCGGCGGTGGAACCCGACGACGGGGAGCTCGACCCGACGCGGCGCCGTCGGATGCTGATCGGCGTCATCTGCTTCGACGTCGCGGTGCTCATCGTCTGGAAGTACGCCGGTTTCGCCAGTGTGCAGGCCGCCGGGCTGGCGTCGCTCACGGGGCTCGACCTGCCCACCGTCTCGCTCACCTTGCCGATCGGGATCTCCTTCTACACGTTCCACCACATCTCCTACGTGGTGGACATCTACCGTGGTGACCGCCGGGCCCTGCGCACGAAGGTCCCGTTCGTCGCCTATATCGCGATGTTCCCGCAGCTGGTCGCGGGACCGATCGTGCGCTATCGGGAGATCGCGGATCAGCTTCCGCAGTCCCGCGGCCACCGGTTGGACGACATCGCCACCGGGTTCCCCCGCTTCGCCCTCGGGCTGACCAAGAAGGTGGTGATCGCGGACTCGCTCGCGCCCATGGTGGACGCCTGCTTCGTCACTCCGGCCGACCAGATGACCACCGCGAACGCCTGGCTCGGGGCGATCGGATACACTCTACAACTGTACTTCGACTTCTCCGGGTACTCAGACATGGCCATCGGGCTGGGGCGGATGCTCGGGTTCACGTTGCCGGAGAATTTCGCGCGCCCGTACTCGTCGGCGAGCATCACCGAGTTCTGGCGGCGGTGGCACATGTCGCTGTCCCGATGGTTCCGCGACTATGTGTATATCCCGCTCGGCGGTAACCGGCACGGCGTGGCGAGGACCTACCGCAACTTGTGGATCGTGTTCGCGCTGGTCGGGCTGTGGCACGGCGCGAACTGGACCTTCCTGCTCTGGGGGCTCTACCACGGCACGGTGTTGGTGATAGAGCGGTTGGTGATCGAGCGGCTGGTGATCGAGCGCCGTCGCGGGTGGGCGGTCACGGCAGCCGCGCCGCAACGTCTGGTGGTGCGCCGAGCGGTGACCCTGCTCATCGTCATGATCGGCTGGGTGCTGTTCCGATCACCTGATGTCAGCACCGCACTGGTCTTCCTGCGGCACATGGCGATTCCCGACCTCGCCGGGTTGACCGACGTGGTGGGCTCATCACTCACCCACCAGCGGCTGGTGATCCTGCTGCTGGCCACCCTGGTATTCCTGCTACCAGCCCAGCCGATCACCGGTCACTACTTCGAATCGGTGCCGACCCGGCCCGCCACCGCGCTCCGGGTCGGCGTGATGACCGTCGGCCTGCTCTACTCCACCCTCCTAGTCGCCACCGGGACCTTCAGCCCGTTTCTTTATTATCGCTTCTGATCGGCTCTGTTCGTTCATCTATTCATGTTGCCGGCGTCGCCTCCGCTGTCGCCGGAGCCGGACCGGTCGTAGCCGAAGACGAGGGCCCACATTGTAGTGCCGGGAATACTCTGGCCGTCGGTGCCGTGAGTACCCTGGGCGCCGGAGCTTTCGGCGGTGCCCCCGCGCAACAGTGACAGGACGGTGCGGGCCGGTAGCAGTTCCACGCATTGTTCGGCGAGTTCGGTAAAGCTCATCGCATCAGACATCGAATCCCCCTAGGAAAGGCTGTCCCATCGGGACTGGCGGGCACCGCACCGATGGCAGTACCGGTTCGGTATCACACCAAGGTGCCCAACGTGACCGTCCCGTGGCAATCAGTAGCAGTACCTAATTCTTTCGGGGTACTACGTAGCCGGTGTAGCACCCGGCGAGGGGGCGATGATGCACCTGATCGAAGAGCAGACCGTGCTGGTCACCGGGGCCACCAGCGGGTTGGGCCGGGCGTTGGCGCAACGGCTCGCCGGGGCGGGTGCCACCGTCGTCGTGCACCGCCTCGCCGATGACCACGAGGTTGTGCAGGGTCTCATGACGGCACGGCTTCCGCGACCTCTGGCTTGAGCAGGTGCAGCGTGGCGAGGTCAATCCGTTCACCGAGCAGGTTCGAGAGGGTTGTCGATTGTTCGCGAGAGGGTGTAGTAATAGGCTGTTTCGTGTGATCCTGCACAGGTGAAGCTGTGGGGCGTGTGCCCACCGTTCCCAGTTCCGGCTCGCTTCGGCGAAGTGGTCCGGTAGGACGGTCACCGGCATGCCCGGTGAGACGGCAGCGACTCAGGGCTGATAATATCGAACATGTGTTCGATCACGGGGTGGGGGCTGGGCTCGGGGGTGGGTCGTGATCCGCGCCTATCTGTTCGCGCTCGACCCCACCGATGCCCAGGCCGAGGTGTTCCGGTCGCATTGCGGGGCGCAGCGTTACGCCTACAACTTCGGGCTCGCGCTGGTGCGGGCGAACCTGGATCAGCGGGCCGCCGAGCGCAGCTACGGCCTCTCCGAGGATCAGCTCACTCCGGCGGTGTCGTGGTCGGCGTTTGGCCTGCGCAAGATCTGGAACGAGGCGAAAGACGAGCGGGCGCCGTGGTGGGCGGAGAACTCGAAGGAGGCGTACTCCAGCGGGTTGGCCAACCTCGCGGTCGCGCTGAGCAACTGGTCGTCCTCCCAGAGAGGCGAGCGGGCCGGGCGCACGGTCGCATTCCCGCGGTTCAAGTCTCGCCGTAGTCGTCTGAGCTGCCGGTTCAGCACCGGTGCGGTCGGTCTGGGCCCAGGCCGGCGCCACGTGCGGCTTCCCCGTATCGGGCTGGTGCGCACCCACGAGTCCACCCGGAAACCGGCTCGCCGGGTCCAGGCCGGGACCGCTCGGATCCGCTCGGCGACCCTGTCCTACCAGCGTGGCCGGTGGCACGTCGCGTTCTCGGTGGAGCTGCCTGACAGGAGCCCGTACCGCGTACCGGTGATGACGTGGTCGGTGTCGATCTGGGTGTCAAGTCCCTGGCGGTGCTGTCCACCGGGGAGGTGGTGCCCAACCCGCGCCACCTCGACGGCGTGCTGCGCGCTCTGCGGCGAATACAGCGCCGAGCGTCGCGGCGTCGCGGCCGGGACCGGCGCACCCGCGCCGTGCCGTCGAACCGGTGGTGCAAGACCACGGCGCGAATCAGCGCGCTGCACACCCGTGTCGGCAACGCCCGCCGCGACGGGCTGCACAAGCTCACCACCCGGCTCGTGCGCTCTCACGACGTCGTGGTCGTGGAGGATCTGACCGTGGCCGACATGATCCGCAACCGTCGCCTCGCCCGGCACATCTGCGGGCTGGGCATGGCGGAGCTGCGCCGCCAACTCGACTACAAGACCCGCGACGCCGGTGGGCGGCTCGTCGTCGCCGACCGGTGGTACCCGTCCAGTAAGACCTGCTCGGTGTGTGGTGCGGTGAGAGCCAAGCTCACCCTCGCCGAGCGGGAGTTCGTGTGCGAGTCCTGCGGCACCCGGCTCGATCGGGACTACAACGCCGCGCGCAACCTGGCCGCGCTCGCGGCGAGGGCGTCCGAGCCGAGTTGCGGCAGGACGAAAAACCAGCCCGCTGGAAACCCACGTAAGACCGCCACCGGCGGCACAGGGTACCGCCACGGGAAGACTCAGACCATGAGTCAACGCCGCCACCGCGAGGTGGCGACTCCATGAACCGTTGTGACACGTTTCATGGAACGGCGTCACGCAGTTCGGCGAGCAGACCCCGGCCGGCATCCAGGTCCACGAGGAGGTCGACGTCGCTGTCCGGCCGGCGTCCCCGCGCGCGACGGAGCCGAATACCCGAAGGTTGCGCGCCCCATGCTCGGCGGCACATTTCAGGGGCAAACATACGCGGCAAGGTCGTCGAGCAGTATCGGGGCGACGCGCTCCTCGGGGACGGCCACGCCGTGCTCGGCCAGCGCTGCGGCGAGGTGCGGATCCCAGGGAACGTCGGTGAGCCGGCCGGGTGCGGGTCCGTGGTCGGTGACGGCGGCGAGGTAGTCGGTGGTGGACATCCGCCACGGCAGCGCCCCGGTTCGGGAGATGAGGTAGGCGGCGATCCGCAGGCCCGCACCGTCGAGATCTCCGTGGTAGTGCAGCGCCGCACCCGCCGCGCGCAGACCACGCAGTAGGAGCACGGCGGCGGTGTTCGGCCACCCCGCGGTGCACACCAGCGGTGGGCACGCGGCCCCGAAGCGGCGCACCGCCATGGCGAGGATGGACGGATTCTCCACCACGTGCACCGGCGTCACGCCGCGCAACGGGGGTGTAGTGCGAAGCTGCGCGAGCGTGACCACCGCCGCCTGGCCGGTCTGTGCCCAGGCCGTCAACGTGCCGGAGAGCGCGCCGTGACCCAACGGGGTGAACCCCGCAACCAGTACCGTCGTGGACAGCTCGTCCCCGGTGACCCCGTGCGTCGCCCAGAGGTCCCGGCGACCGCAGGCGTCGAACGGCGACTCTTCGTCGTGCAGCGCCGCCAGTGCCCGCAGGACCGTGCCGGACAGCCGGGTGTTCTCGTCCAGCGCGTGCGGGTCCCCCAACACCCGCTCGGCCAGCACCGGCAGCGGCTCGCCGGCTGCGGGTAGCTCCGCCAGGACGGCCAGCGCGGCGTGCAGATGCTCGCGGCAGGCCGTCACGCCACCCCCGATCAGCCCGCCGCGACGCATCGCGTCCACCCAGCCGCGCAGCGCGGGAAGCGCCACCACCAGCGGGTGGCTCTCCAGCTCCGCCCACAGCTCGGCACGCTGGGTCACGATCGCCGCGCGCTCGGCGGGCCGGTCCCGCAGCGGGCCGTGCAGGCGCACCAGGAGCTCCCGCACGCCGAGCCCGCAGCCGCGGCGGACCGCCTCGTCGACCCGGGCGAGCGCCACCGTCGCCTGCTCACCGGGCAGCCGGGCCCAGCCGAGCAGGTCGGCCAGCGCGGCGCGTTGCGCCGGATCCAGCCCGGACAGCCGGACGGTGCGCACCTCGCCGTCCCCGGCGGCCTCGAACCGGCGGCGCACCTCAACCCACAGCGCGGCCAGCTCGGGACGGTCGAAAACAGCCGGATCACTCATCGTCGTAGCACGACAGTGAGGCTCTCCTCGCCGACGGTGAACTCGGGTTGCGACCCGTTGAACTCCCGCATCCCTCGCACGATCTTCCTCGGCACACCCAGGCCCATGTGTTCCAGGTAGCCGTAATCCCGCATCACGTCCTTGAGTACCTCGTTGCGGGCGGCTCTGGTCCCGGCCAGCATCCGCTCCACCGTCACCCCGTTCGGTAGCCGGCCGGGGCTCACGATCTCGAGTCGGTCGGGGTAGAGACCAAGCTCGACGTCGGTGTGCGCCAGCAGGTAGTCGCGATGGATCACCGCGTTGACCAATGCCTCACGGACGGGTTCCGCGGGCAGCCCCGGGATCTCCACCCGCCGGACGCCGTCGACCAGCTCGGCTCGCACGCCCACATTGCGCCGCACGAACGCGACGGCCGAGTCGACGAGTCCTGGCTCGACGAGCTCGCCGGACCGCGTCATGAGCGGCGCCAACGGCCCACGAAGCGTGGCGCGCTCGATCGCGGCGTAGTTCTTCGCGACGCCGGGGTAGGCGACCGCGTCGACTCCCGACTGCGGCAGGAAGTGGGCCGTCGAGCTGGCGAACAACGCGATCGCGGCGAGGCAGGGCACCGGTTCGCGGACACTCGCCACTAAGAACTCGGTCGCCGACAGCAACTGGACCCAGCCCTGCCGATCCTCCTGGTCGGGGACATCCTGGCCGCGCACTCGCTGGAAGTAGTCGGTCAGGCGCCGTTGGTCGAGGTCCGCGTAGGAGGTTCCGGAGATCGGGCGGAGCTCGGCGCGGAACCCGCCGCGCTGCTGCTGCAAGCGGGAGAGCTCCTCGGGGCTCGCCTCACGGCTCTGCCGCCCGGCACGGATGTAGTAGGCGAAGTGCTTGTTGTGCCACATCGCGTGCACGGCGTAGCCGGCTTCGACCGTCACGACCGCGACCCGTCTCCCGCTGGCGGGATCGGTCACGATCTGCACGTGCGGGATGAGCGGCGGGCGCACCGTGTCCCGGGCGATCGTCAGGACCCACTCCTCGACCGCGTCCCGGACCAGGCCGCTGACCGATCCGTCATCCTCGACGCCCAGCAGGATGCGCCCGCCGCGCAGATTGCTCAGCGCGACGAGTTCCTTCGCGAGATCGTGCGGTTGCACGTCGTCGCGTGTGAACTCCACCCCGCTGTTCTCGCCGTCGCGGAGTAGCTCGACCAGCGGCCACGCGACTGCGAGGTGAGTCATCGCGCAGAGCCTACGGCCGGGTCAGTCGAACGTGCCGCCGCGGGCACTGGCGGTGAACACGGCCCACTGGCCCGGGGTGACGACCAGGACCGGGCCGGTGGGGTGCTTGGAGTCACGCACCGCCCGGCCGCCGTGGACCAGCTCGGCGACCTCGACGCAGTTGCCATCGTCGCTGCTGTAGCTACTCGTGCGCCACGTCAGATGCTTCATCACGGATTCCTCTCTATCTGGTCGAGCAGCTCAGCGGTGCCGTCGACATCGAGCGCGAGGCTGACGAGTCGCTCGAAGGTGTTTGTGTATCGCGTGATCTGCGCCGGTGCCTCCAGGTAGAGCGCCGCGCCGTCCAGTTCCAGGTAGACGGTGTTCATCGGCTCCTCGGGGAACCGCAAGGCGGTGAAAGCACCTCGCATGCCCCGGTGGGCACCGGCGGAGAACGGCAGAATCTGCACAGTGACGTTGGGCAGCTTCGCGATCTCGGCGAGCTGTTTGGCCTGGGCTCGCATCACCTCGGGACCGCCGACCTCACGGCGCAGGGCGGCTTCGTTGATCACGGCCCGCAGGATCAGCGGCTCCTCGCCGGTGAGCCGTTGCTGGCGGTCGGCGCGGAGCTGAACGATCTGCTCGATCTCGTCGGACGAGCGAGCCGGCGTCAGGGCGATATTGACCGCCTCGGTGTACTGCGGGGTCTGCAGCAGCCCGGGGATGAACTCCGACTCATACGTCCACGCCTCGGCGGCCACGGTCTCCATGCCGACGTAGCTGGCGAACCAGTTCGGCACGGTCGTGCCGTACTCGACCCACCAGCCGCGCTGGCTGGACTCGCTCCGGAGCTTGTGCAGCGACTCGGCGTCCGGGGAGCCCACCTCGTAGAGCTGCACGAGCAGCTTGAGGTGCGCCTGGGTGACCCCCTGCTTCGCGTTCTCCATCTTGCTGATCGCGGTGGCTTGGACGCCCAGCCATGTGCCGGCGTCCTGCTGTGTCTTGCCGGCGGCAACGCGCAGCCGCCGCAGCTCCATGCCGAGCTGCCGCTTGCGCACTGTGGGGCTGGGCCCGGCCGCCATCGCATCCTCCGTGAGCAGGTGCCCCACAGTCTGCACCCCGGAAACCTGCTTCCCGGCAACACCCCTCAGAGAGGACTTGCGTTTGAGCATCTGCTCATCGTAATCTTCTATCAAGCAGGTGATGGAAGTCATCTGCCCACGTTGCCAGGGGTGTCCCGCGACACCGTGCCCCGCGAAATGGCGACGTAGCCGCCCGGCACGGGCTGGAAACGGGCCGGGCGGCGACCTCCACGGCGCAAGGGAGAACGCGATGGTCCTGTCTCTGCTACACAGCCACCGGGAGCACAGCCGGGTCGTCGTCCATGGCCACCGCGTCGACGACGGCGATCGGTGCACCGTGGTGGTGGCGCACGAGTGCACCGGCGAGTGGGCGATTTATCCGCACGGCGGGACCAAGTTCGGGGTGCGGCTGCCCATCGCCGAGGCGCTCACCATGGCCCGCGCCATCATCGCGGCGCACCGCTGAGCGCTAACTATGCTGAGCGCTAACTATGTGGTGATGGGTTCAGACGCGCATCAGCGGAAGGGTCATGCACCGAACCCCGCCACCCACCTTGGTGATCTCATCGAGCACGACCGGGACACACCGGAACCCTCTGGTCTCCAGCGCGAGTCGAAGGCGATCGTGGCGAGCGTCCAGCATCACCGTGCCTGGATCCAGGACCAGCACGTTGACCGCCTGCTCGGCGAACTCCGCATCGGTGACCTCGATCCACTCCACATCCTGCAACGACGGTGGCAGGTCCCCGAAGATCGACGGGCGGTGGATCACGCCCAGGCGCAGGCCGAGTAGGTTCAACGCCACGTCGAGATGCAGCGCGCAGTCGGTGAGCCGGATCGGCGTCACCGCCCGGTTTCCCGCCAACAGTCCGCCCAGGCTCGTGTACCCCACTTCGTCGGTCCGCCCGCTGAGACCGACGAACACCTCCGACGGCGTGACCATCACGTCGCCGCCCTCGAACGTGCCCTCCGGGATCGTCGGCGCGGGCGCCATGCCGAGCGCGGCGGCGAGCGAGCCCGGCTCTCGGCTACGCACCGCACGAGCCATGCGGGAGAACACCAGCTGCGAGCCGATCACCACGGCGGCGTCCCGGACATTGAACTGTAACAACAGGTCCGACGTGGGTGCGATCTCCACCACCCGGATCCCCTGCGTGGCGAACAGCTGCACGACACGCTCATGCTGGGCGACGAGCGTGGCGGTCGACGGCTGCTCGGCTGTGCCGTAGAAACGTCGCTGCGTGAGGTTGATCGGTTCGGTCAACGCGAAGAACTCGGGACGGACCACCGCCACTACCGCAAGCCGATCCCACTCCGCTTCGACGCGGATCCCATCGGCCACCATCGCTGCAGTCGACCTTTTTCCGAACGAACATGGTCACGCTCCGCTAAACCCTAGCGGTTGGCGCGACGCACGGGTACCGGCAGCTGGATCTGGATCGACGGTGGATTGGTCACTCTGAGTATAGTCGGCTCGGGGTGGGTTGTCCGGGTCGGTGAGGAGCACAGCGCGATCGTGCCCCCCACGCACCCGGAGCGTCAGTAATAGTGTCGTCGACCGCCGATCGGGCGCCCGATGGCCCCGAGCAGCTCCAGGATCACCCCGACCACGATCAAAATGATCCCGAGAGTGATCAGAATCGACATCGGGAGCAGGTACCCGACCACGAGCAGGATGATGCCAAGAACGATCATAATTCCTCCTTTGGGCTTGCACCTGCCACGTTACGACACATTTGTCGTGTCCGCGCGGGATAGCGATCAGCGGTGGTCTGTCGATGGAAGTTGCGTATCCGGCACATCTCCTGCGGCGCTGGCGTGAGGCTGGTGGGAGTGATGTGACATGGTGTTGTGGTGGCGCAGGGTGGCCGAGGGCGGTGGCGGCGGGCGGCCGTGGTGGTCGTCGGGTTGGCCGCGGCCGCGCTGGCCGGGCGGGTGCTGTACGATAGCAGCGACGAGCTGCTCACCGCCGCTGACACTCTGACCTCGGTCCACATGCGGTGGGTGGTGGTGGCGGTCCTCGTCGAGGTGCTGTCCTATGTGGCGCGGGGGGCCGCGAGCGCGGTGGTGCTGCGCCGCGGCGGCGGCGGGGTCGGGCCGGTGACCCTGGGCGCGGCCACGCTGGCCGGCGACGCGGCGGCGTACTGCCTGCCGTTCGGATTCGCCGCCTCCGGCGTGGTGATGGTAGGCGTGTTGCGTCGCCGTCAGGTGGGTGCCGTGCTGGCCGGTTGGATGTTCGCGGTGTCGTCGGTGTTCTACGTCGCTGCGATCACGGTGCTGACTGTCATCGCAGTCCAGATTCCCGGTGGCGACAACCCGGTTCCAGGCTTGCAGACGATCAGCATCGTGGTGCTGGGCGTGCTGGCCCTGCTCGGCGGTGGATACGCGGTGGCGCGCCGGCCCGCGGTCCGGCGCGGACTCGCCCGAGCGCTGCCCGGCGTTCGCCTGACGCTGCCTCGCCTACTGGGGACACGGCGCCCACGCGGGACGGATAGCCGTATCGGGCGCCCGTGGGCGGCTCTGCGGGCATCGTTGCGCGACTGGGCGCGCCAGCTGCGCACGGTCCGGCTGACCCCGGCCGCGGGCTTCGCGATCTTCGCCCTGATGATCGTGTCCTGGGTGGCTGACGTCGCCGTGCTGGCGCTGGCCTTCGTGGCATTGAGCACCACGCCGCCGTGGACCGGGTTGCTGCTGGCCTACTGCGCCGGGCAGATCGCGGCGAGTCTGCCGGTGACCCCCGGGGGGATCGGGGTCGTGGAGGGCAGCATCACCGTGGCACTGGTCGCCTTCGGCGGCGCCGAGACCGTCACGCTGGCTGCGGTGCTGCTCTACCGTCTGATCGCCTACTGGGGGTGCATCCCCGCGGGAGGGCTGGCGTGGCTGGCACTGCGAGCGACCTCGCGTGCCCCCGTGCCGCTGGCCGCCGGCGCGCGTCCGACCCCGGTGGCCACCGGGGTCGCTGAAGCGGAGCCGACGTCATGACCGCCCGCTCGTGGCGCCGCCGCGCCGTGGCGGCCGGGGCCGTGATCGCGATCGCCGCCGCGGCGGCCTGCTCGGGGTCGGGCAGCTTGACCTCGGTCACCGGCAAGGTCTCCGGGTGCGCGGCGGTGCTGCCGTTAGCGAACAACATCGTCCACAACGAGGGCACGCTGACCTTGGTCCGGCGGATCAGCCGGAGTGAGGCCGACACGCTGAGCCGAAAGCTGGGCGCAACTCCACCAGTACCGCCGCAACCGCTCGGGGGCTCCTCTGGAGCGCACCGTCCCGTCCAGTTCGGGTGGCCCAAGGCATGCCTGGTCGTCTACCGCGGTGACTATCCGCAGGGAACGATCGATGGAGCCAGCCCACCAGCGGTTGCCGGCCACTACACCCTGATGGTGCTCCGTGTTCGACACCCGTCAGCCGACCGAATCCTGGTCACCGACCGCCTCCCCTCCAGCCTGCGCCACTAGCCCGGTCAGTGCTCAGTCTTTGGGCCGGCGGTCGACGAAGAAGCGCACCTCTTCCTCGCCGAGGGGTTCGACGTCGAGCTGTTGTTCGTGGAGGTCGTAGACCACGTTGGGCGCCAGGAACACCTTGGCGCCGTCGTGGGTCTCCAGGACGGTGTCATCGTCGGCCGGATGCGCCGCGATGGACAGTCCCAACCCCTCTGACCGGGTGGTTTGGCTCTGCGGCGCGATCCGCAGGCCAGCCCCCTCCGGCATCTGGTTCTTGGTCACGAGTGAGTTGATGGCGCGAGCCGCCGCCTCGGTCACTGTCAGCATGCCGTTACCGTAAGGGCATTCCCCCGAGTGCGTAAGCGGGAGGTTGGTGCGGTGCAGCGCGAGGCCCGCGTTCAGTGTTCCTCGGGTGCCACTTCGGGGGTCAGTGCTTCGACGGTGTGTTCTCGCACCGGACGCAGCTCGAACTCACCGAACTGGCCGCGACGCACGGCCACGGCACTCATCGGCAGGGGTCGGTTCTGCCGATGGCGGGGAGTGAGGGTCATTCCGGCCCGACCTCGGCGGCCGGAGACGGGCGTGCGCATGTGGTCCTTCTTCGTTCTGGTTGCACGGGCGGCGCTGAGCTGAGACGCCGAGCGCGCAACGTGGGTGCACCGCGGAGTGGACCCACATACTGGGACGCCCCCCGCTGGTCGATGGGAGTAACCTGTCATTCCAGACGAGAGCAAGAACCGTACTGCCCCCGGGCTCTCGTCCGCGGAGTGAAGAGTACTCCCCGTTGCCACCACGAGCATACCTGCTATCGGATGGCACCCTGCTATCGGATGACACCCGCTGTGGGATGCTGCTCGTGGATGCAGCCAACCGTCAGCCGGGCCGGACCCGAACCATTGCGAGGAAGGCTTCGGATGGATCTCGACCTCGACCTTGTTCCGGGCTTCAGGCAGACCGGCCGATGAGCACCCCCCGAACCGGCGAGAAGCACACCGGCGCGACGGCGAGCCGTCGCGCCACGCACGGGACCAGGATGCTTGCCTGGGCCGGCGTGGACTGCCTACGCCTGGAGGCGGCTCGGGTCGTTCTCGGGGAGCGGGGCCTGCGGGCTACCGGGTCATTGGTCAACGCTCCGCAGGAGGGTGTTGAGGCCTACTCCGCGTCTTACTCGTTGGCCACCGACGAGGCTTGTGTGGCCCAGCGGCTCACCGTCCGTACCGCTGCGGCCACGGGCGAGCAACACGTCACTCTTACCCGCTCGGAGGAGGGCATCTGGCTGGTGGACCACGGCCAGGGCGCAGCGCGTACCCACTTCGGCGGTGCGCTGGACGTCGACCTGGCGTTCAGCCCACTGTTCAACGCGCTGCCGCTCCGTCGGCTGGGCCTGCACCGCGGCGCGTCTCGGCACGACCTGCCGGTGGTGTTCGTCGCGTTGCCCAGCTTGGAGGTGTGCCGGGTCTCCCAGACCTACCGCACCGTGTCGCTGGGCGAGCCCGCGGTGGTCAGCATCAGCAGCGACTCGTGGGAAGCGGAGCTCACGGTGGACGCCGACGGCCTGGTGCTGGAGTACCCCGGATTGGCCCGCCGGGTGTGACGATCCGAGCACCGGCAGCGAGTACCGCCTGCTCGCCGCCTCGCACCGCGGCCACCTGGATCCCGATCGGCAGCCCGGTCACTCCCGGCGCGGGCACTGACACCGCCGGCCAACCCAGCAGGTTGAACGGCAGCGTGAGGGACAGCAGCGCGGGCAACACCTCGACCCGAGTGCCGTCCGGGGTGTTCACCTGCCGGGCACCGATCGGAGTGGCGCGCACTGGGGTGGTCGCCAGCAGCAGTACATCGATCCCCTCAGCGAGCATCCGGGCGGTCAGCTCGGCGGTCAGCCGGCGGCGAGTGCGCTGGGCTGTGACGTAATCCACAGCGGTGTACGTGGCGGGAGCCCGCAGCCGCTCGGCGGTGGCCGGCTGGTAGTCCTCGGCGCGCTGGGCCAGCCAACGCCGGTGGCTGGTGTGGGCCTCCACTCCGACGATCACTCGGTAGGTGGCGGCGAGTTCGTCGATACCGGGCAGGTGTACCGCACGCAGCACGGCGCCGGCGGTGCTCAGCGCGTCGGCGGCACGGTCCACCGCGACGGCGATCTCCGGGTCGTGGACCCGCCAGTACGCCTCGGTGGGGCGCCCGACCACGGTGCCCGCGACCGGGGCGGACGGATCGATCCGGTGCCCGGTCAGTGCGCCGAACGCCGCGGCGACCGTGTGGACGTCGATGCCGAGCAGCCCGATGTGGTCCAGGGTGTCCGACAGCGGGAACACCCCGGTGGTGGGGATCGCGCCGAGTGCGGGTTTGAGCCCGACCACCCCGCACAGCGCGGCTGGGATGCGCGCCGAGCCGCCGGTGTCGGTGCCCACCGCCAACGGCACCAGCCCGGCGGCCACCGCAGCCGCGGAGCCGCTGGAGGAGCCGCCGGTGATCCGTTGCGGATCGTGCGGGTTGCGGCACGGGCCCTCGGCGGCGACGTCCCCGGTGGGGCCGTAGCCGAACTCGTGGGTGTGGGTCTTGGCGACCACCACCGCGCCGGCTGCGCGCAGCCGCGCCACCACCGCGGCGTCCTCGTCTGCCGGGGCGGCGTCGGCCAGCACCGCGCTGCCGCACCGGGTGGGCACGCCGGCGACGTCGATCAGATCCTTCACGGCCACCGGCACCCCGCTCAGCGCCCCCGTGCGCGGTGCGCTTTCCACCACCGGCACCAGGTGCACGATCGCGTTATGCGGGTCGGCCGCCAGTGCCGCCCGCACCCGTTCCGGTGAGTGATCGTGGTTTGTGTGCTGGCAACGACATCTTGTGTCGTCACAGTCACACAAACCGTGATCACTCACAGCTGGACATGGCAGCGGGTGCCTTGAAGGGCTACCAACCGGGCACCCTGCCGGCCGAGTTCGCGTAGCTGCTCGAGTGCAGCGGGGGTGGTGAGATCGACGTGCACGGTGTCCCCGGGTCGGCCGTCGCGGGCGGCGTCGAAGGTTCGGCGGGCCCGGTGACCGACCCGGATCGTCGCCTCCAGCGCGCCGGTGGAGGCCAGCGATCCTCGTGCGGCGCCCAGCCGGCCCAGGGCATCGTCCACCGCCTCCAGCAGGGCGTCGCGGTTGCCCTCGCACATCGCGCGGATGAGTTCGGGCTGGGAGGCGGCCACCCGGGTACCGTCGGTGAACGAACCCGCGCCCAGTGCCATCGCCAGCGGCCCGCCGTCGGCGCCCACCGAGGCGAGCACCGCCGCCAGCACATGCGGCAGGTGGGATACCCGAGCCACCGCCGCGTCGTGGTCCTGCGCGCCGGCCGGCACCACGTGCGCCCCACAGTCCAGCGCCAGCTGGGCGACCTGCGCCCACACCTCCAGGTCGGCGCCGTCGTCGCTACCCACCACCCAGGGCGTCCCGGTGAACAGCGTCGCCGACCCGGCCGCCCAGCCCGAGGCGGACCTCCCCGCCATCGGGTGTCCGCCGACGTAGCGGGCCTGCGGGGTGCGCCGCGCCACCGCCGCCGCGACGGGTTGTTTCACGCTCACCACGTCGGTGAGGCGGCAGCGCGGGGCGTGCCGGGCCACCACCGCCAGCACGTCGACCACCGCGGGCAGCGGTACCGCGAGCACCACCAGAGCGTCGTTGCCCGCAGCGTCCGCCAGCACGTCCTCGACCGAGGACGTGACATCGAAGCCGGCCTCTCGGGCCGCGGTGACGTCGGCACCCGACGTTGCGGCGCCCCGGACTTTCCACCCGGCGTCCTGCGCGCCGCGCAGCAGCGACCCGCCGATCAGGCCCAGCCCGATGACACACAGGGCGTGCTCGCCCGCGAGGTCCGGTGTGCTCATAACCCCCCATTCTCGCACGTCACCACAGTAATGTGGAGGATCGTGCTTCCCTGTGGGGCCAGACGGCGCATACTTGTGCCATGTCGGTTACCGGCTTCGCTGTCGCTGTTGTCCGCGAGGACGGGCGCTGGCAGTGTTCCACACTGGACGCTGCTGCCCTGAAAGACCTCGATGCGGCTATCACTGAGCTGCGTGGGCAGCGCTCCACGGGCGCTGTCTTCGGCCTGCTCGACGTCGACGACGAGTTCTTCGTCGTGGTGCGGCCGGTGCCAGGCGGGGTGTCACTGCTGCTGTCCGACGCCGCCGCGGCGCTGGACTACGACGTCGCTGCTGATGTTCTGGACCTGCTGCGTGTCGAGGTTCCCGACGAGGATGCCGTCGACACCGACGACGTCTGGCCGGAGGGCGACTTCGGGCTGCTCGCCGACCTGGGGCTGCCGGCGGAGGTGATGCAGGTGATCATCGATGATGTGGACCTGTACCCGGACGAGCAGCTCGACATGATCGCCCAGCGCTGCGGGTTCGCCGAGCAGCTGTCCGCGCTGCTGGCCAAGCAGCCGGGATGACGGCGCCGACCGGTGCCGACCTGGCGCTGGTGCGGCGCGCGATCGAGGTAGCCGGCGGCGCGCTGTCCTCCGGGGACGTCCCGATCGGGGCTGTGCTGGTGGACGCCGACGGCGTCGAGCTGGCGGCTGCCTGCAACGCCCGGGAGGCCACCGGGGACCCGACCGCGCACGCCGAGCTGCTGGCCCTGCGGGCCGGGGCGGCCCGGTTGCGCGCTGGTTGGCGGCTGACCGGCTGCACCCTGGCGGTCACCGTGGAGCCGTGCACGATGTGCGCGGGTGCCCTGGTGGCGGCCCGGGTGGACCGCCTGGTGTTCGGCGCCTGGGAGCCCAAGACCGGTGCGGTCGGCTCGCTGTGGGACGTCGTCCGGGATCGCCGGCTGGGGCACCGTCCGCAGGTGCTCGGGGGTGTGCTTGAGGCCGAGTGTGCTGCGCTGGTGACCGGGTTCATGCGCCTGCGGCGCGTGTGAGTGGCGATGCGAGCCCCAGGTCGCATCGCCACTCACAGTGCCGCGTCGCGCGTCCGGTATCGTGTCCAGCGGTAGCGTGTCCGAGCGGCCGAAGGAGCGCGCCTCGAAAGCGCGTGAGGGTTCACGCCCTCCGTGGGTTCAAATCCCACCGCTACCGCCATCTAGCAGCAGAAATGCCGGGCGGCCTCTGCAGGAGCGGTTGATGTTCCGCTGTTGGGGTCTCAGTTGGGGTCTCAGTGGCCCCACGCGGGCACCGGGACGCCTGCCAGCAGTGGAGCTACTGACGGGGGGCCGTCGTGCGGCGCCGTCAGGGCCGGTTAGGGAGAGGCCCGACTAGCCCCAATCTTTGGGGAACACCGACGGCGCTCACCGAGACTAGGAGCGCTCAGCCCACCTTATGCGGTAACCGGCCTGTAGGAGCCCGCGAAGGGCAAGGGCGTGTTCGTCCGCCGCCCAGCCCAGTTGACCCGTATCGCACCGCAACGCTACTTCCGAGGCCAGCAGGCCCGCGCCTACGTCCGAGAAGCCGAAGCCTTCGCCGTCGGACTGGACGTCCAGCACGAGACCACCCGCACCACCGCGCCAGCCGACATCACCGCGCGTCTGGGCATCACCGAAGGCGATCCGGTCGTGCTCACTCGATATTCATCCGCATGGGCAACCCACCCAAGCCGGTCACCATCAGCACGTCATGGGAGGCTGTGGCCATCACCGGCGGCACGGACATCGAGCTACCCCACGAGGGTCCGCTGGCCGCTCGGGGCATCGTGGCCCAGTTCGACTATATCGGCTTGCGCGTCAACGAGGTCGAAGAGATCCTGCGCATCCGCAACGCCACCGCCGAGGAAGCCCGCCGCCTCGAACTCCCCGCCAACCGCCCCGTTATCGAGATCACCCAGACCTTCCGCGTGGCCAACATCGACGTTGATGAAGACATCGCCGTCGAAACCTCGGAAGACACCACGGCCGCGCCGTAGGTGCTCTGTGGACACACCTCATAGTCGGGGAGGCCCCGTTCCCCAGTCGCTCGTTGAGAGTCAAATACCAACCGTGATCTGCCGCGTCTAGCGTTCGAGCCTCTAACAGCGCAAACGTAAGGGGTGGTCCGAGAGCCGTTTCTGAGCCAGGGTGCGGTAAAATAGCTTCATGAAGCGGATTTCAACCGAGGCGTACCAGGCACTGCGCGATGCGCTGCCGGTCATCACATGGAATAAACGCCCCTTTGAGACTTTCATCCGCACGTCCTTACGCGACAATCCCGAGCTCCTGTCGAACCTTAATTTCGCCGACACCAAGCGTGCCGTTGCCGATGATCTGATTGACAGACTCGTTAATTACGAGGATAAATACCAGGAAGTAACTCTACAGTTCATGCTTGAAATCGCTAGCATGAACAATTTTTCGAATCTTGAGCAACTCAAAGACAAGGTAGACCGAGATCTCCGCGTACGTGAGGCGGAAGCCGCCGTTGCTCACCTAAGGTCAGTCACGGATAAGTATTCATCTGACCTCAAGGAAGCGGACATTCGTGACGTTGCCCGTAAGGCGGAGGCAGCTCAGAATGAGGCGCTGAGACGCTTTGCTGACGATCTCGATGCCCTACGAATACGTTTCCTAGATCTACGGACTGAGTCTGACCATCATGCTCGTGGTTACGCACTTGAGTCACTTCTGGCAGACCTCTTCCTGCTCTTCGATCTTGAGCCTCGCCTCGCTTACAAAATCGACCTAGAGCAGATTGACGGCTCATTCTCTTTCGAGACAGATGACTATATCCTCGAGGCACGCTGGCGAGCCGAATCGGCGGATCGGGCAGACGGTGATGTCTTTGCCGCCAAAGTGGGTTCTAAGGGCCCGTATTTTAATTACTCACTTTCTTTTCCGAATTCTTCCGGCGACTTCTTGATAGTGTAGTTCCAGTCACCGTGAAATTCGTGTCCGACGATCGGAAGCTGCTTCATCTCATGGTCGGT
>JBOHFI010000011.1:0-105428 GCA_050699595.1 Pseudonocardiaceae bacterium | reverse complement strand
GGCGCCGTGAGTAGGTACTCACGGCGCCGACCCGACACCAGTTGGCTGGTTCAGCACATCTGAGCGACGCCTGAGCCTGTGCAGGCGTCGGGGCACGTGCTGCTGCACCCGTTGTCCGTGCTCATCAGCAGGATATCGATCTCCTCACCGCCCTCGATGATGCTCACGTCAAGGTCGAACGGATCGGTGACGTCGGTGACTACTGCGATCATGGTCTCTCTCCTCTTACTCGCTTGGTCGTGGCAGTGGGCCACTGCCGGTATGACACCCCGTTCTGGGACATCGCGTCCTCCAAAGGAGTATTGGTTACGATCAGTGAACGCGATTCCGTAGCGGGCGTGAAGGGCTCAGACTGGGCGGAAGGTTGAAAGTCCTGAAAGCTCGCACGAGGCTTCGGAGTTGGGGGTCTCTGATGGCAGCCAGCACCCGCACGCCCAACACCGAACTCGCCGCACTGATCGCCGAGGCGCGCTGGAGCAACGGGAACCTCGCCCGGGCCGTCAACCGGCTTGGTGCGGAGGCCGGACTGCAGCTCAGCTACGACGACAGCGCTGTATGCCACTGGCTGTCAGGTACCCTGCCGCGCCCATCCATCCGACCCCTGGTATGCGAGGCACTCGCGCGGCGTCTCCACCGCCCCATCACGCCTGCGGACGCCGGTCTGGGACCCGCTTACCTGCCACCCGGTCCCACCGACCCCACCTGGCTCGGCCTGGGCACCGATATCGTGGCGAGACTGATCGACCTGGCGAGGGCAGACATGGACCCAACGCGGCGGGCACTGCTGGGACTTGGCCTGTACTCGGCCGCGCTGGTCATCCCCGGCTGGCCGGAGGTGTCCCAGCGGTTCCAGCGGCTACGCCGCGACCCGCACACCCACATCGGCCAGCAAGAAGTCGACAGCGTCCGCGCGATGACCGACCACCTGTCGAGCCTGGACGACCAGTTCGGCGGCCGGGCCGTGCGTCCGCTGGCCGCCGCGTTCATGGTGAACACCATCGCCCCGTACCTGCGGGCCGAGGCGCGTGAGGACATCGGGATCCAGATGCTGTCGGCGGCGGCCGACCACTGCTACCTCACCGGCTACATGGCCGCCGATGAAGGTATCGAGGGACTCGCCCAGCACTACTACCTGCAGGCCATCGAGCTCGCCGGGCACGCCGGAGACCACCTGACCTACTGCACCACGCTGCGTGGCATGTCGGTCCAGGCAGTCGATCTGCGCCACAGCACCACCGCCGTGCAACTTGCCGACGCCGCCGCAGCGGCTTCGCCGCAGGCAGGCCCGCGGATGCTGGCCTTCCTGGCCGGGCAGCAGGCTCACGCCGCGGCTCAGTACGGCGATCGCAACCAGGCCCTCACCAAACTCCGTGAGGCCGAGACCGCCCTGGACCGCGCCGAGTCCCGCGCCAAGGCGCTGGGCTCATACGACCCCGCCGCCATGAGCTACCACATCTCCCAGGTCCACTACGAACTCGGCGACCTGGGCAACTCGATCGCCGCGATGGAGCAGTCCGACCGGATCCGCCCGCCCGTCTACCGGCGCATCCGCATCCGCAACCTCGGCATACTCGCCGAACGCAAACTCGCCGCCGGTCGGCTCGAAGAAGCATGCCGCGACTGGGGGCGCATGTTCGACGACTACCCGGCCGTCCAGTCCGGCTGGTGCGACCGGCGCTACCAGACCATGATGACCGAGCTCCGCCGCTACCAGCGCAACCCCCACGCACGCGACCTGTACGAACGCGGCCAGGCTCACCACAATCACGTCCGCGGCCCGAATCCAGGTCCACACCCTTGAAGCGGGTCAGCAGCGTGCCCGCATGCGGGAACACCGCTTCGACCTGCGAGTGCGGCCCCATCCGTACAATGTGAGTTTGCCCAGGTCCCGGATCCGCAGCGAGAGTTGTAAGCCGACCAGGTTGACAGGTCAAGACGGCTCTCCTTAAGAGCGTCGGTGGTAGCTGTTCATCCCTGAAGGGGTTGGGCCGTCGTTCGTATCAGTGCTGCGGCCCACGCGCAGGCGCGGCCGCCACGGCAGCCCAACCAGCGGCCCCCAGTCGAACCCGCGCACCGGGCCCAGCGCCGAGGTGGTGACCTCCCCCAAGAACCGCACCAATGGTGCCAGGGTGTGCCCGGCCAGAGTGTGCGCCACCATCGGCTCGACCACGCGTTCGTCCCGGTCCACCAGGTAGAGCCGTCGGGAATCGGCGACGACGAACAGGTCCGCCACCCGCAGCCCGCCGTCCCCGAACTCCCCGACGTGCAGCAGCTCGCGGGTGACTTGGGGTGCTCGGCCGAGGGGGTCGCAATCCAGCTGCCGTGCGGGTGCGCTCAGCTGCGCCACGATCGCGCCGTGGGTGGTGGGCGGCAGCGTCGACAGAGCCTCGATAGCGTCGGATGCCTGTGGCGGGGGCAGCCGGTCCAGCAGCCGTCCGCCCAGCGCCGCGCCGGTGCGCCCCACGGCCCCTACGACGACATCGAACCGGCCGTAGTCCAGCCACTGCTCGGTGTCCACGTCCAGTGCGGGCCACCAGCCTGGCACGACAGCCCGGTTGTGGGTGCTGGCCCGCAACATGACGGCCTGAAGCACAGGCCGGTAGGTGGGGCCGTCGGCAGTCGAGTGCGCCGTGTGTGGGCCCGACTGCCGCGGACCGACCGTCACCCGGTGATCAGCAGTCGCCGTCCTTGCGGGTGTCGCAGTTGTCATCGGTCCTGGACAGCAGCGCTTCGGCCACCGGCCCCGACTGAACGATGGCGACGTCGAGATCCAGCTCGTCCATGAGGTCCCTCCTCTCCTCGTCTGGTGCGGCACCTGCCTGGTCGGGTCAGGCGGTTCACGGCCGCCGAGGTGTCGTCTCGGCGGGTCTGGTGGCTGGTCACGACCGCTCCTCGTTTCCTACGCGGTGTCGGCCACTTCGCAGCGCCGGGGCTCGACACCCAGCAGTTTCCGCCCGTGCCGATCTTTCCCACCACGGTCTTGCGCCGACGACACCGGGCACTACGCCCTGGCGCCAGCACGGTCGGCGCCGCCGACCGTCAACCGTCGACACCCGCAGGGTACCTATCCACCAGGTGGTTGTCCACCATGTTGAGAGGCGGGTCTCGGATGTCCCCAGTGACCGTGTACCTTAATGATCATGTCCAAGAAGCCCGAGTACGTGTCGATCGCCGAGACGCTCAAAGCAGAAGTGCTGGCCGGCGACTACGACGCTGAACCGCTACCCGGCACCGCGGCTCTCGCCGAGCGCTTCGATGTCAACATGAAGACCGCCGGGCGAGCCGTCCAACATCTGGTCGCCGACGGGATCGTGATCGCCCGCCCTGGCAAGCGGGCGATTCCGGCGCCTCCCGAGCTACGGGCCACCAGGTGGCCGATGACCGGCCGGTATGCGCGTGCTCGGGCCGTCCAAAGCTTGATCTTCGCTGGTGACGTGACCGGAAAGATCCGCAAAAACACGATCCAACGCGAGTGGGTAGAAGCATCGATCGTGGTCGCGCGGCTCCTTAACATGCAGGCAGGAACACTCGTCTTCCAACGTTGCAGTCGTACCTACGTCGATGACGTCCCTACGGAAGATACGTCGATGTTCTTCCCAGCCGCCATTATCGCAACCGCCCCCCGACTCGAAAATGAAGAGCGCATCCAGGTAGTGACGTTCATTGAAGATGCCGGCCATGTCGTGACGCGAACAAAAAACGAAATCCGCGCCCGTTATGCCAATGATTCCGAACAAAAACTTTTCGGAATCGATGAGAACGGCATTGTCATCGAACACACCCACGGCACCTACGGCGCCGAAGGCGAAGGCCTGGAGGCCGTCATCAACGTCCGCCCAGCCCTGGGCAACGTCGTCACATTCGAAACCCTCGAATCGCCCATTAACAACGACTAGGAGACGACATGTCGACCACGACATCCAGGACCGACGCCAGGAATCGTCTAGCTATCGCTCTCGATACCCGGGATCTGGACACTGCCATATCTATCGCCAAGGCAGTCCAGCCGAACATCGGCGTCGCCAAAATCGGCCTCCAACTCTTCAGCGCTGCAGGCCACAAGGCGGTGCGAGCCATGCGGGAGATCGGAATGGACGTTTTCCTTGACGTCAAGCTCCATGACATCCCCACCACCGTATATGGAGCCAGCGCCGTCCTCGGATCGTTCGGTGTCCGTTACCTGACCGTACACGCGGCCGGGGGAGAGGCTATGCTCCAAGCGGCCGTAAAGGGTCTTGGTGAAGGCGCCGACGAAACCGGCTTGCCGGCACCGATAGCGCTCGCCGTGACCGTCCTGACAAGCGAGCCCAACGCCTCACCCGAGCTTCTCAACGAGCGCCTGGCAGCGGCCGTAGCTGCCGGTTGTGGCGGCGTCATTTGCGCCGCCTCCGATCTTCCCGTCATCAAATGCGCGGCGCCCAACATCGTGGCCATCGTCCCCGGTATCCGCCCGACCGGCGTCCCCGCACACGATCAAGCCCGGGTAGCCACACCGGCCGAGGCCATCCGACGCGGTGCCGACATGCTCGTGATCGGCCGAGCCGTTACCGCTGCCGACGACCCAGCTACAGCCGCCGAGGCAATCGCCACCGAGGTCGAACAGGCCATCTGACTGGTCAGCGCTCAGGTTGTTGCGTACCACCAGCAACCGATGTCACAGCTTATGGCAGCCAGCGCCCCAGCCACCGGGACCGGCCTCGACAATGCGCACATCGAGCTGGAAGCCGTCGCTGTCGGCGTCCATGGGCGTCGGACGCTGCTCGACCTAAGACAGCTACGGACCCGGCGGAGATGGTCATGATGTAACTCCCTTCGACAGATGCGGGCCAGCACCATCGCCGTGCTCCGCACGAACCCGGACACAAATCGGCAGTGCCGGGAGACTGATCCGAGCCACGCCGCATGAGGGTTGGGGCGGGGACTACGTGCGAAGGGTTGAAGGGCATGATGGGGTCGGACTCTAGGACGTTCGGGGGACACATCAGGAGGCACGTTCGTACACCACTTCACCCTCACGCGCAGGCCAGTAGTGCATCGATCCGACGACGTCCTTGCGGCATTCGTACTCCGCTAGGTCGGTAACGAACACGTCGATCGGCGCCCGTGCGCTGATCGCTCGCCGAATGGAGCTGATCAGCCACGCTCTTCCCTTAGGTTCAAGACGATCAAGGACCACAAATAGATCAAGGCCGCTGTCGGGACCTTCGTCGCCACGCGCTACCGACCCGAAGAGCACGATGCGTTGTGGTGCCACCTCTCGGACGACGTCATCGACGGCGACAGGCAGCCACTGCCGCAAGGTCTTCCCGTCCGAAACCACGGAACCAGGCCCTGGCGGCGCTCCTCGACGGGCGCATCAACGCCGACCTGTTCTCTGTCTTCCATGAGACCCGACGTCGTCTACACCCATTATCCTGGCGACCAGCACCTCGACCACAGCACCACCGCGCAGGAAGTAACGGCAGTAGTACAGCGGGAGGCCAGGAACCTGTGCTACTTCCGCTCGCCCTACAGCGTCGGGTTCGAACCCACGATGTTCTTCATGGGTACCCAGGAGCTCCTAGACATCAAGGTGCGCGCCCTCAAGTGCTTCGGCTCACAGCAGCAGCTCGACATGAACGTCTTCCGGCAACTGGCCGAGGTGGCACACCGCCAGTACGTGCATCACCGGGTAGTGGAGGGTTTCCCTCGAGAGTCGAGCTGTACCGAACTGTTCAGCATTGCGCGACGAGTGGAGTTCGCCGATCAGATAGTCGTTGGCTGAGCGGCTGACGTGTCAGCCGGGAGTCACGAGTCGTCAGGTGCTGGCTGACCGAGAGCACGGCGTGATCCTCGTCGGTGATGCCGCCACCTCGGCCTGTCGGTAAGGGTCGTGCCAGCCCGAGTGCGGCGCGTTCAGTGGTGTAGCCGGCCAGCAGCCTGCGGATGTCGCGGTCGCCGAGCAGGCCGTCCTGCATCACCAGCGTGACGATATCCATATACGCCGCCGCAGATCTGCGCCACACGGATATTTTCCTGTCCAGCGCGCGCATCCGTGCGCTGCCTGTTCTGGGACCGCACACTCTAGCGCCGCCATCCCGGGCGGGGCGGATCAGAGGCAGCTCGATGACGACGCCGAGCGGGCTCTTCTTGGTGGGCGTCGGAGGGCCGCTTGTCCTGTGTTCGGGTGCGCTGGTCTCGGTGGGGGCCTCCGGGTCTCGGTCGGGGGGACGCCCGAAGGTCAGCACACCGTGGTGGGGCGAGCGGCGATGAACGCGGCCCTGGCCCCACCACGCCGTGCTGAGGCCAGGGCCGCGTTCCCCCCGACCGAGACCCGGAGGCCCCGATGACCGTCCTGACCAGCACCCACCCGCATCCAGTGTTCTCGTTGATGTCCGACCAGGACTACCTCGCCTACCAGCGCGATCTCGACGATCAACTGACCGAGCGCTACTACGCCCGAGGGCTCACCCCGCCCGTCATGACGCCCCTGCCGAGCACCCTCGCCGAGCTCGAGCCGCCGTTCTGACCCTGCCCCGGGGGCAAGGCCGACACCGCCAATGTTGATCTTCAGTGTAGGAGTCCGCCACGGGCTCCGGTCCCGTCACGAACAGGAGAAACAACGATGACGACAACAGACACCGCCTCTGAGCACGATCAGCTCCCCGACCAGCCGGCACCCGGATTCGCCCAGGTCGCTGATGATGACAGTGAAGTGTTGTGGGTCGATCCCCGGGAACTGGTGATCCACGCCAATGTGCGCACCGATGTGGCGCTGGACAAGGGCTTCGTCGCCGATATCGCCGAGCGGGGTGTCCGTCAGGTCATCCCGGTTCGCCGGGATCACTCCGGTCGCCTGGTGGTGCGGACCGGTCAGCGGCGTGTGCTGGCCGCGATCGAGGCCGGTCTGGACGGGTGCGGGTCCTGGTCGAGGACGAGGAGCTCACCGACGAGCGGGACCGGGCCGTCGACCGGATCCTGGATCAGCTCGGGGAGAACGAGCACCGCTGTGGTCTCGGTGAGGCCGAGGAGGCCCGCGCCACCCAACAGTTGCTCGGTCTGGGTCTGAGCGCCCGGCAGATCGCCCGCCGCCGGCACCTCCCGACCACGCGGGTCCAGACCGCGGTCACGGTCGCGCGGAACCCGCTCGCGCTCGACGCCCTCGCGCGGGGCCACCTGGATCTCACCCAGGTCGCGGTCGTCGCGGAGTTCGCCGACGACCAGGCCGCCGTGGTCACGCTGACGAGTGCGGCCAGCGCGCGTCCCGAGCAGTTCGAGCACATCGCGCACCGGCTGCGCGACGACCGGGAGGAGACCCGGCTGCGTGAGCAGCTCACCGCCACGCTCACCGAGCAGGGTGTGACGATCATCGAGCGGCCGGGCGCCTTGTTCGACGGCACCATCCGCCGACTCGCTGATCTGCGCGCGAGTCCGGATACGACGCCGGGCACCGAGCTGACCGCACAGGACCACGCGTCCTGCCCCGGCCACGCGGCATTCATCGATGACCGCCTCTCCCAAGGATTCCGGCACGTCCGCACAGTCCCCGGCCACTGGACACCCAGCGCCACACTCTTCGAACGAGAAGTCAGAATCACGACACCAGCGGGACACCAATCGACGCGACAGTGACCGTGGACCGGCTTTGAACAGCCCTCACGTCGAACTCGGCGCACTCAGTGCGGGTCGGCGCACGAGGCCCATGGGCTACCAGGTCGGGCGCGCCGAGACTCCGCCGTCCACCACGAGATCCTGTCCGGTGATCCACTCAGCCATTGAGGAGGCCAGGAATACACAGGCGTTGCCTACGTCAGCCGGCCGCCCGAGCCGCCCCAACGGTGCCGCACGCCGAAATCGCGCGACACCGTCCGGCCAGTCGAGGTCCAGGCCGTCTCGCCAGATCAGCCCGGGAGAGACGCTGTTGACTCGAATGCCGTACCGGCCGTACTCCAATGCCGCGGCGCGCGCAAAGTGGATCACCGCCGCCTTCGACGCGCAGTAGTGCGCGTGCGCCCAGGCCGGCTGCGCACCCTCAATGGACCCGATCAGGATGACCGCTCCTCCGCCCCGCTCGCCCATCACTGACGCGGCGGCGTGAACCGTCGCGAAGCTCCCGGTCAGATTGGTGTCGACGACCGCGCGCCACTGCGGCAACGACATCGTCTCCAGCTCAGCCACCGGCTGCACACCAGCGTTCGCCACCACGGTGTCCAACCGGCCGAACGCTTCGACGGCCGTGGCCATCAGGCCTGCACAGCCGCCGGGGTCGGTGACATCGCACTGGGCGCAGACCGCCTGCCCACCCTCAGCGATGATGTCCCCGACCACGCTGGCGGCCCGCTCGACGCCGTTTCGGTAGTGCACGACGACCGCCGCACCGGCTGCCGCGAACGCGCGGGCAATGCCCCCGCCGAGGGTGCCACTAGCGCCGGTCACCACGGCCACCGTCCCGCTCAGGTCCATGACACAGGCACGACTGACACCTCCTACAGGCTATGAGACGGGTGGGCGCAGCAGGATTCGAACCTGCGACCGCTCGCGTGTAAGGCGAGAGCTCTTCCGCTGAGCTATGCGCCCAACGCCACCAGGGGAACCCGGGCGGCGCGGTGGGTTCAGGCCGGCAACGCGGCCAGGGCCTGTTTCCAGGCGGTCTGGTCACGAGCTTCGCCGGGTTGGTTCATCTCGGCGAAGCGGATCACGCCGTCGGTGTCCACCAGGAAGGTACCCCGGTTAGCGATGCCGGCTTCGTCGTTGAACACCCCGTAGTCCCGCGCGACCTTGCCGTGTGGCCAGAAGTCGGACAGCAGGGGGAAGTGGTAGCCCTCCTGCTCCGACCATGCCTTGAGCGTGTACGCCGAGTCCACCGACACCGCCAGCACCTGCGCACCGGAGTTCTGGAATTCCGCGAGGTCGTCGCGAAGCTGGCAGAGCTCCCCGCTGCAGATAGGGCTGAAGGCCAGTGGGTAGAACACCACGAGCACGTGGTGGTCACCACGGAGCTCCGACAGCGTCCACTCCTGACCGTTCTGACCCTTCAGCGTGAAGTCCGGCGCCTGGTCCCCGATCTCCAGCGACATGCACAGCCCTCCTCGACTCATCGGCGGCCTCGCGCCGGGTGGCGCGAGGCCGCACAGCACGGTGTCCCACAGCACGGTGTCCGGCGGTTCAACGTTTGGACTTGGCCGCCTTCGGCGTAGCCAGCCTAGTGGCTGCCCAGTCATCGCTCACGCTGATGTTGGACGTCTGCGCGAGACCGACCGTGGGGGCCGCCTCGGCGATGTCCGAGGGCTCGACATGCCCCTCCCGGCCGGTCTTGGGCGTGAACACCCAGATCACGCCATTATCAGCCAACGGCGCTCTGGCGTCGACGAGCGTGTCCACGAGATCGCCGTCCTGGTCGCGCCACCACAGCAGCACCACATCGACGATCTCGTCGGAGTCCTCGTCGACCAGATCAGCACCGATCACCTCCTCGATCGCCGCCCGTACGTCGTCGTCGACGTCGTCGTTCCAGCCGAGTTCCTGCACGACCATGTCCGATTCGATCCCGAGCCTCTCGGCAACGCCGAGTTTGCCGGTGTCTCCCGCCGCAGCGGCGACCACTGGTGTCCACCCCTCCACAATGTCGAGCCTGGCGATCTCCGCCGGGCGATCTCTTACCCGATGGCGTCCCAGCGAACACTGCGTCCCGGCTGGAGCGCAACTGTCAACAGCGGGACACGCCGATCTGGGGTTGTCCGAATGGATGACCTGTGGATAACGGTGACACCGATCGCGGGGCAGACAAGCTATGGGGCACGATGGCTACAGGAAGCCTGCATCACGCTACCTCGAGCCGGCGTACCACGACAGTTCGAGGCGAGGAGACCCCTTGACCACGCAGAAAGATCGCACGCCCGCTCGGGTGCGGGTCATCCGCGACGGGATGGCAGCCCACCTGCCGGACATCGACCCGGACGAGACCGCGGAGTGGCTGGAGGCCTTCGACTCCGCAGTGCTGTCCGGGGGTAAGCAACGGGCGCGGTACCTGATGCTGCGGTTGCTGGAGCGGGCCCGCGAGACGGGCGTCGGCGTACCGTCGTTGACCAGCACGGACTACGTCAACACCATCCCCACCGAGAACGAGCCGTGGTTTCCCGGCGACGAGGACACCGAGCGACGCTACCGCGCCTGGATCCGGTGGAACGCGGCGATGATGGTGCACCGGGCGCAGCGTCCGGGAGTCGGCGTCGGTGGGCACATCTCCACCTACGCCTCCTCAGCCGCGCTCTACGAGGTGGGCTTCAACCACTTCTTCCGGGGCAAGAACCATCCCGGCGGCGGCGACCAGGTCTACATCCAGGGCCACGCGTCTCCCGGTATCTACGCTCGGGCGTTCCTGGAGGGTCGGCTGTCCGCTGCCCAGCTCGACGGGTTCCGCCAGGAGTTCTCCCACGCCGGCCCAGGCGGCGGCCTGCCGTCCTACCCGCACCCTCGGCTGATGCCGGACTTCTGGGAGTTCCCCACCGTCTCGATGGGGCTGGGCGCGATCAACGCGATCTTCCAGGCCCGGTTCAACCGCTATCTGGCGGCCCGCGGCCTCAAAGACACCTCCGACCAGCACGTGTGGGCCTTCCTCGGCGACGGCGAGATGGACGAGCCGGAGTCCCGCGGACAGATCCAGGTCGCGGCCACCGAGGGGCTGGACAATCTCACCTTCGTGGTGAACTGCAACCTGCAGCGCCTCGACGGTCCGGTCCGGGGCAACGGAAAGATCATCCAAGAGCTGGAGTCGTTCTTCCGCGGCGCCGGTTGGAATGTCATCAAGGTGATCTGGGGCCGCGAGTGGGACGGCCTACTGTTCGCCGACCGGCAGGGCGCGCTGGTGAACTTGATGAACGTCACGGCTGACGGTGATTACCAGACCTACAAGGCCAACGACGGCGGCTACGTGCGGGAACACTTCTTCGGCCGTGACCCGCGTACCAAGGAACTCGTCAAAGACCTCTCCGACGCCGAGATCTGGAACCTCAAGCGCGGTGGGCACGACTACCGCAAGGTCTACGCCGCCTACCAGGCCGCCACCCAGCACCACGGCCAGCCCACGGTGATCCTCGCCAAGACCATCAAGGGTTACGGCCTGGGCCCGCACTTCGAGGGCCGCAACGCCACCCACCAGATGAAGAAACTCAGCCTGGAGGACCTCAAGCACGTCCGCGACGCCCAGCGCATCCCCATCACCGACACGCAGCTCGAGGAGGACCCCACGCTGCCGCCGTACTACCATCCGGGGCCGGACGCGCCGGAGATCCAGTACATGTGCGAGCGTCGACGAGCGCTCGGCGGGTTCCTGCCCGAGCGCCGGACCAAGTCCAAGACCCTGGTGCTGCCCGGCGACAAGGTCTACGACGTGCTGCGCCGCGGGTCGGGCAAGCAGGAGGTCGCCACCACGATGGCCTTCGTCCGGCAACTCCGCGAGCTGATCAAGGATCCCGAGATCGGGCCGCGCTTCGTGCCGATCATCCCGGACGAGGCGCGCACGTTCGGCATGGACTCGATGTTCCCCACCCAGCAGATCTACAACCCGCACGGACAGCTCTACACCTCGGTGGACGCCGAGCTGATGCTGGCCTACCGGGAGAGTGAGCAGGGCCAGATCCTGCATGAGGGCATCAACGAGGCGGGCTCCACCGCGTCGTTCACCGCGGCGGGTACCTCCTACGCCACTCACAACGAGCCGCTGATCCCGGTCTACGTCTTCTACTCGATGTTCGGCTTCCAGCGCACGGGCGATGGCCTGTGGGCGGCGGGCGACCAGATGACCCGCGGTTTCCTGCTCGGCGCGACCGCCGGGCGCACCACGCTCGTCGGCGAGGGCTTACAGCACAACGACGGGCACTCCCACCTGCTCGCCGCGACCAATCCCGCCGTGGTGGCCTACGACCCGGCATGGGGTTTCGAGATCGCCCATATCGTCCGCGACGGGCTGCGCCGGATGTACAGCGAGGACACCGCGCGTGATCCGAACGTCTTCTACTACCTCACCCTCTACAACGAGCCTTACCGCCAGCCGGCGGAGCCCGCCGACCTCGACGTCGAGGCCCTGCTACGCGGCCTGTACCGGTACGCGCCGGCACCAGGCCCCGAGAAGGCCACGGTGCAGCTCGCCGCCTCTGGAGTGGCGCTGCCCTGGGCGCTGCGAGCCCAGGAGCTGCTGGCCCAGGACTGGGGCGTGCAGGCCGACGTGTGGTCGGCGACGTCGTGGACGGAGCTGCGTCGCGAGGCTGTCGAGATCGATCGGCACAACCTGCTGCATCCCGAGGCCGAGCCCCGGGTACCGCACGTGACCCGGGCGTTGCACGACGCCGTGGGCCCGCTGGTCGCGGTGTCGGACTGGATGCGCGCGGTGCCCGACCTCATCCGTCCGTGGGTACCCACCGACCTGGTCACCCTCGGCACGGACGGCTTCGGCTTCTCCGACACCCGCCCAGCAGCGCGCCGACAGTTCCTCGTCGATGCCGAGTCGATCACGGTAGCCGCCCTGACCGCCCTATCCCGCCGCAACGAGATCGACCAACCCATAGTCACCGAAGCCACCCACCGCTACCACATCGCCTAGCTGCCCGATATGGAGACGTATCGAGGCTACGGAGGCCTCGATACGTCTCCATATCGGGATAAGGTCGGGTCAGGAGGCGAGGCGCGCGGACATCTCCCAGAGCAGGATCTCGGCGGGGGTTAGGGCGGTGATGCGTTGGCCACCAGCTGCGGTCATTCGGGCGGCGTCGCCGGTATTCAGCGGGCCGGTGCCCTCCAGGTCTACTGCGCCGCGGGCGACGAACAGATGCAGAAAGGGCGCGGCGGGCAACTCGACGCTCACGCCTGGTTGCAGCCGCGCGGCATGCAGCGCCGCATGCTGCTGTCGGATGGCGATCGCCCTACGGTCGCGGTGAGCGTTCATCCCGGACGCCACCACCACGAGCTCGCCGGACCCCGCATCAACCGGACCCAGCTCGCCGCTGATGTCCAGCTGCTCGTAGCCGGGGTCTATCGAGCGGGTATCCGGAGGAATCCACATCTGCACGAAATGCACGTCGTGGTCGTGTCGCTCGCTACCCAACCGCCAGGAATCGTTCTTCTCGGAATGCTGGATGCCGGTTCCCGCGCTCATCCGCTGGGCGAGCCCGGGGTAGATCACCCCGGAGTTGCCCTCGGAGTCCTGATGCACCAGCGAGCCGTCCAACACCCAGGTGACGATCTCCATATCGCGGTGCGGGTGGGTCTCAAACCCCATACCGGCCTGCACCACGTCGTCGTTGCTCACCAACAGCAAGCCGAAGTGGGTATTCGCCGGGTCGTAGTGCCGACCGAAGGAAAAGCTGTGCCGGGAGTCCAGCCAGTCGAGCGCGGTGTGCTTGCGCTGCGCCGCCCGGCGGACGTCGACCTGGGACACGAGCTGCGGTGGTGAGCTGACCATCGACGAATATTATCGCGCCAAGCCATTCCCCGTCGCCGTGCGATGCTGGCCCCATGACCATCGAGGCGGGCGCCCACTCGCTGCCGGCCAGCACGCTGCGCACGCTGGCACGGGCCTCCGGCGGGCTCGCCACAGCCAGCGTGGCCGAGATGGAGCGGCGTTACCCCTGGTTCCGCCGGCTGTCGGCCGACCAGCGGGCTGGGGTCCTGCTGGTCACCCAGGCCAGTGTGGCGAACTTCGTCGAGTGGCTCAAAGATCCACAGCATTCGATCAGGCTCACCATCGACGCGTTTCGCACCGCCCCGCGAGACCTGACCCACTGGGTCAGCCTGCGCCAGACCGTCGAGCTGGTCCGGGTCGCCGCCTTAGTGTTCGAACAACAGCTACCCGCGCTCGCCGCTGACGACGCCGAACGGGTCGTGCTCACCGAGGCCTCGCTGCGCTATAGCCGCGAGGTCGCCTTCGCCGCCGCCAGCACCTACGCCGGTGCCGCCGAAGCCCGCGGCGCCTGGGACGCTCGGCTGGAAGCGCTGGTGGTGGACGGCATCATGCGCGGCGACGGCGAGGAGTCGCTGCTGTCCCGCGCGGCGGCACTGGGTTTGGAGCCAACGGCCCCAGCGACGGTGCTCGTCGGCAATCCACCACCGGACGAGCCGCCGGAGCTGCTCGCCGACATCCGGAGCATCGCCGTTCGCACCGGCCGCGGGGTGCTCGTCGGTGTGCAGGGGTCCCGCCTGGTGCTGGTCGTCAGCGGCAGCCTCGACCCGCCGGAAGACCATCAATGGATGATCGAGGCGTTCGGTGAGGGGCCGGTGGTCGTCGGGCCGACGGTCCCGTCGCTGACCGAGGCGCACCGCAGCGCCGCCGACGCCTTGTCCGGACTGCGCGCGGTGGCCGCCTGGCCGAGGGCACCACGCCCGGTACCGGCCGCCGAGCTCCTTCCCGAGCGCGCGTTGGCCGGGGATCCGGAGGCCGAACGCCTGCTGGTCGATCAGGTGATGCGTCCGCTGGCGGCGGTCAGCGGTGGGCTGGTCGAGACGCTCGACGCCTTCTTCGATGCCGGCGGAGTACTGGAGGCCTGCGCCCGGCGACTGTTCGTCCACCCCAACACGGTCCGTTACCGGTTGCGCCGAATCGCCGACATCACCGGACGAGTCCCCGGCGACCCGCGGGACGGGCTCGTGCTGCGAGTGGGCCTGGCGGTCGGTCGGCTGGCCCGTTCCCGCGGCCTGTGGTGATGGTGCGGTAGCCGGGTGCGTTTGTAGGTACCCGACAAGAATGTCTCGGTGGACTTCGTGACCGACAGCATCACGGCCGCGGCCGGATAGGGTGTTCAGTTGACCGGTGATCGCGCTGCTCGCACCCGGCCAAGGTGCCCAGTCCCCTAGCATGCTGGCCCCCTGGCTGGAGCTGGAGGGTGCGCAAGAACGGGTCGCGGCGTGGTCGGAAGCAACCGGACTGGATCTTCGACGGCTCGGCACCACGGCGGATGCCGAGGAGATCAAGGATACCGCGGTGACCCAGCCCCTGACCGTGGCCCTGTCGCTGCTCGCCGCCGAGGAGTTGGCACGGCGGGTGGACCTGCCGATCGAGGCCCCGCTGGCCGGGCACTCGGTCGGGGAACTCGCCGCAGCAGCCGTGGCCGGGGTGCTCACCCCCGACGAGGCCGTCTCGCTCGCGGCCGTCCGCGGCCGGGAAATGGCAGGCGCGTGTGCGCTGGAGCCGACCGGGATGTCCGCGGTGCTCGGGGGCGACCCGGAGGATGTCACGGCGGTGCTGGCCCAGCTGGGGCTGGAGGCGGCCAACCGCAACGGCGCCGGGCAGGTCGTCGCCGCCGGCCGGCTCGACGCACTGGCGGCGCTGGCGGCAGACAAACCTGCCGGAGCACGGGTGCTGCCGCTACCCGTCGCCGGGGCGTTCCACACCCGGTTCATGGCCCCAGCCGAACACGCACTGGCGCGCTACGCCGCCGGGCTCACCGCCAAGGACCCGGTGCGTCCGCTGCTGTCCAACGCCGACGGAGAAGTGGTGGGCCACGGCGCGGAGATGCTGCGCCGGCTGGTCGCGCAGGTGACCAAGCCGCTGCGCTGGGACTCCTGCATGGCGACGCTGTGCACCCTGGCCGTCACCGCGACGATCGAACTTCCTCCCGCTGGTAAGCTGTCCAGCCTCGCCAAACGCGAGTTCAAGGACCGAGGCTTCACGAATACAGCCACGCTGGCGCTGAAGACACCCGAGGATCTCGACAAGGTCGCAGACCTGCTCTGTTCCCATTCAGGAACACCGGCGTGAGCCCCCGCCTCCGGCAGCTCGCTCCGACCGCTGGCGCGCGCATCCTCGGTTTGGGCAGCCAACAACCCGAGCGGATCGTGACCAATGCCGACATCGCCGCCCGCGGGGTGCAGACCACCGACGAGTGGATCCGCGACCGGGTCGGCATCGTCGAACGGCGCTTCGCCCGCCCAGACGAGTCAGTGGTCGACATGGCGGTCGATGCGGGCGCCAAGGCGCTGGCCGACGCCGGGCTGGCGCCTGCTGATATCGACGCGGTGCTGGTCGCCACCTGCACAATGCCCGCATTCATCCCCAACGCGGCCGGGCAGACCGCGGACCGGATCGGGGTCCGCGGCGCCCCCGCCTTCGATATCAACGCAGCCTGCGCCGGCTTCTGCTACGGGCTGGGCACCGCGTCCGACATGATCCGCGCCGGCTCCGCGCGGCACGTTCTGGTGATCGGCGCGGAGAAGCTGTCCGACTGGGTGGACCCGATGGACCGCTCCACGTGCATCATCTTCGCCGACGGCGCGGGTGCGGCAGTCCTCGGCCCGGTTGAGCACGGCGAGCGGCCCGGAATCGGCCCGATCGCCGCCGGCAGCGCCGGTGACCTGGTGGACACCATCGTGGTGGCCGACCGCAACTCCTTCATCCGCCAGGAGGGCCCGGAGGTGTACCGGTGGGCGATCACGAAGATCGCACCGGTGGCGCTGCGGGCGGTGGAGCTGGCCGGACTCACTCCAGCGGACATCGATGTGCTGGTACCGCATCAGGCCAACCTGCGCATCGTCGAGGCCATCGCCAACCGCATGCGCGCAGCTGGAGCCCGCCAGGACATGGTGGTGGCCGACGATATCGTGCACTCGGGCAACACGTCCTCGGCGTCGATACCACTCGCGTTGGACCACATGCGAGCCGAAGGCCGAGTCCGTTCCGGGGATCTCGCGCTGCTGGTCGGGTTCGGCGCCGGCCTGTCCTATGCGGGCCAGGCGGTGGTCCTGCCGTGAAGGTCCCGCCGTGAGGGGTGCCGCCCTGAACCTATGCCCCGCATCGGGAGAATACCTCGCAGTACGGGGCCGTCGGCCCCGATCACCGGTGACCGACAGAAGGGACACATGCCAGTGACGAACGAGGAGATCCTCGAAGGCCTCGCCACGATTGTGCACGAGGTGGCGGGCATCGAGAAGAACGAGATCACCCCGGACAAGTCTTTCGTAGACCAGCTGGACATCGACTCGCTGTCCATGGTGGAGATCGCCGTGCAGGTGGAGGACTACTTCGGCGTCAAGGTGCCTGACGATGTGCTGGCCAACCTCAAAACCGTCGGTGACGCGGTGGACTACGTCGCCAAGTCCACATGACGTCGGCGTACTCATCCTCATCACCGCGGAGGCGTGATGACCACTGAGGTTGTTATCACAGGGCTCGGGGCGACCACCCCGCTCGGCGGGGACGTCGCATCGACCTGGGACTCCCTGCGCGCCGGCAAGAGCGGGGTCGTCGCGCTGGCCGAGGACTGGGTTGAGCGCTTCGACCTGCCTGTGCGGATCGCGGCGAGACTGGCGGTCGATCCGACTGACTCGCTGCCCCGTGTGGAGGCCCGCCGCTGGGACCGTTGCGAACAAGTTGCGATGATCGCCGCGCGGCAGGCCTGGCACCACGCCGGTGCGCCGGACGTCGAGCCGGAGCGGCTGGCTGTGGTGATCGGCACTGGCATCGGCGGTGCGCTGACCCTGCTCGGGCAGGATGACCTGCTCGAGACCCACGGGATGCGCAAGGTCTCGCCGCTGACCATCCCGATGCTCATGCCCAACGGCCCGGCAGCGCATGTCGGTCTGGACCTGGGCGCTCGCGGCGGCGTACATGCCCCGGTCGCCGCCTGCGCCTCCGGTGCTGAGGCGCTGGCCATCGCGTGGCGGATGCTGCGGGCCGGGGAGGTCGACGTGGTGGTGGCCGGCGGAGCCGAGGCGTGCATCCTCCCCATCACGTTGGCCGGATTCGCCCAGATGCGGGCCATGAGCACCCGCAACGATGAGCCCGAACGGGCCTCACGCCCGTTCGATACCGCGCGGGACGGGTTCGTGCTCGGCGAGGGTGCCGGGGTGATGGTACTCGAGCGGGCGGAGTTCGCCGCGGCTCGGGGAGCCGCCCGGCACGGCCGGCTGGCCGGGGTGGGCACCAGCTCCGACGGGTACCACATCACCGCGCCCGAACCGGAAGGTATCGGAGCCGGCCGAGCGATCTCGGCCGCGCTGCGTACCGCTGGGCTGGACAAGGCCGACATCGGGCACGTCAACGCGCACGCCACCGCCACCCTGGTGGGCGACATCGCGGAGGCGGCCGCGATCCGGACCGCCGTGGGCGACCACGCGGTGGTCACCGCGCCCAAGGGAGCGTTCGGCCACCTGCTCGGTGCCGCCGGCGCGGTCGAAGCCCTGGCCTGCGTATTGGCGCTGCGAGACGGTGTCGTGCCTCCGACGCTGAACTTGGAGGACCTCGACCCGGGTGTAGCACTCGATGTCGTGACCGGCTCAGCCCGCGAGGTGCGGTTGCACGCCGCGGTCAACGACTCGTTCGGGTTCGGCGGGCACAACGTCGCGCTCGCCTTCACCTCGGCCTGACTGGCCGCGGGTAAGGCACTCCAGCACAAGGAGATCACCGATGACAGCTCTGGCACATCGTGCCCGCACGGCCACCCAGTCCGGTAATGGGCAAGCGGTTGATCCGCGGGACCCGGAACTGCGCCTGGAGTGCCTGTTCGACCCGGACACGATGGTCTCGCTGCGACCCCGCGACAACAGCGGAGCGTTCGCCGCCCGCGGTCGCATCGACGGGGCCAAGGTGATCGCCTACTGCACCGACGCCACCACGATGGGCGGTGCGATGGGCTCGGAGGGTTGCCGACACATCGTGGAGGCCATCGACACCGCGGTCCGGGAGCGGTCCCCGGTGATCGGATTGTGGCACTCCGGCGGGGCGCGGCTGGCCGAGGGTGTGGAGGCTCTCGACGCCGTCGGCCAGGTGTTCGCCGCCATGGTCCGGGCCTCCGGACGGGTGCCCCAGATCTCCGTGGTGCTCGGGGCCGCCGCGGGTGGGGCCGCCTATGGTCCCGCGCTCACCGACGTAGTGATCATGGCGCCGGACGGGCGGGTGTTCGTCACCGGCCCAGATGTGGTTCGCAGTGTCACCGGTGAGCAGATCGACATGGAGGCGCTGGGGGGCCCCAGCGCGCACGGTAAGAAATCCGGTGTGGCGCACGTGGTCGCCTCCTCCGAGCCCGACGCGTTGCTGCGGGCTCGTCACATCACCGGCCTGTTCGCTCGCCCGGGGATGTTCGACCTGCATTCGATTCACGAGGAGGTCGACCTGTCCGAATACCTGCCCGCGGAGCGGCAACGCGCCTATGACGTTCACCCGTTGCTGAACGCCGTGCTGGACGAGCCCGACCTCACCGGCGGGTTCGCTGAGCTGCAGCCCAAGTGGGCACCCAACATCGTGGTGGGGCTGGGCAGGCTCGCCGGGCGGACCATCGGGGTGATCGCGAACAACCCGCTGCGGCTGGGGGGCTGCCTGGACTCGACGTCGGCGGAGAAAGCAGCTCGCTTCGTGCGGATGTGCGACTCGTTCGGGGTGCCCATGCTCATCCTGGTCGACGTGCCCGGGTACCTGCCCGGCGTCGGCCAGGAATGGGACGGCGTGGTCCGCCGCGGCGCGAAGCTACTGCACGCCTTCGCCGAAGCGATCGTCCCCCGAGTCACCCTGGTGACTCGCAAGGCCTTCGGCGGTGCGTACATCGCCATGAACTCCCGGTCGCTCGGCGCGACCCAGGTCTTCGCCTGGCCGCAGGCCCAGGTCGCCGTGATGGGCGCCAAGGCTGCGGTAGGCATCCTGCACCGCCGGGCTTTGGCCGCCGCGGCGGAGGACGAGCGTGAGGCGTTGCACGCCAAACTCGCTGAGCATCACGAGCAGATCGCAGGTGGAGTCGACCGCGCCGTGGCGATCGGGGTGGTGGACGAGGTGATCAAGCCGGCGCAGACCCGGCGACGCCTGGCCGAAGCCCTAGCCGCCGCACCCGCCGGCCGCGGCGCGCACGGCAACATCCCCCTGTAGCTCTTCAAGGACCACCAACCTGGGTCTTGTCCGCCTTGAACAACCGCCAACGTCAGCATGCCACCCGCAGGTTCGCGCTCGGCGAGCTCGGACCCAGCCGTAGCTGGTCGCCCGCACCGATCAGTGGGTAGGACACCCACCACCGCAGGCACCTCACCGGCAGCTCGGGCGGTGCGTCGGCGGGGTTCTGCAGGCTGGTGAACGACGTCAGCGCGAGGAGCCCACCGCCGGCTCGGGGCTCCAACCGGTGCACCACGATGCTGCCGTCCAGAGTTGACCGGTACTGGGCGTGCCAGGCGCTTTCCCCGAGGTCCCGCGCCCACTGCGGGATGACGGCGCCGCGCCAGAGCTGGTAGTCACCGGCGTTGATCGCGTCGAAATACTTCTGCAGCACATTCCGGATCCGATCGGCGTCCGGATGCAGCGCGGCATCCTCGATGAGCACGACGGTGGCCGGCCCTGGCTCCGACTGTCTCGGCGCCGCCTTGTTGCCGATCGAGCCCATGCCGCCCGCTCCAGCGGCTGGCCCCACGTCACGCAACAGTGTCCCAGCCCCCACCGCAGCGGCGAGCACCACGAACACCACCACGAACAGGGCCCACCCGCGTCGGGCGACATGCTGCGCCACCAGGGCAGACTACGCTGGTCCCGGCTCCTTGCGGCTCCTCAGACCCTGGGTGTCGTCCTCAGGCGGCACTGATCGTCACCGCGCGCGTCGTGGGCGCAGGGATGGGATCACCATCCTCGCGCATGCCATCGAGGTGGAAACGGATCGCCTCGCGCATCTCGGCGACACACGTGTCATAGTCCTGCCCGGTCGCGACGCAACCGGGCAGGTCCGGTGCCCACGCACCGTAGCCGCCGTCGTCCGCTCGCTCGATGATGATGACGTAACCGCTCACCTGGCACTCCGTTCGATGCCCGCTTGTTTCAGGATGCTCCGCTCGGTGCCGATCGGCAACGTACTGGACGGCTTGCCCGCGATGGTCACCCTGCCTGGCTTCGTAGTATGCGTGAACTGCCGGTGGCTCCCCCTGGTCCTGGCCAGGCGCCAGCCGTCTTCCTTAACCAAACTGATCATCTCGCCTACCTTGAGCGGCATCAGTCCCCCCATCAGCGCGTTCTGATGAAGCAGGCCGAGCGCACCGGCGGCACAATGTCACCGTTCGCCGGGCTGCGGCGCTGGTGGGACCGAAACGTGGGTGACCCAGCTGGAACTGTCCGAGATCGCCCGAGCATTGGGCACCCGCATTCCGCTGTGGATCGCCGGGACCTGCACCGAGGAAGCAGCCGCCCGCACCCTGGCTTACGACCGCACCTTTACCGTTCCGGACACCACCACCGGATGGTCGGATATCCAGCAGCGCGTGCAGCTCGCGCTGGGCTCCGAACTGCCTACCCGCTACCCGGCCGCTTGGGCGGTGCTTGCGGTGGACGCGACCGACCGGCTGGCGACCATCCGTGCCGCGCATGCGCACCTCCCCGACACCGGATCCGGCTGGTACCTCGTCGCCCGCCCATCGCTGCCCGCCCCACCCGTAGAGCTTGAGCAACACATCACCAGCGCGACACTTGTCGATGACCTCGCCCAGGTTGCGGCCGAGTTGATCGAGCTACGTCGTATTGAAGCCGACGTCGACGTCGATGACCCGCTCGGTGAGATTTACCAGGATGCGATCGAGCTCTTGGCCTGGCAGCTGCGTGCAGCATCCAAAGACCGCGCCAGGCAGGAGGGCCAGAGCCTCCACGAGGAGGACTACGCACCGGTCGCCGACGACGAGCTGATCACCTACTCCACACAGTGGTGCGGCCCCGTCGTGGACGCCTGGGCCGCCACGCTGACTCCTTACGAAAGTCGCCCGGGGGCGAAAGATCTCGAACAGCGGTTCGGGGCCGAGTGGCCCATCAACCGCGCGGTTGTCGACAGCTGGACCGACAAGACCAGGCTGGCAGCTGACGGCGGCGGGGGTGCGGTCACGCTGCTCGCACTGACCCCCACCGACGACGGGCAGCTACGCGTCGACCCACTACCCATGCCACCCCACAGCGGCTGGGACGCTTTCGCCTGCGGCTACGCCGGTGGCACCCCCACCATGACCTACCGCGCCATCATGCGGTGCGCGCTCGACCGCAGCCCGTTCGAACTAACCGGCGCATTCGCCCACCTGCACACCTGGCAGGACAGCCAGCTCTGGGACGCCATCTCCACCGCCAACGGCCCGCTGCGACTGTCCTGGCCTCAGGTGACACTGTGGGCGCGCGCTGACCTCGATCGGGCCCGCGCCGAGCCGGCCGGCAAGACCGATGTCACCACCTCAACAGAGCGCTGACTCGATCCGCCTTGTTGAGTCGGCCACGTTATAGTCGAACTCTGTAAGCACGACCATAACGGCGATCGCCACCACCGTAGGCGAAACCCCCCAGGTACCTGCTCACGTTCTACTGGCTCGCCGTCGTGCTGATCAAGGTCTAACCTCGGATCCACCACCCGCGTTGAGTGAGTTCGGGCTTAGTTCACGAGGGTGGTGGTCAACAACAGCATGAGCAGTGCGTTGCTGCTGATGAGCACGGCCTTGCGCTACAGCTCGTATTCGGTGCCGTCCTGCGCAACGCTTGCACCAGCGTCGGCGAGGCATGCTCGTTCGGGCGAGTCTTCGAAGAGAATCGGATTAGTGTTGTTGAGGTGGGTGTACACGATGTGCGCATCGGTCAGCCGGCGGAGCAGCCGCAGGCTCCCCTCCGCGCCGTTGACAGGCAGGTGGCCCATCGATCGTGCTGTTGCGGTGCCGCGCCGGTTCTGGCGCAGCTCGTCATCGGTCCAGAACGTGCCATCCACGAGGATCAGATCCGCCCCGCCGACCTGCTCGAGAAGGCTTTCATCAAGCGCCGCCACTGAGGGCAGGAACACCGCGCAGCGAGCGGTGCGTTCGTCGGTGATCCGGTAACCGATGACGACACCGGAGGTCGGGCCGGAGCCACGAGCGTAACGGGGCAAGCGACCGCTGGTGGCATCGAGCGCCTCACACCATAACGGCGAGGCTGGACCGTGGCGGTAGTGCAGCACGAATCGCTCTCCTGGCCGAACTTCGTACCAACGCACCACCGTGTAACTTTCCAACATCGGTAGCAGTCCGCACTGGGAGAGCAGGATTCGCACCGCCGCGGTGCCGTATACGTGCAGCTCACTGGCCTGACGAAGCGACAGCAAACCCAGCGTGTGATCGAGCTCGGCATCAGTGAGAAAAACGCCGTTTAGTGGCGCCGTGGAATCGTCAGGTCCAGGCCATAAGGGGGCGCACTCGCGCAAAACACCATCAAGCTCTGGCCCGGCATTGCCCAGAAACCACTCGCCGTCACCATCCCCGACAGCGATGGTGGACGAACGTCGCCGCTTCACTGGGCGCGAACCTGACCGTGCGGCGGCACACACTGGGCACCCACAGTTCCATTGGGGTACTCCACCGCCGGCCGCCGAACCCAGGATACGGACGAGCATCTCAGCCGAGCTGCCTCAGTCTCAGCGCCGACCCGCGTACATCGTGACTTCCATGGGGGTGTCCAGTCGCTCCCAGGTCGGCGCCACCCACTGGCGGCGGGTGCTCTGGGTCGACTTCTCGAGCCGCTCGTTGACGACGCGCCCGTGTCGACCGTCAACAACGATCATATTCGACCTCCGCTGGACCCCGAAGACCCACAGCAAATTCGTTATCATGAATCGCACCAGAGAACCTCCATGGTGACAGGGTGTATCGACCGATGTCAAGCATCTGTGCAAGGTCGGCGACACCGCCTCCACCGAGTCCAGCAGCGCGTTCAGCACGTCGCGCGTGACGCGCACGGCGTCACGCGCGACGTGCTGGCTCCAGAGGGGTCCCCGCTCGACACCGGCTCGTGCGCGAGCTGCCCATCGTGGCGTTTCGACCCGCCCACGAGCAGTGAAGGCGGAGACGAGAGTTTCCCACGGCTGGCCGCCTACCGTCGCTTGAGCGATGCGTCGGACACGTGAGGGTACAACAGGGCCACGGGTTCACCGACGAAGGTGCGACTCGCAAGATGCACCGCGAATTCGTCCGAGCTGATGTCGACCGCCAGCACCTGCTCCTCGATCCACCCGACGAACCGGAGGACGCCGCAGACCTCGTCGTCGCGGCGCTCTCAAGCGGGGCGCTGGGTACCACAGCCAGCAACGCACTCCCTGAGCGGCGCTGACGTCTGCGGAAGACATGGCGAGACTGTCGAGGTCTTCCAGCGCTGGGTCGAGACCGGGCCAGCACCACGGGCGTCCGATCACAAACCGTCAGCCCACGCGGTGCAGCCAGGTCACCGGGGCGCCGTCAGCGGCGCGGCGGAAGGGCTCCAGCGCGTCGTCCCAGTTCGCGCCGAGGAGCTGGTCGAGCTGGTGGGTGAAGGACTCCGCGTCACGGGCGGTGGCGGCGAGCGCCCGGAGCTGGTCCTCACCGACCACGATGTCGCCGTTGGCACTGGTGCGGGCGCGCCACAGACCGAGCCCGGGCACGAAAGAGAACCGCTCGCCATCCAGCCCAGGGCTGGGTTCTTCGGTGACCTCGAAGCGCAGCATCGGCCATGCCCGCAGCGCGCCAGCCAACTCCGCCGCGGTACCCGGCCCGCCGGACCAGCAACATTCAGCGCGCAGCTGACCAGGTGCGGACACCTGCGCAGTCCACTGCAGGTCCGCTCTGACCTGCAGCACACCCGCCACCGCCCACTCGACGTGCGGACATACCGCAGACGGCGAAGAGTGGACGTAGATCATCCCACTGGTGCTCATGTGGTGCCTCCGCTGATCGACGAGGAGCGTCTTCCCCTACGTCCTCGTGATCACCTGCTGGCCACAGCATGACACATTCTGCTTGGGTGGCCGCTGGTGCACCAGCGGCCACCCAAGCAGAGCTTAGTTCTTATGGGCCCCCAATGCCTTGGCGGCGCCCACGGTGTCAACCAACCCGGCGCCCTTGTCGAAGGATGTCACATACCCATCCATCTGCTGGTAGGACGCACCGTTGGAATAATGCGATGCGGTCGACTTCAACGCTTTCTCGATCTCGGCGGGCGTCGCGGTGGGGTCTGCTTGGAAGAGCAGAGCCACGATGCCGGCGATCTGCGGCGCAGCCATCGACGTGCCGCTGAGTGTGTTGTAGCTACCCACGCCGAGAATTCCGGGGCCGTTCTGCGGCTTGAGCCCGGTGGAGCAGATCAGCAGGTAGGGCCGGCACGCACCGACGATGTTCTGCCCCGGCGCGGAGATGTCCGGCCAGGTCGACCGGTCAGTCTTCAGACCGCGAGAGGAGAAAGTGGATACCGGGCCGCTGAGGGTCCCGGTGCCTTGGTCGTTGTAGGAGGCCACCGAGATGACTCCGCCGGTGGGGTCCTGGGCCGGCGGATTCGTGAGGCTCTTCGAGCCGTCACCGCCGTCATTACCAGCGGCCCAGACCATGACCACCCCCTCCTGCACCAGCTGGCGCTGAAGTTTGACGGTCGCCGAATTCGGGTCGAACTTACCCCCGCCCTGCGGTCCGTAGGAGTTGTTGACCACCCTGATCGGCGGGCACTTCTCGACCGGCACAGCCGATCCACACGGCGCGGCGTGGTGCTCCAGCACCCATTCCAACGCCGTGTCCGCGCTGACGATCACCACGGCCGTGCCCGTGGACAACGACACGATGTCGGCTCCAGGCGCGGCACCGGACACTGTGCTGCCATCGCTCAGGGTGACGCTACGACCAGCGGCGATGCTGGACACGTGACTACCGTGACCGCCGAGGGACAGCGTGTCGGTGTCGATGCCGCTGGGCACATCCATGATACAACCGGTGTCGGTGCTGGACTCGTCCAGGCACACGCCCTTCAGGCTTCGCACAACCTTGCCGCCGGCGAATGCGGGATGCGTGGGGTCGATCCCGGAATCGATCACCGCGATGCTGACGCCGCTACCGTCCAGCGCCGCGCCGTTCGCCCCGACCAGAGTCCGCTGGGCCTCCAGGGCACGGGTCGCCACCAACGAGGTGGACCGGGTCGTCACCGCGGCGGGAGCGGCGTGCATCGCGATGGGCTGGTCACCCTCGAGGTAGGTCACGCCCGGTTGGGTGCGGGCCGCTTGCACCTGTTGCTTGGTCCCCTGCGCGACCACTACCCCGATCTTGCGGAATGTGGTGACCCGCCGCATCCCGGTGGCGGTGACCGCCCGCTCGGCGTCCGCGAGCGTCGCGCCATGCACCAGTACCGGTATTCCGCCGGACGTCGCCGAGAGCAACTGCCCGACCAACGACGGCGACATCGGAACAGGTTCCGGTTCCGCGCTCGCCGGCATGGCGGCCAGCGAGCCCCCAGCGATCAGTCCGCTGACCAGCAGGCCGGTCAGTACACCCCGTCGAGTCATGAGCCCTCCCCTTGATTCCTTGCTCGGCACGTCGAAACGCGCTGAGGTTCCAGACGCACGGTGTGAGTGAACACGCAGCGCGCACGACCCTCAACGCTACGCAATCAGTCAGACGGTGGCCTCATCGGTAGCCGTGTAACGAGACGCCTGTGCGCCGGATCGGTTGCGCGCCCTCGCCGGGACGTGCACAGGGCCCGAGCCGGGCCGGATGTCGACCGCCGTCATGGCGCCTCTCCGCGGACGTCGCAGAGTGGGGAGGCGGCCCGCAGCGAAGCATCGGTCCGCTCAGCGGCACCGGGTGGGCCGAACAGCCGCCCCTGACCAACGTCGCACCCCGCCGCGCGGAACCGCTCGAGCTGGACGGGCGTCTCGATGCCCTCCGCGGTGACCGTCAGCTCGAGCGCGTGCGCCAGATCCACCAGCGCCGCCACGATCCGCTGGTCCACTCCCGCGGCCGAGGATTGCAGACCCATCGCGAACGAGCCCGCCAGCTTGAGCACGTGCAAAGGCAGCCGACGCAGGTCGGGAAGGTTCCAATAGCCGGTGCCGAAGTCGTCCAGCGCGATCCGCACGCCCAGGCCGTGCAGCTTCGTCAGCACCGTGAGCGGGCCCGCCTCATCGCCCATCAGAGCCTGCTCGGTGAGCTCGAGTTGCAGGCTGGACGGGTCGAGCCCGTTGTCGCTGAGGGCCTTCGCGACGTCGGCCACCAGGGCGGACTCGTGGAGCTGCCGGGGCGCGAGGTTGACGCTGACGAACGGCGCGGCATCGCCGAAGGCGTCCCGCCAGTCTCGGGCCTGCTCGCACGCTTGAGTGAGCACCCAGCGCCCGAGCTGTACGATCGCCCCGCTCTCCGAGGCGAGGTCGATGAACCGGTCGGGCCCGAGCACGCCCAATACCGGATGACGCCACCGCACCAGTGCCTCGACGCCGCGCAGCGAGCGATCCGCCAGGCTGACCAGCGGCTGATACTCGACGAAGAACTCGCCGCGCTCCACCGCGGTCAACAGCGTGGCGGACAGCGTGAAACGGGCCACCTCGCTGTCGTTGCGGTTCCGGTCGTACATCGCGTAGCGCGCTTTACCGTCTTTTTTCGCCCGGTACATGGTGATGTCGGCAGCCTGCAGAAGGTCCTCCGGGTTGGTGTCGGCCACCGGTCGTTCGACGACGCCGATGCTCGTCGTCACGTTCAGTTCGTGATCACCGACTCGGATCGGCTCGGCCATGACGGCCAGGACCTTATCGGCCAGTGCGGCCACATCCGCTTCTCCGACGGTATCCTCAACGATGATCACGAACTCGTCGCCGCCCATCCGGGCCACCAGCTGCCCCGCGCTACAGCAGCTATTCAGCCGTGCTGCCACGGTTTTCAGCAGCTGATCGCCGACGTAGTGGCCCAGGCTGTCATTGACCACTTTGAACCCGTCCAGGTCCAGGAAGCACAATCCAACCCGGCGCCGGCCCGGCGGCTCAGCGAATATCAGCCTCAACCTTTCGGTGACCCGCTGCCGGTTGGCCAGCGTCGTCAACGGGTCGTGGTAGGCCTGGTACTTCAATGTCTCCTGCAGGCGATACCGTTCGGAGATATCCTCCATCAGCGCCACTACGTATGCGGGCGCTCCGGCCTCGTCGCGCACCAGCGACGCCGTCAGATAAGTCCAGATCTTACCGCCGTCGGACCTGTGGAAACGCTTCTCCAAGCGGAAGTGGTCCCGCTCACCGCGGACCAGCTCACCGTAGGTCTCCCACACGCTGGCGACGTCCTCCGGGTGGACCAAGTCGCGGACGACGTTCAGCTGGGTGTATGCCTCAAGGGTGTAGCCGAACATCTGCAGCAGCGCCGCATTGGCGTCGGTGATGTTACCCTCTATGTCACTTATCCCGATCCCGACCGCCGCCTCGGCGAACATCGCGCGGAACTTCGCCTCGCTGGCCTCCAGCGCTTGTTCGGCCTGCCTGCGCGCGCGCAGGCCAGCCCGATAGATCGCGTCCTGCTCATCGAGACTGCGCTCGCGCAGCTCACCCGCATAGCCGGCGGCCATGCCGGCGACCAGCTGAGCAACTCGCCCGGCGGCGTCGACGCCCATCGGAGCTGAGCCCAGCAGCCCCGGCAACCCCTCCGCAATCAGTGCAAGGGTCTCTCTGAGCGTCTCGATGCCGGTGAAATGCTCCCCGACCATATCGACGCCGATCTGACGCCCGACCGACGGATCGAACTCAACAGCCACTGCGGCCTCGACCAACCGGTCGGTGAGCTCCAGCAGGCGGCTGGCGAGTACCCGGCGTCCGATCGACACATAGCTCGTGCCGAAGACCGCCTCGGCCCACCGCCGAGCGAACTCCTCATGATCAATTTGAGTCATATCCGCCGGCCCACCGCGGCGAAACCGCTGAACTTCTCCGGATGGTCACCGACATCGGCAGGCGAGTCCGGACGCCACAGCGGCAGGAACACCACTCCGGGGTCCACCAGATCGAACCCGTCGAACAACGCCTCGACCTCCGCTCGCGAACGCATGGTCAACGGTGTGCCGGCGCGCCGGTAAAGCTCGGTGTGCGGCCCGGCCTGATCAGGGCGGCCCTCGTACGTAGCGTGCGAGACGACGAGATAGCTTCCGGGCACCATCATCTTGCGGTACCGAGCGACGATGTTCCCTGGATCCGCCTCATCTGAGACGAAGTGCAGCATCGCCACCATGAGCACGCCGATCGGCTGGCCCGGGTCGACCAGTTCCCTGGCTTGCGGGTCATCGAAGACCGACGCCACGTCGCGCAGGTCGGCCTGGACGATGCCGGCCAGCGGATTCTTGGCCAGCATGGCCCGGCTGTGAGCGACGGCCACGGGGTCGAGGTCCACGTAGACGACTTTGCACTCGGGTGCGACGGCCTGGGCGATCTCGTGCACGTTTCCCTCGGTGGGGATGCCGGAGCCGATGTCCAGGAACTGGGTGATGCCCTGGCGGACCAGGTAGCGCACCGAGCGGCGCAGGAACGCCCGGTTGGCCTGCATGATCAGGGGCAGGTCCGGCCACAGGTCTATCGCCTGGCGGGCCATCCGCCGGTCCACGACGAAGTTGTGCGCGCCGCCGAGGTAGTAGTCGTACACCCGAGCCGGGCTGGGATGCTCGATGTCCAGGTCCTCCGACGCCCAGCGCGGGTGTTCCATCAGGCACCCTCCTCCTCCAGGTTGCGTGGACGTTGAACACCGAACAGCTACCGACCGCAGACACGGCCGTACCACGTGAGACCTCAATAACAGACTGGAAACACCTCGTGCAAGTACCGCAGCCCGAGCACTGTCGGCTGTTTCCCTTGATACTGGCTCGATGGTGAACAACGGGTGTACAGCAACGGGTATACAGCATAGGAGGATCGAGCAGTGGCGGATAGCGAGCCGACGAGGCGGCGGGCGGCGGTGCTGGGGTCTCCGATCCGGCATTCGCTGTCGCCGACATTGCACCGCTCCGCCTACGCGACGTTGGGCCTGACCGGGTGGCGCTACGACGCGATGGACTGTGGCGAGGCGGCCCTGACCAGCTTCGTCGGACAACTCGGTCCGGAGTGGGCCGGGCTGTCGCTGACGATGCCCCTCAAACGGGTGGCGTTGACCGTGGCCGATGAGATCTCCTCTGTGGCCGGCGCGGTCGGCGCGGCGAACACTCTGGTGCTCGAGCAGCCGGGTGGGCACCGCCGGGCCGAGAACACCGACGTGGCCGGCATCCTCGCCGCGCTGCGGGAAGCGGGACTCGTCCGGGTCGACGCCGCGGTGATCCTCGGGGCCGGCGGTACCGCCCAAGCCGCGCTCGCCGCGCTGCGTGAGCTCGGGGAGCGCGCACCGACCGTTCTCGTGCGGAACCTGGGCGCAACGGCCGACCTCCGCGCGGCAGCCGACCGGCTCGGTGTCCAGCCAGTGATCTCCGGTGGGCTACCCGACATAGTGCTGCCCGCGGCCGACGTCGTCATCTCCACCCTGCCCCCTGGGGCCGCCGACGCGCTGAGCCCGCAGCGATGGGTGACCCGGCCGGTGGTGCTCGACGTCGCCTACACGCCGTGGCCCACCACACTGGCCGCGTCCGCGATCGCCGCGGGCTGCCGGACCGTCAGCGGTCTGGCGGTCTTGTTGCACCAAGCCGTCGCGCAGGTCGAGCTGATGACCGGTCGCCGTGCTCCGATCGCCCCGATGCGCGCGGCCCTGGACGCCGCCGTCCGGTCCCGCTCGACCCCGGGTTAGCTCCGCCTGCGCGGCCCAGAGTGGGACCGGCGATCTACAGAGAAGGGAGAATCCAGCACAATGCGGGCAAGCCGGGACGACTGGTGGCTTGTGATCACCATGCTGCTGGCGGTGGCGCTGTTCGGCACGGTCACCGTCCTGCTGCTCTCGCTTGATTCGAGGACCTCGGGAGCGGAGGCCGTTCGGACCGGGGGGCTGGTGTCCGCGGCGGTCGTCGCCCTGTACGCCCTGTGGCTCAACGACCGCCGGCGGAGGGTGGAGGAGTCTCGACACGAGCTGGAGCGACGGAGCAACGAGCAGGATCGCGAGCGCGTAGCCGACGAGCGGTTCGCCCGTTCGGTCGAGCTTCTCGGGCACGAGGCCGACCAGGTCCGGGTCGGTGCCCTGCACGCGTTGGCTGGCCTGGCACGGAACCGGCCGTCGTATGTCCAGACGGTGCTCGACGTGGTCTGCGCATACCTGCGTCGCCCCTTCGACCACCCGGACTACGCCCAAGACCGGACGGGTGAACATCCCCCGTGGGCACCGGCGGACAAACAGGACGCCGACCGGGAGAGACAGGTCCGACTGACGGCGCAGCGTGTGATCAGTGAGTTGGTGCCCGACCGCCACCAGAAACCCGACACGCGCCCCGACCTAGACCTCACCGGTGCGGTGCTGGACTACATCGACCTGTCCGGCAAGGCCATCCATAAGTTCGTGCTGCGTGATGCGCGGTTGTACGGCACCAGCCGGTTCAGCGCAACCGAGATCACCGGCGACGTGTGGTTCACCCGTGCCGAGTCATACGGCAAGCTGGAGTGTGACGGTGTGGTTTTTTTCGGTGGGGGCAACTTTCCACACATGACCGCTCACGGTCGGGTCTCCTTCGAGGGCGCCCACTTCCGGCAGGGGGCGGTGTTCTTGTCGGCAGAATTTCACGGGCCGGTGACCCTGGCCGGCAGCACCTTCGACAAGGCCGTAGACCTGCGGCGCACGGTGTTCCGCAGTGACCTCGACCTCCGTGGCCGGCTGCCGTGCCCTGTTCGTCCCGGTACCGGCGGGATGACGGTGGACACCAGCCGCGACGTTCGTCTGCCCGACGGCTGGACGGTGCACGACGACGGGCGGATCGGTCGAATCGGCGGTCCCGACACTCAACTATGACGCTGTACAGCGTACATATCGTCAGTGTACTCTGGCGTCATCAGCGGATAGCTACGATTCGCGAGGGGAGGATGTCATGGTGTGTCCCGTGCTTATCGACCTGACCCGACGGACTCGCGCCGGCCGGCTTGGTACGGCGCTGGTCGTGGCGATGGGATATACCGGAGCACCGCATCCTCCCAGCTTGCCCTGAAGGACAAGTGGCTTATTACGCGGCTTTCTGCCAGGGGCTGGGATCCGATACGTACCGGGATCTCGTCGCCCCGCCCCGCGCTCCTACTCAGTCGAATCCAACGCGATCGAGTCATCACTCGTCAGGCAGCAGGCTCAGCAGGAGTACCTCATCGAGCCGGCACAGGTACAGATTCGCCTTACTGCGCACCTGGCAGCTGCGCCACCGCCACCCGAACACCGCCCCAGGGCGACGGCAGGACCGGCACCGGTCCCACCGATCAATCGGATGGTCCACCAGCAGCATGTACAGCGTGACGGTGGCCCTGAACTGAACCGAGCCGATCCCATTCGGGGCGTAGGGTCCAGCCTGCGCGACGTCACGCAGCATCCCGCGCAACAGCTCACGAGGGCGGAAGCGAATGCCGCAGGCGGCGGTGAGTGTGCCGTCAGGGTACAGCAACTCACCGCGGTGGGTGTCCCGACCACCGATCGAGCGCAGGTGCCAGGGCATCAGACACCCCGCTCGCACGCCGGGCAGTGATAGCGGGCTGGGGCAGTGAGGCGCGCGGGGAGCACCTGCGCACCGCAAAGGGCGACGTAACGACCTCCCGTACGACGGCCCGCAGCGAAGGCATCCTGGGTGACGCAATGCGCGATACCGGTCGGCCCGTCCACGAACCCGATAGTGCACCCCGGGACGGGCGTTCGAGCACGACGGCCCCGGCCCAAGATCTCGCGAAGTGTGGCGATACCACTCACTGCGCCGCAGGCTGACCGCTCGCCGCGAGCACGCTCGTCCTTCATGCCAGACCCCCTCTGCCTCGATGACGCGCACGCATACCGGCCCTCCCGGCATGAATGGGTTCATGCGCGAGAAGTCATGCTCGACCGGTATGGGCCCCGGGGGTGCCACACCACCGCCACACCACGGATCCGTCTTGGTTGATCCTCCCGACCAGTGGCACGCTTACCGGACGACCACCAGTAAGGAGCCCGACTCAAGCCCATGTCCGACCAGTACCCGCACCGAATTGGCCTACGCATCGCCGAGCTACGCAAGATCCACGGCCTCACCCAACAGGCACTGGCACTGCGCGCCATCGTGTCGTACTCACTGCTGCGCAAGGTCGAGCGCGGTGAGCGACCGGCGTCGCCGTCGTTCACCGCGGCCATTGCCCGGGCACTCGGAGTCAGCGTGGTCGACATCACCGAGCAGCCCTACGGCACCCGCAACGCGAGCCCGGCATCGGAGCAGGCCGGAGTCCCGGCGCTGCGACAAGCCTTGGCAGAAGGCGACAACCCCGAGCTGGACACATCGCTGCGCCCATTGGACGACCTCCGCGCCACGATGGCCGGAGTCAAGGAGTTCAACCGGAAAGGCAAGTACGCCCAGGTGGTACGGAGCCTTCCTGACCTGCTGCGTCATCTGCATGCCACCGTGAGCGCCTGCTCTGTCGACGCTCGTCCCGGCGTTTACGAGATGCTCTTCGACGCCTACTATTACGCGTTTTGGGCCCTGTATGGACTCGGGCACCTCGACCTGTCGCATCTCGTCGACGAGCGTGCCCGCGCGGCCGCAGCGCGCGGCGATGACCCGCTGCGAGCCGCTGTCGCGGAGTACACCCACTCCCATCTCCTGATGTTCGACGGCGCGTACCCGGCGGCACTGCGCAGTGTCGAGCGGGGTGAGGCGATCGTGGATCTCGCGCAGACGAGCCCGGCGGTGCCTGCGGTGCGGGGTGCGCTGCACCTGCGGGCCGCGATCATCGCGGCCCGCGCGACCAACTCCGACCTTGCGGCCGACCACCTGGCCGCTGCGCGGTCGCTGGCGGTCGACGGGCAGGATGAGGCCGACTTCTACAACACCAAGTTCGGCCCGGTCAACGTGAGCATCCACGAAGTCTCCGTGCCGATCGAACTGGCCGACGGCACCACCGCCGTCGCCCGGGCCGCCAAGCTGATCCTCCCGGCGAGCACCGCACCCACCCGGGCCGGTCACTACTGGTTCGACCTGTCCCGGGCCTGGCTGCTGCACGGAGATCGACGCCGGTCGCTGGAGTCCCTGCAGGTCGCCCGGCGGATCGCCCCCCAGCTCACCCGCTACCACCCACAGGTCCACGAGACCGTGTACGTCCTCGCCGCCCGAGACGCCCGATCCACCGCCAGCCTCCGGCACTTCGCCGCCTGGTGTGGCATCCGCACCTGATGAAACCCAGACCATGAACGACCACGGCCAACCAGTCCTCTACGCCATCGCCACCGGCTCCCCCGCCGCCCGCGACATCGGCAAGCTAGTGGACTTGGCCCACGCCGACGGGTGGGACGTGTGTGTGATCGCAAGCCCTCACGGCTACCGGTTCATCGACGCCAGCACCCTCGCGGTCAAGACCGGCCACCCCGTGCGCCACCAGTACAAAGAACCCGACGCGCCTGATGTGCTCCCACCCGCCGACGCCATGGTGGTCGCGCCGATCACCTGCAACTCACTGGCCAAATGGGCAGCGGGCATCTCCGACACCCTGCCACTCGGCCTACTCGTGGAAGCCGTCGGCAAACACCAACCCGTAGTAGCGATGCCGTTCAGCAACCGGGCACAGATCAGCTTCCCGGCGATCCACGACGCCGTGAACAAGCTCACCGCATGGGGTGTGACGGTCCTCGTCGGCGGCGACATCTACCAACAACACCAACCCACCACCGGCGACAACCATGTTCACCTGTTCCCCTGGCACCTCGCCTGGCAAGCACTCCTCCAACACCCATGGCTCGACCCCGGCCTCTCCCGGCCATCTTCACCCATGGCCTGAACACAAGGGCGACAAGTGCCGTGGAGACGAGAAGGTGCTGGCGAAAACCGATCGAAATCGTCGAGGAGTTGATCTCACAGCCGGACGACCGCCCCACCGGTGAGTACGCGCATCTGGCCAACTCTGTGGCGATATCCCACGTCGGCAGCTACGCCAGCGAGTTGCGCCGTGTCGGGGTGCGGTCCTGCAAGCTGTTCGTCTACGTGCAGCACAAGACCCCCGGCGGAGAATCCGCACTGGCTCCGCACAACCTCATGATCGCTGCGGTGGCGGCCGTCCGGGCCGCGGCGATGATCCCGGGTTGTATCCGCGCAGTGCGCCAGCAGCTCGACGGGGCCGGGCACGACGGCGTACGGATCATGCCGCATCTGATCTGGCGATCAGCTCTGTACCAGGAGTATCGCGTGACGATGGAGGCGATGCCGTCGACCACGCACCGCACGTTCCACCTGCGGTCCGGATCCCGCCGCCGGGATCCGGACCGCGCGGGCGATGCTCAGCGAGGGCGCCACCGACCCGGGCCTGCTGACCGAATTGTGCATGATGCTCAAACGTGCTGGGGCACGTCAGATCGCGACCTACGCGGCCACCGATATTGCCGCCACACTGGCCTAGCCGGGTCGCTGCGGCTAGACCGCCGCGCGAATGTCGTCGAGAATCGCGGCCGCGCCTGCGGCCAGCATCCGCTCGGCCAGTATCCGCCCCAAGGCTTCCGGGTCGCTTCTGTCCCCACTCGCCCGGTCGAGAACCATTCGCGTCCCGTCCAGCGAGGTGACCTGGGCCGTGAGTTCCAGGCCGCTGACACCGCTCGGCCGGGCGTAGGCGCCGACCGGCACCGAACAGCCGCCGTGTAGCGCGCTCAGCAGCGACCGCTCTGCGCGCACCTGTGCGTCCAGGTCCGGATCCCCGTAGCTGTCGAGCATGGCGAGCAGCTCGGTATCACGGGCCCGCACCTCCACACCCATGGCTCCGGCCGAGGGCGACGGTAGAAACACGTCCGGCGCAAGGATTTCGGTTATCGCGTCGTCCATCCCGATCCGAACCAGCCCGGACACGCCGAGGACCACCGCGTCGAACCCCGACTTGAGCTTGGCGAGACGGCCCGGAACGTTGCCGCGGATCGGCACCACGTCGAGATCGGGCCGCAGCGCCAGCAGCTGCGCCGAGCGCCGCGGCGATCCGGTACCCACCCGCGCCCCGCGCCGCAGGCCCGCGAGAGTGGATCCGCACATGGCGTCGCGGATGTCCGCACGGGTCGGGGTGACCGCCAGCGTCAGCCCGGCGGGCAGCTCGGTGGGCAGGTCCTTGAGACAGTGCACGGCAATGTCGATGTTACCGGCGAACAGCTCGGCCTCGAGTTCCTTCGCGAAGGCTCCCGCACCGCCGGACACCTCACGAAGCACGGTCTTCCGGTCCTTGTCTCCGGCGGTCATGACCACCCGGCGTGTGAACTTCACAACTGGGCAGGACTCGCCTCCGAGGCGGTCGAGAAGTTCGCTCACCATGGCCTGCGCCAGCTTGCTGCCCCGCGCGCCCACGATCACCGTTTCCATGGCGGCAGGCTAGCACTGTCAGGTCGACGGGGTCGGGGGATTTCGGTTGCCTGGTGTGGGCCCTCCGAGCTCACCGCGTGGGATGTGACAGTCCTCGTCGGCGACGACGTCTACCAGCAACCACTTCACCGCCGACAGTGACACGAGCCAGGCTCGGGGTCACCATTACCGACCTGAGGACCTGTAGCCGCGGCCGCGGCGATTTGGGCGTGCGTGCCGTTGATGGCGACGGCCTTGGCGGCGCTGTGCACCTCGGCGACCGCGGTGCGCAGGTGGGGGGCCTCGCCGTCGACGGCGGTGATCGCCGCGAACGGGTCGGTCACACCGTGGCGTGGATCGTCGAGGTAGGCGTGTCCAGCGTCGGTGAGGGACACGAGCTTGCGCCCGCCCTCGACTTCGACGCTGACCAGTCCCTCGTCCTCGAGCTGGGCGATGGAGGTCGCCTGGGTGTGGCGTTCTGGGGGTGAAGCCGCGAGCCCGTCGCCTTGCGATCGTCACGAAGAGCACGCGTGCCGGGGTTAGCATCGGGGGGTGAGCACATCGTCCCGGCCGCTGAGCAGCCACGCTGGGATGTCGGGCGACGCCGATGTCGACACCCTGATCGGTGGCGTCGCGCACGACCTCGGGCCGGACCCGTTCCCGGTGATCGGTATGGATCACGTGCGCTTCGCGGTCGGCAACGCGCGGCAGGCCGCGCATTTCTACTCGACGGCGTTCGACATGACCTGCGTGGCCTACCGGGGTCCCGAGCAGGGCTACCGGGACACGGCGGAATACGTGCTGGTCTCCGGAAAAGCCCGGTTCGTGCTGTCCGGGGCGGGGCGCGCCGGCACGGCGCTGGGCGAGCGGGTGGCGGTGCACGGCGACGGGGTGAGCGACCTCGCCCTCGAGGTGCCTGACGTGGACCACGCCGTCGCGTTCGCCCGCGAGCAAGGCGCCACCATCGTCGCCGAGCCTCATGACGCGACCGACGAGCACGGCACGGTGCGCCTGGCCGCGCTGGCGACCTACGGCGACACCCGGCACACCCTCATCGACCGCTCCCACTACACCGGCCCGTTCCTGCCCGGTTTCGTCGCACGGCCGCCGCTGGTGCCTCCCGATCGTCGGCTGTTCCAGGCCGTGGACCATTGCGTGGGCAACGTCGAACTCGGCCGGATGGACGTCTGGGTGTCGTTCTACAACCGGGTCATGGGCTTTGCGAACATGAAGGAGTTCATCGGTGACGACATCGCCACGAAATACTCCGCGCTGATGTCCAAGGTGGTGACCAGCGGGAACCACCGGGTCAAGTTCCCGCTCAACGAGCCGGCGGTCGGTCGCAAGCGCTCGCAGATCGACGAGTACCTGGAGTTCTACGGCGGCCCCGGCGTGCAGCACATCGCGCTGGCGACCGGCGACATCGTCGGCGCCGTCACGGCGATGCGGAGCCGGGGTGTGGAGTTCCTCGACACCCCGGACTCCTACTACGACACCCTCGGCGAGTGGGTCGGCGATACCCGCGTTCCCGTCCAGATATTGCGTGAGCTGCGCATCCTCGCCGACCGGGATGAGGACGGCTACCTGCTGCAGGTGTTCACCAAGCCGGTGCAGGACCGGCCGACGGTCTTCTTCGAGCTCATCGAGCGGCACGGCTCGCTGGGCTTCGGCAAGGGCAACTTCAAAGCCCTGTTCGAAGCCATCGAGCGCGAGCAAGCCCGCCGTGGCAACCTATAGCGCCATGGCTTTCTACCGGCAAGCGGGCTCGATCCCGCGCAAGCGGCACACCCAGCACCGCCGCCCCGACGGCTCGCTCTACTACGAGGAGCTGATGGGCGCCGAGGGCTTCTCGTCGGACTCCTCGTTGCTCTACCACGGGCACATGCCGTCGGCGATCGTCGACGCCTGGTCGTGGAACGTGCTCGATCCCCGCACGGCACCCAATCAGCCGCTGCTGCCCCGGCACTTCCGGCTGCACGAGCTGTTCGTCGGCCAGGAGTGGAAACACGACGACGTGGTGACCTCGCGGCGGCTGGTGCTCGGCAACGCCGACGTGCGGATCTACTACGTCGTCGCGGGCATCGCCTCACCGCTGTACCGCAACGCCCTGGGTGATGAGTGCGTCTACCTGGAGTCCGGCTCGGCGACGGTGCAGACGGTGTTCGGTGCATTGGAGGTGGGGGCGGGTGATTACGTCGTGCTGCCGCGCGGCACCACCCATCGGTGGGTGCCGCGCGAGGACGAACCGCTGCGCGCGTACTGCATCGAGGCCAACAGCCACATCGCCCCGCCACCGCGCTACCTGTCCCGGTCGGGGCAGTTCCTGGAGCACGCGCCGTACTGCGAGCGGGACCTGCGAGGTCCTGGCGAACCGGAGGTCCTCGACGGCACCGACGTGGAGGTGGTGGTCAAACACCGCGGTGCGGCGGACTACACCGGCACGGTGTACATCTACGCGCGGCACCCCTTCGACGTGGTGGGCTGGGACGGCTGCCTGTATCCGTACGCGTTCAACATCGCCGACTTCGAGCCGATCACCGGGCGCATCCACCAGCCGCCGCCGGCGCACCAGGTCTTCGCCGGCACCGGGTTCGTGATCTGCAACTTCGTGCCGCGCAAAGTCGACTACCACCCGCTGGCGGTACCGGTGCCCTACTACCACTCCAACGTCGACTCCGACGAGGTCATGTTCTACTGCGGTGGCGACTACGGGGCGCGCCAGGGCAGCGGCATCGGACCGGGCTCGATGTCCCTGCATCCCGGCGGTCACTCCCACGGCCCGCAGCCGGGCGCGATCGAGCGCAGCCTCGGGGAGCAGCTCGTCGACGAGCTGGCGGTCATGGTGGACACCGACCGGCCGCTGGAGCTGGGCGAGGGTGGCGCCGCCTGCGAGGACCGGGCGTACCCGTGGAGCTGGTCGGGCCGAGGCCCAGCCGAGTGACCTCCTGGACTGGGGTGGCCGCCGGGCACCCCTTCGGCCCGCAGACGCTGCCCTACGGAGTGTTCACCGACGCGGCCCGACCGCAGCCGCGTATCGGGGTGGCGGTGGGCGAGGCCATCCTCGACCTCACCGCGGCCGGCGCGGCTCTACTACCGGAGTACGCCGCGCTGCTGCGCGGGGGCACCCTCGACACGTTGCTGGCCGCCGGGCGCCGGAGCTGGACCGCGATCCGGGCCGCGCTGACCGGCTGGCTCACCGACGAGCGATACGCCGAGGTACTGGCGCCGTTACTGGTGCCCAGGACCGACGCGACGATGCGGTTGCCGTTCACCGTGGCCGACTACGTCGACTTCTACTCCTGCGAGCAGCACGCGACCAACGTCGGGCGGATCTTTCGGCCCGGCCGGCCCGCGCTAGCGACGAACTGGCGGCATCTGCCGATCGGCTACCACGGCCGGGCCGGCACTGTGGTGGTCTCCGGGACACCGGTGAGCCGCCCGAGCGGCCAGCGCCGCCTCCCGGACGGTACCGTCACCTTCGGCCCCTCGACCGCGCTGGACTTCGAGGCCGAGGTCGGCTTCGTCGTCGGCACGCCGTCGGCACCCGGCCGGCCGGTCCCGCTGACCGACTTCGCCGACCACGTGTTCGGCGTGTGCCTGGTCAACGACTGGTCCGCCCGAGACGTCCAGGCCTGGGAATCCGTCCCGCTCGGGCCGTTGCTCGGTAAATCCTTCGCCACGTCGATCTCCCCCTGGGTGGTCCCGCTGGACGCGCTGAGCGCCGCGCGCATCCGGCCGCCGACGCGCGATCCTCGCCCACTGCCCTACCTCGACGACACCGGCACCGAGCCGTGGGGGTTGGACATCACCCTGGAGGTGGCGCTGGGCGGCCAGCGGATCTCCCGCCCACCGTTTCGCGGGATGTACTGGACGGCCGCGCAGCAACTGGCACACCTCACCGCCAACGGCGCCCGCCTGCGCACCGGTGACCTGTTCGCCTCCGGCACAGTCAGCGGCGCGGCGCCGGATGAGCGCGGCTCGCTGCTCGAGCTGAGCTGGAACGGCTCAGCGCCGCTGACCCTCGCTGATGGCTCCACCCGCGGTTTCCTCGCCGACGGCGACGAGGTGTCGATCACCGCGACGGCGCCGGGCCCCGAAGGCAGCATCGTCGGACTGGGCGAGGTCCGAGGGCGGGTCAGCCCGTCGTATACCGTGACGGCCGCCTCGGGTACCCGGTAGTTGCCCGTCCGGCACGGAGGAGACCGATGACCGACCCCCAGACGTGGCCTGGTGCGGCCTACCCGCTGGGTGCCACCTACGACGGCGCGGGCACCAACTTCGCGCTCTTCTCCGAGGTCGCGGACACGGTGGAGCTGTGCCTGTTCGACAGCGGTGGCGCCAACGCGACCGAGACCCGCCTCCGGCTGCCCGAGGTCGATGGGTTCGTCTGGCACGGTTACCTGCCCGGCGTCGGACCTGGTCAGCACTATGGATATCGAGTGCACGGCCGGTACGATCCGCCCGCCGGGCTGCGGTGCAATTCGGCCAAGCTGCTCATCGATCCCTATGCCAAGGCGGTGACCACCGGCCCGGGATGGGACTCGTCGCTGTTCGGCTACCGATTCGCCGACCCGCACGCGCGCAACACCACCGACTCCGCCCCTTACGCGCCGAAGTCGGTGGTGGTCAGCCCGTTCTTCGACTGGGCCGATGACCGGCATCCGCGCACTCTCTACCACCAGACGGTGATCTACGAGGCGCACGTGCGCGGCCTGACCATCACCCACCCCGAGATCCCCCCGGACATGCGCGGCACCTACGCCGGTCTCGCGCACCCAGTGATGATCAACTACCTCACCGCGCTGGGCGTCACGGCGGTGGAGCTGATGCCGGTGCACCAGTTCATCACCGACCACCACCTCGCCGAGCAGGGCCTGACCAACTACTGGGGCTACAACACCGTCGCGTTCCTCGCCCCGCACAACGGCTACGCCGCGGCGGGCACCGTCGGGCCGCGAGCGCACGAGGTGGTCTCGCAGTTCAAGTCCATGGTCCGGGAGCTGCATGCGGCACACATCGAGGTGATCCTCGATGTGGTGTACAACCACACCGCCGAGGGCAACCACCTGGGCCCGACCCTGTCGATGCGCGGCGTCGACAACCCCGCCTACTACCGCCTGGCCTCCGATGACCTCCGCTACTACACCGATTACACCGGCACCGGCAACTCACTCAACGTGCGCCACCCGCACACCCTCCAGCTGATCATGGATTCGCTGCGGTACTGGGTCACCGAGATGCACGTCGACGGCTTCCGCTTCGACCTCGCCTCCACGCTGGCCCGCGAGTTCTACGACGTGGAACGGCTCTCCACGTTCTTCGACCTGGTCCAGCAGGACCCGGTGATCAGCCAGGTGAAGCTGATCGCCGAACCGTGGGACCTCGGGCCGGGCGGCTACCAGGTGGGCAAGTTCCCCCCGCTGTGGACCGAGTGGAACGCCAAGTTCCGCGACACTGTGCGGGACTTCTGGCGCGGTGAGCCGAACACGCTCGGGGAGTTCGGCTTCCGGCTCACCGGCTCGTCCGACCTCTACCAGGCCGACGGCAGACGTCCCTACGCGTCGATCAACTTCGTCACCGCGCACGATGGGTTCACCCTCACCGACCTGGTCTCCTACCACGACAAGCACAACGAGGCCAACGGCGAGGACGGCCGGGACGGCACCGATGACAACCGATCCTGGAACTGCGGGGTGGAGGGTCCCACCGACGACCCCGAGGTACTGGCCCTGCGGGCTCGCCAGCGGCGCAACATGCTGGCCACCTTGTTGCTGTCCCAGGGCATCCCGATGCTGCTGCACGGCGACGAGCTCGGCCGCACCCAGCGGGGCAATAACAACGCGTACTGCCAGGACAACGAACTGTCCTGGGTGGACTGGGCCCACGCCGACCAGGAGCTCGTCACATTCACCGCGGCGCTGATCGCGATGCGCCGCGAGCACCCGGTGTTCCGCCGCCGCAGGTTCTTCGCCGGCCGCCCGATCCGGGGAGGCGACGAGCTGCGCGACATCGCGTGGTTCACCGAGTCCGGGGAGGAGATGACCGAGCGGGACTGGGAGGCACAGATCTGTCAATGCCTCACCGTGTTCCTCAACGGCGAGGGCATCCCGGACGCCGACGCCCGCGGCCGGCGGGTCACGGACAACTCGTTCCTGCTCTGCTTCAACGCCCACTACCAGGACATCACCGTGCGGCTGCCCGGGAACGGCTACGGACAGGAATGGACCGTCGTGCTGGACACCGCGACCGGCGAACCACCGGGGGCGCCTGGTATCACCGCTCCCGGAGACGCCAAGATCACCGTTACCGCTCGGTCGATGGTGGTGTTGGAGCGCTCCGCCTGACTGCGCCACACTCGACACCATGGTGAGCCCAGCCTCTACGTACCGGTTGCAGCTCGGCCCAGACCTGACCTTCGCCGATGCCGCCGCTCTGGTGCCCTACCTGGCGTCGCTGGGCGTCGGTGCGGTGTACACCTCGCCGCTGCTGGCCGCGATGCCGGGATCAACGCACGGGTACGACGTGGCCGACCCCACCCGGGTATCCGAGGCGCTCGGCGGGGAGCCCGGCCGGCGCGCGCTGGTGGCCGCCGTCCGCGAGCACGGGTTGATGCTGGTGGTGGACATCGTGCCCAACCACCTCGGGGTGGCCGACCCGCGAGCGAACCCCGCGTGGTGGGATCTGTTGCGGCGCGGGCCGTCATCGCGCTTCGCGCGGTGGTTCGACGTCACCGGCTGGCCGCTGCGCCTGCCCGTGCTGGCCGACTCCGCCGACGCACTGGCCGACCTGCGAGTGGACGGTGACCTGCTGCGCTACCACGAGCATGCCTTCCCCGTGGCGCCCGGCACCGCCGGCGCCACCCCGGCGCAGGTGCACGAGGCGCAGCATTACCGGCTGGTCTCCTGGCGGGCCGACGTGGGTTATCGCCGGTTCTTCGCGGTCAGCGAGCTGGCCGCGCTCCGGGTGGAGGACCCCGAGGTGTTCGCCGCCACCCACGCCGAGGTGCTGCGCTGGGTAGCGGCGGGCGATGTTGACGGCCTGCGCGTCGACCACCCGGACGGCCTCACCGATCCCGCCGGCTACCTGCACCGGCTGCGTGAGCACGCCCGCGGCGCCTGGATCGTGGTGGAGAAGATCCTCGAACCGGGCGAGGAGCTACCCGACTCCTGGCCGGTGGCGGGCACCACCGGCTACGACGCGCTCGCCGAGGTCGACGGCGTGCTGGTCGACCCGGCCGGGGAAGCGACGCTCACCGCGCTGGACACCAAGCTGACCGGCGTCCAGACCGACTGGGCGCAGCTGGTGCACGACTGCAAGCGTGACGTGGCCACCGGCATGCTGGGAGCGGAGCTGCGTCGCCTGGCCGCGCTGGCCCCCGAGATCCCCGACGTGACCGATGCGCTGGCCGAGGTGCTGGCGTGCTTCCCGGTCTACCGCTCCTACCTGCCCGATCACGGGGTCGAGCACCTGAATCAGGCGCTGGCGGCCGCCGCCCACCGGCTGCCCGATCTGGCCACCACGCTGAAGGCACTCTCGCCGCGGCTGCGGGATCCCGCCGACGAGCTGGCCGTCCGGTTCCAGCAGACCTCGGGCGCGGTGATGGCCAAGTCGGTGGAGGACACCGCCTACTACCGCTGGACCCGGTTCGTCACGCTCAACGAGGTGGGCGGAGATCCAGCCTGCTTCGGGCTCGACCTCGAAGCCTTCCACGCCGCTGCGGCACGGCGCGAGGAGATCGCCCCGCGTGGGATGACCACGCTGTCCACCCACGACACCAAGCGTTCCGCCGACGTCCGAGCCCGGCTGGCGGTACTCGCCGAGCTACCGGACTGGTGGGCGGACTGCGTCGGTGAGTTCACCAGGCTGGCGGGGGCGGCCGGGGCCACCGTGCCCGACCCGGCGCTCGGGCACCTACTCTGGCAGACCCTGGTCGGGGCGTGGCCGCTGCCGCGCGATCGGCTGCACGCCTACCTGCACAAAGCGATGCGCGAGGCGCGGACCCGCACCAGCTGGTCCGACCCGGACGAGCCGTTCGAGACCGCCCTGCACGCCGTCGCCGACGTGGCGCTGGATGACCCCACACTGCGCGCCGCAGTGGCCACGGTGGCGGCCCGGATCATCCCGCCCGGGTGGTCGAACTCGCTGTCCGCGGTACTCCTGCAGCTGGCGATGCCCGGTGTGCCGGACACCTACCAGGGCGGCGAGCTGTGGGATCTCTCGCTGGTGGATCCGGACAACCGGCGGCCGGTGGACTTCACCGCGCGTGCCGATCTGCTGGCGCGGATCGAGAGCGGCTGGCTGCCCGAGGTGGACGACTCCGGCGCGGCCAAGCTGCTCGTGGTATCCCGTGCCCTGCGCGCCCGGCGCGAGCATCCCGAGCGTTTCACCGGCTACAGCCCGCTGCGCGCCACCGGCCCCACCGCGTCGCACGCCGTCGCGTTCGCTCGCAACGGGGTCGTCGCCGTCGCCACCCGGCTACCAGTCAGGCTCGCCTGCCTCGGCGGTTGGGGTGAGACCGCACTGCCTCTACCCGAGGGCTCCTGGACCGACGCGCTCACCGGCTTCTCGGCGTCACGCAGCGTGCCGCTGGTCGACCTGCTCGCCCGCTACCCCGTCGCCCTGCTGCTCGTGGACTAGCCCATCGCGACCCCCGGCGACGTGGTGTATCAGGGAGCCGGGAGACCAGCTCTGTTCTAGTGCACGGCCCCCGACTTTCCCCTCACAACCCTGGAACGAGACTCTGATGGCACAGGGAAAGCGCAGGCTGAGCGCTCCTGCGCGCCTTATGGCAGCGGCGGTTGGGCCTGCCGGGTCGACCGGCAGCTTCACCAGCCCCTGCGGTACGAACGCCGAGGGACATCACAACTCCGATGACGTCATCATGGACCCGGGCAAGGTGAACGCCGCACATCACATCCACGACTACGTCGGCAACCTGTCCACCGATGCGTTCTCTACCGCCGAGCGCCTCGCCGCTGCCGGTACCACCTGCACCAACGGCGATAAGTCGGCCTACCTCTGGCCCGTGCTGCGCAACATCAACGCGAAAGGCAGCACAATCCGGTCACCAACCATGCCGAATTCAGGAACATCATGCCCACGGCGCTGATGGCGCGGGCGGTGGCCTGCATCAACACAGGCCGGACCTGCTAATTGGTGTTCAGGCGGGGGCGATCACGAGCTCGCGGCGCTCGAAGTTCTGCACTACGACCGCCGCGACGTCTCCCGGTGCCACGACGGCGGCGCCATCGACAGTGGTGCCGTTCTTCTCGTGTGCGGGGGAGACGAACCAGCTGGCGGCGATCCAGCGATCCCTGTTGCGGTCCACGACCACCAGCATGCAGCGCTCACCAGCGGGAATACCGACGACGGTGGCTTTGACCCGGACCCATCCCGTCGCCGGCGTGACGGTAACGGTCATTCGTGCCCCGGTGGAGGGGTTGAACCCGGTGAGCAGGCGCGAACCCGTGTGCGCCGGCACCGTGGGAGCAGCAGTGATCGTCTCACTGGCCGTGACCCGTCCGAGCGCAACGCCCGCTGCGCCGACGCCGACCAGCGCAGCCACCGATGCGGCAATCAGGGCACGGCGCCGGCGCTTCCGGCCCACACCGCTTTCCTCCCGGACCTGGCGCAGGGTTCGCTGCAGCACTAGCTCGCCACCCTGCGCCAACTCACCATCCTGGGGCGGCCCGTCGAGGAACAATTCCGGAGGCACCCTGCGCAGCGCACCATCGACCTCGCACAACTCAGTCAGCTCCCGCAGGCAGTGCGGACAACCGGCGACATGAGCCTCCATGGCCCGGGCGTCCGCACCGTCGAGAAAGCCAGCGGCATAGGCGGCCAACTGTTCGGTGTCATGCCGGTCATTCACGCCGGCTCCCCATTCCTCACACCCGCTCCTCTACCCAACGCCTTCCGCAGTGCACGCAGCGCATAATACGAGCGAGACTTAACAGTACCCTCTGGCACGCCCAGTGCCGCGGATGCCTCCAGCAGGCTGCAGCCTCGAAAGTACAACTGAACGATCACCTCGCGGTGCTCTTCGGACAGCTTCTGCATCGCCTCGAACAGATCCATCGAGTCGATCACCTGATCAGCATGATCCCGTTCCATCGGAGGCTGGGCCGGGAACTCGGCGACCTCCCTCGGCCGGGCGGCCCTCGCCCGGGCCCGGTCGACCACAATGCGGCCCGCCACCGTCAGCAGCCAGCCGCGCACTGATCCCTTGCCGTTGACCAGCACCTCCGAGTGGCGCCAGGCGCGTACCAAGGTCTCCTGGAGGACGTCTTCGGCGGCGGCCCGATCCCCCGTCAGCTTGATAGCGTAGGCCAGCACCGCCTGCCCGTGCTGCTCGTACACAGCCCGAATCAGCGCATCATCGGAGCCACCGCCGCGACCGCCAGGAAACGGGTCCTTCATCGCACAGTACCCCCTCGCTACCCGGCTAGGCCACTCGGCTTGTCGCTAGCGGTTAGAGCCGACGATTACGCAGTCTGATACACAATCTGCCCACCTCGCACGCTCCGAAGATCGGCTCGGCTGGCTCGCCCTCGAAGGTCCAGCCAGCACAGGGTTCTACGGGGAGACCGCGGCCGGCACCTGGCAGCTCTCCTGGCACGCAGCCGCCGGAAAATATCGAATCAGTGTGAACCCGGCCGAGTCCGCAGCCGTGATAGTGGCAGTCGACCGAACCTGCCGGACCCGAGCAAGGGAAAACCTATGCAGCTGTCCTCGCGATCCTTCGTGGAATCATTTTCCACGAACGTGCGACGCTTCCCGGACGCTCCGGCTCTGGTCTGGCGGGGTGAGCCGGTCAGCTATCGCGAACTGAATGACCGGACGCTGCGTGCCAGAACGCAGCTGGGCGCAGCTGACATCGGCGCGGCGCCGATCGGTTTGCGGTGCTCGAAGTCTCCTGACTCGATCGCCCTCGTTCTCGCGTGTCTGATGGATCAGCGTTCCTTCCTGCTGCCCTCCACCACACTTCCCGAGCACACGCTCCGAGAGCTCTTCCTTCGTGCCGGATGCGCCGACGTGCTGACCGCGCCAGGCCCTTCATCTCCCCGGTATTCGTGGGCGGTCGCGCCGGGTACGGACCGCACCCGGCGCGACCGCGGGGTCGCTGACCGCGCGCGGTCGTTTTCGCCCGATCCCGAGGCTGTGACGTTCATGCTCACCACCTCCGGTTCCACCGGCCTACCGAAAATCGTGCCGTTGAGCGAAGGCGCGGTGGACCGGTTCACCGACTGGGCGGGCACGCGGTTCGAGCTGCGCCCGGGCCGGTCGGTGCTCAACTTCAGCCCGCTGAACTTCGACCTCTGCCTGCTGGATATCTGGGCCACCCTCAAGCACGGCGGATGCGTCGTGTTGGTGGAGCCAACTCGGGCAACCAGTGGCGAGTACCTCCGTGACCTGATCACACGCCACGAGGTCGAGCTGGTGCAGGCCGTCCCGATATTTTATCAACTGCTCACTCAGGGGAACCAGGATAACGCCACCGAGTTCGGCAGCGTGCGTCATGCCGTCATCACCGGGGATAGCATCGCACCACGTTGTTTGGCTCAGCTCCCCGGTCTGTTTCCTCACGCTCGGCTGTACAATCTGTACGGCTGCACGGAAACCAACGATAGCCTGCTGCACGAGATTGATCCCACGGACCCGCATACCGGTGCGCTGCCATTGGGTGACCCCCTGCCCGGTGTGCGGGCACTGCTGGTCAACGAGGACGGCGCGATACAGAACGGGCCGGGAACAGGCGAGCTGTATGTGTCGACACCATTCCAGACCTCCGGTTACCTCGATCTTTCGCACAACGAGAGCCGCTTCGTCGTGCATCCGGGCGGGGCCGACGAGCTACGCTATTTCCGCACCGGTGATCTGGTCCGCCGTCACGAGGACGGCTCGCTCACCCTGGAGGGACGTAAAGACTTCCAGGTGAAAGTGCGCGGAGTGCGGACAAACATCGAGGACGTCGAACAGGTCCTGCGCGCGCACCCCGACATCTCCGAGGTGGCTGTCGTGGCGGTACCGGACCTGGTCGCCGGGCATCTCCTGCATGCCGAGACGAGACGGGTCCCGGGTTCGGCGCTCAACGGTCTGCTGCTCCGGCGGTTCTGCGCCGACCGCCTACCCCTTACCGCGATTCCCTCGACCATCCGCATCGCGGACCACCCGCTACCCAGGACCTCAACCGGAAAAATCGACCGTCACATGGTTACCCGCCTACGCAGGAGAGAAGGCTGACATGAATCACACCCAGACGATCACGAAGTTCCTCGTCGACGAGTTCCTCCCGGACGTCCCGACCGAATCACTGGCAGCCGACTACGATCTCCTGTCCGGTGGAGTCATCGACAGCCTCGGGCTGTTGAAGGTCATCGCCTGGCTGGAGGATCGGTTCGACGTCGCGGTGGACGACATCGACATCGAACCGGATAACTTCCGCACCGTCGCCGCCATGAATGCGTTCGTGCAGAACGCCGAGCAGAGCGCGTGAGGGAGCGCGCCATGCCCGAGCTGCTCGACGCGGTGATCAATCGCAGGCGTCCGGTCGACCTGGACATGTGCCGGGCGTTCTGGGACCGCCTGGGCAGCAGGCGGCTGCACCCGGGCGAGGCCGCTGCCCTGCTGGCCGGTCTGTCCACCTGTATGCCGTCCGCCCACACGGTGGAGATCCTCGTCCGCTCGCTTGACGAGCGGCGACCGGAACCGAGCCACCGGTTTCCCGGTGCGGTCAACATCGTCGGTACCGGCGGTGGGCCCCGCACGTTCAACATCTCCACCGCGGCGGCGTTCGCCGCCGCCGCCATGGGCGTACCGGTGGTGAAGACAGGGTCCCGCGGTTACACCAGCCGGACCGGTTCCTTCGACCTGCTGGCCTGCCTCGGTATTCCACTGACCACGAGCTACCAGCAGACCGGCGAGATGCTGGACCGATACAACATCGCCTGCGCGGGCTACTTCGTCTATCCCGTCGAACTCGCCGCTCTTGCCCGGGCGGTGGCACCGCTGCACATGCGTACGCTCGGCCGCTTCGTCAACACGGTGGGTCCGTTCCTGGCGGCCATGCCGGTGTCGGCGCAGCTCACCGGCGTCTCCGAGCACTCCCACCTGGCGACGTTGCAGCACCTGGCCGCCCAGCAGGCGCCGAAGCGGGTCTGGCTGTGCACCAACGATGTCGGTGCCGATGAACTGATCAGCGTCGCGGACAACCTGGTGCACGACGTCGACGCCAGGCAGTTCCCAGTCCAGCCCGGCACGCTGCGGCTGGGCGGGGGCACCCTGTCCGACCTGCGAGCCGCCGCCGACGACACCACGACGGTCGAGCACTTCCTGCAGGTGCTCGGAGGGCAGGGATCGCCCGCGGCGGTCGCCACGGTGTGTCTCAACGCGGCCGCACTGGCGGTGGCCGCAGGCACCACCGAGGACTGGGCCAGCGCGGCGAGCATGGCGCGCGAAGCCGTCGACGGCGGCGCGGCAGTCGAGCTGATTGACCGCATTCGACGAGGCCAGGCCGGGGTGCTCAGCTCTGGACAGCCCGCAGCCAGGACGCCCGAGGCGGTGCACGCCAGATGATCAGCCAAATCGGGTCCGCCGCCGCCACCGGCTTCTTTCCCGGCCGTCGCGCGGGAGAGCCTGGCCTGGTTCTGTTCCTGAACGCCGGAGACCCTCCACTGGGCATGCTCCGGGACGTCGTCCAGATGCTCGACGAACTCCGGGTGGACTGCCTCGAACTCGCCGTGCCGTTCCCCGACTCATGCACCGACGGACCCGTGGTCCGGCGCTCAGCCGTCCGGGCGCTGCGCACCGGCGTCGACCTCGATGCCGTGCGCGGAGTGCTGGACACCGTCCGCGCTGACCTCACCCACCTGCGAATCGCCCTGCTTGTCGACTGGAGCCACACCATCAAACCGGCGTCGATGCCGGACTTCCTCGCCAGGCTCGCCGATTACGCCGCGGACGCGCTGCTGGTACACGGCCTGCCGCCCCGGCTGCGTCCCGGTTACTACTCCGTCGCCCGCGAGCACCAGCTACCGATCGTCACCACCTGCTATACCCGCTCCAGCGTCCCCGTGCAGGCCGAAGCGGCCGCCAACGCCGCCGCGTACCTCTATCTGGTCGCGCATTACGGTCGCAGCGGAAGCCGACCAGCGGCGGGATTCGGCGAACTCACACCACTGGTCCGCGCGCTCCGCGCCCAGGCGACGGTACCGGTCGCCGTCGGATTCGGCGTACGAGACCGCCGTGATGTCCGGGCCCTCGCCGACATCGGCGCCGACGCGGCTGTCATCGGAAGTGCGGGCGTCGAGCGGATCGAACGCGCGCTGACCAACCACACCGATCCCGTTCGAGAACTCGCCGATTTCGTGCGAGCGCTGCGGCCCGCCCCGACACAGGAACCGAGCATCTGATGAAGAAAGAACGAAGATGATTATCCGAACGATCAAGTCCGTGCTGTCGGTCGAATGGGGAAACGGCCTGAGCCGCAGATTCCTGCTGCACTCCGACAACATGGGATACACACTGACCGACACGACCGTCCGCGCGGGCACCAAGTCCCGAATCGAGTATCGCCACCACCTCGAGGCATGCTACTGCATCGAGGGCAACGGCGAGGTGGTTGATCTCGACGGGAACTCGTACCCGATACAGCCGGGAACGATGTATGCGCTCGACAAGAACGATGCACATTTCCTCATCGCGGCACCGGATACCGACCTGCGACTCGTGTGCGTGTTCTCTCCCGCGCTGCATGGCGACGAACGCCACAGCCTCGACTCGGCAGAGTTCTCGTACTACTGAGCGCGGCTTCCGAGTAAAAGGTCCATGACCAGATCAGGAGCACGAAATTGATCAATTGGAACGCAGACCAGCGAGCGCTGCGCGCTGGTCTGACTGAATGGTATGACGCACTCAGCGCAGACCACGTCGAGCAGGACGCACGCGGCGTCTTCCCCTGGGACAAGTGGAAGCTCATCCAGGAGAGCGGGATTCTGCAGCTGCCCTTCGAGGAGTGCTGGGGCGGGCTCGGCCAGGATCTGCGCACCACCATGTACGTCCTGGAGGGTCTCGGTTACGGATGTCGCGACGGTGGCTTGAACTTCTCGGTCTCCACACATGTGGTCAGCACCGGAATACCTGTCCAGGCCTTCGGTTCGGCAGATCTCAAGGCGCGCTACCTACCGGTCATCTGCGCAGGCGACGCGATCGGGGCACACGCGATCACCGAGCCGGGCGGCGGCTCCGACGTGCTGGCCATGCGCACCCGCGCCCGCCGGGACGGCGACCACTACGTGCTCGACGGGAGCAAGACCTTCGTGAGCAACGGCGCGATGGCCGACTTGTTCGTGGTCTACGCCAAAACCCATCCCGACGCCGGCCCACTGAGCCTCACCGCCTTCCTGATCGAACGCGGTACCCCCGGATTCGAGATCGGCAACCCGATCGCCAAGATGGGGCTACGGACATCGCCGCTGACCGAGCTGTTCTTCCACGAATGCCGGATTCCGGCCGGCAACGTCATCGGCCGTCCAGGCGGCGGCTTCGTCGTGCTGGATCACGTCATGAAATGGGAGATCCTGTGCTCATTCGTGATCAATCTCGGCGAGATGGAGCATCGCCTGGAACGGTGCGTAGACTATGCTCGCACCCGCAGGCAGTTCGGCGCCCCCATCGGTTCTTTCCAGGCGATCGCACACAAGATCGCCGATATGAAGGTCGGGGTGGAGGTCACCAGAAAATGTCTTTTCGACACCGCCGAAGCGGTCGCCGAAAACAGGAACGTGACTACCGATCTCGCTATCGCCAAGCTGGTGGCCAGTGAGCACAACTTCGCGTCCGCGGCCGCCGCCGTACAGATCTTCGGAGGCAACGGATACATGACCGAATACGGCCTGGAAAAAGATCTGCGGAACGCCGTCGCCGGAACCATCTACTCCGGCGCCTCGGAGATCCAACGCAACAGAATCTCTTCGATGCTCGGTCTGTGAGGCCGACAGGGAGCAGCAGCCATGACCACGCAAGGCAGGGGCACTCCGGATCACAGTGTCACCCCGGATCTTCAACCGACGGATTTCCTCGACTACCACTCCGACGAAGTCCGCGACTTCGTCGGACGCTGGGTGCCCGCGATGGCGAGCACGGACACCGAGCGCGCGGTTTCGCTCTACTACGCGGTGCGCGACAAAGTGCGGTACGAGGTGTACGGCGCCGATTTCTCCCGATCGGGGATGCGGGCGAGTCAGGTGCTGCGCGCCGGATCGGGCATGTGCATCCACAAGTCCGTGCTCTACGCGGCGGCCCTGCGGGCCATCGCGGTGCCCAGCAGACTGGTGCTCACCGACGTGCGCAACCATCTGGCGTCCGACCGTCTCCGGGTGTTGGTGGGAGGCGATATCTTCCGGTATCACTGCCTCACGTCGGTCTACTTGGGAGGCCGCTGGGTCAAGGCGACTCCGGTATTCCCCAAGATACTGTGCAGGCTCTACAGAATCGCGCCGTTGGAGTTTGATGGGCTCACCGACAGCCTGCACCACCCATTCGATCTCCAGGGCCGCGAGCACATGGAGTTCCTGCGTACCCACGGTGAATTCTCCGACCTGCCCTATGACTTTGTCGTGAACGGTCTGCGAGCAGCGCATCCACGCATTTTCGGCGACACCGATCACCTGGTCGAGGGCTCGCTGGTCACCGACACTGTCACCACTGTCGCCGGACCATGGCACCACGGCCAACACCTGACCAGGAGGAACGCCTGATGCCGGAGGCGATCGAGTACCGGCTCGCCGAGGCACCGCATCGATGGGTGAAGATCTGCGGAGCAACCCGGCCGGCGGACATCGACCTGCTGGCCGGCGGCGGCGTCGATCTGGTGGGTCTGTGGCACGGCGTGCCGGGCGGTCACGCCGAGCTCGGCAGCGGCCGGCTGACCGCCTTGGCGCACGCGGCGACGACCACCCGGTTGCAGCCGGTGCTGGTCACGTTGCAGACCAGTGTGGCAGCTGTTCACCAGGTGATGTCGACGGCCGGGCTGAGCTGGGTCCAACTGCACGGATACCAGCCGCCGGGCACCGTGCACGCCCTGAAAGCCGCGGACAGTGACCTGCGCGTGATCAAGGTGCTGCACGTGCGCGACGGCAGCTGCCTGGAACGGCCCCTGGTCCGGGCGTACGAGCGGGCCGGCACGGACTACTTCCTGCTGGATTCGGTGACCCAGGACGGCCGGCTCGGCAGCACCGCGCAGGTCCTCGACGTCACCGTGGTGCTGGCTCTCGCCGACCTCATCAGCAGGCCGTTCCTGCTCGCCGGTGGGATCACCGCGGACCGGGCCGCGCAGCTGCGGGAGGTCAGCGGCCATCCCCGCTTCCTCGGTGTCGATGTGGACACCGGCGCTCGGAGCAGCGACAGGCGTTTCAACCCCAGGCGCATCGCGGATATCCGCCGGGCGTGGCCGACGTCCCCCACGGTGGGAGCGCAGCGATGACCCCGACCTTCGTCGAGGCGCTGCTCTCCGCACCCATCCCGGTGATCACCGAGGTGAAGCTCACCGACGGCACCGGCGCCGACCTCCTCGGTGCTCGCACGATACGCGAGGTCGTCGACGCCTACCACGACGCCGGAGCCCGATGCATGTCCGTGGTCACCGGCCGCTGGTTCGGCGGGAGCAGCCAGCTGCTGCGCGAGGTGTCTGCGCTGACCGATGCCCCTTTACTACAGAAGGACTTCGTCACCCGGGAGTCCCAGCTGCGGCAGGCCAGGGAGCTGGGGGCCTCGGCCGTCCTGCTCACCGCGACGTTGCTACCCGCCGCGGTGCTGGGTCACTTGATCGAACATGCGCTACGGCTCGGCCTGACGCCGTTCGTCGAGGTCTGTGGCGAGGAGGACATCGATGCGGTGATTCACGGGCCGGACTGCGTCGTCGCGGTGAACAACAAGGACATCCGTGACAGAGAGCGTGATCGCGGTGACATCGAACGCAGCGTGGCGCTGCTCGCGGCGGTGGCGGGCAGCGGTACCCCCTGCCCGGTGAGCGCCAGCGGTATCCACCAGCCCCGAGTCGCCGCCCACCTGGTCAACTCGGGGTACGCCGGACTGCTGATCGGCACCGCCCTGCTGCGGGCGAACAGTCCGCGAGCGTGGTTCGCCGAATTCGAACGACACCACGACACCTCCCCCGGCCCGGAGATCCCATGAGCAGCTCACCCGCCCTCGCCATGCGCGACGCACTCGACTCGGTGCGACGCCATACTCCACAGGACTACGTGGTCGTCGACACCGCGGTGCCAAAAGATCGCATCGCAAGCGACTTCGCGACCAGGTTCGCCGGAATACCGGCCAACTCCGTGTCCCGCCCGGAGAATGTCGTGCGGTATTCGGTGCCGGACTCCCCCATCCCGGTGTTGCTCGGCCTCTACGGCTGCCCGTACCGGGTTCGTAGCTGGTTTCCCGGGCTTCCCGCCAGGACGAATGTCGGCACGGTGACCCGCCTGCTCGACGACCTGCGGCCACCGCGACCCGGGCACGCGCCCGCCTGCCAGCAGCGGATCGAAACTGGGCGCGTCGACTTGCGCACGCTGCCCGCGCTGCGCGCCACCCCCCGTGATGCGGGCCCGTATCTGACGATGGGATTGGTGCACGCGCAGGATCACGACCGCGGCGAGCTCACCCTGTCGACGCATCGGATGCTCGTGCTGGACCGCAACCGGCTGGCGATCTGGATGGTGCCGGGCAGACGGCTGCGCGAGCTGCACGAGGCTGCGCTGCGCAGCGGCAGCAGGCTGCCGGTCGGCATCAGCATCGGGGCCCCGCCGGCGGCGATCCTGGCCTCCGCGCTGAGCACCGCCGTGCTCCCGGACGGTGTCAGCAAGCTCGCCCTGGCCGGGGCGCTGGCCAGGGCCGCGATCAGCACCGCGCCGGCGGTCAGCCAGCCGCTCCCGGTGCTCGCCGAGTCTGAGATCGTGCTCGAGGGATACCTCGACCAGTCGGTCGCCGACGAGACCCTCGACGGACCACCGTCGGTATCACTACCGGAGTTCCTCGGCTACGACGGAGAAGCCCGGGCAGGGCTGCCGGTGGTGACGGTGACCGCGCTGACCAGCCGGCTCGCGCCGACCTACCAGGCGGTGATCGGGCCTGGCCGGGAGCAGTCGGTGATCCTCGGCCTGGCCGGCGCGCTCTCGGTGGCGCTGTCCGGGTCCGACCGGGACTGGCGGATGATCACAGATCTGCACTATTGCGCGGCCGGCGGCGGAATGCTCATGCTCGTGATCGCCGTGCGGAAGGACTCCGACGAGGCGGACGGCCGACTGGGCGCCATCGCCCGATGCATCTTCGACCGGCACCGTTTCGTCAAGTTGATCGTCTTCACCGACGAGGACGTGGACATCACCTGCACCGAGGACGTCTGCTGGGCCATCACCACCCGTGCGAACCTCGGCACTGACTGCATCACCCTGCCGGGCTACCGGCCGTTACCGATGGATCCCTCGCAACGGCCGGAATGGGGACAGGCCCGGGGATCCGACGGCGGCACGGCCCGATCGTTCATCGACGCCACAATCCCGTATCGCCTTCGACACTCGACGAAGCGAAGCTTTCCGGCACTCGTGAGAGGATCAGAGCGGTGAGACTCGTAGTAGGGATCACCGGCGCGACCGGTTCGGTGATCGGCGTGCGAATCCTCCACGGGCTGCGCACCCTCGGAGTCGAGACTCACCTGGTGCTCAGCCGGTGGGGACGCGCGACGCTGGAAATGGAAACCGACTTGAGCGCGGCTGAGGTCTACCAGCTGGCGGACCAAGTACACGGCCCTGGCGACGTCGCCGCGCCGATATCCAGCGGATCTTTCCGCACCGACGGAATGATCATCGCGCCGTGCAGCATGAAGACCCTCGCCGCGGTGCGAACCGGATACGGTGAGGGGCTGATACCGCGCGCGGCCGATGTGACGCTCAAGGAGCGACGCCGGTTGGTGCTCGTGCCCCGAGAGCTCCCACTCTCCGAAATCCACCTGGAGAACATGCTCGCGCTGTCCCGGATCGGCGCGGTGATCGCTCCCCCGGTGCCCGCGTTCTACACCCGACCCGAGACCGTCGAGGATATCGTCACCCACATCGCCGCACGGGTACTCGACCAGTTCGGACTGGAACTACCGGGGGTGCCTCGATGGCCTGGACCGCAGCCGACACGGGCCGCCACTCCTGCTGGGCTGACTGGCTAACCGGTTCTCCCTGCGGATCGCCGCCGATGATGACGAGGAGGAGGAGGAGGGAGGTCGAGCCGCGATGGATGGGCCACAAGAACCCAGCTTAACCAGACCCGTGAATGGCCAGCACTCCGGAGGAGGCCTGTGCGGAAAAGCCGTGCGGGCTGTGTTTCGCCCACCATTTGGCTCACGTAGAATTGGCCATAGAGCAGGGAGAACCCCTTCTGCCTACCAGCGTGAACTCGAACACATCCGGGTATCCTCGGGCTGCGACCGAATCGAGTTCTTCTCCTTGGAGGACGCATTCGGTGGAATCAACTTCGACCACATGCGGGAGGAGTTGATCTCCCGCTACTCGGAGCCGGTTTCGGTGGTGCGGGAAAGGGTCATCACCGATCCGGAGGCCAGGCGGATCTTCAATGGTGTCCACCGTTTCCTGCTGGAAGACCAGGCCATGCTGCAACCGGACGCCAGCCGCAACAGCCTGCGACAGCAGTGCAAGGACCGGGCCTACGAACTCGTCCGGCGCAGTAACGCGTGGAGCCGCCTGGTATCCGAGACGTTTCCAGACGCCGTCCGGTTGTCGATCCACCCGCAGCCCTGCCATTCGGAAAAGATCGGTTTCCACCTGATCCGCACGGCGAACAACTGGCTCACCCCCTGGCATGGCGTCGCGGTGGAGGTGGCAGACGGCGTTGTGCTGGTGAAGCGCTGGGAGGCTGAGAAGTTGCGGGCCTCGCTAGTCCGGCGGCACGGCCGGCCGAGTCATTTCGTCGCACCGCACGTTCAACTGAAGGAGTGCTCATGACCGCCCCCACGATCGCCTCTTCCACTTTGCCCGACCATCTGACGCGCACGCCGATCGATCCGTTCGGGCTGCTCGTGCAGACCTCCGTCGGTGACGACCTGCGCACCCTCGCGCCGACCGCGTTGGCCAGGCTCGCCGGCTCCGCGCGGGTGCTCGTCTTGCGTGGGTTCGCCGCGATGTCCACCGAGGAGTGGACCGATTACTGCCGCAGCTGGGGGCCGTTGCTGCGCTGGGATTTCGGCGAGGTGCTCGATTTGGTCGTGCATGACGACCCGAAGAACTATCTGTTCACCCCGGGTCCGGTGCCCTTCCACTGAGACGGCGCGTTCGCCGAGCAGGTACCCAGCTACATGTTCTTCCAGTGTCGGCAGGCCCCTCCGATCGGCAGCGGCGGCGAGACCACCTTCTGCGACACCGGCCGCGTGTTGGCCGACCTGGACCTGGACGGCGCACGACGGGAGCTGTGGAACGGCGTGCGGGTGCGCTACCGCACCGAGAAGATCGAGCACTACGGCGGGGACATCGAGTCACACCTGGTTTGCTGGCACCCGCTGACCGGTACGGCGAACCTGCGCTTCGCTGAGCCACTCGACCTCGTCCAGTACAAGAACCCGCTGTTCCTGGAGATCGACGGGGTCACCGAGGACGAGCAGGAATTCCTGCAGGACCTGAGGGAACGCCTGTACAGTCCGAGCGCCTTCTATGCCCACCAGTGGCACGACGGGGACTACGTGATCGTGGACAACCACGCGGTGCTGCACGGCCGCCTGGCCTTCAAACGCAACTTGCCGAGGTGGATTCAGCGGGTGCACATCATTTAGCCGACCACGCCGTCCGATACCGCGGATTCGGGGCGCTGGGGACCCGACCTCTTGCCCGGGACGCCACCGACGCCAACAGTAAGAGATAACCCGTGAGTTCGCGGGAGTCGTGGTGTGCTGCTCGCGGACCGGCCTTGGGTGACCCACACATTTGGCTTACACTTCGTGTCATGGCCACGATTACCTTCCGACCCGACGACGAGAGCGCGCGCACTGGCCGCTCTCACCGCGGACGGGACGACGGCCTCCGCGGCCATCCGGGAGGCGTTGATCCACGAGGCGCAGCGGCACGAGGCCGCGCGGCTGCGCGCCGAGGCCATCGCGCTGGCCCAGGACCCCGCCGACGCCGCGGAGGCCCGGCAGGTCCTGGCCGACCTGGAGCCGCTGCGTGCGTGGTGACGTGCACCGGCTGCGAGCAGCGCGCCAGACGCGTGGTCATGAGCAGCAGGGGGCGCGGCTCGCCATCGTCGTGCAGTCTGACCTCCTCCCGCTGTCCACCTGGCCCGTCGCCCCTACCTCTACCGCCGCTCGATCCGCGTCGTTCCGACCGGAGATCGAGATCGAAGGCCGCATGACCCGCGTCCTCATGGAGCAGCCGGCCGCCGTGGACCCGCAACGGCTCGGCGATCGGGTCGGACGGCTTGCCCTGCATGAAATGGCGGAGCTCAACGCCGCGCTGCGCACCATGCTCGGCCTGTAGTGAGCGTGTCCGGCCCGCCCGCCCGCTACCCCGTTGCCCTGACGCTCACCGGCCCGGGTGAGAGAATGATGACATGACGAGCTTCGACCAGGTCCCGTTTGATGCGAGCGAGTTCGTGGACAATCCCGAGCCGCGTTGCCCGTGTCTGCTGCTGCTGGATACCTCGACCTCCATGGCTGGCCAGCGGATAGCCGAGCTCAACGCTGGTCTGGCCACGTTCGCCTCGCAGCTCACTAGCGATGGACTAGCAGCCAAGCGCGTGGAGGTGGCAGTTCTATCCTTCGGTCCCGTACGCCGGGAGACCGACTTCACTACGGCCGAGAACTTCACGGCCCCCGTCCTGCGAGCCAACGGCGCCACACCAATGGGCGAGGCCATCAGTACTGGCCTCGACCTCATTGAGCAGCGTAAACAGCTGTACCGCCAGCAGGGCATCTCCTACTATCGGCCGTGGATCTTTCTTATCACAGACGGTGGGCCGACTGATAATTGGAGGGATGCTGCCGCGCGTGTCAGCTCGGGCGAGGAGAGCAGGGCATTCATTTTCTTCGCCGTCGGCATTGAGGATGCCAATATGGACGTGCTCGCGCAAATCTCTACGCGTCAACCGTTGCGGCTTCGGGGACTGGAGTTCGGTAGCCTATTCACGTGGCTGTCGAACTCCATGAGCTCGGTGTCCCGATCCCAACCGGGCGAGGACGTGCCGCTACTTAACCCCGCAACTCCGCAAGGCTGGGCGGTCGCGTGACCGAGTGGGGTGCTCTTGGCGATGATTTCTCCACCTGAGCCGGTGCCCGATCCGACGATCTGGCGGTTCGCGGCGGCCACAATAGCTGGCACGAGCCACGTGCGTAAGGATCTGCCCTGCCAGGACGCCTATCGCTGCGAAGTTGTCGCGTCTCCACAGGGACAAGTCCTCATTGCTGTGGTGTCCGATGGCGCCGGCAGCGCCTCCGAAGGTGCCCGAGGCGCCGCCTATGTCTGCAATGAGCTCTTGGAGCAGGTCCGGGGGAAGTTGTCGCACCTTGCGCCCCTTCCCACGACTGCCGATTGGCTGAAGAATAGCGTTGCCAGTGCCCGTGAGGGCCTCCTCGCCGAGGCCGACCGCATGGGATTACCAGCGCGAGAGCTAGCCGCAACGCTGCTTTGTGCGGTGCTGGCTGAGCAGTGGTCGGCATTTGCGCAGGTGGGTGATGGTGCCATCGTCACTCCCGAGGCCGGAACCGAATCGTGGGCATGGCTTTTCTGGCCCCAGCGTGGCGAGTACGCCAATACAACCTCATTCCTCACGGACCCGACAGCCATGCAGATGCTCCAAGTCGACACGCTTCCCCATGCTCAGCATGAGGTCGCTATGTTCACCGACGGCCTGCAGCACCTCCTTCTGCACTATGAGCAGCAGACGGTGCACAGTCCATTCTTCGAGCGGATGCTGCGTCCGATCCGCCTATCCACAGCCGATGGCGAGGATCGAGAGCTCAGCGCTGGACTGGCGAAGTACCTGAAGTCGCCCACCGTGACGTCGCGTGCCGATGACGACCTGACGCTCGTTATGGCGAGCCGCCTCGCGGACGGTTCCGACGTTGTCGCGCCTCGTTGACGAGCAGGGTCGCCCACTGCGGCTTGGCGACAAGCTTGGCGAGGGTGGCGAAGGAACTGTTTATCGGCTCGCTGGACATAGTTCTCAGGCGATCAAGGTCTACGCCTCCCCCTTGACTGCGGAACGAGCCCAAAAGATCAAGATCTTGACCCAATTCGGCCAGACGGACATCGGACGATTCACCGCATGGCCCTCCGGCTTGGTCCTCGACGAGAAGGGACGAGCGTGCGGCCTGTTGCTCCCCGTCGTGGAACACGCCAAAGACATTCACCACCTTTACACCCCGAGCAGCCGCCGAAAGCACTTTCCCACTGTGGACTGGCGCTTCCTTGTGCACGTTAGCGGCAACGTCGCCCGCGCGTTCGCTGCTGTCCACGCTCTGGGACTGGTCATCGGCGATGTGAACCCGGGCTCAATCTTGGTGTTAGGCGACGGTACCGTCAGACTCATCGATGTCGACAGCTTTCAGGTGCCCGTGCCCGGTGGGCGCCCGCTGCTGTGCACCGTGGCGGTGGACCTTTTCTTGCCACCGGAGCTGCATCAGGCGCCGCTGAAATCGGTGGAGCGGACCCCGGACCACGACGCGTTCGGTCTGGCCATCACAATTTTTCAGCTGCTGATGTTGGGGCGTCATCCCTACGCCGGGCGCTTCCTGGGCGCGGGCGAGATGCCGATTGAACGCGCCATCGTCGAGCATCGATTCGCCTTTGGCGCCCACGCCGCCGACCGTCAAATGCAGCGACCGCCAAACACGGTGGACATGGAAATACTGCCGTCCCGTGTGGTCGAGCTCTTTGAGTCCGCATTCGCGCCTCCCACTCCCCGACGTCCGCGGCCATCCGCCGGGGAGTGGGTGCAAGCTCTGGACCAATTGGCCGCCGACCTCGCACATTGCCAGAACAATCCCAAGCACTACTATCCTCAGTCAGCATCGCTGTGCCCGTGGTGCGATTTCGAACAGAGTACCAGTGTACTTCTCTTCGGTGTGCCAACGACCGCTTTCACGCAACGGTACGAAAACGAATATCAGCAATTAATTGGCCGCATTTCGGCGGTACCTCGGCCAGTGTCGCCGACCCTGGTTGCGGCGATCTCCGGCGTCGTAGCGAACCCTGCCGCTCAGCAAGCCGCCACAACGCCCGGCTTGGCATGGGGCAGCTACTTGCTGGGCCTCCTGCTTATCGTGGGAGGGCTAGTCCTACTACCGCACGGTGGGCTGTTCATCCTTCTTGGCGCCGTTGCCTTGGTGTTTGGCGTCGGCGCACGCAGACGGCGCCGGAAGCCGTGGATCAACGCCTACCGCGCTGCCAAGAGCGAAGAAGCGGACGCCGCCACGGAGCTCGAGCGCGTGAACCGCTTCCCGGCGCATGCCGCAGCTCTGGCAGCGGCTACCCGGGCGTCACGTCAGTGGGATGATCTGCCATCCCGGCGGACTGAGAGATACCGGCAGCTGGAGAAGAACAAGCCTCAGGAGCAACTGCGGCAATTCCTGCAAGCACAGCTGATCGAGTCGGCTCGTATTAATAGAATCGGCACCGGGCGCGTGGCAATGCTGTCCGCTTATGGCATCGACACGGCCTGGGACATCGAGAGGCAGCGCGTCCAGCAGGTTCCGCAATTCGGGCCAGTGCTGGCCGATCGTCTCGTCGCTTGGCGCCGAGAAAGGGAGCGCGCGTTCGTCTACGACCCGTCCCGTCCACTGCCTCCGGAGGCGGTGATCCGCGTCGAGAAGGAGATCGAGGATGCGCAGCGGCGACTCGTGGACAACCTGCGGAGGGCTCTGCGAGCCCTGGAAGCAGCCCACGCTTCGGAACCGGCGGTCGCCGCAACCGCAGCACAGCGCCTGCATGCCGCCACGCTCATGCTGCGTCAAGCTGAAGCGGACGTCCTGGCTGCCACCGGTAAGGTGTCAACCTAAGCTCCGGCTAGTGCGACGCCGCATCGAGCAGACCGCCAGGCACCTGGAGGTGCGACAGTGCCCCTATGAACGACGTAACCGGCTGCCTTCCCATCAGGAAACAAGTATGTGCAGCAGATCATCATTTCACGGGGAATTGCCACACCACGATAGAGAGGATGAGAGAAAGGGTGCTGATTGTCACCCCCGCAACTGATACCATTGTGTCCAGATTTCTCGGCGAGTGTTGGGCAGGCGGAGTGTAGGAATAAACCGGCGTAGGTCCGACTTGCCTTGCCCGGGGGGAATTCGCTCGGATTTCTGGAGGGGGCCGGGTTAGTGGATGTCGCAGTCGGTGCCACAGGAGTTCACGTTTCTTGTCCTTATGGGCTGGCCTCCAACAGGCATGTAGAACACCATAGGCGATTTCGTCGCAGGTGCCTCTGCCGTCCGATTTAACAACTCCACATGTAGTCGGGGCAGCAAATAGATAATAGGGTAGAAAATAGAGTAACAACGTCAGCGTCGCCCAAAAAACAACTACGGCGGGAATGTGGAAATATAACCAAGAGAACGGCACGAAAAAGAGTGCGAGTTGGGACAAACGTTTGATAAGCCACGCCGGGACGTCGGATTGTCTCTTGCGTCCCCGGACCATGGTGTCGATCGTAGGTCACATCGTGCGAGCAGTAAATGGTCCAGGTTAGTTACAGTGGGTAGCGTCGGGGACGGCACGCATGCCCATGCCGCGGCGTGGCCCCGATGGCGCCGCTGACCGGGTGCCAGGGTGACGTGCCCCGCCGTGGCTGGGGTTCCGGTGCGGAGATCGAGCGTGTACTCGAGGAGTCCGTCCTGCTGGTGCTGCTGGAGAATTTGCGACGCGAATAGGCATATAGTCTCCCCGTGTCGTTTCTGGCACACCAATCGCGATCATGGTGCGCTCGACCAGGGTATGGCGGCGGCGCGGTCGTGGCTCGGGATGAGCTCGATGGTGGGTGGCAGCGCGTGGAGGCGGTGGACGCCAGCGAATGCCGCGTCGCGGTCGTCGTCCACGAGCTGCCCCGGGAAGGGCGCTTTCTCCCGCAGGAGGCGAACTTGCAGCCGATGCCAGACAGCGTCTCCGGCGAGGAGAACCCGGCGGTCGCCGTCGAGGTTGAGTAAGACGCCGACGCTGCCAGGAGTGTGGCCGGCGAGGTCCACGAGCACGACCGAGCCGTCGGCGAACAGATCGTGGCTGCGCTCGAAGGTGAGCACCGGCGGCCCGTCGAGGTCGTAGGTGTCGAACCGTCGCCCTCGAAGCGGCGCCCTGGCGACTCCCAGCGGAGGGCCGCCGGCGTTCAGGGCGAAGTCGCGTTCAACCGGCCGCGTCTGCACCGCCACCTTCGGGGGAAGTTCGAGGAGCCTTGAGACGTGGTCCCAATGCAGGTGGGTGGGCAGGACGAAGTCGACGTCGTCGACATCTCGGCCAATCCGCTGGAGCGCGTCAGCAAGCCCGGTGACGGGGCGATCCGGGGCGACGAACAGCCGTAATGGTGTTGGCAACTGGGCAGGACCCGATGATGGACATCGCTGCACACCGATGGGTCCACCAGGATTAGCGCTTCCGGGTGCTCGACGACGAACGTCGTCATTCCCATCGCGAGACGCCAGGGCCGCCAAGCACCTTCAGCGACCACCGCCGCTGGAGCGCTCATGCGGGCCTGGGGCAACGCCGTGAGACGCACGACGGCTCGAGCTCGCGGCACCCCTACGTCCTGGAGGTTGGTGAGCAGCCGTTGGTCGGGGCGGCGGGGTCGCAGTAGCCGGCGTGGGGTGGCCGCTAACGCGGCGCAACAAGCGGCGAAGACGGGCAGGGCCCGCAGCACTGCGGCTCTGGAGGTCCGATGATGGGCCACGCACAGTCAAAGTGACCGGCGCAGGCCGGCGACGAGGTCTGCGGGTGCGACGGTGACCGGGAACGGCCGCCGCGTGTGCCACGCTTGCTCGCCCGAGGGGCACCCGACCTCGACGTAGCGGCCGTCCACCAGATCCAACGCGCGCAAAGACGGCGTCTCCGGATCGGGATCGACGAGCCAGTACGAGGCGACACCGGCTTCCTCGTAGGCGGACAGCTTCGACAGCCGATCAATCCGCCGGGTGCTCGAGGAAAGCACCTCCACGGCCAGCACCGGAGGTTGCCCCAGAAACCCACCGCCCTCAACGGCCAGCAGATCACCCCGATGTGCCACCAGCACGTCCGGCTGCAACGCCGTCCCCCGCCCACGCCGCCACTCGAACGGCGCGATCATCACATGCAACTCCGGCGGGCACGCCTGGTACAGGAGGCGATACAGCGTCCCCGCGACCTCCTGGTGCCACACCCCTGGTGCGGGGCTCACGACGAGTATCCCGTCCAGCAGCTCGTAGCGGCGCCCGTCGTCAGGCATCCGCTCGAGATCCTCGACGGTGAACTCCCCCGCGGGACCGAACCCGTCCAACCCAGTAGCCATGCCCCCATGCTGCCCCCTCGCCACGGTCATGACCAGACAATGCCACGCAACCCTGACAAGATCGGTGCCTATGGACTTCACGGTGTGGGCCCCGCAACGGCAGCGGGTACGAGTCGTGGTGGACGGTGCCTCGTACGAGATGACCCAGGCGGCCGGTGGCTGGTGGTGCGGGAGCGTCGATGACGCCGGATCAGGCAGCGACTACGCGTTCCTGCTGGACGAGGAGGACACTCCGCTACCCGACCCCCGATCCCGGTGGCAGCCGGACGGGGTGCACGCGGCGTCGCGGGTCTATGACCACAGCGCCTTCACGTGGGCCGACCAGCGCTGGACCGGCCGTGCGCTGGCGGGCAGCGTGCTCTACGAGCTGCACATCGGCACGTTCACCCCAACGGGTACCTTCGACTCCGCGATCGAGCACCTCGAGCACCTCACCGAGCTGGGCGTCGACCTGGTCGAGGTGATGCCGGTCAACGCCGTCGACGGGCCCCGCAACTGGGGCTACGACGGGGTGGGCTGGTACGCCGTCACCGAGAACCACGGCGGGCCCGACGCCTTCAAGCGCTTCGTGGACGCCTGCCACGCCCGCGGGCTGGGCGTGGTCCTCGACGTGGTGCACAACCACCTCGGCCCGTCCGGCGCCTACCTGGACCGCTTCGGCCCCTACTTCGCCGGGAGCACCATCTGGGGCCCGGGGCTCAACCTGGACGGCCCGCAGTCCGACGAGGTGCGCCGCTACGTCATCGACAACGCGCTGGCGTGGCTGCGCGACTACCACCTGGACGGGCTGCGGCTGGACGCCGTGCACGCGTTGCGCGACACCCGGGCCACCCACCTACTGGAGGAACTGGCCGCTGAGGTGGACGCCCTGGCCGCGCACCTGCGGCGGCCGCTGTCGCTGATCGCCGAGTCCGATCTCAACGACCCGCGGCTGGTCACTCCGCGCGGCGCCGGGGGCTACGGGCTGAGCGCGCAGTGGGATGACGACATCCACCACTGCCTGCACGCCACCCTGACCGGCGAACGGCAGGGCTACTACGCCGACTTCGGCGCGCTGCCCGACCTGGCCCGCACCCTGCGGGGCGCGTTCTTCCACGACGGGCGCTGGTCACGCTTCCGGCAGCGCTCCCACGGCCGCCCAGTGGACACCGCGCGACTGCCGGGCTGGAAGTTCCTCGCCTACCTGCAGAACCATGACCAGGTGGGCAACCGCGCCACCGGCGACCGGATCTCGGCCACCCTGTCCCCCGGTCTGCTGGCCTGCGGCGCAGCGCTGGTGCTGTGCTCCCCCTACACGCCGATGATCTTCATGGGTGAGGAGTGGGGCGCGGCCACCCCGTTCCAGTTCTTCTCGTTCATGCCCGACGCTGGGCTGCGGGAGGCCATCCGCCGCGGTCGCTACGCCGAGTTCGCCGAGCACGGGTGGGACGAGACGGATGTCCCCGATCCGAACGACGAGCAGACCTTCCGACGCTCCCAGCTGGACTGGTCCGAACCGGGTACCGAGCCCCACGCCACGCTGCTGCGCATCTACCGGGAGCTGATCACGCTGCGCAAGTGCCGCCCAGAGCTGTCTGACCCGCAGCTGAATGCCTTGACCGTCGATGTGGATGAGCAGGCCCGCACGCTGGTGCTGCACCGCGGTGCGCTGCGGGTGGTGGTGAACCTGAGCGCACAACAGGCCACCGTGACGCTGGATGGACAGCCCACTCAGGTTCTGCTCGCGTCCGGGGCGGCCAGCACAGCGCAGGGCATCCTGCGGCTGGACGGTGAGTCCTTCGCCGTGGTAACCCTCGAGCTCAGCGGAAGAGCTTGCGCAACAACGCCAGCGCGATGAGCGCACCGACGCCCATCAGCGAGTAGCGCACCATCGGGTTGCCGAGGGTGGTTTCCACCTGCTCCTTGCCGGCCTCCACCAAGCGCCGGGGATCAGCCCGGGTGCCGATCTCCTGCAGCGTCGCGGCCAGCGAATCGCGGGCCTGCTCGATGTCGCGTTCGATGGTGTCGGCGTCGCGGGCCATGGGTCCTCCTCGCGGGGGTATGCGTCCGGCACACCGTAGCCACGGCATGCCCACGTGGCGAAGCCACCCCATCCGGGCGGTACCGTCCGACCTCGTGACCGACAACGCACCGCTGTCCCCCGGCGACACCGCCCCGGAGTTCACCCTGCCCGACGCCGACGGCACCCCCGTCTCACTATCGGACTACCGCGGCCGGCCCGTGGTGCTCTACTGCTACCCAGCGGCTAGCACCCCTGGCTGCACCAAGCAGGCCTGCGACTTCCGGGACAACCTCGCCGAGCTCGACACGGCCGGGTTCGCGGTACTCGGCGTCTCGCCAGACTCACCGGCGAAGCTGGCGAAGTTCCGCGACGCGGAAGGCCTCACCTTTCCGCTGCTGTCCGATGTGGACCGTTCCGTACTCACCGCCTACGGCGCCTACGGCGAGAAGCAGATGTACGGTCGGACGGTCACCGGCGTCATCCGATCCACCTTCGTGATCAATGCGCAGGGCCGCATCGATAAGGCGCTGTACAACGTCCGCGCCACCGGCCACGTCGCCAAGCTGCGCAAAGACCTCGGAGTCTGACGCCGTACCCTGTGCACACTCAGTGTGCTCAGCACCGCAAGCCGGCGTAGCCCAACGGCAGAGGCACGGGTCCTAGGAACCCGCCAGTGTGGGTTCGAATCCCACCGCCGGCACCAACACCGCCCTACTCGAACACCACCCACCAAGGAACGGCCTCAGCAGCACAGCGTCGACCACGTCAGGTGAAGATCTTGAAACGACCGTGGGTCAGAAGCTGGATGCGCTGACCCGCTGGCTTCGGTTCCACGCTCGCCTCGCCCATGCGATTGATCCTTGTCTCTTAGCACTGCAACGGCACACCTCACTTTCGGTGATCACCAGTGGCACCAATGGGGCGAACCGGACGATCAAGAGAAGCGCCGCTGCGGCATCGGGCTGCCATAATAGTCGTTGCTCGATGGTCAGCCCAACCGCGGGTCAGCGAGAAAATCAATTTCTTCTCATCGCTCGGGATCGCCTCCGAGCCCCGGAAAAATCCTGTTTCGACAGAGAGATGCCCATCTTGGGAGCTCTCAGCGCGCCGAGTTCGACAGGAGGGCTACTCGGTCGGCCTCGAGTAGCCCTCCTGTCGAACTCGACAACAGTAGTGTTGATCACGAACCGCGATCTACGGGACACGTCCCGACCCACCCGGTTCGCACGCCGTGCTGCCGGGCATAGCCACAGGTCCGGAATTCCTGCGACTTTGCCGGGGTACTGGGATCGCCCTCCGCGCAACTCGGCTGCGCCGTTCCGACTTTTCGTTCTCACAGCTCGGCCACTGCGGTCTGCCTCCGCAATAGTCACACGGCTCGACTGTCGTTACCATATTTGGTCGCTTCTTCCCGGGCCGGCCCCAGCACACGCATCAGCTCATCAACCTTCGCCGGATCCAGGGTCGCTTCCCAGATAAACGGTGGCATGGGCATCCACACTTTTCCCTGATATGTCTTCACAATCACGGTCCCAGCGCCTCCTTCCGCACCTTTGACGGAAACCCTGCGGGGTGCGCCTACGCCTGCATACCTAGCCTTGTGCTCCATTCCTGCAACTCCGTTCCTGTTCTCATCATCATGGCCGCGTGGACGGCACCCAGGGTCGGGGCGGGTCCATCCTGGAACAGCGCGCGGGTCGGGGGCTCGGTGCCCGCCAGTCGCGTGGGCCCGCGCTGGGGGTGAGAGCGCATGGCCAACTGGCAAGGGCAACCAACCGTGCGCTGGGGTAGCCCGTACTTCCCGGCCCTGGGGGCCTGGGAGATAGATAAGGGCGTGGAGCCCGCGTGGACAACGCTGCGCACCTCGCGGAACGCCGGTGCCGTGGGCCGTTACGCTCAGCTCTGAAAGGGATCGTCTGAGCGTGGTAGGTGGGGGGAAACGACGGTGAGCCTGGAGCCTCCGGAGCTGGTCGCCCTGAGACGGGCCCTCGGTGCTCAGCTGGCCGCCGCCCGCCGGGCGGCCGGGATCGGCCAGCAACAGGTTGCCCGCAAGACCGGCTACAGCCGCTCGACGGTGGCCCACGCCGAATCGGGCCGCCAGCTCCTGACCCGCGAGTTCTGGGAGACCGCGGACGAGCTGCTCGCCGCGGACGGCGCTCTGCTGGCCGAGTACCAGCGGGTACACGCTGCCAAGCAGGACCATGAGCGGCGACACCGGGAAGCGGAGCTGGCCGAGGCGTACGCTGCGGCTCAGGCGCTGCGGGTCACGACCAGCACGGACCCCATCCACGACATCAGCGGCCTGGCCGGGCAGGACGCTTTGGCGAGCGTCGCCGCGGCTGCTGGTGCGGTACTGGCGGAGGGTTTGGCGGGGCCGCTGGTGTACCTCGCGTTCCTGAGCGGCACGGCCCAGCCGGTATCAGCTGACTGGGGAGATCAGCTCTACGAGCAGCTCGCGAAGTTTCTCCAGGAATGGGCGAATACAGTGAAACGTCGGAAATTACTCGAGTTACTTGGTTGGGCGGCAACCACCGTCGCCGCCTCTCCGATGAGTAGCCTGAACGCCGAGGAGCAGGAGCGCCTCGCGAGGGTCATCTCCTCACCAAGCCGAGTAGATGACCAGGTCATCGACCATATTGAGACGATTCTCCAACACTGCCAACGGCAAGAGGATGCTCTCGGGCCGCAGGCGGTACTGGACACCGTGCTGGCCCAACGACAGCTGGTCCGGACCCTGCTGACCGGTTGCCCGGATCTGCTTCGCCCTCGCCTTTTGTCGGTTCAGAGCAACATGTCCAGCTCCGCCGGACACTATTTCTTCGAACTCAACGACGACGCCAGCGCCCTGCACTACTGCGACCAAGCGCGGGCGACCGCTCAAGAAGCCGGCAACACCGAGCTTGCTGTCTACGCGCTGTGCAATATGAGTTACTTTTCTTCCTGGTACGGCAGAGCACACGCCGGTCTCGACTTCGCTGCGGCGGCCCAGAGCCTGGCGAGCCAGACCGATGACGTACCGCTAAAAATCTATGTTGATGTTTGTTCTGGTACCGCTTGCGCGGTTGCCGGTCAGTACAAGGAGTGCATGGCAGCGTTCGACCGGGCGCAGGCTGGATTTCCATCAGCCGCTGGCCAGATGTCCCCCGAATCACCAGCCTATTGGTGCCACGAGGGTCTGGTTGCGAGCCATCAGAGTGACTGTCTGCTGCGACTGAGGAAGCCGCAGGAAGCCGCCACTAAGGCCAGCACAGGCTTACGGGTTTTGGACAATTCTTTCGCGGGCACCTTAACCCACTGCACAGTTCGCTTGGGCACCGCCCACCTGCAATTGGGCGAGATCGAAGAGGCCGCCCGAGTTATTGGCGACGGCGCGCTGCTCGCCACCCAAGTCCCGTCGGCACGACGGACCAAAGAAATACGGACCGCTCGCGCCCAGATGCAGCCGTGGCAGGACACCCAGGCTGTCCAGGCGTTGGACGAACAGCTGGCGGCGATGGGATTCGGGGTCTGAGTCTTGGGGATGTCGCCCGTCACGGGCCGGGCTTGCGTCCCCAGCCTGTCCAGACGGTTCCGCCCCACCAGGCGAAGGCGGGATCGGTGAGCAGGGCGGAGAACTCGTCGATATCGCTGTCGCCAACGAGGCCGGTAGCCAGGATCTCCGCTCGGAGCAGCTTGATGGTCCGCTGGTAGAACTGGTCTGCGAGTGATCCGCCGCGCCAGTAGGTGCTCTCACCGTTGGCCTGCACGTCCCGCAGGCCGTGGCCTTCGAGAACGGCCGGGATGCGCTGGCCGTAGCCGATGTCCACTCCGGCGCCGGTCAGCGTCGCCAGGTAAGCCACCCACACTCGGGTGAAGACCTCGGAGGGGCGCGCTGGCGCGACCGCTCGCGAGTCTTGGTCGCCTACCACAACCCAGCCACCGGGTCGAGCCGCGGCGACCATGCGCGCCAGTGCCTCGTCCCGGTCCGGGAGGTGGATCAGCACGAAGCGCGTGTGGACGAGGTCGAAGGTCTCTCTGGGGAGATCGTCGACCAGGATGTCGTGACGGATGACATCCAGGTTGGGAGCGTCGAGATGGGCGAGTGCGGCTGTCTCGAGGTCGGTCGCGACGACGCGACCACTCGGGCCGGCTCGCTCGCTCAGCCAACGAGCGAGCGAGCCCGCGCCCGCGCCAACATCAAGGCAGCGCCAGCCTTCGCCGATCCCGACCGCGTCCAGACAGTGGGTCGTGTGGGCATCCCTGAGGGTCTGGAGCAGGGCGAGCCGTTCACACTCGGCCGCGCTACCCCTCGCCTGCGCGAACGCGTAGCGGGATGTCCTCTTTCGCTCCTGAGCCACGAACCTCCCTGGGGTCTACTTCTTCTTCGTGCGGGTGGCGCCACCGCGACCACGCAACGTCACACCGGACTCTGAGAGCACCCGGTGCACGAAGCCGTACGACCGCCCGGTCGACTCCGCGAGCGCCCGGATGCTGGCGCCCTTCTCGTACTTCTTCTTCAGCTCTGCTGCGAGCTTGTCCCGGGCAACACCGGTGATCCGGCTGCCCTTCTTCAAGTCGGCCACCGTGAAACGCCTTCCTTCCCACGCTAGAAGGGCCGGTCGCGGCCCTTGCCGCAATGATCGACCAGGTTAGCGATCTACGCTAGACGATCTCCGGGTGGATCTGTGAACGGTATCTCTGGTGGGACCAGATGCACGTGCGAGGTAACGACGGTGTGATCAAGCAGTTACTCTCCGCGAGAACGCCGTGCCGGTCAGGCGAGCTGCACCAAGTCGAGGTAGTCCGCGTTCCAGTGATCCTCGGTGCCGTCCGGCAGCAGGATCACCCGCTCGGGCCCGAGCGCCTCCACGGCTCCAGGGTCGTGGGTCACCAGCACCACCGCACCGGCGTAGTGCGCCAGCGCGTCGAGCACCCGCTCCCGGGACACCGGGTCGAGGTTGTTGGTCGGCTCGTCGAGCAGCAGCACATTGGCCGCGCAGGACACCAGCGCGGCCAGCGCCAGCCGGGTCTTCTCACCCCCGGACAGGGTGCCCGCCGGCTGGTCCAGCTGCTCACCACGGAACAGGAACGCGCCGAGCAGGGTGCGCAGCTGCTGCTCGACAGCATCCGGCGCGGCGTGCCGGAGGTTCTCCCACACCGTGGCATCGAGGTCCAGTGTGTCGTGCTCCTGGGCGAAGTACCCCACCCGCAGGCCGTGCCCGGCCTCGACCTGTCCGGCGTCGGGGGTCTCCATCCCGCCGAGCAGCCGCAACAGGGTGGTCTTCCCGGCGCCGTTGAGACCGAGGATCACCACCCGGGCACCCCGGTCGACCGCGAGGTCCACCCCGCTGAAGACCTCCAGCGAGCCGTAGGACTTGCTCAGCCCGCTCGCGGTCAGTGGGGTCCGCCCGCAGGCGGCGGGCTGCGGGAAGCGGATCCGGGCCACCCGCTCGGCGCGTTGCTCGGTCTGCGAATCGGCCAGCAACCTGGCGGCTCGCCGCTCCATGTTGTGCGCGGCGACGGCCTTGGTGGCCTTGGCTCGCATCTTGTCCGCCTGGGCCACCAGGGCGGTGGCCTTCTTCTCCGCATTCGCGCGTTCCCGGCGCCGTCGCTTCTCGTCGGCGGCGCGGGCGTCCAGGTAGCGCTGCCAGCTCAGGTTGTAGATGTCGGCCTCGCCGCGGATCGCGTCGAGGAACCAGACCTTGTTCACCACGGCGGCGAGCAGCTCGGTGTCGTGGCTGATCACGACCAGGCCGCCGTCGTGCGCCGTCAGGAAACCGCGCAACCAGGTGACCGAGTCGGCGTCAAGGTGGTTGGTCGGCTCGTCGAGCAGCAGCGTGGTGTGCGAGCGCCCACCCGAGCCGTCCGAGGCCCCGAACAGGATCCGGGCCAGCTCGACCCGGCGTCGCTGCCCGCCCGAGAGCGTGCTCAGCGGCTGGGCCAGCACCCGGTCGGGCAGCCCGAGGCTGGCGCAGATCCGCGCCGCCTCGCTCTCGGCGGCGTAGCCGCCCAGCGCGGAGAACCGGTCCTCCAGGTGGCTGTAGCGGCGCACCGCCCGGCTCTGCTCTTCTCGGTCGGCCAGCTCCGCCATCTCCAGCTGTGACTTCTCCATCTCCGCCAGCAGCTGGTCGAGCCCGCGAGCCGAGAGCACCCGGTCCCTGGCCCAGACCGACAGATCACCCTCGCGGGGATCCTGCGGCAGGTAGCCCAACGCCCCGGCGTGGCGGACCTGGCCCGCGTAGGGCGGGTGCTGGCCGGCCAGCACCCGCAGCGTGGTGGTCTTGCCGGCACCGTTGCGGCCGACAAGCCCGATCCGGTCGCCGGGCTGCACCCGCAGGGTGGCACCGGAGAGCAGGGTCCGGGACCCAGCGCGCAGTTCAAGGTCAATACCTGTGATCACGGTGACGTGACTCCAAAGGTGGTCGCCGGCAGGGGTCGGTTCCCCACGAGCCGCAGCGCGTGGGGCCAGAAGCACATCAGCTTGTCGCGACCACGGACCCATACTACCGGCCACCGCATCCGGATTACGGTGCCGCCATCACTAATCCCACCGGGCCGCCGGGATCCATCAGGTGCTGAGCTGGACCTCGACGCATCGCGCCCGCCGGGCGGCATCATCGAGCACCGCGCGGCGCGGCTCGGGGACATCGAGGATGCGCGGCTCGGCCCGCTCCAGCAATGCGGCCAACCGCACGTCGGCGGCCAGGGTGCGGAGCGCCGCGGCATCCCCGCCGAGGACGACGGCGTCCAGCTCCGCGGCACGGGGCAGCAGCACCCGCGCCGCAGTGTCCGCCGCCGCACGCAGCGCCACTCGGGCTTGGCCCTCCCGCCGCCGGGCGAACCGCTGCTGGGACTGCCCGCCCGCAGCGGAGCGACCGTGCACCGGTCGGCTGCCGGTGCTGGAGGTGAGCACCACCCCGGCGCGGGCGACCCCGACGCTGTATCCGCCCAGGCGCACCAGCAGCAACCCGATCGTGCGCGGCGCCATGAGGTGGTCGAGCAGGTCGTCCACGGCAAGGCCGGCCCGTTGCACGGCTGGTACTGCCAGCGGGCCGAAGGGCACCGGGATCGACGCCATCGCGCCGTCAGCGGTAACCACGTCCACCCGGTCCCGCGCGACCGTCGTAGTCAACGCCCCGCCGTGGCCGGCGGCGAATCGCGCCAGGAACGCGGCCAACCGCTCGGGCTCCACCTCCACCGCACGCCCACCACCGGCAAGCTCCCGGGTCCAGCTCATCCCCGGCATGCTAGCGCGTACCCGTGAGTGGCGTTATGGGCTACAGCTCGCATCGCCACTCACGGGTGCACGCTAGCATGCACCCGTGATCGACGTGCTGGTGGCCGGGGGTGGTCCGGCGGGGTGGGCGGTGGCGGCGGCGTGCGCGCGGCTGGGGCTGGACACCGAGCTGGTGGACCCCGCGCCGGACCGGCCGTGGCGAGCCACCTACGGCGCCTGGCGGGAGGAGCTGCCCGCCGACGCTGACGCCGCGGTGGCGGGCAGCGGTCGCGGCGAGGCGATCGGCACCACCCGGCACCGCCTGGACTGGGAATACGTGGTGCTGGACAACACCGCGCTGCGCGATGGGCTCGCCGTAGCGCCGGTCAGAGTGGCCAAGGGGCGGGTGCGGAATGCTCGCCGGGGCCAGGGCGGGGTCACCGTGGAGCTGGGCGACGGCAGGCGGCGGGCGGCCGTTGTGCTCGACGCGACCGGCGCGCCGCGCTCAGTGCTCGGTGCAACCGCCCGTCGCGGCGCCGCTGAGCAGACCGCGGTGGGGGTGGTGGTCGACGCCGAGGCCGCGCGGGATCTGGTGGCTCCTGGCAGCGCGTTGTTCATGGACTGGCGACCGCATCACGGCGAGTCGGGATGGCCCACGTTCCTGTATGCGGTGCCGGTGACGCCGGACCGCGTGCTGCTCGAGGAGACCTCGCTGGCCCGTCGCCCAGGGCTCGCGCTTCCCGTGCTGCGCCGCCGGCTGCACGCCCGATTGGCCCATCACCGCATCGCCGTGCCGCCAGAAGGCGAGGAGCGGGTGCGCTTCCCGGTGGACCGGCCGCTACCGGCGCCCGGGGACTGGCGTGGGCCGGTGGTGCCGTTCGGGGCGGCGAGCCCGCTGGTGCACCCGGCTACCGGCTACAGCGTCGCCACGGCGCTGCGGTTGGCCCCTCGGGTGGCCACCGCGGTGCACGACGCGCTGAGCCGCGGCGGCGGCGCGGCCGCCGGAGCCGCAGCGTGGCGGACGGTGTGGAGCCCGGCCGCGCTGGCGGTGCACACCCTGCGTCGCCGCAGCCTGGAGTCACTCCTGCGCTTGCCCCCGGAGCGTGTCCCGGACTTCTTCGACGTGTTCTTCGAGCTACCCCAGCGGCACCGCTGGGCCTACCTGACCGGCCGCGAGGACCTCCAGGGAAACGCAGCGGCCATGGGCGCGCTGTTCACCGCCTCGCCGTGGTGGCTTCGCAGACGGCTGGTGCTCGGTGCGCTCTAGCGCTGTGGCATCCGTCACCCCACGGGGCCACGCCCCCGTCACGAGTGCGGGACGCTGATGGTCACCTCTACCTCGGGCTTGACCTTGAGGGCGCCGAGCATGGCGGAGAACGGCTTGATGCCGAACTTGCGCTGATCGAGAACGATCGTGGCGTTCCACCGGGCGCCGTCGTCGCGCGCCTCGACAGAGATCGTATTCGTCACACCGTGCAGCGTGAGGTCTCCCTCGATACGCGCCCGGTCGCCGTCGCGCACCACCGACACCGAACGGAACTGGATCTTCGGATACTTCTTCGAGTCAAGCACCTTCTCGGCGTTTTTCTCGATGTCCTTCCGATCAGACTCCGAGATATCAGTCGTCACCCGCAGCGAACTCGGGTCGAAGTCGCCTGTGATCCCGTCGTCGTCCCCCACGTCCAGACACAGGTTCGTCACCTGCAGGGTCACGTCGTGGCCGAATGAGGTCAGCAGCCCCTCACGAAAGACCGATACCCGGCAGTCCACCGCTGTGGCGTCGAAAGTTGGCACCTGCTCAGGGTAACCGGATCAGACTGTCCAACGCGACCGCCGAGGGCTGGATCGCCTCAGCGAGCCGCCCCACGTCAGGCAGGCCCTCCCGATCGGCGTACAGGGAGACATACGCGCTGTCCTGGTACCAGGACAGCCCCACGACCAGGGCGCGGCCGGCCGCCAGCGGCGCGATCGGGAAAACCTACTCCAGCTCGGCGCCGTCCAGCGTGAACGGCAGGCTCGGCACCGGGGCCGCTACCCGGTGCACCGCAGCCGGCAACCGATCAGCCAGCACCCGGTATCGCACCAGCGCCGCGGCGGCTCCCGGCGGCCTTGTTGTGCCCCATCGCGCGCCGGATCGTGAGCAGCCGCTTACCGGGATCGGCCTGGCCGACCGGCAGGTCGCAGAGGTAGCCGGGCAACCGGTTTCCCCGATGCGGCTAGCGAACCTCGCCCGCTGGCTGACCGGGATGAACGCTCGAAGGATCAATCCCTCGACGGGATCACCGCGGCCCACGAGCCAGTCCCGCAACGCCCCGGTCACCACCGACTGAGCCGCACCGGAGAAGCTTCGCACAACTGATCGTGTGTGGCGTGGAACCAGGACCGCCGCTGCTGGTGCATGATCGCACCGTGCAGGTACTGGTCGACGCGGACAACCTCGACGTGCCGCGGCTGCGTCTGCTCGTCGCGGCCCTGGAGACGGCACCCTTCGCCGACGTCGTGGTGGCCGGTGCGCCGACCGCGTTGGAAGCCCTCGACTGGCCGCCGAAGGCCCAGGTTCTGCCGGCCAGCGGCTGGCAGGGCGCGGACCTACTGCTGGCCCGCGTACCACGCCGATGACCAGCCGCTACTGCTGGCCACCGGCGACGGGGACTTCGCGCAACTGGCACGACGCCACCCCGGCCCGGTGTTGCTGGTCGGCGGGACGTCAAGCCGCTCCCGGGCGTTCGCCGGCCCCCGGATCAGCATCACCGATCCCGCCGCAGACGGTGGCGCTGCGCTGCGCTCCTGGCTGGAACACTCCACCGAACCGTGATACTCGGCGCTATCCCAAGGGAGAAGAACCGTGGCGACGCTGTTCAGCTGCATCATCGAGGGCGAGATCCCAGGTCGGTTCGTCTGGCGTGACGAATGGTGCGTCGCGTTTCTCACCATCGCCCCGCTGCGGCCTGGGCACACTCTGGTCGTCCCCCGTGCCGAGGTCGACCAGTGGACCGATGCGGACGACGAGCTGCTAGCCCATCTCATGGTGGTGGCCAGGCACATCGGCGCGGCGCAGAAAACAGCCTTCGACGCGCCGAGGGCCGGCCTCATAGTCGCCGGGTTCGAGGTAGCACACCTGCACCTGCACGTGTTCCCCACCTGGGCCATCAACGACTTCGACTTCAACGCAGCCAACCCCCACCCCGACCCAGCCGACCAAGACACCACAGCAGAAACCCTACGCCAGACCCTACGCCAAGCAGGCCACACCACCCACGTACCCCGCTGACCGCCATTCGGAGCCGAATCGCGGTCAGCGCGGGGCCAGGGACCGCGATTCGGCTCCGAACGGTGCAGCGCGCGAAGGGCGGAAATTGCGTAGGCGCAGGCTGTTGGATACTACGAAGACTGAGGAGAATGCCATTGCGGCGCCAGCGATCATGGGGTTGAGGAGGCCGGTCGCGGCCAGTGGGAGGGCGGCTACGTTGTAGCCGAAGGCCCAGAACAGGTTGCCTTTGATGGTGCGCAGGGTGCGCCGGGACAGCCGGATCGCATCGGCGACCACCCTCAGGTCACCACGGATCAGGGTGAGGTCGCTGGCCTCGATGGCGGCGTCGGTGCCGGTGCCCATGGCCAACCCCAGATCGGCCTGGGCCAGCGCGGCGGCGTCGTTGATCCCATCACCGACCATCGCCACGACCCGACCTGCCCGCTGGAGCCGACACACCTCCTCGACCTTCCCCTCGGGCGACACCCCGGCGATCACCGTGTCGATACCGACCTGCGCTGCCACTGATCGGGCAACGGTGGCGTTGTCGCCGGTGAGCAGCACCGGGGTCAGCCCCAGCACGCGCAGCTGGCGCACCGCCTCGGCGCTGCTCGGCTTCACGGTGTCGGCCACCGAGAGCAGGCCCCGCAGCCGGCCGTCCCAGGCCACCGCGACGACGGTGCGGCCGTGGGACTGCGCCTGCGCCGTAGCCAGTTCATCAGGCATCGGCACCGACCACTGCTCGGCCAACCAGGCCGGCCGGCCCACCAACACCACGCCGCCGTGCACCTCACCCTGCACGCCCAGCCCCCGCGTCGAGCGGAAGCCGACCACCGTCGGCAGCGTCCCCAACCGCTGCCTGCCTCCGGCGGCGATCGCGGCGGCGACGGGGTGCTCGGAGGCGTTCTCCACGGCGGCGGCCCGGCGCAGCACCTCGTCGGCGTCCTCGCCGGGCGCGGGCAGCACGTCGACCAACGTCATCTCCCCGGTGGTGACCGTGCCGGTCTTGTCCAGCAGCACGGTGTCCACCCGCCGGGTGGACTCCAGTACCTCGGGTCCCTTGATGAGAATGCCCAGCTGCGCACCGCGACCGGTGCCGACCAGTAGCGCGGTGGGTGTGGCCAGCCCGAGGGCGCACGGGCAGGCGATGATCAGCACCGCGACCGCGGCGGCGAATGCGGTACCGACGGCGGCGCCGACGGCCAGCCAGACGCACAGGGTGGCCACCGCGAGCGCGATCACGATCGGCACGAACACCGCCGAGACCCGATCGGCCAGCCGCTGCACCTTGGCCTTGCCGCTCTGCGCGTCCGCAACCAGGGCCGCCATCTGCGCGAGCCGAGTGTGCGCACCGACCCGACAGGCCCGCACCCGCAGCAGGCCGGAGGCGTTCAGCGTCCCGCCGGTGACCGCCGAGCCCGGGCTGACCTCGATCGGTACCGACTCGCCGGTCAGCATGCTCTCGTCAACAGCGGAAGACCCCTCCACCACCTCTCCGTCAGTGGCGATCTTCTCCCCCGGGCGGACCACGAACTCATCGCCGATCACGAGCGCCTCGATGGGGATGCGCGTCTCCTGCCCGTCTCGCAGCACCGCGACGTCCGAAGCACCGAGCTCGAGTAACGCGCGCAGCGCCGCGCCCGCGCGCCGTTTGGAGCGCGTCTCGAAGTAACGGCCGGCCAGCAGGAACACCGTGACACCAGCGGCAACCTCGAAGTAAACCTTGTTATGGGCATGGTAGCCCGAGGCAACGACCTCGTGCTTGGGGAAGAGGCCATTACCGATGAACCACGCGTAGCAGCTCCACAGGAACGCGGCCGACACACCCATCGAGATCAGCGTGTCCATGGTGGCCACGCCGTGCCGCAGGTTCCGCCAGGCGGCCCGGTGGAAGGGCCATGCCCCCCACGTGACGACGGGAAGGGTCAGGAAAAGTGACAGCGACTCGAAGTTGTGCGGCACCCGCAGACCCGGCACCATCGCCACCATCGACATCGCGATCACTTGGACGGCCAGCACGGCACTACCCACCAGCCGTTCCCGCAACACGTGGAGGTCGGCACCGTCGGTACCGGTGTCCTGAGGCAGCTGGGCGGTATAGCCGGTGCGAGCCACCGTCGCCACCAGGTCTTCCGGCGCGACACCGTCGGCGTAGCTGACTCGCGCCTTCTCGGTGGCGTAGTTGACGCTGGCGTTGACTCCCTCGAGCCGGTTGAGCTTCTTCTCGATGCGTGCCGCACAGGACGCGCACGTCATACCACCGATGGCCAGCTCGACCTGATGGTTGCGCTCATCGGTGTGAAACATGTCAGCCTGAACTCTCGGCGGAGATCTCATAACCGGCCTCGTCGATCGCGGCGGCGACTGCGGCAGCGTCCAGCGGCCTGCCGCTGGTGACGATGACCCGGCCGGTGGCCAGGTCGACCTGCACATCGGTCACGCCCTCGATGGCGCCGACCTCCCGCGTCACCGCTGACACACAATGCTGACAGGTCATACCTGTCACACGGTACTCGTTGACGGTAGCGGTATCCCCCATGTCCGTGACCTCCTCGGGCTCGTTGCGGTGTCCCGCGCGGAGAGTCACGAGCGAACCAGGCGAGCGATCGCGTCGGCCGCTTCCTTGACCTTGACGCCGGCATCGGCCTGGTCGGCCGCGGCGTCCACCACGCAGGTGTTCATATGCTCTTCGAGCAGAACCAGCGCGAAGGATTGCAGTGCTTTCGTGGCGGCCGAGACCTGGGTCAGGACGTCGATACAGTACTGGTCTTGCTCCACCATGCGCTGTAGACCGCGTATCTGGCCTTCGATCCGGCGGAGCCGGTTGAGGTAGGCGTCCCGGTCCTTGGTGTAGCTCGCCACTGCACTCTCCTCTCTCGACCCCTCGGCCTCTCTCGACCCCTTGACTCTCGACCCCTCGGCTCGTGAACCCTCGGCCATACCCATACCAGGTACCACCATACCCCCCACTCGTATCTCGACCCCCAGCGGCTAGGCCGGCACCAGCACCACCCAGACCGGGCCGGGCGCGAAGGTCAACAGTGAACCATCCGGCTGGGTGAACGTGGTGATCGCGTCTGGGGTTGGGCGAGACCAGTGCCCGGTGAAGGCGAGCCCGTCGCGAAGCACAACCGCGTCACCGGCGCCGACCGTCGCCGCGAACGGCGACGGTGATCCGGATGCGTCACGGACCGAGGTGTCGAGCACCGGCACTCGCTGCAACACCACGGTCGCCGCCCCGGGCCGCAGCCCAGAGGCGGAGGTGAGCGGCGCACCGTCCATGGAGATCACCCACCTAGCCTCCGCCGGAACCCACTGCACCCCGATGGCGGTCGCCGGGTACCTGACCTCGGTCCCCGGTACCGGGCGACCGCCGGGCGGCGTGGGCCCGAAGCGGAACCCGATATCCTCCGGTGGCGTGCCGCCTTGGCGTAGCGCCTTGGCGTCGCCATAGAGGTTGTGCGGCATCGGCCTTCGCCGGTCTCGGTAATAATCGCCCGGCCGCGCCAGGGCCGAGACGTCAAGCACCGGCGCGCGCGACACCAGCGCGCCGACTACGGGCGCCGCGCCGGAGAACGCCAGCGCGGGTCGACCGAAATTCGCCAGCAGCTGCACGTCAGACGCTCGTGTGCTGCGCACCGGCCCCACCACCGACGGGACCCGGGACTGATACACCGCGAGCAACCGGCTCAGGCCGCCCTCGACCGGCTCGACATAGACCAGGTCCGCCAGCTCGAGGCCGCTCTGCGGGCGGGCTTCCGCAGCATTGTCGATCTTGACGCACAGTACCGGCGCGCCGAGGTCGGCGGGCAGGCCGGTGAACGGCGACACCGGCATCGGGCTGGGCGGGGTCGGGCTGAGCGACGTCGGACTGGGCGCAAGCGGGCTGGCCGGAATCAGCGAGACGGGCGGGGCGAGGGCCTGGAACGACGTCGGTGGCGCACCGCCGACGCAGGACAGCACCATGGCGGGCCACACGCACACCAGCGCAAGCACGGCCAGCACCCGGCCCCCCCGTCTGCTCACCACCACCACTCCCTCGCCAGCGCATGATGCAACGTTGGGTGACACTTCATACCAGCGGTGATCGGCGCGCGGGAAATCCCGCCGCACCGCTCCTCGGTAGCACTAACCCATTCGGCGGTATCATGTATCTGACAGTGACGGAAAACCCGCTGGATGTAGCACTCCGCTCGGAGGATGACAAAGAGTCGCCCGCCGATTACGCTGAGGGAGATCGCTCAACGTCACTACCGGGGGGCCTAGTGAGTGTGAGCCATGGGTTTGAGCGCGCCGTACCGAGGTGCGGCCGGAGGGCCGCGCACCTGCAGCGGTGGAGGCCGCAGCGGTGGAAGCTGTGGCGCGAGCGGAAAGCCGTCATCGCCTATGTCCTCGCCATCGACATCGCGGCGGTGGTACTGGCCGCTGGGATGATCGCGACGATACCAGTCCACTCGGGCGATCTGTTCCGCTTCGGCCTGCTGGTCGCGGGGGCGGTCGTCCATCGGGAGGCGGTTCGCCGGATCGAGAGCCTCCGTGAGGGAGCCACGAGCAACGGCCCGCTCACGGACCTCACCTCCTTGTGGATCTTCGCGGCGGCGCTGTCGATTCCGCTACCACTGGTCTTCGCCGTGACCGCGGTGGTCTGTCTGCACTCCTGGTACCGGGGTGGCTCCAACAGGCCGTACCGCACGCTGTTCTCCGGCACGACGATGGTGCTAGCGGCTACCGCCGCCGTGGCGGTCCTGCAACCCCTCCAGCCCACCGAGTACCCCATTATCCCGCACGGCCCGCCGGGGCTCGCCGCCCTGATCGGCGCCGGGACGGTGTTCTGGCTGGTCAATTACGCATTGGTGGTCGGCACCATGCGGATGTCCGACCCGCCGCAGCCGGCTCGCCAGGCCCTGCCCAACCCGAGCGACCAGGTCGTTGTGGCGGCCTCGCTCGGGCTGGGAGTCGCGCTGGCCGTGATGATGACCTTCCAGCCGTGGCTGATCCCCGTTCTCATGATCACCGTGTTCCCACTGCACCGCGCGTTACTGCTACCACACTTCCAGCAGGCCGCCCGCACAGACGGCAAGACCGGGCTGCTCACGATGGACTTCTGGCGTGAGGCTGCCGGCCGAGAGCTCGAACGGGCTCGTCGGCTCGCTGACCCGCTCGGAGTGCTGATGCTGGACCTGGATCATTTCAAGTCGTTCAACGACCGGATGGGGCATCTCGTCGGCGATCAGGTACTGCGCGCCGTCGCCGACGAGCTCCGCTCCCAGACCCGGCCCTACGACCTGGTCGGGCGGTTCGGCGGCGAGGAGTTCGTGATTCTGCTGCCCGGCGTGGGAACCGGCCAGGTCGAGCACATCGCGGACCGGATCCGCGAGCGCATCGGCCAGCTGCGCGTCCTGGTCGACGGTCCACACAATCGACCAGTCACGGTGGACGGCATCTCAGTGTCGATCGGCGCAGCGGTCAGACCCGACGACGGCGACGAGATCGACCAGCTCCTCCTAGCCGCCGACGGCGCCCTCCTAGCCGCCAAAGCAGCCGGCCGCGATCGCGTCCGCCTCGCAACACGCTGAACCCGTGCTCCGCTGCCCCGGCATGGAGACATATCGGGGCTATAGAGTCCGGAACAGCCCCGATATGTCTCCATGCCGGAGGGAGTAGGCGGGTGGGGGATGAGGAGTTACTGGGCAGAGCTCGGGCGGTGCGGGACGCGGTGCACGGGACGCGGGTGACCTACTCCCCCAAGGTGTTCATCCCGTTGACCATGCTGTGCCGGGACCGTTGCGGCTACTGCACCTTCGCGCACGCCCCACGCGAGCTGCCATCGGCCTACCTGGAGCTCGACGAGGTGCTGGCGATCGCCGGCCGGGGCGCGGAGCTCGGCTGCCACGAAGCACTGTTCACCCTCGGCGAACGCCCCGAGCACCGCTACCCGTCAGCCCGGAGCTGGCTGGCCGACCACGGTTACGACTCCACGGTGGACTACCTGGTGGCGGCGTGCCGCGCAGTGCTCGAGCAGACCGGGCTGCTGCCGCACGCCAACGCCGGCGCGTTGCATCGTGACGAGCTGGCCGCGCTGCGCGGGGTGACCGTCAGCCAGGGAATGATGCTCGAATCGTTGCAACCGGACCTGGCCGCGCACCGCGGCGCCCCGGACAAGCACCCGAATCGACGGCTGGCCACCCTGCACGCCGCAGGGGAGCTGGCGATCCCGTTCACCACCGGGATCCTGGTCGGCATCGGCGAGACCGAGGCCGACCGGGTGGTGGCGCTCGAAGCGATCGCGGCGGCACACCGCCGGTACGGGCACGTCCAGGAAGTGATCGTGCAGAACTTCCTGCCCAAGACGGGCACCGCGATGCGCCACACGCCGCCTTGCCCACCGCGAGAGCACCTCCGGGCTATCGCGCTGGCTCGGCTGCTGCTGCCGCCGCAGGTGCATGTGCAAGCCCCGCCCAATCTCACCGACGACCCCGTGCGCGTCCTCGCCGCCGGCATCGACGACTGGGGCGGGGTCTCCCCCAGTACCGCGGATCACGTCAATCCCGAGCGGCCGTGGCCCGCGCTGGAGGAGCTGCGCGGTGTGACCCAGGCGGCGGGCCACACCCTGGCGCCACGGCTGGCGGTGTACCCGCAGTACGCCCTGGACCCGGCCCGGTGGCTGGACGAGGCGGTACGTTTCGGGGTGTTGGACCGCTCCGACGCCGAGGGGCTCGGCCGGGACGATCCGGGCGCGGTGTTCCCGGAACAGGCACACCGCGCCGTCCACGTCGGCGACGGGGCGGAGGTGACGCCGGCCGGACGCCGTTCCACCGCCTGGTACTCCGGCACCGACGCCGCGCCACCGGTGTTGTTACCCGCGCCGGCGGGAGCGACCGGCGCGGTGCGCGCGGTGCTCGACGGGGTTCGCACCGGCCAGCGCCCGGAGCTCGACGAGCTGGTGACGTTGCTGCGCGCCCGCGGGCCCGAGGTCGGCGCCGTTGCCGGACTGGCCGACGAGCTGCGCGCGGCGGCCGTCGGGGACACCGTGACCTACGTGGTCAATCGCAACATCAACTACACCAACGTGTGCACCTTCCGGTGCCGGTTCTGCGGGTTCTCCAAAGGCAAGCTCTCCCTGAACCTGCGCGGTGCGCCATACCTGCTGGAGCTGCCCGAGATCGTGGCGCGGGTCCTGGAGGCTCAGCGATGGGGCGCCACGGAGGTGTGCCTGCAGGGCGGGATCCATCCCAGCTTCGACGGCGACTACTACGTCACGGTGTGCCGGGCCATTCACGAGGCCGCGCCCGGAATCCACATCCACGGCTTCACCGCGCTGGAGGTCACCGAAGGTGCCCGGCGGCTGGGCGAACCGCTGGCCGACTACCTGATCCGGCTGCGGGCGGCGGGCCTGCGCTCACTACCCGGCACCGCCGCGGAGATCCTCGACGACGAGATCCGCGCGGTGCTGTGCCCTGACAAGATCACCACCGCTGAGTGGCTGGAGTGCCACCGGGTGGCGCACTCGGTGGGGTTGCGCTCGAACGTCACGATGATGTTCGGGGCCATCGAGCAACCCGTGCACTGGGCCCGGCATCTGCTGCACGCCCGTGACCTGCAGGCGCAGACCGGCGGGTTCACCGAGTTCGTCGGGCTGCCCTTCGTGCACATGGCGACCCCGATGTACCTCAAGCGGGCGGCCCGGCGGGGACCGACCTGGCGGGAGGTACTGCTGGTGCATGCGGTAGCCCGGATCGCGTTGCACGGGCTGATCGACCACGTGCAGGCGTCCTGGGTCAAACTCGGCGCCCTCGGCGCCCGCCAGCTGCTGGCGGCCGGGGTCGACGACCTGGGCGGCACGCTGATGGACGAGAACATCAGCCGCGCGGCCGGCGCCAACCATGGGCAGAGCCTGGACGAGGCCGGCTTCCACTCGATCGTCGAGCCACTCGGCCGCCCGCTGGCCCAGCGCACCACCCTCTACGAGCCCGTGGAGGGCTAAACCATTGTGCCGGAGGGATGATCACGGTTTGTGTGCCGAAAACGACACGGGATGTCGTTTTCGGCACACAAACCACGATCATGAGCGGGCCGGCGTTCCCGGCGACGCGGGCCCCGCGATGGGCCAGGATCTTCGCCGGCCCGGACATCCCGATCCCGCCGATGCCGATGAAGTTTATGGGCGGCTCGAGTCAACCCGAGGGGCCTTGGACATCGGGACTGGCTCCCCGAGGTGAGTTCAGAGGTGGGCGAGGGGGGACTTGAACCCCCACGTCCTTGCGGACACACGGACCTGAACCGTGCGCGTCTGCCATTCCGCCACTCGCCCGAGCGACTGCGGCATCCTAGCATGCCCACTCGCCGATGCCCGGCCGCAGCGGACCCGGCCCGCTGGCCTTCCGGATACGATCGGTGCAGCCCCGCCAGTAGGGCCTTGGCCGAGACTGGGAGAGGAGGTCGCCGTGGGCAAGGTGCAGCGGTTCGAGCGTCGGTTGCAGGATATGGTCGGCGACGCCTTCGCCAGGGTCTTCGGCGGTAGCGTGGTGCCGCAGGAGGTGGCGCAGGCGCTCCAGCGTGAGGTTGACGACAACGCGCGTCCGCTCGCGGGAGGGCGGGTGCTCGCGCCCAACCGTTACACCGTGAGACTCGGGGCGGCCGACTATGACCGGCTGGCAGGCGACGAGCAGCGGGTGATCCGGATGCTCAAGGGCTGTGTCCAGAGCCATCTCACGGAGCGGGAGTGGGATGTCTACGGAGACGTTGTGGTGGTTCTGAAGCGGTCTGGGACGCTGCACACCGGACAGTTCCGCACCAGCTCGTCCGTCGATCCCGACACACCGCTTCCTCGTACCCCAGGAGACCGAGCCATGAGTCAGCACCAGGGCGAGCACGCCGGGGACGCCCCGGATTACGGCCGGCCACCCGGCTACGGCCAGTACGGCTATGACCAGCGCGGCTATGACCAGCAGGGTGGCGGCTACCAGCAACCGGGTTACCAGCAATACGACGAGAACTACCAGCAGACCTATGGCCAGTACGGCGGCGGGCAGCCGGAGTACGCCTATGATCAGGGTGGTTACCGCGGCCGGCTCGAGGCGTCGCTCGTCGTGGACGACGGGTCGAATCGGCAGTACCAGCTGACCGAAGGCGCCACCGTGGTGGGTCGCGGCCAGGATGCCCAGTTCCGGCTTCCGGACACCGGCGTGTCCCGGCGACACCTGGAGATCACCTGGGACGGTCGGAGCGCGGTGCTCGCCGACCTCGGGTCCACCAACGGCACCACGGTCAACGGCACCCCGGTACAGACCTGGCAACTCGTCGACGGCGACGTGGTGCGGGTTGGGCAGTCCCGCCTCGTCTTCCGTATCCAGGGTTGAGACCCCAGACCTAGCAGAAACGACCTTCAGCGTGCCGGAGCTGGTGCTACAGCTGACCAGAGCGGGTTTTCTCCTCCTGCTCTGGATGTTCGTCGTGGCCGCGCTCCGCGTCGTGCGCTCCGATCTGTTCGCGGCGTCCGGGCTGCGTGCCGGCCCCTCGGCGTCCCGCCGCGGTGCTCGCGCGGAGCGCAACCGGACGCCGCGTCAGCTGGTGGTGACCGCGGGCGGGCTGGCGGGCACCCGCATCACGCTGGACGGCAGGCCCATCCTCATCGGCCGTGCCGACGACTCCACACTGGTGCTTGATGACGACTACGCGTCCACCCGGCACGCCCGCCTCGGCTTTCAGGGCGGGGACTGGTTCCTGGAGGATCTGGGCTCCACCAACGGCACCTATCTGGACCGAGCTAAGGTCACCGGACCTACCCGGGTTCCCCTCGGGGTCCCGATCCGCATCGGCAAGACGGTGATCGAGCTGCGCCCATGACTCTGGTTCTCCGCTACGCAGCCCGAAGCGACCGCGGCCTGGTCCGGCAGAACAACCAGGACGCGGTGTACGCGGGTCCGCGCCTGCTGGCGCTGGCCGATGGGATGGGCGGCCATGCGGCCGGCGAGATAGCCTCGAAAGCCGTCATCGCGGCTTTCGCCCCGCTGGACGACGACGAGCCCGGCAACGACTTGCTGGATCAGCTGCACGAGGCCACCCTCGCCGGCAACGCCGCGATCAGTGAGCTGGTCCGCGAGGATCCCGAACGGGAGGGCATGGGCACCACGCTGACCGCGGTGCTCTTCGGTGGGAACAAGATCGGCTTGGTCCATGTCGGCGACTCCCGCGCCTATCTCCTGCGCGAGGGCGCGTTCAGCCAGATCACCCACGACGACACCTTCGTCCAGTCGTTGATCGACGAGGGCCGGATCTCCGAGGACGAGGCCAGCCATCATCCGCAGCGCTCGCTGCTGCTCAAGGCGCTCACCGGGCACGACGTGGAGCCCTCGCTCACGGTGCGGGAGGCCTTCGCCGGGGATCGTTACCTGCTGTGCTCCGATGGCTTGTCCGGCGTGGTGAGTGCTGCGACCCTGGCCGAGGGGCTGACGATCCCCGACCCGAAGGCCTGCGCTGACCGTCTCATCGAGCTGGCCCTCAAAGGCGGCGGACCGGACAACATCACCTGCATCGTGGCCGACGTGGTGGACGTCGAGTACGGCGAGGACGCGCCCATCATCGGCGGGGCGGCAGGCGACGGTGTCGAGGAGCCGCAGCCGGACTCGGCGGCGTCCCGGGCGGCGACGACAACCCTGCCGCGCCCGGTTCCCACCCGGATCGAACCGGTGGCGCTCGACCCGCGGCTGCGCCGTCGTGCACGGCGGCGCACGCTGATCGGTCTGGCCGTGTTCGCCGGGCTGCTCGGCGTCGTCATCGCGATCAGCTCGATCCTGGTGCGTGGCCAGTACTACGTGGGGGCCGCCAGTGACGGTGAGGTGGCGGTCTTCCACGGTGTCCAGGGCGAGTTCCTCGGCCTGCCGCTGCACACCTGGGCCGAGGGCAGCTGCCGGGACGGCGCGCGCGGCTGCGAGACGATGTTCTTGCGCGACCTGCAACCATACGCCCGGGCCAACGTGAACCGAAACATGATCAGCAAGAGCGGGTTGGGCGGCGCTCGCGATATCATCGGCCGGCTGCGCACCAATGATCTGCTGCCGCTGTGCCCGCGAGTCGGCGCCGCAGCCCTGCCCACCGAGGCGTCGGCCTCGCCGTCCCCGGTCGCCACGGGCACTGGTACTCCCACCACGGGTACTGGCACCGAGCCCACGACCACCGGTACGCCACTACCGGAGAAGCTCTCGGTACCCGGAGTGGACTGCCGGACGGTGAACTGATGGTCATGACAGCCGCGCTGGCGCAGGCGCGCACCGACAGGGTGCGGCGCTGGTGAACACGCCGCTTCGCCGGGTCGCGCTGGCCGTCATAGGCATGATCGTTCTGCTGCTGTTGAACGCCACCTATATCCAGGTCGTCAAGGCCGACACCTACCGCACCGACTCGCGCAACCGCCGGGTGCTGCTCGACGAGTACAGCCGCCAGCGCGGCCAGATCATCGCGGGCGGGTTACCGGTGGCCAACTCGGTGGAGACCGGCGGGCAGCTGCGCTTCCTGCGTACCTACCTCGACGGCCCGCTGTATGCCCCGGTCACGGGGTACTACTCGCTGCGCTACGGCTCGGGTGGCGTCGAGAACTCGATGGACTCGGTGCTCAACGGCTCCGACGGCCGGCTGTTCGTGCGCCGGTTGTCTGATCTGGTCACCGGTCGGGAGCCCAAAGGGGGCAGCGTCGAGCTCACCATCAACCCGGCCGTGCAGCGGGTCGCCTACGATCAACTGACCCGCCGGGGCTACACCGGCGCGGTGGTGGCGATCAAGCCCAGCACCGGGGAGATCCTCGCGATGGTCTCCACCCCGTCCTATGACCCGAACCAGCTCTCCGCGCACGACAGCGCGCAGCAGGAGGCCGCCTGGAACGCGGACACCTCGACCAAGCGTGACTCCCCGCTGACCAACCGCGCGGTCGCGTCGACCTACCCGCCGGGGTCGACCTTCAAGCTTCTGGTCAGCGCGGCCGCGCTGGAGAACGGGAAGGCCACCCCGGACACCCCGCTCACGGCGGCTTCCGCGCTGCAGCTGCAGGGCACCACGACATCGCTGCACAATTTCGCCGACGAGCGCTGCGGCCCCGGCGCCACCGTCACGCTCACCCAGGCGCTGGTGCGGTCCTGCAACGCCTCCTTCGCCCAGCTGGCCGCCCTCGTCGGGGAGAACGACCTGCGCAAACAGGCCCAACTGTTCGGCATCGGGCAGCAGGACCTCACCATCCCGATCCCGGTGGCGCCATCCTCCCTGGGCGCTATCCCCGATGTCGCCGCGTTGCAGCAGTCCGGCATCGGGCAGCGTGATGTGGCGCTCACCCCGTTACAGAACGCGATGATCGTCGCGACGATCGCCGACGGTGGGGTGCGGATGAGGCCCCGGCTGGTTCGGCACATCCTGGCCCCGGACCTGTCCGTGCTGGACAGCAACGTAGCGGAGCAAGCCGACACGGTGATGTCCCGCTCCACGGCCGACCAGATCCGGAACATGATGGTCGCCGCCGAGAACAGCTACCGCAACGACGGTAAAATCAACGGCGTCAGGATCGCCGCGAAGACCGGCACCGCCGAGCACGGTGCCGACCCCAAGAACACTCCGCCGCACGGCTGGTACGTGGCTTTCGCGCCCGCCGACAATCCGCAGGTGGCGATCGCGGTGCTGGTGGAGAACGGCGGTGACCGCAATCTCGAGGCGACCGGAGGCTCGCTGGCCGCCCCGATCGGTCGAGCCGTCATCGCCGCCGCCCTGCAAGGAGCCCGCTGATGGTCCCGCTCACGGTGCCGCCGGTGGTGTCGCTGAGGGGAACTGTATGGGGTTGAGCGGCGGGCAGCTGCTGGCGCGGCGGTACCGGCTGGGCCGGCGCATCGCCGTCGGCGGGATGGGCGAGGTGTGGCAGGCCGCCGACACTCGGCTGGACCGTCAGGTCGCCATCAAGGTGCTCAAGCCGGAGCTGTCCGGCGACGCGGAGTTCCGGCACCGTTTCCACGCCGAGGCCCGGATGGCCGCGTCGCTGAATCATCCCGGCATCGCTGCGGTGCACGATTACGGCGAGGCGGGAAACGATTCAGACGGTAGGGATCCCGGGGCCTACCTGGTGATGGAGCTGGTCACCGGGGACCCGCTGGCCACGATCCTGATGCGGCAGCAACGGCTGGCCGCCGAGCGCACGCTGGACATCCTCGGGCAGGCCGGCGATGCGCTGCAGGCGGCCCACGAGCGCGGTCTGGTGCACCGCGACATCAAGCCCGGAAACATCCTGATCACCCCCGACGGGCGAGTGAAACTCACCGACTTCGGCATCGCCAGAGCCGTCGACGCCGCTCCGGTGACCCGGAACGGGATGGTGATGGGCACTGCGCACTACATCGCTCCGGAGCAGGCCGCCGGGAACGAGGCCGGTCCAGCCGGCGACGTCTACTCCCTCGGTGTGGTGGGTTACGAGTGCCTGGCCGGGCAGCGCCCCTTCGTGGCTGACAGCGTCGTCACCGTCGTGATGATGCACATCCGCGACCGGCCGCCCCCGCTGCCCCGGCATGTGCCCCCGGCGGTCCGCGCGCTGATCGAGGCCGCCCTGGTCAAGGACCCGAGGCAGCGCTACGGCACCGGCGGTGAGTTCGCCGCTGCCGTCGCCGCGGTCGCCGCCGGGCACCGGCTGCCGCCGCCCAGCGGGGTGCCCGGTGGTGCGGCCACGGCAGCGCTGCCCGGTGGCGCGGCCACGGCGGTCCTGCCCGGTGGCGCGGTCACCGCGATGCTGCCGCCACCCCCGCCGCAACGCTATCCCCCGCGGCGCTCTGCGCCCCGATTCGCGGTGACCCTGCTCGGTGTGCTGGTGCTCGTGCTGGCGCTCGGCGGCTACCTGGCCCGCGAGGCGCTGCGTTCACCGGCCACCCCCTCCGGGGCGCTTTCCGGGGCAGGTGCCTCCGACGTTGGCACCGCACCTGCTTCGCCCGTGGTGCCGCAGCCTGCCCCACCCGAACCGACCAAGGCGTCACCTGGCCCGGAACCTGGCCCGGAGCCCCGCAATCCGGACGAGGCGCCCCCCGAGGTACTCATCATTCCGACCGACTACTGGGGCCACCGGGGCAGCGACGCCGCCGTCACCGCGAAAGTCCATGGCCTGATACCGCGGGTGGTCGACGACGACGGTGAGCTGGTCGATCCGGACCTGCGGTCGCAGTGCCGCATCATCGGGGTCGATCCGTTGTCCGGCTACGTCGCCCGCGGGTCGACCCTGGAGCTGATCTGTAGGAGCGGGAAGTGAGCACTCAATGACCATTCCCCGGCTACTGTCGGATCGCTATGAGCTGGGCGAGACGCTCGGCTACGGCGGTATGTCCGAAGTGCATCGCGGTCGCGATGTCCGGCTCGGTCGCGACGTCGCCGTCAAGGTGTTGCGCGCCGATCTCGCTCGGGACCCTCAGTTCCAGCACCGCTTCCGCCGGGAGGCGCAGAACGCCGCTGCGCTGAACCATCCGGCCATCGTCGCGGTGTACGACACCGGTGAGACGGATTCCGGCTACGGTCCGCTGCCCTACATCGTGATGGAGTTCGTCGACGGCCGGACGCTGCGTGACATCGTCAAGACCGAGGGCCCCATGGACGAGCAGCGCGCGATGGAGACGATGGCGGACGTCTGCGCCGCTCTGGACTTCAGCCATCGCAACGGCATCATCCACCGGGACGTCAAGCCGGCCAACATAATGATCAACAATGACGGCGCGGTCAAGGTGATGGACTTCGGCATCGCCCGGGCGCTGGCCGACGGACAGGGCGTGACCCAGACCGCGGCGGTGGTCGGCACCGCCCAGTACCTGTCCCCTGAGCAGGCCCGCGGGGAACCGGTGGACGCCCGGTCGGACGTCTACGCCGCCGGGTGCGTGCTCTACGAGCTGATCACCGGAGAGCCTCCGTTCACCGGTGACTCCCCGGTCGCGGTGGCCTACCAGCACGTCCGCGAGGATCCCACACCACCGTCGCGGCACAACCCGGACGTGCCCGCGGCGCTGGACGCGGTGGTGCTCAAGGCGATGAGCAAGAACCCGGCCAACCGGTACCAGTCCGCCGCCGAGATGCGCACAGACCTGGTCCGCGTGCTGTCCGGGCAGCGGCAGCTGGCACCGGTGATCATGACCGACGCGGACCGCGATCTCATGCTCGACTCGGGCCCCACCGTGGCCATCCGGCCTATCCGACCCAATCGGCCTATCCGACTCAGCCGGGCCGACCGGCGACGCCCGGAGCACGCCACTGAGTCCGCCGGTGAGCGGCGGTCCGGACGGGGCCTCGGGATCCTCGCCACGGTGGTGGTCCTCGCCGTCATCGGCCTGCTCCTGCTGCTGTACACCAACGTCTTCGTGGGCGGACCCAAACCGGTAGCGCTGGCCAACGTGGTCGGCCAGCCAGTGGTGCAAGCCGAGCAGACGCTCAACGCCGCGGGCTTCCAGACCGAGCGCCATCCGGTCGAGTCGACCCCGCAGGACCTCGATCGAGTGGTGGACATGAACCCCCGCGGCCAGGCGTTGCGCGGGACGACGATCCGGCTGGACGTCGGCGCCGGCCCGGCCGAGGTGGAGGTGCCCAACCTGCTCGGGCTGGACCGCGTGCAGGCTCAAGCCTCCCTGCAACAGGTCGGCCTGGGGCTCTCGCCAGACCAGCTTCAGCAGGTCGTTCAGGCTGACAAGGATGTCGGCCGGGTGCAGGCCCAGGACCCACCTGCCGGGCGTCAGTTGGTCAAGGGCAAGTCCGTGATCATCACCGTGGGGGTGCCGCCGGTGACCGTGGGCGTGCCCGACGTCGTCGGCACCAACATCGACCAGGCCCAGCGCAACATCTCCGTGGCCCACCTCACCGCGCAGGTCCAGGAGGTCGACTCCACGGCGCCGAGGGGCCAGGTGCTGAAGCAGAGCCCAGCCGGGGGCACCGCCGTCAAGGCGGGCGCCTCGGTGACTCTCACGGTGTCCCGGGGCAACCAGCTCCAGATGCCCGACCTGCGTGGTCAGACTCCGGCCCAGGCGCAGGACGCGTTGCGGAAACTGGGGTGGCTCGGCCTGCTCAAACAGGTCTTCACGCCGGTGGACAGCACGAATCAGGTCGGGGTCATCGTCACCCAGGACGTGCCGCCGGGCACCGGGTTCGCTCGGGACCAGAACCTCACGGTCACCGTCGGACGGGACAACACGACGACCACCCCGACCACCAGCAGCGGGATCTTCACCACCCCGGGGCTTTCCGGCGGAGGCTGAGCCTGGCATCCGAGTGATCGCGAAGACCAGCCGTCATCGGTCATCTGTCGTCTCGTTATCCCCCTCTGGGACTAGCTCGTCGGATGTCGCTGGAGGTTCGCAAGGTGTCACGGCTGGGGGCGCTCGGCGCTCGACTCGCTGCAATCGGTGTGGTTCTGCTCGCGGCGGCCGTCACGGCTGTGCAGCCGGTGTGCGCCGACACGCCGACTGAGACGACGGATGGGCATTCGCCCCGGGCCGGGGGATTGTCCTGTGCGATGACCCGCACCGGGGAGTACGGCAGGGCCGACCCCGCCGCCGCCGGTCTCGACCCGGCGAGGCTCCGGGTGGCGCTGGCCTACGCCAACCTCTCGAACCCGCTCACCATGAAGGTGTTCCGGCACGGCTGCCTGCTCGCCGAGGGCCCGCGCGACCCGCTGTTCAACCGGGTACCCGCGGACAATTGGGGTCAGACGAAGACGATCACTGCGTTGATCACGGGAATCGCTCAGGACCAGGGCCTCGTCGACATCGATGCTCCGATCGGCACCTACCTGCCCGCCGACCTCGGGGACGCCGCCCACCGCGCGGTGACGTTGCGCAACCTGCTGCAGGCGTCGTCGGGCGTCGAGGTCAACCAGGTGCGCGGGTTGAACTTCTTCGCCGACCAGTCCCGGCCCCGTGAGTTCTTCACCATGCGCCTCGTCCACCAGCCCGGGACGTACTACGAGTACGACCAGACCGCGACCTCGGTGATCATCTACGTGGTGCAGCACGCGATCTGGCGCCGCGAGCCGGGGCTGGACTTCCAGGACTACGCCCAGCGTGAGCTGTTCGATCAGCTCGGCATCCCGAGAAGCGCCTACTTCTGGCAACGGGATCGAGCGGGCACCACCACCGCCTACTCGCAGCTGTTCCTGCGGCCGCTGGAGACCGGCCGGCTGGCGGAGCTGATCCTCACCGACGGTGTCTACGACCACAAGCGCATCATCTCCGAGCGGTACCTGCGCGAGTTCCGGACCGCGGCGACGACCAATTGCAGCTACGGGTTCCTCACGTTCCTCAACAGCTGCCGGCCGGGCCAGATCCAGGTGGACGTGTCCGTCCCCAGCCGCCGTGATCCCGGCGGCGTGCCATGGATCGCCAGCGCGCCAGCAGATATGATCTTCACTGACGGGATCGGGATCCGCATCTACGTGATCCCGAGTCTGGACCTGGTGGTCACCCGTAGCGGCGAGCAGGAACTCGACCTGCTGCCCTCCGTGACGCGCGGGGACGTCGAGAATGCAGTCCCGGGTCGCCCTGGGGCGGCAGGTACCCACGAGTTCTTTCGCCTGCTGATGGCTGCCGTGACCGACATGCCCGAGCAGGTGCGCGCCACCATCGCGAACTCCGGGCCCTACGACCGCCCCCCGCAGGTGGGATTCGACCCCACTCACTTCGTGTACCCCCTGGACGCGCCGGCCGGTACGTATCTCTCGGTCGGCCCCGGCGCACCGCAGGGCTGCAACCCGCTGGGCTGCAAGGGTGAGCCCAACGACGGCGTCCCACGGTATGTCGGTGACATTCCGCGCACCGTCCCCGGCATCCTGGGCGCCCAGACGCGACCCGACGGCCACTGAAGACGAGTTGGTGATCATTATAGCGTTTTCTGGCGGCCCTCGGGCCCGGGCGACATCTCCGACAACTCCGAGATGAACACGGCCTCCCACGGAGGTGTCGGTCGCAAGCCGTGACCGCCCGAGGTTGGGCGGTCCTGAGTCAGATCTTCGGTGGGCACTCCACATGGCACAAGCTCAGCCCATTGGTCAGCACCAACTGTGTGGCGCGGGTGATCATCAACCGAGACTTGTTCGCGTTACCCCTCTCTAGCACGGGAGCACTGGCATAGTAGGAGTTGTAGATCAAGGAGATGTCCAGGAGGTGTCGGACCAGAATCGACGGGTTGTCCTCATCCGCTGCCTTGATCACCTTACCCGGGAATTCCAGGATCCTCAAGATCAGCAGCGCCTCCTGGTCACTCAGTTCGAAGGCGTCGACCTCGGCCAGATGCGGCACCGGCTTGCCGTACTTCCGCAGGATCGCTCTGGCGCGGCAAGCTGAGTAGACGACATACGGTCCGCCGGACTTCTCGAAATCGGCGATGATGGGCGCTAGGTCACCGCGGGCGATGCTGACCGACCCCTTCATGTCGCGCTTGAGGTCGTTGAAGACGACCGATCCGACCGCCAGTTGCTGGGCGGCCTCGTCGAGCTCCGCCTCGGTCAGGGCGCCGTCCTCGGCGGATTTCGCCCGGAAATGCGTGACCGCGGCCGCCAGCAGCTCGGTGACCCCGGCCACGCTCTCCCGACTGGACAGCTTCTTACCGGTGTCGGCGTCGACGTAGAAACCGAAGTACGTGTGCGTGAACCGGGGCTTGGTGGCGGTGGCGAGGTCCAGCACCTGGGCGGCCTGGAACAGTCGCGCGAAGTGGACGCGCTGTTCCTGCCCCACTACATAGTTGACGTCGGTCGGATCGAAGATCTCCCGCCGGAGCTTGATCGCCCCGAGATCGCGAGTGGCGTAGATGCTGCGACCATCGGACCGGCGGACCACGAGGCGTTCACCGTCGGGCAGCGGGACCACGACCGCCCCGATGTCCTTCTCCAGCAGGGCGACGGAGCTGTCCCGCACCTGTGCGGTGATCTCCCCGGCGTCCATCGCGCGGTCGAGTTTCGCGACCTCCTGGCAGACCAGCTGCTTGGTCAGCTCGAAGGCGGTGCCGTTGCCGATCGCGTCGTCCACCGCAGAGTTGCCGGCATCGAGGTAGAAGCTTTCTCCGATGACGAAATCGATGGTGATGTCGAGTGCCCGATAGAAGGATTGGAAATCGGCCAGGCTCCACTCCACCATACGCCGCCACAGGGCGACCTCGTCGGCATCGCCCTCCTCCAGTTTACGAAAGCGCGCGTCGGCGGCGGCAACGAATCCCTCATAGGCCGCACGCAATTCATCCGCCGTGCTCGCTCCCGGGAAATAGCGCCCGAGGACTTCGCGTTCTCTCTCCTCGACGCGGGCTGCGCTCGCGCCCGCCGCCACAGCGCGTTCCAGGGTCCGTCGAATAGCGTAAACCTCCAGGAGTCGTTCGTTGTCGCCCAGCGGCTCGGGAAAATTCGGTCCGAACCGCCGGAAACCTTCCAGCATGAAACCGAAACCGCCGAAATCGTTGACGTGATTGACCCGGTAGACGGTGGCTCCGCACGCCTCGTAGAGATTGCCGAGAACATGACCGATCATCGTCGAGCGGAAATGGCCCGCATGCAGGACCTTGGCCACGTTGGGTGAGGAGTAGTCCACGATCTGCTCCCGACCGGAGCGAGTGTCGTTCTGCCCGAACCGCTCGGCCGAGTCGATGACCGACTGGACCCCCGCCAGGAACCAGTGGTCAACCAGTCGTACATTGACATAAATTCCCTTGCGGCTGACCTCGGCCACTAGATCAGCGAGCTCCGGATCCCGCAGAGCACCGACGATCCAGGGAACATGGGACCCGATGTAGTCCTCGGCGCCGCACTCCTTCAACAGGCCAGTCAGTCGCACGGCGAAATCGGCACCGAACTTCGAGCGATCAAGAAAATCGATCTCCCAAGTCACGACGGCGCGCCCGGAATGCCTGCACAAGACCTCGGTGATCCGTTCTTGCAACCGAGTCAACGGATAATCGTCGAAATTCGGTGTCGACGATTCCGCACGCCGCCGCTGGACGATATCGCGAAGTCTCATCACTTCGTGACGGCGAGCTTCGTTGTGCATGGCCAGTTCATTCATGAGACGATCCTAGCCTGCTACGTGACGCCCTGACTCAGTCGCACACTATGCCGGCTGCGGTCGTCGGGCTAGAGGCTGCGGCCGACGAAGTCGGCCACAGCCTCTAGCCCGACAGACAGGCTGCGGTGCAAATTGACCCGGTAGCGCTGCTGGAGCGCCGCCGCCACCTCGACCCACGACGCGCCCGAGGCGCGCAGCGAACACACCAGCTGCTCACGCTGCTGCTTGCGACTGCGTAACTCACCCATAGCACTTCCCCGGCATCCTGGGCGCAGAGACGCGACCCGACGGCCACTGAAGGGCTCGTCGCAGCCGGCGACTGCTTCATCGTGAAGACATCGGTCGGTTGAGGATCCACTTGTACAACTCTGATGATCTTGAATCGCGTCTGAGCGAGCGGTGTCGAGGCCGTTCGGCTTGCGGGAACCGGCGGGACGGGTCGTCGCTGGGTTGGAGTTCGGGCTGCGGGCGTCAGGGTTGTCGGAGTGCGCGGAGAACGATCGTGGGATGGCGCCCGACCTTCGCCCCGAGTATGAGCCCGACCACGGTGAGCGCAATCCACGGGCGAAGGTGCGGCCGCAAGCGTTGTATGCGTCCGTCCTCAGCGAGCTCGAGCACCATCGCCTCGCTGAGCTTGAGCGAGCCGATGAACCCCTCGCCGACGAGCACCCGCTCTCTGCCGTCGCCGATCTCCTCGCGCCAGTGCCAGCCCCGCAGGCTGCCATAGACGGCAGCGAGCAGAGAGCGCAGATCCTCGCGGCCACGAAAGACCATGCGACCAGACAGCGGGGAGACCAGCTCGACATCGGGTGTCAGCGTCTGCATCAGCCCCTCGATGTCGTTGGCTTCGGATGCGACGCGGTAGCGCGCAACTGCGTCATCGTCCACATGGCCGATTTTGCCACAGAGGGCACGCGTGATTGGTTCAGTCGTCCGGTAGCTCCAGCCAGACGACCCGCAGCACGTGGACCTCGCGGTCGCGTTCGAGCACAAGATAGAGCACCTGACCCACGCCGAGGGGCCCGAACAACCAGCGGCGCACCTCGGCGTCAGGGTTGTTCGCGTTGTGCGGCGCTCCGTCCCACGGCGCGACCGCCACTGCGTCGAGCACTCGGGCGTAGTCGAGCAGCAGGTGCGGAGGAAGCGCGTCGATCTGGTCGGCCGCCTCGGAGTAGGTGACGACCCGATACACGTTCTCTACCGACGCCCCGCCTCGTTCAGACCCGCCTCGGCGAGCCGTGCGTCGATACGCGAGCGGACCTCCTCGCCCGACACGCTGCCCGCTGGCGCCTGCCGGGTGGCCTGAGCTCGCGCGGCGGCCGCCAGCACCCGGAAGTAGGCGCCCGGTTCCCGGAGTTCCTGGTAGGCGAAGTGCCGCCAGTGCTGGAGCAGCTCCCGTACGCCGGCGAGGTCCTTGGATTGCTTCGCCTCCTCCAGCACGAACTCCCACTCCGCATCGAACACCGCGGCAACGTCCGGGGTCAGGCACGTCCGGATCGCCACCGGGTCCGCGGCAGGCGGGCGGACGGCCACCGGGTCGGGGCCCGCAGGCTGTGGGACGGGAGAGGCCACGGCGACACGATAGCGCCGTTCGGCGCAGCACGGGTAGCTCAGCCACAGCCCGTCGGGCACGTCGCCAGGCGTCATCGGCTGCCGGTCGCCTCGTTCTCCCCTGAGTGGATGAGCTGTCGCGGGAGGTTCGGACGTTGTCACGGCTGGGGGCGCTCGGCGCTCGGTTCGCCACGATCGGTCTGGTTCTGAGCATGCTGACGGTCGCGTTCGTCGTGGCTGCGCAGTCGGTGCTCGCGCAGACGCCGGACGCGCCCCGGGCCGGGGGGTTGTCCTGCGCGATGACCCGCACCGGGGAGTACGAGAAGGCCGACCCCGCCGCCGCTGGTCTTGATCCGGTGAGGCTCCGGGCGGCGCTGGCCTACGCTGACCTCCAGAACTCGTTGAGCATCAAGGTGTTCCGTCACGGCTGCCTGTTGGGCCAGGGTCGTCTCGACCCGCTGTTCGAGCGGGTGCCGGCGAACAACTACGGCCAGACGAAGGCCGTCGCGGCACTGGTCACGGGCATCGCGCAGGACAAGGGCTACCTCGACATCGACGCGCCCATCGGCACCTACCTGCCCCCGGGCCTCGGGGACGGCGCCCACCGCGCGGTGACGCTGCGCAACCTGTTGCAGGAGGTGTCCGGCATCCAGGTCAACAACGTGCGCGGGTTGAACTTCTACGCCGACCAGTCCCGGCCCCGTGAGTTCTTCGTCATGGACTTCGAGCACCAGCCCGGCACGTACTTCGAATACGACGAGATCGGTCCCTCGCTGCTCACCTACGTGGTGCAGCGCGCGATCGCGCGCCACGAGCCGGGCGTGGACTTCCAGGCGTTCGCCCAGCGCGAGTTGTTCGACTCACTCGGGATCCCGACCAGCGCATACTTCTGGCAACGCGACCGCGCGGGCAACACGGAAGGCTACTCTCAGCTGTTCCTGCGGCCGCTGGAGTTCGGCCGGTTGGGTCAGCTGTGGCTCGCCGACGGCGTTTACCAGGGCCGGCGTGTCATCTCCCAGCAGTTCATGCGCGAGTTCCGGACGCCGTCGAGGGCCAACTGCGGGTTCGGGTTCTTCGTCTGGCTCAACAGCTGCCGGGCCGGCCAGACGCAGGCGAACATCGACATCCCGATCCGCCGCCAGTTCTCCGGCGTGCCCTGGGTCGCCAGCGCACCGGCGGACATGGTGTTCGCGGTCGGCCTCGGGACCCGGATCTTCGTGATCCCGAGCCTGGATCTGGTGGTCACCCGCAGCGGCGAGCAGGAGCTGGACACGGTGCCCTCAGCCACGATGTTGAACACCGACGGGGTGGTCGGTGGGCGCACGGGCGAGGCGGGCACCCACGAGTTCTTCCGCCTGTTGATGGCCGCGGTGACCGACATGCCCGAGCGGGTGCGCGCCACCATCGCGAACTCCGGGCCCTACGACCGCCCCCCGAAGGTCGGCGCCGACCTCAGCACGTTCGTCAACCCCGTGGACGCCGCGCCCGGTACCTTCGCCTCGGTCGGTCCCGGCGCTCCGGAGGGCTGCAACCCGCTGGGATGCCAGGGTGAGCCGACGGTCCGTCGTGATCCCTTATACTTCCTCCGTGCCGACTGACAGTGGTGCGGAGTCGATGGCCGGCCCTGTGAGCTGGGTGCCGCTCGGCGTCGACGTGACCGTGCCCAATGCGGCTCGAGTGTACGACTACTGGCTGGATGGGGCCCATAATTTCCCAGCCGACCGCGACCTGGCGAACAAGGTCCAACAGGCCGTGCCGGCGGCACGGGACGGCGCCCGGGTCAACCGGGCCTTCCTGCGCAGGGCTGTTACCTTCATGGTCGAATCCGGAATCCGCCAGTTCCTGGACATCGGCTCGGGTATCCCGACCGTCGGTAATGTGCACGAGATCGCCCAGCGAGCCGACCCCGAGTGCCGAGTCGTGTACGTCGACAAGGAACCGGTTGCGGTCGCGCACAGCGGGCTGCTACTTGCGGGCAACGACCGGGCCGCGGTGATTCAGGCGAACATGCGTGACGTCGAGCGCATCCTCGACCACCCGCAGACGACGCGGGTGTTGGATCTCGACCAGCCGATCGGCTTGCTGATGGTGTGGCTGCTGCACTTCGTCCCGGACTCCTGGGACCCGGTGGGTATTCTGGCTCGATACCGGGACCGCCTCGCGTCCGGCAGCTACCTGGCCCTGTCTCATGTCACGACTGATGGCAACCCCACTGGGCAGACCGAGACGGTTCAGCTTTACCAGGAGACATCGGACCCGGTGTATTTCCGCAGCCACAAGGAGATACTGCACTTGTTCGCCGGGTTCGAGCTGGTCGAACCCGGACTGGTCGGTAGCGCTTTCTGGCGGCCTTCGGGGCCGGGTGACATCTCCGACAGTACCGAGATGAATACGGTCTCCTACGGGGGGGTCGGGCGCAAGCCGTGACCGACTAGAAGTCGGCGCGATAGACATGATCCCCGTGATCACCCAAGTTGGTTCGGGTAGCAAGGAGCACGATGATCGAGAATCCGGATTGGGTTCCGTCGGGCGTCGACATGGTCATGCCCAATGTGGCTCGTATGTACGATTACTTCCTGGATGGCGCCCATAACTTCGCGGTCGACCGCGACCTGGCGAGCAAAGTCGAGCAGGTTATGCCAGGGATACGGGACAGCGCCCGGGTCAACCGGGCCTTCCTGCGCAGGGCCGTTACCTTCATGGTCGAATCCGGAATCCGCCAGTTCCTGGACATCGGCTCGGGTATCCCGACCGTCGGCAATGTGCACGAGATCGCCCAGCGAGCCGACCCCGAGTGCCGGGTCGTGTACGTCGACAAGGAATCGATCGCGGTCGTGCACAGCGGGCTGCTGCTTGCGGGCAACGACCGGGCCGCGGTGATTCAGGCGAACATGCGTGACGTCGAGCGCATCCTCGACCACCCGCAGACGACGCGGGTGTTGGATCTCGACCAGCCGATCGGCTTGCTGATGATGTCGCTGCTGCAATTCGTCCCGGACTCCTGGGACCCGGTGGGCATTGTGGCGAGATACCGGGACCGGCTTGCTCCCGGCAGCTACCTGGGGGTGTCCCATGCCACGGCCGACGGCGACTTCACCGGGCTGGCTGAGGGCGCTGAACTATACCGGAATACCCCGGAACCGGTATGCCTGCGCCGCTACGACGAAGTGCTGTGCTTGTTCACCGGGTTCGAGCTGGTCGAACCGGGGCTGGTGGGCTGCCCCTTCTGGCGGCCCTCGGGACCCGGTGACGCCTCCGACTACACCGAGGTGAATACGCTCCTCTACGGCGGTGTCGGTCGCAGGCCGTGACCGCCCGAGGTTGGGCACTAGCCGACGACTGCCGATGCTGGATACGATCCTCGCACCCCGTGCATGGGGAACAACCGAGAGGTGGCTGGCAAGCGGTGACGTCGTGAGTGCCGCTGTCTCTCCCGAGTCTGACCTGACGGTGGCCGAGCTCGCTCGGGCTTGGGCTGCGGTGGCGAGTCGGACCACGTATCTGCCGATGTCCGGGGACGAGATCGAGCAGCTTCTGACACGGTTGATCAACCGGCTGGTGACGGCGGTGACCGCACAGCTCGATGAGCAGGCGGCGGTCGGGGTGGCCGCCGAGCTGATCGCGCACGGTCTCACCGGGTCGAAGAGCATCGGCCGCAGCATCGAGATCCTCAGCGGCGGCCTGCCGCGGCTGGCGGAGCTGCGGCACATCGACGGGCGCGACGCCGCCGTCTCGCGGGTGCTGGGGGCTTTGGCCGGCGGGTACGCCGAGGAGCTTCGCCAGCGCACCCTCGAGGAGCAATACCAGGTCACGCAGGCTCTGCTGTGGGCGAAAACGGATGCTGAGCGTGAACTATCGATCAGCGAAGCACGGTTTCGGCAGGTCTTCTCCGAGTCGGCGGTGGGGATCTCCATCAGCGACCTCGACGGCACGATGAACACCGTCAACCGCGCGTTCGCCCACGTCGTCGGCCGTGCTCCGGCCGACCTCATCGGCGCGGCACTGCCGGAGCTGTTGCACGGCGCGGGAGACCCGGAGTTAGGCGAGGCCTACCGCAGGCTCGCCAGGGGCGAGTTGCGGCGCTTCCGGCGACGGGGCCAGCTCATCACCGCCGACGGCGAGGTCGTCTCGATCTTTCTCGCGGGTTTCCTGCTGCGCGACACCCACGGAGTGCCCACCCACCATGTCATCACCGTGGAGAACATCACCGAGCTCTATCTGCTGCAGCAGGAACTGTCCCAGCAGGCGCTGCACGACAGGCTCACCGGGTTGCCCAACGAGCATTACTTCATGTCCCGCCTCAAGGATGTGCTGGAAGGCGCCGCCCCGTCGAGCATGATCACGGTGTGCCGGGTGAACCTGGACAACTTCGCGGTGATCAACGACGGGATCGGTCCGGAGGCCGGCGAGTTCCTGCTGCGCTCGGTCGCGACGCGGCTACAGGAGCTCGTCGCCGATAAGCGGGCGATGGTGGCGCGGATGGGCAACGACGATTTCGCGATCATGATTGAGAACGGCATGGACAGCCACGACCTCAGCGTGTTCGCGTCGAGTATCAACATCCGGCTCTGCGAGCCGATCTACCTCGACAACCGGGGGATCGCGGTCTCGGCCGGCGTCGGTGTGGCGCACGGGCTCGCCGGTGCGACCTCCCATCGTGAGCTGGTCCGTGCCGCGAACATCACGTTGCACCGGGCCAAGCGCATCGGTCGCGGACAGTGGGACCTCTACGACGCCGGTCACGATGCCCACCAGCGGGAGCATGCCCAGCTGGCCGCCGAGATACCCGGGGCCTGGGAGAGCGGCGAGATCGACCTGCAGTACCAGCCGGTGTGTCGGCTCGACGATGGGTCGATCGTCGCGCTGCGGGCGGTACTGAGCTGGGACCGCGCCGACGGGACGATGCTGGGCCATTCCGAGTGCCTCGCGCTGGCCGAGCAGACCGGGCTGGTGCTGTCCCTCGGGCGCTGGATTGTGGAGAAGGCCAGCGGTGCGTACGTCCAGGTATCGACCTGCCGACCGGGGATAGTGCCACTGCTGCGAGTCGACCTCACCGCACAGCTGAGTCAGGACCCCGACCTCGTCGGGGTGGTGCGCGAGGCGCTGTCCGACACCGGCCTGCGGCCCGAGCAACTCTGGGTAGGAGTGCCGCTGGCGGCTCTGACGCGCCGCCGCGGCGACGTGATGGACAACGTGGGCACGTTGGCGCAGCTGGGTGCGGCGGTGGTGCTGCTCGGAGCCCAGGTCGATTTCGGGTCTCCGACCTACGTCGAGGACCTTCCGGTGGGTGCGGTGGAGCTTGCACCGGATATCGTCGCCCGGATCGCCCGCAGCGGGGACGACTCTATGATCGCCCATGCGGTCCGCGTCGGCGTCCCGCTGGTGCGCAGCGCCGGCCTGACCGTGATCGTCCCCGGTGTGGACACCCCGGAGCAGGCGCGGTGGTGGCGTGATGCCGGGGCGAACACCGCCTTCGGAGCCCATTTCGGCCCGCCCGTGCCGGACACGGAACTCCCCACCCGGCTAGCGGGTCCCTAAGCTGTTACGCGCTCATGAGCGCACCGCCGCAGCGGAGGCGAGCTTGCGCATCCCGGTCTCGAGCTCGACCACCCGTGACTCGTCCACCTCGGCACCCGCGATACGCAGCCAGTTCGCCAGCAGTCGGTGCCCGCCGTCGGTGAGCACCGACTCGGGATGGAACTGAACTCCGTGCACCGGGAGCTCCCGGTGCCGCAGTGCCATCACGATCCCCGACTCGGTGCGGGCGGTGACCTCGAGGATGTCCGGGATGGTCTCGGGTAGCACGGTCAGCGAGTGATAACGGGTGGCGATGAACGGACGGGGCAACCCGGCGAGCACGGCGACGCCGTGGTGGTGCACCTGGGAGGTCTTGCCGTGCAGCAATTCCGGAGCACGCGCCACCGTGGCCCCCCAGACCGCCGCGATCGCCTGGTGCCCGAGGCAGACGCCGAGCAACGGGCGGCCCTGCTCGGCACACTCCCGGACGATTCCCATGCTCGCTCCGGCCCGCTCCGGGGTGCCCGGCCCGGGGCTGAGCAGAACCCCGTCCGCAGCGCGGACGTCCCCGGGCTCGACCGCGTCGTTGCGCCGCACCACACACTGCGCACCCAGCTGCGCCAGGTACTGCACGAGGTTGTACACGAAACTGTCATAGTTGTCGATCACAAGAACACGCACGCCGACCAGCCTAGCGGGGTTGCGCCGCAGCCACCTCACGTCGCGGCGTCCAGGTGTGTGGTCAGTTGGTCGCGCAGTCGTCGTGCTGTGGTGACCGGCATGAGTCCGAAGAAGTCGTTGAGCCGCAATCTCAGGCTCGTCAGGCGCAGTTCGAGGTAGGTGTCCGGGTCGTCCGCTAGGTAGACCAGTCGGCTTTCAACTCGTATCTCGGCGTTGTCGTCCTCCCAGTGGGTGGGTGCTTGTTCATGGATCCATACCCCTTCGTCGGTGATGAAACAGTGCTCGGCTGAGCACCATGCCGGGTGCTCGTTGTCTGGTTGGTCTGTCGTGCTCATGCGGCAGATCATGCCGGGGGGGATCGAGGATCGTTTTGACATTCCGTCACATCGGCTCGCCGGTGCCGATGCGGTGCAGCAGGCTGTGCCGGGTAGGCGGGGCGCATTGCTGCGCCCCGCCCCCCTCAGAGTGAAGTAGGCCGCCGGCGAGGTGCCCGTGGTGCGGGTCCTTTTCCGTCGGCCCCTTCCCGAACGGTACGGGCGCCTTTCGGCGCATACCGCTCTCCAGTGGTCATTTCCGGTTGG
>JBOHFI010000010.1:0-106289 GCA_050699595.1 Pseudonocardiaceae bacterium | reverse complement strand
CGACACGGGATGTCGTTTTCGGCACACAAACCGTGATCATGAGGGGGTGAGCCCGATCGGCCGGTCCGCAATGGATGTTCACCGCCGGACAGTGCGCCGTTGCTCACTGTGCGTTCTCGACGAATACCCGCAGTTGAGCGAACAGTTCGTCTCGGCTGGTCACGCCCAGCCGCTGGCGCATCCGGGCTACGTGGTGTTCCACGGTCTTGGCTGAGATGAACAACCGTTCGCCGATCTGACGGTAGGTCAGTCCGGTCAGGATGAGCTCGGCGACCTCCCGTTCCCGGTCGCTCAGCATGGCTGGACCGACCAGCGCGGCTGGACGCGAAAGGGGCGTCGAATCGTCCGGCTCACCCACTACCGCAGGGCCGGCCGCGCCGGGGCCGGTGGCCCGCAACGCCCGAGCGCATCCCAGCAGAGTGACCATGACCTTGCGATCGGTGGTGCGGATCGCGGCCTGGCCCGCCAGCCGGGAGCCATCATTCGCCAACCCGATCGACTGCAGTCCACGGGCTGCGGACTCCACCTCGGACGGGTCGAACCGGCCGGCCAGCACCCGCATCCAGGCTCGGCCCGCGTCAGCGAGCACGGCGGCGTAGTGATTGCTCTGCGCTGCCTGCCCCAGCGCCGCGGCGTGTGGTTCGGCCGCATCGGGCTGCTCTCGCAGGAACGCGGCATGCAGGCCGTACCAGTGCAGCGGAGCGGCCCACAGGGGCGGATCACCCAGCCGCTCCAGCAGAATCCAGGCCTGTTCCAGGTGCGGCGCCACCCAGTCGAAGTCTCCCAGCCTGGCTGCGGCCACGGCCAGCTCACCCAGCGGCAACAAGGCGAACAGGTCAGCCGGATGTCGGACGAGCGCTGCCCTGGCTGCGGCCCAGGCAGCCTGCAACGCGGGAATGTCGCTCTCGCGCCGGGCCAGCCCCACCGCCAGTGCGGTGGCGAACAGTTCATCCCGTGGTTCCAAGGTGCCCGATTCGGGGACGGCGTCGGCCAGCCAGCTCCTGGCCAGCACGGTGTCGCCGCGGATCATCGCGGTCCAGGCCAGCAGTAGTCGGTAACGGGCTCGCGCGAACGACCCGCCGACGCCGCAGGCTAGAGCCCGCTCCAGAACCGAGACAGCGACGTCGAGCTCTCCGCAATGCAGCGCCGCGATCGCCGCCAGCGCCGCCGGGGTGTCCGGCAGCAGCACGGCTCGTCCGCCCGGTTCGAGCAGCGCGGCAGCTCGGGTCAACGTCGATAAAGCCGCTATCGAGGAACCGAGTACCGACTCCAGCACACCGGTGGCCATCAGCGACTCCGCCCCAGCCACCAGGGTCGGCGGTCGGTCACCGTCTGAGGCCGCCAGCGCCTCCCGAGCCTGCGCCAACGACCCGGTACCGAGCAGCGCCAGCGCGGCCAGCGGTGTCGCCGAGCCCATCCCCGCCGCACCCACCCCCGCCGCGGCGACCCAGCGGTAGACCTCAGCGCTGCGAGCCAACAGACCGCGTTGGGCCAGGACCGCGGCCGCGACGTTGCCGGCCCTGGCGAGATCGGGGCATGAGGGGTCGGACAACGCCTGATCAGCCAGGCGCAGCGCCCCGTCCAAGTCACCGGTCAGAGCCGCCGCCTCGGCCCGTCGGGGTGCCAGCGAGGCTGAGTCAGCCCCGGCGGTGACGGCCTGGGCGTACAGCCCAGCGGCCCGCACCGCGGCATCAGGCCCGGTCGGCTCGGACAGAGCGGCGTCGGCGGCCGCTTCGAAGACGGCCGCGAGATCGCTACCGCGGGCACCGGCCTCGACCAGCTGGTGGGCCAGCTCGAGCACCGGCCGGCCACGGTCGAGGTGGGCGGCGAACACCAGCCGCTGGAGGACTCGCCTGGTACCCGGCGCGGCACCGGCCACCAGCGCCCGTCGCACCAGCGGGGCCATCCTGGCCCCCTCGCCCAGGCCCGCATCCAGCAGTAGACCGCTGGTGTGCGCCGTCGCCAACAGGTCGGTCACCACAGCGAGATCGAGCGCGAGTACCTGAGCGAGGATGTCGGGGTCGGAGGCCGCGCCGAGCCCCACCGCGAGCAGCAACGCGCGGAGCTGGGGGGCGATCCGGTCAAGGTCGTGGCGGACGCGGTCGACAACCTCCAGCGGCAGCTCTGGAGAGCGAGCCGTTGTCTGGCTCACGTGGGCGGCCCAGGAGCTCGGCTGGCCGTAGCCGCCGGAGTGACCGACGTGGGCGTGGGGTGCGGAGAGTGCCTGGTGGTCGGGGTGGGCGTGGAGGTGGGGATTGGCGTGGGAGTGGGGTCCGCCGTCGTGGTCGGCTGGGGCGGCGTGCTGGGCGGGGGCGGGGGGATGGACCAGGTGCTGGTCCAGGTGAAGGTGGTGACCCAAGTGGGCGCGGGCGCACTGGTGGGATCCTGCTTAGCGGCGCCACCGGCCGGCTTGTTCGGTACGGCGGGGGGTGTCGTACGGACGGGCCCGCCGGTGCTCGCCCGGTGTGAGCTTTCGTCGCTGCTCCTCCCGGGATTCGCCACCGGGCTGGCAGTGCCCGGTGGCGCGGTGGCACTGGGCACCAGCGGGACACTGGGCACCGGGATTCCGGCGTCGGCCTGCGGACCGGGTGCACCCCGAGAGGTCAGGAACGGGACTGACGCCACGCCGACGGAGGTGATGAGGGCGAGGATGCCGGCTAGGGCGACCCGTTTCACCCGCCAGGAGCCGGCTCGTTGCCCGTGGAGCTGGGCGGGTTCGACGTCCAGCGCGATAGCGGTCAGGGATGGTCGTTGCGGAGTCTGCGCCTGCGCGAGCGCCACGACGGCGGACTCGGTGGGCGGCTCGGGGACGGCGTCGCCCTGAGCCGGCGGATCATCAGCAAGGTCTGTGGCGGCAGGTAGCGCGACGACGGCGGCGCCGAGCGCGATGGCGACTGCGGGGTCGGCGCCGATCGCGACAGGGCGGCCGAGTTCAGCGGAGACCAGTTGCGCGACGAGTGGTACCCGGGAGGAACCGCCGATCAGCAGCACCACGTCGAGGTCGTGCGCGGTGAGTTCAGCGGATCGCAGTGCCTGGCGCAGAACCTCGACAGTCCGAGCCACCTGGGGGCGGATCATGTCTTCGAACTCGGCCCGGACCAGCCGGACCTGGGATTGGATCCCGGGGGCCAGGACGGGGATCGTGACTTCGGTATCGGCGGAGAGCGCCTCTTTGGCTTCAGTGCATCCTCGTCGGAGCGCGGCGGTCGCGGCGAGGGTGGCGGGGTCGGTGGGGTCGAGCTCGGCCAAGGCGGGGACCGCGGCCAGGACGTGATTGACGACGGCGTCGTCGAAGTCCGCACCGCCGAGGTCGTCGAGTCCCTGGGGTTGGCCGAGTACGGAGAAGGTGCCGGCGCCGGTCATGCGGACCACGGCCGCGTCGAATGTTCCGCCGCCGAGGTCATAGACCGCGATGGTGCTGCCCGGCTCGATCCGTTCCTGGAGTGCGTAGCCGGCGGCGGCGGCCTCGGGTTCGGTGTGAAAAATGATCTCGGGGAGGCTGGCCGCGCGAAGTGCCTGCGCCATGGTCTGGATCTTGTACGTGCCCCAGCCGGCCGGGTGCGTGATCACAATGCCGGCAGCGGGGCCACCCTCGCGTTGCTCGACCCGGTCGATGACCCAGCGGAGCACCGTGGCGGCGATCTCGGGCGCGGAGTGCGGCAGACCACCGATCACCATCGGGACCTCGTCACCGATGCGCCGCGTGAACTCGCGGACCACCCGCTCAGGATGGGTGGCGGCGTGACGCTCAGCGTCCTGGCCCACCACCACCTGCCCGTCGGGCGCGAGGTAGGCCACCGAGCTCACCGCGGTGGAACGGGTGCCCAGCGGGATCACCTCAGGCAGCGCACGCCGCCCCGCCTCCTCGCGGCAGATCGCCGCGGCGGTGAAGGTGGTACCCGCGTCAATCCCGAGCCAGTAGCTCATCCTCGCGCGCCCCTTCCTCGTCGTAGCGATCCTGAAAACCTGCCCACCCGCCGGTGCACGAGCACAATAGTCCGGCGCCTGGCCTGAGTATCGCTAACACGAGGCACTCCGTTAACGATCCCGCGGGGCCCCCAGCCCCCCAACGTCGCGGGGGTGTCAATCCCCTAACGCGGCGCAGGGCAACCCGGTGCGATCCCCGATGCCCCGCCGCGCCTGCGCACCTAGCTTGGGTCCCGCACCGACAGACAGCTCGACCTCGCCGGTCCGGCACCTCACACTGCGCCACCGCACACTCCGGCACCTCAACACATTGGGAGCACGACAGTCATGAACATGACGCAAAGCCTGCTGGACTTCATCCTCAACCTGCTGCGCAACGACGACGCCAAAACGGCTTTCGTCGCCGACCCGCAGAAGGCGCTGGCTGATGCCGGTCTGAGCGAGGTGTGCAGCGAAGACGTGTCCGACGCGATGTCCTACGTAGCCGAGTACCACCCGGTGACCTTCGTCGGCGACCGCGACTACAACGTCGGGAACACGAACACCTCCCAGCACGCCACCGGCGACGGGCCCGACCACCACCACGGGCCCGACCACCACCACGGGCCCGACCCCTACGCCGCCCCGGTGCAGCAGCTGGAGTACATCACCAAGAACTACTCCTACACCGACAGCCACAACACGGTGATCGACAAGTCGGTGAACCAGAACATCTGGAACGAGGGCACGCTGGCCCAAAGCTTCGATGACCACTCGGTGACCGCGACGGATCACTCCGTCGCCGCGGGCGGTGATCTCACCGGTCAGGTGGCCAACGGCAACGGCAACGTCGTCGGCGACGGTAACAGCGTGGGCAACACCTCCTACCTCAACGATCACTCCGTCCGCGGCTCGTTCAACGGCAACAACGTCGCCGACCACGGTGGCCTCGCCGGGCACGACAACACCGGCAACGTCACCGATCCCCACAACAGCAACGCCGCCACCGGCGGCAGCGCGCTGGAGAACGCACCACGCGACTCGCACGACACCACGACCCGGGACTCCTTCAACGACTCGCACAACCGGGAATCGGAGCACACCACCACCGTCGACTCCAACAACGACAACTCGCACCACCACACCAACACGGACTCCTTCAACCACCCATCCTTCAACGACGAGTCCTTCAACCACAGCCTCGACAACCATGATTCGTTCAACCACGACTCGGCGATCACCCACACCGACCAGCACGGCCTCATCAACGCCGCCCTCAGCCCGGCGGTCGCTCTCCCGATACACGACAACGACCTCCACGTGCTCTCCCACACCGAGCACCTGGCTCCCTGACCCTCAGGAGTACCCTCCAGCGGGTCGAGTACCACGCCAGCTCCGCCACCCCGCCCCAGGGGGTGGCGGAGCTGGTTGCATGACCGACGGCAGGAGAGGGCAACGCGGTGAGCGCAGCGGGGCCGGCAGGCCTGGACGTCGTCGACCGGACCATCGGTGTGGCCGAGGCCGGCGGCCGGCGCGATCTGGCGCAGCGGCTGGCGCACACCCGCCGGCGGGTGCTCGATCCCGCCGTGCGGGTGCTGGTGGTCGGCGAGTTCAAACAGGGGAAGAGCCTGCTCGTCAACGCGCTGATCGACGCTCCGGTCTGCCCGGTGGACGACGACATCGCCACCGCGGTGCCCACTGAGGTCTCCTACTCGAAGACTCCCGTCGCGACGCTGGTACGCGGCAATGACAACGCCGCCGACAGCGCAGTCGCAACCACCCGGGCCCAGGTCCCCCTCGACACGCTCGCCGGTCACGTGTCCGAGGCGGGCAATCCGGCTAACCGGCAAGGCCTGCTGCGCGCCGAGGTCGGCGTCCCACGTCGGATCCTGGCCGGCGGGCTGACCCTGGTCGACACCACGGGCGTCGGCGGGCTCAGCTCGGTGCACACCACCAGCACCCTGGCCGCACTGCCCACCGCCGACGCCGTGCTGCTGGTGTCCGACGCCTCGCAGGAGTACTCCGAACCAGAGATCGACTTCCTGCGTCAGGCGATGAAGCTGTGTCCCAACGTCGCGTGCGTCCTCACCAAGATCGACCTCTATCCCCAGTGGCGGCGCATCGCCGAGCTGAACCGCGTCCACCTCGCGGGCGCCAGAGTGGGAGCGGACCTGCTACCGGTATCCTCCACGTTGCGTCTGCAGGCGATGCGCACGGAGGACGGGCAACTGGACGAGGAGTCCGGGTTTCCGGCGCTGGTGCGGTACCTGCTGGACGCCGTGGCGCAGGCCGATCGGCTGACCCGCCGCGGCGTGGCCCACGACGTCCTCACCGTCACCGACTACCTTGCGGTGTCGCTGCGGGCCGAGCTGCAGGCCCTGCAGAATCCAGGAGGCGCTACGGCACTGATGGCCGAGCTGGAGGCCGCCAAGTCCTGCGCCGAGAATCTGCATCGCCGCACTTCACGATGGCAGCACACGCTCAGTGACGGGATGGCCGACCTGAACGCCGACATCGAGTTCGACCTGCGTGACCGGTTGCGCCAGGTGATCCGGCACGGCGAGACGGCGCTGGAGCAGGCCGATCCGAGCGCGATCTGGGAGCAGTTCACCGAGTGGCTCACCCAGCAGCTCGCCGCGGCTACCTCCGACAACTTCGTGTGGGCGAACCAGCGGGCACAGTTGATCGCCCACCAGGTGGCCGATCACTTCGCCGAGGACGGCGGCGAGCTGCTCCCCGAGCTGCGGCTGGGTGCCGCAGCCAGCGCGCTGGACGCGGTACCCGACCTCCCAGCGCCACACGTCGAGAACCCGAAGCTCTTCGGCAAGCTGCTCACCGGAATGCGGGGTTCCTACGGCGGCGTGGTGATGTTCGGCATGATGACCACACTGGCCGGGTTGGCCATCATCAACCCGATCTCGATCGCCGCCGGGTTACTGCTCGGGACCAAGACGCTGCGCGAGGATAAGCAGAGCCGCCTGAAGCGGCAGCAGGCCGAGGCTCAGATGCTGCTGCGGCGGCAGGTCGACGACGTCATCTTCCACGTGGGCAAGGAATGCCGGGACCGCTTACGCCAGGTCCAACGGTTGCTGCGAGATCACTTCAGTGAGGTGGCGACCGAGCTGCAGCGTTCGCTGTCTGAGTCCATCCACGCCGCGCAGATGGCCGCGAACACTGAGGGGTCCGCCCGGCAACGGCGGATCAGCCAGCTCACCGCCGAGCTGGCGCGGATCGACGCGCTGCGCGACGATGCCCGAGCTCTGCTGAGCACCCCAGGCCTGAGCACCACAGGAAACGGGCAGTGAGCGCGCCGACGAGGGCCACCCCCGGCATCAGTACCGCGGTCCGGGCGGTGTTGCGACAGGCAGCCGAGGCCTACCGCGACAGTCCCGCCACGGCCACCCGGTTGCGTGACCAGATCGACCGGCTCGACGAACCGCTTCGGGTCGCGGTCGCGGGCAAGGTCAAAGCCGGCAAGTCGACGCTGCTCAACGCCCTGGTCGGCGAGCAGATCGCCCCGACCGACGCCGGGGAGTGCACCCGAGTCGTCACCTGGTATCGGGACGCCGCCAGTCCGCGGGTCACCCTGATGCCGCACCGGGGGGCGCCGCGACAACTGCCGTTGACCCGGACCGATGGTCGGTTGGAGTTCGACCTTCGAGGCAGCGCACCCGACGACGTCGATCGGCTACTCGTCGACTGGCCCTCCCGCAGCCTGCGGACCACAACGCTGATCGACACCCCAGGTATCGCGTCGCTGTCACGACACATCTCGGCCCGCGCCATCGCGCTGCTCACACCCGAGGACCAGCCGTCGGACGCGGACGCCGTCATCTACCTCGTGCGCCACCTACACGCCACCGACGTGCGGTTTCTCGAGTCGTTCTACGACCAGGCAGGGGCTGGTGCGGCGGTCGTCACGACGGTCGCGGTGCTGTCCCGGGCCGACGAGATCGGTGCCGGCCGGCTCGACGCGATGGTCTCGGCGCGCCAGATCGCCCGGCGCTACCGCACCGAGCCCAAAGTGCGCCGGTTGTGCCAGACCGTGGTCGCGGTGGCCGGCTTGCTCGCGCAAACCGCTCGAACACTGCGGCAGGCGGAGTTCAACGCGCTGCACGAGCTGGCGCAGGCGTCCCGATCCGAGCTGGACTTCCTCCTGCTCTCAGCCGACCGGTTCACCGCGGCACAGGCGCACCCGACCCTGTCGGCGCAGACCCGCAGCGCGTTGATAGAGCGGTTCGGGTTGTTCGGGCTGCGGCTGGCGACCACGCTGATCCGTCAGGGGCACCGCGAACCGGCCGGGCTCGCGCAGGAGCTGGTCCGGCGCAGCGGCCTGGACGAGCTGCGCACGGTGCTGGCCACCCAGTTCACCGAGCGCCGCGACGTGCTCAAGGCCCGGTCGGCGTTGCTCCTCCTCGACCGAGCCTTGCGGGAGGAACCGTGCCCGCAGGCCCACCAGCTGGCCGGTGAGGTGGAACGGATCCTGGCCGGTGCGCACGAGTTCCGTGAGCTGCGGCTGCTCGCGGAACTGCGTGCTCCCGATGCAGCGCTGCCACCCGACGCCCGCTCGGATGCGGAACGGCTACTCGGTGGACACGGCGCCGCGACACCCCACCGGCTCGGCCTGGAACCCGACGCGGATCCCGCAGCGCTGCGCGAGGCCGTGAGCACCGCGCTGGCCCGCTGGCAGCGGCGCGCCGAGAGCCCGCTGTCTGATCGCGCCACCAGCGACCGGGCGCGAGTGGTCGTGCGAAGCTGCGAGGGCATGCTCGCCCGGCTGTCCCGGGATCAGGTCGACTCCTGATCCCGGGACAGCCGGGCGCATCGGTTACTTCAGCTGACCGCGGATCGCACCATTACCGAAAGTAGTCGAGTCGACGTTGAGGTAATAGTCCGCCGGATGACCGATGACTGCGTCGATCTTGTCTTGGGGGCTGGAGACACAACCCGAGGCCATGCTTCGCCCGCTGGGAAAGCTCTGCTTGTCGAAGAAAGCGATCCACAGAGGGCCCTCACCGCCACGGGGGGCGGCGTTCAAGTGTAGGGCGGTAACCTTCTCACCGCGAAGCCGGCTCCACGTAATGGTGAAGCAGACCTCCGCCTTGTGCGGGTCGAGATCCAGCGTCGCCGAGCCCTGCCCGTCGGGGTCGCCACCCCCAGGGACCTCGCTGCCGGTCAACTGGACCGAGAAGTGACCGTTTCCGGCCTGATCCGCCGGGTCGACCTCATGCGCCGCCGCCGAGGTCGGCCCAACGAGGACGACGATCGATGAGACGGACGCCAGGCAGAGCCCGGCTCGCCCCGTTGCCCGAACACCTTTGCCATACCGCATCGTAAGACCTCTCTTACCCCTGCCTGCTGATACACCGACCTGTAGTGGGAGGCGGATCGAGCTCCGCCTCCCACCCGGCGAGCACTAATACAGCTGACCGCGGATCGCGCCGTCGTCATGGGCGGTCGTGTGGAGCATCAGGTAGAAGTCGGACGGATCCCTCAGGACATCACGGATCGTCCGTTCGTCACTGTGGACGCAGTCCACCACCGTGTCTCCATAGCCGTTGTAGCGCTCGTGGTTGAAGAAGTCGATCACGACCGGGCCATCGTGACGACGCGGGGAGACGTGGAGATGGAAGGCGGTCACGTCACCCGCGAGCCGGCGCCACCTGACGGCGTAGCAGACTCTGTCGTGGTCCGGGTCGAAGTCCAGGCGAGCGAAACCCTGCCCGTCACGGTCTCCACCACCACGGACCTGGTCGCCGGTCAGATATACCGAGAATTGATCGTGGCCGTACCCGTAATCGTCGTACTCGTGCGCCGTGGTGACTGCCGCCGACGCCGAAGCAGGCCCGGCGAACACCAGGACCGACGAGGCGAACGCCAGAGCGGCTCCGACCCGTCCGATTGCCCGGACGCCTTTCTTGTACTGCATCATTGGAACCTTTCTTGTCATCATCAGCCGTCCTCGCGTGCCCTTCTGCAAATCAGATTTCCGGGCAGCCAGGAGGCCGTTGAGACGACTGTGTCAGCCGTTAGGGCCCCGACCCACGGCAGCATAACCCAACCCGACTCCAGCGGAACACGGACCCGCCCCGGTCTTCTCCGCTGGCCCTCCGTATATGCATTGCCGGTAATGCGGCAGAGAATCGTGAAGTAATTATCCGATAGAGGTGTAACTGTGGATATCTTGTTACCGTGAGTAACGATCGGTACGCCCTGCCGCCCGGTGTGGCTGGGCAACGCCGCGCGCACACTAGGCTCGGGTGCGTGAACGACCGTCTGGTGTGGATCGACTGCGAGATGACGGGGCTGGACGCCGGCAAGGACGCGCTGATCGAGATCGCCGTGCTGGTCACCGACGGGCAGCTGCGAGTGCTCGGCGAGGGCATCGACGTGGTGATCCATGCCGACGACGCCGCGCTGGACTCGATGCCCGAAGTGGTGCGGGAGATGCACGCACGCTCCGGCCTGACCGAGGCGGTTCGGCGGTCCACCGTGAGCCTTGCCGAGGCGGAGCAGCAGGTACTGGCCTATGTCCGCACCTGGGTGCCCGAGGCCCGCTCGGCCCCGCTGGCCGGCAACTCGGTGGCCACCGACCGGGCATTCCTGGCCCGTGACATGGCCGAGCTCGACGGGTACCTGCACTACCGGATGGTCGACGTGTCAGCTATCAAAGAGCTGTGCCGGCGCTGGTACCCGCGGGTCTACTACGCGCAGCCGACCAAGGGCCTGGCACACCGGGCACTGGCCGACATCACCGAGTCCATCCGCGAGCTGGCGTACTACCGGCGCACCGTGTTCGTGCCCGACCCGGGCCCGAGCTCTGAGGAAGCGCGCGCGGCGGCCCAGGCGATCACCGGTCAGGTGCCCACGCGGTGACCCTGTCCGATACCCCCGCTAGGATGGTCGGCAGCGTTGGTGAGACCGGCGCATGGTGGGTGTAGCTCAGTTGGTAGAGCACCTGGTTGTGGTCCAGGATGTCGCGGGTTCGAGTCCCGTCACTCACCCCATATTCTCGACTCTGCGTATGCTCGACCCTGCATAGCGGGCGGCATTAGAGTTTCGCGCATGAAAAGCGTCGAGGTCCACCACGAGCTCACCGGGCCGTCCGACTCCCCCGTGCTCGTGTTGGCCGGGCCGCTGGGCGGCACACTGGAGATCTGGGAACCGCTGGCCGAACCGCTGGCCGAGCGGTTCCGGGTGCTGCGCTATGACCATCGCGGACACGGCCGATCTCCGGCTCCGAGCAGCGGGTCCTACACGATCGCGGACCTGGCCCTCGACGCGCTGGCGCTGCTGGACCGGCTCGGTATCGAACAGGCGGCCTTCTGCGGCCTCTCACTGGGCGGGATGGTCGGCATCTGGCTGGCCGCGCATGCCCCGGAGCGATTGTCCTCTCTCGTGTTGTGCAGCACCAGCGCCTATTACGACGACCATGGGCCGTGGGTTGAGCGGGCGGCGTCAGTTCGTTGGGTGGGCACGTCCGCGATAGCCCCGGAGGTGGTCGCCGGCTGGTTCACCCCAGACTGGGCAGCTGCGCACCCGGAAGTGGTGCAGCAGGCGATCCAGATGATCGCCGGGGCCTCAGACGACGGCTACGCCGAATGCTGCGCGGCCATCGCCACCTGGGACGGCCGCCGGCTGCTCGGCCGGATCACCACGCCCACGCTGGTGATCGCCGGCTCCCAGGACCCGGAAACCCCACCCACCCCCCACGCCAAGACCCTAGCCGCCGCCATCTACCGAGCAAAACTAGAAACCCTCAACGCCGCCCACCTAGCGGTGATCGAACACCCCACCCGAACCACCCACCTCATCACCCGGCATTCAGCGGGCTCAGCGGGGTGAACAGGGCGTCGATAACCCCGCTGAGCCCGCTGAATGCGGTTATCTGTTGCCTGAGAGCCACTGGGACCAGGGGAGCTGCCAGTCGCCGAAGCCGTCCCAAGGTTTGAGGTCGGGTCCGCCCGTATTCGTGTTGATGACTACGTCGCCCTTCTTCACGTTATCGAAGAACCACTTGGCGTTGTCCGGCGAGAGGTTGATGCAGCCGTGGCTGACGTTGCTGTTGCCCTGCTGAGCGACTGACCACGGCGCGGCGTGCACGAACTCGCCGCTGTTGGAGATGCGGGTGGCCCACTGCACCTTGGTTCGGTACCCACCGGCGTCAAGAGCGAGGCCGAAGGTGGTCGAGTCCATGACCTTGGTCGCGTTCCGGTCGGTGACCACGTGAACGCCCGTGGCGCTGGGGGTCTTCGGGCGGCCCATGGAGATCGGCATCGTGCGGACCAGATGACCGTCGATCTCGACGGTCATCTGATGGGCGGCGCCGTCGGCCCGCGCGATGAAGGCGTCCCCGATCGTGAAGTGCGACGTCCGGTCCTCCTGGCCGTACACCCCGTCGCCGAGTTCCTTGCCGTAGTCGTGGATGTCCACGGTGACGTGAGTCCCCGGCTCCCAGAACTGCTGCGGCCGCCAGTGCACCTCCTTGCGGGAGAACCAGTAGAAGGCGCCCTCGACATGTGGGCTGGTGGTGACAGTGATCGCGTCCTCGGCCGCCTGCTTGTCCGCGATCGGCTCGTCGAAATACACGGAGATCGGCTGGCCTACGCCGACCGTCTCCCCGTTGAGCGGGTTGATCGACGGAAAGGTAAGAGTCCGCGGCTCGATGGTGGTGAACGTGGAAGTCTTGCTCACCGACCGGTCGTCGTCACCGACCGCGCTGGCGTTGATCGTGTAGATCTTGCCGTAGCCCAGCCGCTCGGCGGTCTTCCAGCTCGTGCCGTCGGGCTCAAGCCGGCCGACGACCGGGGCACCCTCCGGATTGGTCAAGGACACCTGGCCGAGCTTGCCCTTCGCGACGGTGACCGTGATGGGCGTCACTGGCGAGACACCGACCGCGTGATCCGGCGGATCGCTGGTGATGGTCGCGACCGGAGGAGGCAACGGCGTGACGGCCACCCGCCCCACCGGACTCAGCGCGCTGGTGTGACCCGTGCTGCACCCCGCCGGCAGCGCGCCGACGACGAGTAACGCCGTGATTCCGATACCCCGCCTGACGAGCCCTGACACTGTGTTCCGACCTCTGGTCGCCGGAGACGACCTGCTCACCCGCACGGGCACCGTCCTGATCTACTACAAGAGGTTCAGCCTGCCGCCCCGGCCCGACAGACTTCGGCGTGCTCGCCGTCTTGCGTAACGTGTGTAGCGACGCATGGCGACGTTGCCCGGTTGCTTGTAACCTGATGCGAACCCACCGGTAGCAGCGTGCTAGCGTGCTGCCGTCGCGCTGAGTGTGGGCCGACACCGCGCCGCTAGCTCAACTGGCAGAGCAGCTGACTCTTAATCAGCGGGTTCGGGGTTCGAGTCCCTGGCGGCGCACCACCTCTCACCAGCATAAATGGACAGAAGGAGATCCAGTCAAAGGATCTTTGTCCATCGAACTGTCCATTTGGATGCCCTACGCTGGCGTTATGGCACGCAGGAAGCAGCCACCGAAGGATCTGGCCGGCATCCGCCAGCGGGGCGGGACCTACCAGATCCGCATCTCCGCCGGGTACGACCCGGTGACCGGTCGGCAGCTCATGCTCAGCGGCTCGGCCGACACCGAGGACGCGGCGGTGCTGGTCCGCGACAGGCTGCGCGAGCAAGTGCGGACAACACCGCGGCGCGGACGAACGTCACACTCGGCTACCTGCTTGATGAGTGGCTGTCTGGGCATGAGGTCGAAGAGACGACGCGAGCTAGCTACCGGCTGTTGATCGAGAGTTTCCTCAGGCCAGCACTCGGCACCACTCCCCTAGCCCAGCTGTGTCGGCAGGGTCCGCGCCCCTTCAAGCAGCTCCACGCGGAACTCCGGGTGTGCCCACACCGGACGACCAGAAAAAAGTCGACCAGACCCAACGTCAAGCAACAAGGGGACCGCGACGTCAAGCGTCAGCCGGGACCACACAAGGGTTTTCCGGGGTTGTCCAGGGTGTGTTGCCGAATTTGCCTCTATGAGATTAAGCGCGCCGCCTGCGGCGACGCACCCGACTCGTGTCGTACTTATCTGCCGTCCGGTCGAACCACGACACTGAGCGCGGCCCTGGCAGGCCGTGCTCGGTCGTGGCCCGGCCGGACGTCCACCCCTCAACCGGACAAGGCGCGCTGTACACGTCACGATCAGCCCGAGGAACCAGACGCGGCACCTCGGTACCTCGGCTTTGTGTCGGAGATCCGCAGGGGTACTCCGCCCCCTCCCCACGCCCCAGGGTCATTCTATGATACCCCTGCGCCATCATGGCGAGGGTGCCTATGACATCCGCCACTCGATGGCGCATACGTCGCTTGTGACCCCAGTTGAGCCAATGCAGAGGCGTACCCGATGTGTGAAGGAACGGGAGGTGCGCAAGGCGAGCCCCGCACTGGCGAGGACAACGTCGGTGGTCGTCACTCCTCCGCTGTGACGCGCGGGACAGTACGTGCCCTACCTCCGGCCACACGGCGTGGTGCCCGGACATCCGCACTGTGGTGGTGATCGATCTGGACGCGACGTTGGTGACGGCGTGCTCACCTGGGTTAGAGGTAGTGAGTCTTTCCGTTGATCTTGATAGACACCTCGTCACGGTGCCACTTATCCCCTGGGCATGGGGTGCGCGTCACCGAGTGACGCGATTATCAGGGTCAGCATCCGCCGAGGAGTGTCCGACGGCGGGTGACGCCTTCAGACCCCGTCTGGCGCCGTTCTCGAAACCACCGCGAAACCCAGGGCCATCCGTCACGAGCCTTGCCCTACTCCGCGAAGGCATCCTCCGGTTGACCGTCCGGCTGGTGGCGGGACTGAAGCCTTGACCGGGTCGAGCATCAGGCCCGCGGGATCACCCCCTCCTCGATCGCCTTGATCTGGAGGGCGAGGAACTTCGAGTAGGTGCGGGCCTGTTGGAGATTCCCGCCCATGAACCAGAGGCCGGGGTGCCCGGAACGGCGCCAGATCGTCCGCAGCTCGCCGTCGTGGTCCAGGCCCCACACCGGCTGGCAGCGGTTGGCCACATCGTCGCCGAGCAGGGCCCGGGCGCTCTCGCGCATGTTCTGGTAGCCGGTGGCCAGGACCACGACATCGGCCGGCAGGGTGGTCCCGTCGGTGAAGACGACCCCGTCGTGCTCCAGGCGCTCAATCCCGACTCCCTGCTTGATCTTGATCTTGCCCTCGGCGATCAGCGTGGAGGCGCCGACGTCGATGTAGTAGCCCCCACCACGGGTGAGGTATTTCATCATGAGGCCGCTACCGTCCTCGCCGAAGTCGAGCTTGAAGCCGGCCCCCTCCAGGCCCGCGAGCAACTCGGCGTCCATCTCGGCGAGTACCTTCGTGGCCCCGACGTGGAGCTGGCCGATCAGCGGGATGGGGAACGACGACAGCATGAGGTCGGCTTCCTCCACCGGCGGGCCGCTCTCCTCGTAGAGGCCACCGAAGAGCACGGCGATGCCGTTCTCGCTGCTCATCACGTAGGTGCCCGACCGCTGCACCATGGTGACGTCGGCACCCTGTTCGTAGAAGTCCTGGGCGATGTCGTGGCCGCTGTTGCATGAACCCACGACGACGGCGCGCTGGCGGGCGAACTCACTTCCGCTGGGGTGGGCGCTGGAATGGCAGAGCACACCAGCGAAGTCGCTGGCTCCGGGCATCTCGGGCACGTAGGGCACGCCACTCATACCGGTGGCTAGCACCAGGTGGCTGGGTCTCAGCGTCCGCTCCGTCCCATCGGGCTGGTGGACCCGCACCACCCAGCGCCCGGCGCCGTCGTCGTAGTCCCCGTCGAGGAACTCCGTGCCAACCCAGACGTTGAGCTCCATGGCCGAGGCGTAGGACTCGAACCAGTCCGCCAGCTTGTCCTTGGGAGTAAAGACGGGCCAGTGCGCCGGAAACGGCAGGTAGGGCAGGTGGTCGTACCAGACCGGGTCGTGGAGCACCAGCGACCGGTACCGGTTACGCCAGTTGTCGCCCACTCGGGGGTTGCGCTCGACGACGAGGGTATCGACGCCGAGCTGTTTGAGGCGGGCGGCGATGGTGAGCCCACCCTGCCCGGCGCCGACCACGACCACGGCGGGGTCGCCGCCGACCAGCGACTGTTCGTCCTGGCGCCGTTCGAGCCAGCTGCGCCGGCCCCGATGCTCACCGTGAGCGACGCCGTGAACTCGCCTCGGGCCGGACGGTTCCTCGCAACCCTTCAGTTCGTCGAGGGTGGTGAGGACCGTCCACGCCTTCCACGGCGCGCCCGGCTCGGTGCCCGCGGGCACCAGGCGCAGAAAGCCGACTCCCCGCCCCACGGCGGTCTCGAAATCGAAAAACGCTTGCACACACCGCATCCCCGGCGTAGGTTCGACGAACACCGGGTCCTTGCCCGGTGTCAGGTTGAAGCGGGACGGGCGGACTGCATCTAGTGTCGACTCGAACGCCTCGGCGATGGCTTGGGAACCGCTGAAGGTCCGCAGGTCCCACGTGAAGGCGAGCAGATCACGCCACCATCCGTCCGGCAGGAACAAGCCTTCGACGGCGCCGATGTTCCCCTCTTCGAGGGCGGCGCCGAAGCGGGCCAGCCAGGCTCCGGAGATCTCGCCGGGCGCAACCGCCGCGCTCGTGTGTCGCACCGTTTCTGTCATCGCTCCCGCTCCGATCCGCTTGCCGCCAGGAGCCAGATTTTAAGGCACGCGACCAGCGAGCGTCTGCCGCCGGAACAGGGATAGTGACCTGCCCGTCGACTCGACCACGTGGCGGGCGCAGTCTTCCAAGCCGGGGCTCATAGGTGACCACTGTCCACAAGCGGTCCGCGAGACGGCGCCACGAGGTCGCGCGGGTAGATCTATACGGGTGTGTAGTCGCAGGGTAGGGCACGCAGCGGTACTCTCAGGCAAGCGGACGCGCGGTCGCTCGGGGTTCATACCGTGAAGCGTGGCACTCATCCGATCCGGTGATCATACCTACGTGGCTCTATCGGCCGGACTGGAACCATGGTCAAGGCTTGTGGAGGGAGATCCGTTCGCCGAACGCGAGGGGGAGAGCATGTCGCCGCTGAGTCGACGTTGTCTGCTGGGTACTGCCGCCGGGGTGGCGGGTGCCGCCCTGGCCCCCGGGTTGCTGCCGCCTAGTGTGCGGAAAGCGCTGGCGGCGGGGCCGCCCAGCGGCAGCTCGCTGCGGGACGTCAAGCACGTGGTGTGTCTGATGCAGGAGAACCGTTCCTTCGACCACTACTTCGGCACGATGGCGGGAGTACGCGGCTTCGACGACCCCCACGCCATCACCCTGTCCACCGGGCGCTCGGTCTTTCACCAGCCCGACACCGTCCACCCCGACGGTCACATCCTCCCCTTCCACCTCGACACCACCACCTCCAACGCCCAGGCGATCCCCTCGACCAGCCACGCGTGGGATGTTCAGCACGAGGCCTGGAACGGGGGCCAGATGGACCAATGGCTGCCCGCCCACCGCGCGGCCGACCACCACAACGGCCCCTACGCGATGGGCTACTACACCCGCCGGGACATCCCCTTCCAGTTCGCCCTGGCCGAGGCCTTCACCATCTGTGACGGCTACCACTGCTCGGTCCTGGGCCCGACCTGGCCTAACCGCCTGTACTGGATGACCGGAACCCTCGACCCCGAGGGCAGGCACGGCGGACCCATCATCGCCAACGTCGTGCCCCAGCCCTACACCTGGACCACCTACGCCGAGCGGCTCGAGCGAGCCGGCGTGAGCTGGAAGGTCTACCAGCAGCTCGACAACTACGGCTGCAACATGCTGGAGTGCTTCCAGCGGTTCCGCGACGCGAAACCGGGAGAGCCTCTCCACGACAAAGGCATGACCAGAGGCGGCGCGCTGGACTTCGAGGACGACGCGCGCAACGATCGTCTGCCCACCGTCTCCTGGATCATCCCCACCAGCCACCAGTCCGAGCACCCCGACTACCTGCCCGCCGCCGGCGCCGACTTCGTGGCCAGCAAGATCGAGGCCATCGCCGCCAACCCCGCAGTGTGGGCGACAACAGCCCTCATCCTCGGCTACGACGAGAACGACGGCATCTTCGACCACGTCCCCCCGCCCACCCCGCCCACGGGCACAAAGGGCGAGTTCGTGGGCGGCCTTCCTATCGGGGGAGGTTTCCGGGTGCCCTGCATCATCGTCTCCCCATGGACGGTCGGCGGCTGGGTCGCCACCGAACACTTCGATCACACCTCGGTGCTACGGTTCCTGGAGAAGATCACCGGCGTCGAAGAACCCAACATCAGCGACTGGCGACGCCAGACATTCGGCGATCTGACCTCCGCCTTCCGCTTCCCCACCGCCCAGTCCCCGCCCCGCCTGCCAGGCACGGTCGACCAGCTCCAGCGAGCACAACGGGAGGCGATCACGCTCCCCAGACCACCGCTGCCCGACACGAGCCAGAAACCCCCCGTCCAGGAACCCGGCACCCAACGCCGAACACCACCGGCCACGAACTCCGGCAACTAGCGAACCTGCGCCAACGCGCCGACGACGATCCAGTCACCACCAACGATGGACGATATGAACGACTGTCTCCTCGGAGCTCCCACAGGCGCGAACCACCGGACGTCAACCCCGCTCAACCGCCCGTCTGATGGCCTCCCACGTCGCGGTCATATTCCGTTGATGCTCCATCAGGCGGTGGGCGATGATGCTCTCTTCGCGGTTGGGCATCTCCGCGATCACGACCGTCAGACCGGAAGGACCCGGGCCCATGACAACCCCGCAGCACAGGGTGATGCCCCCGGATCCGTCGGAGACCAGCTGACACCGCCAAGTGAAGGAGACGTTCACCAGGTCCCCCACCGCCCAGACGAAGCTGACGCCAGACCCCGACTCGATGACCACCGAGATGGTCTCCCACTCCCGACCCTCCCGAACCTGATGACCAAGGAAACGAGCCCCGACCACAAAACCCTCAACCCCCTCCCCCCACTCAACACCCCCACCACCCACACGAGTGACACCACCTCACCGCAGCGTGGCACCGGATGCTGTTTCTCCAAGGGCAGCGCGTAGAGATCATCCACGCGGCCAACGGGATGGCGCTAGGTGGCCTGGGCTGCCTGGCCGGCGCCATCACCGCCACTCTGTACTTGATCGTGGACGTCGTCTTCGGCGGCAGCTGAGCGCTGCTGGTAGCGGTTCTCGCCGGGTAGGCATTCGTGCTGCTGTGGTTCGTGATGCCGCATCGCCTGTTGACCCGCAGTCAGGCGTCCGGCTCTTGATCTCGGCTTCTGCGGGCCGGGCCTCCAGATGATCAGACATTGCGCTGCCGTGCGCAGGTCCAGCCGAGTCAGCACGGAACGACCGGACACCTGGAATGAAAGGTTTAGCGACTTCCGCAGGCGGGTATTCGCACCACAGTGCGGACGTAACGGCAGGAAGGAGCGCTCAGCAATGGCCCTGCAAGACAAGATCGCAAATGCGGCGAAGGTGCTGAAGGGCAAGACCAAGGAAGCCACCGGAAAGGCCACCGGCAACCCCCGGCTGAAGCTTGAAGGCAAGATGGACAAGGGCATAGGCCGCCTCAAGCAGGCTGGCGAGAAGGTGAAGGACAGCGGCCGGCGTATCTTCGGCACCTAAGGGTGCACAGAAGCCCGGCTGGCTCGACCACTCCGGCGGATCGCTGAGTGGTCGCTGACCCTGTAGTAGCCGAGTTCGACACCACAGCTGCGAGATGTCGCCCCGAATGAACAACCATGGTGTCGAACTCGGCGCACTGATGAGAGATGAGTCCGATGCAATCAGGCCGTGACAAGCAAGTTGTTCGTCGTGATTGACGGAAAAATCCTCCTTCGCCGAGCCGCAAGGGACCCTTCAGCACACGGTCGTTTAACACCCCAGCACGACGGGTACCTGTCGATCAGCGACTTCCGTGGCGTGGAGACCTGCCGGGTGCAGGTCGACGATCTTCTGCCACCAAGCGGACAACCGCGGATCAAGATATCAGTCGAGGGAGGAACCATGACCACCCGACCACCAGAAGTGGAGCGCCGAGGGCCGCTCCCTGGTATTACGAGCATGCGCGTGGCCGCTGCACTGCTCGCCACGTTAGCCATGACGTTGATCGCGTCCTGCAGCAGGACCAGCCAGCAGACCGCTCTTCCCGAGGGCAGCCGGCTACTGACCGATTCCGCCGCGGCGATGCGGACGGTGCACACGACTCACTTCACCGTCGCCGCACAGGGCAATACTCCAGGAGTGTCACTCCGGTACGCCGATGGCCAGCTCACCGATCAGGGCTCAGCGAAAGGCACCGCCAAGGTGGACCAGGGCGGCAAACTCGTCAACGAAGAGTTCGTGATCACGGGAAACACCCTCTATGTGCGTGGGCCGAACGGCGACTACCAGAAGTTGCCGTCGTTTGTGAGTAGCGCGGTGTATGACCCGTCGGTGATTCTCAACCCGGACCGTGGGATCGCCGCGGTGCTTGCCAGCGGCAAAGACGCCAGCACCGAGACACGAGAGCCGCTCGCCGGTGTCGACAGCTACCGGCTGAAGGCGACCTTCCCGCAGCAGTCGCTCGCCACACTGATACCGGGAATATCCGAAGACACCAAAGGTGACGTGTGGATCGCCACTCAGGACTCACGACTGATCGAGGCCCAGTTCCGGTTGGGCGCCGGCCTGGTCTCCGTTCATTTCTCCGACTATAACGCCCCAGTCACCATCAACACTCCACCAGTTTAAATTCCGGTCCCCGCACGCGGTCAGCGACTCACCAAGCCGCTGACCGCGCTGGGCTGGGCTGGGGTCGAAGGAACTTCATCACCGAGCCGCTAACGGCAGCTCACGCTCCTGGACCGCTGCGGCGGCATACTCCAGAGCGGCCAGGATATCGTTCGGCTCGAGGTCAGGGAAGTCCGTCAAGACCTCCCGCGCATCACGCCCGGCCGCTGGCTGGCCCAGGAGCACCGTGCGGTCAGTGACGCCGTGCGCGCCCAGTTCGGCAGGCCGTGGAACGGCCTCGGTGCACTGCGTCGGCGTCGGCGTCGCAACGAGCTTGAATACCCCGCCTTCCCCGGCGAACACGTCGAAATCGAAGGAGTCACAACGGAAATTACCACGGCCCAGAACCACCTCGACGCCGCGCACCGAATAATTGGACATCTAGCGCTATTTATCTAACAATAATTCACCCGCGTCGGCGTTCGGTGTTGTACCAGCATTCTATCCATTCGAAGATGGAGTTGGCAGGTTCCGCGCGTGTGTCCCAGGTTCGGGAGTCGAGGACTTCGAGTTGCAGGGTTCCCCAGAATGATTCCATCATGGAGTTGTCGTAGCAATCGCCGATCGTGCCTATGGACGGGAGCAGCCCGGCGTCGCGGAGGCGTTGCCCGAACGCCCATGAGGTGTACTGTGTGCCGTGGTCGGAGTGCATGATGGTGTCACCGCCGTCGGGGCGGCGTCGGAGGATCGCCATGCCGAGCGCGTCGAGGACGAGTTCGGTGCGCATGTGATGGACGATCGACCAGTCGATGATTCGGCGGGACTAGGCGTCCATGACGGCGGCGCAGTACGGTTTCCCTTCGTTGGTGGGGTGCTCGGTGATGGTCGGTCAGCCACAGGCGGTCCGGGGCGTCACCGGTGAACCGGCGGTGCACCAGGTCGTCCTCGGTCGCGGGACCGGTCGGGCCGCGGTGGGCGCGGCGCCGGTAGAGGCCGTGCAGGCCCGCCTCGCGCATGAGTCGGGCGACCCGCTTGTGGTTCACCTCCAGGCCCAACCCGAGGGTCGGCTCGGCGTGCACGCGGGGCCGGCCGTAGGTTTCCCGGGATTGTCGGTGGACCTCGGTGATGTGTTTGAGCAGCAACGTGTTCGCCTCGGTTCGCGCCGAGGGTGGCCGGCCGAGCCGATCGTAGTAGCCCGACCTCGACACCCCCAGCACTCGACAGGTCACCGCGACATCGATATCGGCATCAGTGTCATCGGCCATCTCACGGACCAATCGATACGCTAATTCGGGAGGATGTTCTCCCGGGCGAAGTACGCCGCCGCGCGTTTGAGGATGTTGTTCTCCCTCTCCAGGCGCCGTTTGTCTCGACGGAGCTGGGCGAGTTCCTTCTTCTCGCCAGTGGTCAACCGAGAACCGTCGGTGGCGTCGTCAGCCTCGGCCTGGGCCGGCCAGTTCCGCAGACACGACTCGCTGATCGAGAGCTGTTTCGCCAGCGCGGAGATCGGTTTCTCGCCCAGACGAGCGAGCTCGACCGCTCGACGACGGAACTCAGGCGGGTGAGGTGCGGGCACGGTGACATCCTTCCCGGTGGCCGTGGCCACCTCAGGTCGGGTGTCCGTGCTACGGGGACAGGCTCAGTGTCGACGTGGATGTTCTCTGGGGAGCAGCTGCAGCCACTGCGGTCGTTCCTGGATATCGGCCGGGATGATCTGATCCGGTTCTTCACCCTCACCGCGGCGGATGTGGCGTTCGTTGATCCGGGCCGGGGGCGTGGCCCGGCGGACAGGCTTGGGCTTGCCGTTGCGCTGGCGACGTTGTCGTGGCTTGGGTTCGTGCCTGATGAGGTGGGTACGGCGCCGCCGGTGGCGGTGGCCAGGTTGGCACAGCGGCTGGGTCTGGACCCGGTGATCTGGAGCAGTTCCTGCTGGACCGGGCGATGGACCACGATTCGCCGACGCTGTTGTTCACCGTGGCGACCGAGTATCTGATCTCGGATAAGTAGGTAGACGATGACCGTGAAGACACCGAGCCTAATCATGATGATTTTCCCGTTCGGTGTCAGACCCGATTGTGGTGTGGGTGCAGACCAGCGTGGTTGTGCCGGTCAGGGTGCCGGTAGTGCCGCAGGGGCCGGGGTCTGCCGCCAGCGCGAGCACAGGTGGTGCGGGAGCGGCCAGGAGCCATGGCCGCGACGGTGCCGGCGCCGAGCATCAGGCCGAGACAGCAAGAGGTGGCCTTGCACGAAGAACCACATCCCGGCGATCACCGTGGACAGTGCGCTCTATCCATGTCCGAAATGTAGCCTTTAGTGTCTCGTGGGGCACACCTGTTATGGTGAACCAACCCCGCAAACACGGGTTTATCGCACTGGTCGCCACACAAATCAGCATGATCAAGTGAACAGAGTCGTGGGCCGCAGGACCCCGGTGGCCAGCGCCCACGGACACGACGGAACGGCCACCACTCTGGACGGCGACGGCCTCGCGGTCACCGCCGCAGGCGGCGAGGCCGGAGGGCCAAGGCGGGGTGCGACACCAGCGGGCCGCCGACGCCGCGCACCGAGTTGGTGTTCATTCCGGCTTGGGGCCGATGTGGTATTCGAAGATCAGCCCGCCGACTGTTCCGATGACCAGCGCAAGGCCCATCACCACGAGCCACCACTGGTCGAAGGCCAGCGCGAGGCCGACCACGCTCGCCGACCCCGCCATCCCGACCGGCCAGTAACTGCCGGGGGAAAAGAAACCCATTTCACCAGCGCCGTCGGAGATCTCCGCCTCGACGTTGTCCTCGGGGCGCATCCGGACTCGCCGGGAGACGAACCGGAAGTAGGTGCCGACGATGAGGGTCAGCCCACCGGTCAGAGTGAGTCCCGCCGACCCCACCGGCTCGCCATGTGACCATAGGCCGTATATCACCGCGGACAGGAAGAAGAACGCAGTGATGATCTCGAAGATCCGCGCCTCGATCTTCATGGTGCCGCCTCGCTCTCGAACCCGCCGAAGGACCGCTCGATACTGAAGGTTAGTGGCCGCCCCGAGCCTGCTGGGAGTCGCGGGCGGTGCGGTCGGTGTTGAACGGGGAGGTCGTCACGGCCTCGGGGGCGCACAGGGTGCCGCAGTTCAGCTGCGCGAGCGCCTCCCCGGCCGTGTAGGACCGTTGGGTCTGCGGGTTGGTCTGAGATCGCAAGACCAGGTACCGGTCGAACAGCTCCGGGGGCAACGCGCGGAGCTCGAAGTTCATCATCGAGTGATAGGTGCCACACAACTCAGCGCAGCGGCCGACAAAAGCGCCCGGACGCTGCACCGTGGTCTGGAAGACGTTGTCGGTATCGTTCTTCTCTGGGCGCGGGAAGACGTCACGCTTGAAGAGGAAATCCGGGATGTAGAACGAGTGTAGGACATCGGTGGAGAACAGCTGGTACTCCACCACCCGATTGGTCGGCACCACCAGCAGCGGGATCGTGGTGGACGAGCCGATGGTAGACAGTGGTTCGCCGTCCTCGGTCCGCCGGACCGGGTAGGCGCCGCCCTTGACCGGTGTGTCCTGCAGGTACTGGAAATCCCAGTTCCATTGGAAGGCGACCACCCGCACTCGCAGGGCGGGGTTATCGACTTTGGTGTTGACGAAGTTCTGTGCTGTCACGGTGAAGTAGAAAAGTACCGCGACGATCACGAACGGGATGACCGTGTAGATGATCTCTAAAGGTAGGTTGTACTGGGTCTGTCGGGGCATCTCGTCGGATTTCTTGCGGTGGAAAGTGACCGTCCACATGATCAACAGTGCGACGATCAGTCCGACCGCCAGCGCCGCCACCGTCGCCCAGATCCACAGGGCACGCATCCGCTCGGCCTGTGGAGTGATCCCTTCCGGCCAGCCGAACGAGAACGCCTGGTATACAGAGCACCCGCTGGACAGGGACGTAACCATTCCGGCCAGCCCGGCCACCTTCAGCAGCCGAACCGCTCGGGAACGGACCACACCGATCACCCCTCGCTCCCCCTCGTCGCCCGATCCGGCCAGGAAGCCCACTGCAGGCAGCCTAAACCAGCGCGAGCTCCAGAGCTCGCCCAGGGCGCGAGTGGCCCGGCGCGCGCTGATCGTACCGGGCCGCTGGTCATACTGGGCCGCTGCGGGGTCCGTAGCGTGCGGTCCCTGACCGGCCGGGCCAGTCACGGACGGGGTCGCTGAGGAGAGGGTGCGTACGTGTGCGGGTTGCTGGGATTACTGACCGCGCGGCAGGACGCCGCGCACCGGGTGGCGGACGTGACCTCGGCACTGCGCTGCCAGCGCCATCGTGGACCCGACGAGACCGGGACCTGGCACGACGCTGACGTGGTGCTCGGTTTCAACCGGTTGTCCATCATCGATCTCGAGCACTCCCACCAGCCGTTGCGCTGGGGGCCGCCGGACACGCCGGAGCGCTACACGATCCTGTGCAACGGGGAGATCTACAACTACATCGAGCTCCGTGAGGAACTCCGGCGCGATCCCTACGGCGCGAACTTCGCCACCGACGGTGACACCGAGGTCGTCGTCGCGGCGTACCATCACTTCGGGCCCGCTGCCGTGCGACGGCTCCGGGGGATGTTCGCGTTCGTCATCTGGGACGCACAGCTCCGGGTCGCCTTCGGCGCCCGCGATCCCTTCGGCATCAAGCCTCTGTATAGCTGCGCCGGGCCGGGCGGGGTGGCGTTCGCCAGCGAGAAGAAGAGCCTGCTCGAGCTAGCGCCGTCGCTGGGAGTCTCCACCGAGCTGGGCCGCCGCGCGCTGCAGCACTACCTGACCCTGCAGTACGTTCCCGAACCGGCATCCCTGCACACCGGGATCACCCGCATCGAGTCCGGCACCTCGTTCACCCTCTCCCCTGGTGGCACGCCGGTCACCGAGCGCTACTTCCATCCCTATTTCCGGCCCCGCCAGATCAGCTCCGAAACCGATGCGCGAGTCATGCACGACGAGATCGCCGCGGCGATGCGGGACTCGGTCGCCAAGCACATGCGCGCCGACGTCACCGTCGGGGCCTTCCTGTCCGGCGGGATCGACTCCACCGCCATCGCCGCGCTGGCCCGCGAGCACAATCCGGATCTGATCGCCTTCACCACCGGTTTCGAGCGGGAGGGCTACTCCGAGGTGGACGTGGCTGCGGAGTCGGCGGCCGCGATCGGCGTCCGGCACGTGGTCCGCACCGTCTCGGCCACCGAGCTGGCCGACGCGTTGCCGCTGATCGTGTGGTATCTCGACGACCCGGTGGCCGACCCTGCGCTGGTGCCACTGTGGTTCATCGCCCGGCAGGCGCGGGAACACGTCAAGGTGGTGCTGTCCGGAGAAGGGGCCGATGAGCTCTTCGGCGGATACACCATCTACCGGGAGCCGCTGTCGCTGGGCGCGTTCGAGAAGCTCCCCGGGGGACTACGCCGCGCGCTGGGCCGGATCTCCACGCGGATCCCAGAGGGCGTACGCGGCAAGGACCTGCTGCGTCGCGGCTCGTTGACCCTGGAACAGCGCTACTACGGCAACGCGCGGATCTTCCCGGACGACCAGCTGCGTGGGGTGCTACGCGGATACGACCCGGCTGTGTCGCACGCCGATGTCACCGCGGCCGCCTACGCCGCCTCTGCCGGCTGGGATCCGGTCGCTCGCATGCAGCATGTGGACCTGTTCACCTGGCTGCGTGGCGACATCCTGGTCAAGGCCGACAAGATGACCATGGCCAACTCGCTTGAGCTGCGGGTGCCCTTCCTCGACCCAGAGGTGTTCCGGGTGGCGTCCACCATCCCGCTCGAGGAGAAGCTCACTCGAGAGACCACCAAGCACGCACTGCGCCGGGCGCTGCGCGACATCGTGCCCGCGCATGTGCTGAACCGGCCCAAGCTCGGCTTCCCGGTGCCGATTCGGCACTGGCTACGCAAGGACCTGCACGACTGGGCCCGCGGCATCGTCGACGACTCGGGCACCGCGGAGTTCCTCGACCTCGCGGCGGTGCACCGGATGCTCGACGAGCACCGTGCGGGTCCGCGGGATCACAGCAGGCGAATCTGGGCGGTACTGGTCTTCATGCTCTGGCACGGCATCTTCATCGAGCAGCGGATCACCCCGTCGGTGCCCGAACCCCGTTACCCCGTGCAGGTGTAGCGGTCGGGCTAGTTGAACGAGTCTCCGCAGGCGCAGGAACCACCCGCGTTGGGGTTGTCGATGGTGAAACCCTGCTTCTCGATCGTGTCCACGAAATCGATCACAGCGCCCTGCAGGTAAGGCACACTCATCCGGTCGACAACCACGGCGAGGCCGTTGAAGTCTCGCTTGGCATCGCCGTCCAGCGTGCGCTCATCGAAGAAGAGCTGGTAGCGCAACCCGGCACAACCACCCGGCTGCACGGCGATGCGCAGGTGCATGTCGTCCCGACCCTCTTGGTCGAGCAGCGCCTTCGCCTTGGCCGCAGCGGCATCAGTGAGCTCGACACCGTGCGTGGTCACCTCGGTGTCGGCGATGTTCTCGACGCTCATGGCTCTCCTTGGGGATCGACGCGCAGCACGGACGGATCTCTACTCCACGCGAACGCCCGCGACCGACAGGTGATTCCCGTGACCTCCATAGTGACACACCGAAGGGCTCCCCCAGCGCCCCCCGGTGCCTACAGGCGGACCGGGGGCCCGGCCGTTGCCCTAAGCTGGCCACCGTGAGGTTCCTGCGCGGCAACACCGGCTCCGGAGCCACTGAACCATCGCCGGCTGAGCCGGCAATCAGACCGGAGCCGGCGGTGGAGGGGAAGCTCGATCCGGACGACGTGGGCCATCGAGCCCACAACGTCGGCAAGGGCAGGCCCACCCCAAGCCGCCGAGAGGCGCAGGGCCGCAAGCGAGGCCCCGCGCCACCCCCACCGCGTACTCAGCGGGAGGCGTTACGCCGGATGCGCGGGTCCAAGGCGCAGCGCCGCGACGCGGCGGCGCTGCGCCGGGAACGCATGTCGGCTGGGGACCAGAAGTACCTACTGCCCCGCGACCAGGGCCCCGTGAAGGCTTACGTGCGGGACCTGGTGGATTCGCGGCGTCACCTCGCCGGCGCGTTCATGCCGCTGGCCCTGCTGGTGATCGTGGTGGTCACGGTGCCATCGCGGTTCGTGCAACCGTACGCGCCGTACGCGTCTCTGGTGTCGATGGCGATGCTCCTCGCGATCGTCGTCGAGGGGGTGCTGCTAGGCCGGACCGTCAAACGCTGCGTCCGCGGACGGTTCTCCAACGTATCGGAATCCGGAGCGAGCCTGGGGTTCTACGCGATGACCCGGGCGACCCAGTTGCGCCGGCTGCGGGTGCCCAAGCCCCGCGTCGGTCCCGGCGACCCGATCCCGTAACCGGATCCACCGGAGTAAGCCGGCTATGGTTGCAGGCTCATCGGGCCGTACACCACAGCCACCCCGTCGAACAGGGTAACCGCCCCCACGCCGCCGTCGAGCAGTGCCGGCCATTCGCGGGAGAGCCACTCCTCGGCGTCTGTCTGATCGTCGAAGGTGATGTCTGGGCCGCGCACCTGGCCACCGTCCAGGTTCTGGTAGCGCCACCGCAGGGCCATCTCGCTGCTCCCCTCCGCCGCTTCGACTGGCGTCCTCGGCTGCCGCCCGCAGCCTGTGAGATCGACGGTAGCCTCAGACGGGTGCGGACGCTGGTGCTCGGTGGTGCGCGCTCAGGCAAGTCCGCCCACGCCGAGGGGTTATTGGGTGCTGCGCAGGTGGACTACCTGGCGACCGCCCGGCGAGTGCCCGGCGACGAGGCCTGGGAGGCGCGGATCGCCGCGCACGTGGCGCGCCGGCCACCGGGCTGGCGCACCACCACGCCGGCCGACCTCGCCGGCGCGCTGCGCGCCGCCGGCCCCGTCCCGGTGTTGGTCGATGACATCGCCACGTGGCTGACCGGAGAGCTGGACGACGCGGGCGCGTGGGATGGCGGCGCGGGCGCGGTGCGAGCCTGCCGCGCGCGGTGTGCCGAGTTGGTGTCGGCGGTGGCGGCCTGCCCGGCCCGGCTGGTGCTGGTGAGCGCGGAGGTCGGGCTTGGCGTCGTGCCGCCGACCCATGCGGGGCGGCTGCTGCGCGACGAGCTGGGTGCGCTCAACGCCGAGCTCGCCGCGGTGTGCGACGAGGTGCTGCTGCTGGTGGCGGGGCTGCCCGTCACACTCCGTTGAGGTGCATCACCGCACCGCTGGCAAGCAGGATGGAGTCAGGCACGTGACGTTGAGGGACATGGAGCACCAGGAGAGCCGCGTGGAGTTCCCCGAGATCACGCCACCTGACCAGCAAGCCCACCGGGAAGCGGTGGCCCGCCACGAGCAGCTGACCAAACCGGCGGGTTCCCTGGGTCGCTTGGAGGAGTTGGGGGTGTGGGTGAGTGCCTGCCAAGGGGCCTGCCCGCCGCACCCGTTCGTCCGCCCGCAGGTCGTCGTGTTCGCCGGGGACCACGGTATCGCCGCGCACGGGGTTTCCGCCTACCCCAGCGAGGTCACCCAGCAGATGGTGGTCAATCTCCTGAGCGGAGGGGCGGCGGTGAACGTGCTCGCCGCGGCGGCCGGGGCGGCGGTGCGGGTGGTCGATGTGGCCGTGGACTGCGACCCGGCCACTGCCACCGGACCACCGCTGCTCACCAGGCACAAGATTCGCCGAGGCAGCGGCGCGATCCACCAGCAGGATGCGCTGACCGACGCGGAGGTGACTCAAGCCCTGGGCGCTGGGGTGGCGATCGCCGACGAGGAGGTCGACCGCGGAGCCGATCTGCTGATCGCGGGCGACATGGGGATCGGCAACACCACCCCCGCCGCGGTGCTGGTGGCGGCGCTCACCGAGGCGGAACCGGTGGCGGTCGTGGGCCGGGGCAGCGGCATCGACGATGCCGCTTGGATGCGCAAAACCGCAGCGATCCGCGACGCGTTGCGCCGGGCTCGCCCGGTGGTCGGTGATCCCGTCGCGCTGGCGCGCACCGCGGGCGGTGCCGACATCGCCGCGATGGCCGGGTTCCTGGCCCAGGCCGCGGTGCGGCGCACCCCGGTGATTCTCGACGGTGTGGTCGTCGCGGCGGCGGCGATGCTCGCCGAGGAACTCGCGCCCGGAGCGCGGCGATGGTGGGTGGCCGGACACCGCTCGGCGGAGCCCGCGCACACCATGGCGCTGGAGCATCTGGAACTGGAACCCATCCTGGATCTGGGGATGCGGCTGGGTGAGGGCTCGGGCGCGGTGGCCGCACTGCCGCTGGTGCAGATGGCCGTCCGGGTGCTCGCCGAGATGGCCAATTTCGCTGACGCGGGCGTCTCCGGGCCCGCGGGCGCCCCGTCGCCGTTTGTGGCTCTTCAAGGCCGGCCAACCGAGGGGTTGGCCGGCCTTGAAGAGCCACCCACCAGGTGAGCCGCGGGCTGCGGCTGGCGGTGTCCTGGTTGACCGTCGTACCGGTGGGGACACCCGTCGAGGTGGATCGGGACATCGCCCGCCAGGCGCTGTACTGGTCTCCTCTGGTCGGCGCCGGGTTGGGTGTGCTGGCCGTGGGGTTGCTGAGCGCGCTGCACGCGCTGGGTACTCCGCCGCTGCTGGCCGGGCTGGCTGGAGTAGCGGCACTGGCCGGGCTGACCCGCGGGATGCACCTGGACGGGCTGGCCGACACCGCCGACGGGCTCGGCTGCTACGACGGCTCGCGCCGCGCGCTGGAGGTGATGCGGGACGGCGCGACCGGGCCGTTCGGAGTGGTCGCTCTGGTGCTGGTGCTGACCACACAGGCGGCCGCGCTGGGGGCGCTCGCCGAGACCGGCCGGTTGGTCCCCGTGGTGCTGGCGATGGTCGCGGGACGGGCCGCCTTCAGCTGGTGCGCCCGATCAGGCGTGCCCCCGGCCCGGCCAGCGGGCTTGGGGGCGCTGGTAGCCGATAGCCAGCCACCCGCGGTCCCAGTGGCCTGGTTAGTAGTCCTGCTGGCCGGCGGCCTGGTGGCCGTCCCTGGCCGCCCCTGGCAGGCCCCCCTAGCCGTAGCCCTAGCAACCCTAGCCGTACTGGCGTTCTCGAAACACACGAACCGCCGCCTAGGCGGCCTAACCGGCGACACCCTAGGCGCCACCACCGAACTGACCACCACCATCATCCTCGCCGTCTGCGCAACGGGTTGATCTCCGACATGGAGACATATCGGGGCTATGGAGGCCACATTTACCCCGATATGTCTCCATGTCGGGGTGTGGGGCTCAGGTGAGGGGGGTCATCCAGTGGTGGGGGTCGGGGGCGGTGCCTTGGTGGATGGCGGTGAGAGATGTGCGCAGGTGGGTGGTTACGGGGCCGGGGGCGGGGATGGTGAACTCGCCCTCGGCGTGGGCGACGCGTCCGACTGGGGTGATCACCGCCGCGGTACCGCAGGCGAAGACTTCCGAGATGTCCCCGGACTGCACGCCCTTCTCCCACTCCTCGGTGCAGATCCGCCGCTCCTCGACGCCTAGCCCGTGATCTCGGGCCAGAGTGAGCAGCGAGTCTCGGGTGATGCCGGGCAGCAGAGCGCCGGTGAGCTCAGGGGTCACCAGCCGGGCATGCTTTCCCTCCCCGAAGACGAAGTAGAGGTTCATCCCGCCCATTTCCTCCACCCAGCGCCGCTCGACCGCGTCCAGCCACACGACCTGGTCGCATCCCTTCTCGGCGGCTTGCCGCTGGGCCAGCAGTGAGCCGGCGTAGTTTCCGGCGAACTTGGCGGCCCCGGTCCCTCCGGGCGCGGCCCGGACGTATTCGGTGCACAGCCACACGCGGACCGGCTTGAGCCCGCCGCGAAAGTACTGGCCGGCAGGGGAGGCGATGACCAGATACTCGTAGGTCGCCGCCGCGCGCACCCCGAGGCCCACCTCGGTGGCGAACAGCATCGGCCGCAGGTACAGGGAGTCCTCCCCGCCGGCGGCGGGCACCCAGCCGTTGTCGGCACGCACCAATTCGCGCAGCGAACCGAGGAACAGCTCATCGGGCAGCTCCGGCATCGCCATCCGACGGGCTGAGGAACGGAGCCGGGCGGCGTTGGCCAGTGGGCGGAACGACGCCACCGTACCGTTTGGCTGGCGATAGGCCTTGAGGCCTTCGAAGATCGCCTGCCCGTAGTGCAGCACCATGCTGGCCGGGTCCATCACGAGCTGCCGGTAGGGGCCGACGCGCGGATCGTGCCAGCCGCGGCCGGCAGTCCAGCAGATCTCCACCATATGGTCGGTGAAATAGCGGCCGAAGCCTGGCTCGGCCAAGATCTCCGCTCGCCGCCGCGGCGTCACCGGTGACGGGTGTGGTAGCCGGGTGAACAGTGGTGCGGCGCTCATGAGCAGCACGATATCCCGTCGTGCACCAAAATGGTAGGACGTCCTACTACTTTACCGTGCGTGGATGATGGCTCACGTGACGAAGCCGCGAGTCCTCGTGCGGATCACCCGCACCCGACTGGCCGATGGACGCGCGCTGACCTACTACGACGACCGCGAGCCCTACGTCTCGGGCGCGGCCACCCGAGCACTCGATGACCCCCGCGAGGTGTCCCCGAGTCTGGCCCAGCCCACGATGCGCCTCGACGCGCTCACCGGAGAATGGGTCATTCTCGCCCCGCACCGGATGGATCGCCCTTACCTGATGGATAGCGCTGGCCTGCCGAGGACGCGACAATGCCCGCTGTGCCCCAGCCGCGACGGCGCGATGACCGAGATCCCGGCGAGGGACTACGACGTCGTGGTGTTCGACAACCGGTTCCCCGCACTGGGACACGCACTGGGACCCCAGCTCGACGCCGCGGTACCGGCCCTGGTGGACGGCGATCCGCTGTGGCCGCAGCAACCGGCGACCGGCCGCTGCGAGGTGATCTGCTTCACCAGCGAGCACGGCTCCTCCTTCGCCGGGCTCGCCCCGAGACGGGCCGCCACGGTGATCGCGGCCTGGGCCGACCGCACCAGGGCACTATCCGGGGTGGACGGTGTCCGGCAGGTGTTCTGCTTCGAGAACCACGGCGCGGAGACCGGGGTGACCCTGCACCACCCGCACGGCCAGATCTACGCCTACCCGTTCGTGGCACCGCGCACCGAGCGGCTGTTGGCCCAGTCAGCGGCGCACCGCGAGCGCACGGGCACCGACCTGCTGTCGGACCTGCTCGCCGCCGAGCTTCGGGCCGGTACCCGGATCGTGCACCGGGGTGCGGCATGGACGGCGTATGTACCCGCCGCCGCCCGGTGGCCGGTGGAGGTGCACCTGGTACCGCACCGGGCGGTACCCGATCTCGCCGCTCTGGACAGCGCCGAGCGCTCCGAGCTCGCGACGCTCTACCCCGCGCTGCTGCGGCGGGTGGACGGCTTCTTCGTTGACCAGGGCGACCCGGGACCGGTGCCTTATGTCGCCGGGTGGCACCAGGCCCCGGTCGGCCCGGGACGCCACCTCACCCGATTGCACCTGCAGGTGTTCTCGGTGCGCCGTGCCGCCGGAAAGCTCAAGTACCTCGCCGGGTCCGAGTCCGGGGTGGGAGTCTGGCTCAACGACACCACCCCCGAGCGGATCGCGCACCGGCTGCGGGAGCTGGCATGAGTACCGCGTTGCGGGCCGCCTTCCGCGCCGCGTTCGGCCGGGACCCCGACGGTCTGTGCGCGGCTCCAGGCCGGTTGACCCTGATCGGCGAGCATGTCGACTACGCCGACGGGCTGTGCATGGTGCTGGCGCTGCCGCGGCGCACCGTGGCGGCGGCGGCGACGCGGGACGACGGCCTGCTGCGGCTGCGGTCGCTGCACCAGGGTGCCCAACCCTGGGAGGGCTCCCGCACCGTAGTGGGCCCCGGCCATCCGCCGGGCTGGGCGGCGTATCCAGCGGGCGTGATCTGGGCACTGGGTCACCCGGTCGGCGGGCTCGACCTGCTCGTCGGCGAGTCGGTGCCACCCGGCGCGGGGCTGGCCTCCTCCGCCGCGCTGGAGTGCGCCGTCGCGCTGGCGGTGGACGCCCTGTGCGGGCTCGGGCTGGCCGCGACCAGCGCTGGGCGGGCCACGCTCGCGACGGCCTGCCACCGCGCTGAGAACGAGATCGTCGGCGTGCCAACTGGCGGGATGGACCAACTCGCCTCGCTGTGCTGCACCGAGGGGCACGCCTTGCTGCTGGACTGTCGGAGCCAGGTCATGCGGCAGGTGCCGCTGGATCTCCGCGTCGCTGGGCTGGCTCTGCTCGTGGTTGATACCCGGGCACCGCACCGGATCGTCGACGGCCAGTACGCCGCGCGCCGCCGCAGCGCGGAACAGGCCGCCGCCGCACTGGGGGTGCCCACGTTGCGCGAGGCTACGCCAGGTCAGGTGGCCACCCTGACCGATCCCCTGTTGCGCAGGCGGGCCGGGCACGTGGTGAGCGAGATCGCCCGGGTGCGGACGGTGGCGGCGTTGCTGGAGTCAGGTCAGATCCGGGACATCGGAACGCTGCTCACCGCCTCGCACACCTCGTTGCGCGATGACCTGGAGGTATCCAGCCCCGAGCTGGATTGCGCGGTGGACGCCGCCCACGCCGCGGCGGCACTGGGTGCCCGGATGACCGGCGGCGGGTTCGGCGGCTCGGCTCTGGTCCTTGTCGAGCGCACCGCCACCGCTGCGGTGACGCACGCCGTGATGGCCGCAGCCGCCCGCCACGGCCACCCGGAACCCGTGGTGCACGAGGCGCTGCCTTCCCGCGGCGCCCACCTCATCAGCGCACGTGGGAGAGCACGAAAGGGAGTGTGACGACCTCGCAGGGCAGCGCCCGGCCGCGGACGTCGACCTCGACGCCGTCCCCGGGTCGCACGGCGGAATCGAGCAGCGCCAGCGCGATACCGGTGCACAGTGTCGGGGAGAAGGTGCCCGAGGTGGTCTCCCCTACCAGCGCACCCGCCGCGGACCGTACGGCCATGTGCGGTCGCGGCACCCCGCGCCCGGTGGCACGCAGCCCGCGCAGCCGCCGGGACGGGCCTCGTTCGCGTTCGGCGAGCAGCGCCTGGCGTCCCCAGAAGACCGGCTTGTCCCAGCCGATCGCCCAGGACAGGCCGCCCTGCAGCGGGGTGATGTCCGGACCAAGATCCTGGCCGTGCAGGGGGTAGCCCATCTCGGTGCGCAGCGTGTCCCGGGCGCCGAGCCCGCACGCGCGGCCACCGAGCGGGCCGGCGGCGGCCAGCAGCGCCGCCCACAGCGCAGGCGCGTGCTTCCAGGACGGCAGCAGCTCGTAGCCACGCTCGCCGGTGTAGCCGGTGCGGCCCACCCGCACCGGCGTGCCGTCATACCGGGTATCGGCGAAGGCCATGTAGTCGATGCCGGCGACGTTCGCGCCAGGAGCCAACCCCACAGCGTCGAGCAGCTCGGCCGAGCGAGGCCCCTGCACGGCGAGCACGGCGTACTCGTCATGCTGATCGGTCACCGTCACCGTCGGCGGTGCCGCGGCGGCCAGCCGGCGACCGACCTCCCTGGTGTTGGCGGCATTCGGCACGCAGAACACCTCGTCCGGGCCGACCAGGTAGGCGATCAGGTCGTCTACCACGCCGCCGTCCTCGGCGCAACACAAGGTGTACTGGGCCTGCCCCGAGCTGATCTTGGCGAGGTCGGCGGTGAAGCAGGAGTTGACGAACTCCACAGCTCCCGGCCCAGTGATACTGATCTTGCCCAGGTGTGTGACGTCGAACACGCCGACGGCTTCGCGCACCACGGTGTGCTCGGCGACGACGCCTCCGGCGGGGTAGCAGATCGGCATTTCCCACCCGCCGAACGTCCCCAGGGTGGCGCCGGCCTCGACGTGGCAGGTGTGCAGGGGTCCGCGGTGCGGATCGGTACTCACGGCTATGGAACGCTACCTGTAGTGGTAGCGGTCACCGCGCCCGCGCCCGAAGTATTTCCGGCCGGCTGGCCAGATCAGCGAGGAGATCACCGTGACTACCCCGACGCTGTGCCTCACCGATGCCGCGGTGACCACCGAGGCCGTCGATGCCCTGGTGGTGGGGACCATGTCCGGCGACGACGGCCCCCGGCTGCTCCCCGGCGCTGAGGTGGTCGACGCGGCGTTCGGCGGCGCGCTCACCGACCTGTTGGTCCTGCTGGGGGCCCGAGGTAAAGCCGACGAGGTGATCAAGGTGCCCACCGGCGGAGCTATCAAAGCACCGCTGCTGGTCGCCACCGGTCTCGGCGCGGTCGAGGGCCGGCCCACCAGCGAGCAGGTGCGCCGAGCCGCTGGGGCGGCCTCCCGGGCGTTGACGGGCACCTCTCGGGCGATCACCACGTTGTCCCGGATCGACCTGGCCGCCGCCGCGGAGGGCACCGTGCTGGGTAGCTATGCGTTCACCGCATACCGGTCCCGCAACGGCGACGGGCCGCTGGGCCGGATGGACCTGTCGGTGCCTTCGGCTGGCGACGCTGGGGCACAGCGGGTCCTGACCAGGGCCATCGCCATCGCCGAAGCGGTCACGGCCGCGCGTGACCTGGTGAACACACCGCCCAATGACCTCTATCCGGCCTCGTTCGCTGACCGCGCCATCACGATGGCGCAGGAGGCCGGGCTGCGCACCGAGGTGCTCGATGAGGTGGCGCTGCGGCGCGAGGGTTACGGCGGCATCCTCGGTGTCGGCGGCGGTTCCTCGCGCCCGCCGCGGCTGGTCCGGCTGCATCACGCCCCGCCCGCGCCGAGAGCGAAGGTGGCTCTGGTCGGTAAGGGGGTCACCTTCGACACCGGCGGGATCTCGATCAAGCCGGCTGCGAAGATGGAAGAGATGACCATGGACATGGCGGGCGCGGCCGCCGTGGTCGTCACCGCGGTGCTCGCCGCCCGCCTCGAGCTCCCGGTGGAGGTGATCGCCACCGTGCCGATGGTCGAGAACATGCCCTCGGCCACCGCCTACCGGCCCGGGGACGTCCTGACGATGTACGGCGGCACCACCGTCGAGGTGCTCAACACCGACGCCGAGGGGCGGCTGATCCTCGCCGACTCGCTGGTCCGCGCGGCGCGGGACGCCCCGGACTACCTCATCGACACCGCCACCCTGACCGGCGCCCAGGTCATCGCGCTGGGTAACCGCACACCGGGGATCATGGGTACCCCCGAGTTCCGCGACCGGGTCACCGCGATCTCCCAGGAGGTCGGGGAGAACGGGTGGTCCATGCCGCTGCCCGACCACCTGCGGTCTGATCTGGACTCCAAGCTCGCCGACATCGCCAACGTGGCGAGCCACCGCTGGGGCGGCATGCTCGCCGCCGGGGTGTTCCTGTCCGAGTTCGTCCCTGACGGCATCCCCTGGGCGCATCTGGACATCGCGGGCCCGGCCTACAACACCGGCTCTCCGTGGGGATACACCGGCAAGGGCGGAACCGGGGTGCCGGTACGCACCCTGGCCGCGGTCCTCACCGACATCGCCGAACGGGGCTGAGACGCTAGCCGCGCTCGCGGAGAATGCGCTGGCGGGCGGTGTAGTCACGCATCCGTTGTGGATATCCCATCAGGGCGACATCGTAGACCGGGATCCGCAGCCGCTTGCCCAGCCGCCGAGCGCCTTGGCCACCGTCGATTCTGCGGCGGGTCCACTCACCATCGTGCGCGACCAGCACCACGGTGGTCTCGGTGACCGTGGTGCTGGGCTCGACGAACGCCTCCACTCCTCGACGGGACGCGGCCCACTGCTCGAGATAGCCGGCGTCCGCCTCGGTTGCGGCGCGCCTGGTCCCTGCCCGCTGCCTGCCCAGGAGCCGATCCAGCACACCCACCTCGGCACCTCCTCCGCCACTGGCCTGTCCGGCGATCCTGCCAGCTCAACGTATGTGCCAGGGCAATCACTCCACAGCTACTGTGCGGCGCTGGGCTACCTCGCCCACGTCGCCGGCGCGCCGGGCGTGGTGACAAGATGGCCGTGGCGCCCAACCCCACATTACCGACATTTGCTTGAGGAGCGTCTCAGTGACAAGCACGTCAGCAACGGATGCCGCCGCGGATCTGGTGATCCTCGGTGGCGGCTCGGGTGGTTACGCCTGCGCGCTGCGCGCCGCACAGCTGGGTCTGTCCGTCATCCTGGTGGAGAAGGACAAGCTGGGCGGCACCTGCCTGCACCGGGGCTGCATCCCGACCAAGGCGCTGCTCCACGCCGCCGAGGTGGCCGACGCCGCTCGGGACGGCCATCAGTTCGGGGTGAAGACCACGCTCGAGGGCATCGACATGGGTGGGGTCAACAAGTACAAGGATGGCGTCGTCGCCAAGATGTTCAAGGGTCTGCAGGGGTTGGTGGCCTCCCGGGGGATCAGGTATGTCGAGGGCACCGGGAGGTTCGTCGCCCCGAACGCGGTGGACGTCGACGGGCAGCGCTACACCGGGCGCGCCGTCGTGCTGGCGACCGGTTCCTACGCCAAGTCCCTGCCTGATCTGGAGATCGGTGGCCGGTTCATCACCAGCGATCAGGCGCTGAACCTGGGCTACCTGCCTGAGCGGGTGGTGGTGCTGGGCGGCGGCGTGATCGGAGTCGAGTTCGCCAGCGTGTGGCGCTCCTTCGGGGCCCAGGTGACCGTCGTCGAGGCGCTGCCCCGGCTTGTCCCGGCCGAGGACGACTTCTGCTCCAAGCAACTGGAGCGGGCCTTCCGCCGGCGGGGGATCACATTCAAGACGGGCGTGCGGTTCACCGGCGCGAACCAGTCCGACTCCGGGGTCACGGTGAGCGTGGAGTCCGGTGAGCAGTTCGAGGCCGATCTGCTGCTGGTCGCCGTGGGCCGGGGACCGAACACCGCGGACGCCGGGTACGCCGAGGCCGGCGTGCGGATGGAACGCGGCTTCGTGCTCACCGATGAGCGGCTGCGCACCAATCTTCCTGGCGTGTACGCATTGGGGGACATCGTGCCCGGGCTGCAGCTCGCGCACCGCGGGTTCGCTCAGGGCATCTTCCTCGCCGAGGACATCGCTGGGTGCAACCCGACCCCGATCGACGAGGATGGCATCCCGAGGGTGACCTACTGCGAGCCGCAAGTGGCCTCGGTCGGGCTGACCGAGGCGCAGGCCAGGGAACGCCACGGCGAGATCGAGACGATCACTTACGACCTGGCCGGCAACGGCAAGAGCGTCATCCTGCAGACCAGGGGCGCGATCAAGCTGGTGCGCGCCAAGAACGGCCCGGTCGTCGGGGTGCACATGGTCGGCGACCGAGTCGGCGAACTGGTCGGCGAGGCCCAGCTGATCGTCAACTGGGAGGCTTATCCGGAGGACGTCGCCGCGCTGGTGCACGCCCACCCCACGCAGAACGAGGCACTCGGCGAGGCGCACCTCGCCCTGGCCGGCAAGCCGCTGCACATGCACGGCTGATCGCCGCATGGCGCCCACCGAACGAGCGCACACAAGGACGAGGGAAGACGAGGAGTCGAGGCGACAGATGGTGTACTCCGTGGCGATGCCCGCGCTCGGCGAGAGTGTCACCGAGGGAACGGTGACACGCTGGCTCAAACAGGAAGGTGACACCGTCGAGGTCGACGAACCTTTGGTCGAGGTGTCCACCGACAAGGTCGACACCGAGATCCCTTCCCCCGCGGCCGGCGTGCTGCAGCGGATCGTGGTGCCCGAGGACGAGACCGTCGAGATCGGCGCGGAGCTCGCTGTGATCGGTGACGCTGCTCAGCCGACCGGGTCGCAGCAGACCGGAGGCGGTCACACTCCGCAGGCGGAGCCACCGCAACGGCCGGCCGCCGCGCCGACGCCGCCCGCCGAGGGCTCCGGGACACCCGTGATGATGCCCGCGCTGGGTGAGAGCGTCACCGTGGGAACCGTGACCCGGTGGCTCAAGCAGGTCGGCGACACCGTCGCCGTGGACGAGCCGCTCGTCGAGGTGTCCACCGACAAGGTCGACACCGAGATCCCCTCCCCGGTGGCGGGCACCGTGCTGGAGATCGTCGTCGCCCAGGACGAGACCGTTGCGATCGGAGCCACGCTGGCCACGGTCGGCGACAGCGTCGACGCAACGGCAGCAGCTGCCCCGGACCGGCCCGAACAACCCGTCCGGCCCGAACAACCCGCCCAGCCCGGGCGGACCGCCGAGGGCGGTTCGGCATCCGTGTTCGGTGCACCCAACGGGGATGGCGGCAGCGCGCCGTACGTGACACCCCTGGTGCGCAAGCTCGCGGCCGAGCACGGCATCGACCTGTCGAGTGTGCAGGGCACCGGGGTCGGCGGCCGGATCCGCAAGCAGGACGTGCTCGCCGCTGTCGAAGCGCCCGAACCCGAGCCGCCGGAGCCGGAGCCGACCACCCCCGCACCGCCGCCGCAGCCGACGGCCACCGCGGCGCCGCGCGCGGCTCAGCCACCGGTGGCAGCCTCCGAGCCGCGCGGCAGGACCGAGAAGATGTCCCGGATGCGCAGCGTCATCGCCACGCGGATGGTCGAGTCACTCCAGATCTCCGCGCAGCTCACCACCGTGGTGGAAGCCGACATCACCCGTCTCGCGCGGCTGCGCGATCGGGCCAAGCGGGACTTCGAGACCCGAGAAGGCGTCAAGCTGTCGTTCCTGCCGTTCTTCGCCCACGCCACCGTGGAAGCGCTCAAGCAGCACCCGAAGGTGAACGCCTCGATCGACACCGACAAGGGTGAGATCACCTACCACGGCGCGGAGCACCTGGGCGTCGCCGTGGACACCGAGCGTGGCCTGCTGGTGCCGGTGATCCACGACGCGCGCGACCTCAACATCGCCGGCCTGGCCCGTCGGATCGCCGACCTCGCCGAGCGGACCAGGACGAACAAGATCACCCCGGACGAGATGAGCGGCGGCACGTTCACCATCAGCAACACCGGCTCACGAGGCGCCCTGTTCGACACCCCGATCATCCTGCAGCCGCAGGTCGGGATCCTCGGCACGGGCAGTGTTGTCAAGCGACCGATGGTGCTCTCCGGCGAGGACGGCGACACCATCGCTATCCGCTCGATCATCTACCTGGCGTTGTCCTACGATCACCGGCTGGTGGACGGTGCCGACGCCGCACGATTCCTCAACACCATCAAACAGCGCCTCACCGACGCATCGTTCGAGCGTGACCTCGGCCTGTAAGCACGATCGAACAGTGACACCCGCAGCTGACCGAGTGACGCACCGGTCACTCGGGGAACTCAGCTAGCGGAACGCTGGGTGAAGCGAAGCGTTGGGGTTCGGCGGTGTGGTGCTTCTCGATGAACTCCAACAACCGCGGGAAGACATCCCGGTCGACCCGGTCGCCCATGAACGGGTCCTGGTGTCCGTACCCAGGGAAGACATGCAGCTCGTGGCGCCCCGGCACGATGTTCTGAAGCCGCTCATAGCAGACGATGTTGGAGTTGCCGAACACCTTGTTGTCGCCGCCGGTCACGAACAGCACTGGTGTCTCGATCTCCTTGGCATAGGTGAAGTAGTCGTCGGGGAGGGCGGCGTACCGTGGATCGTCGGAGTACTTCACCGCCTGCCCTGCCTTCACCATCTTCCGGACGTGCCGGTAGTAGTTCATGCTGTTCGCCCCGTACAGGTCGCGGCCTCGTCGATGAGTGACGTCCGCCAAGTTCTGGTGGTTGTACAGCGCCGGTCGGCCGGTTCCCCACATGAGGCTGAGCATGTGGCACGCGGAGACGTCGCACTCGCGATGGAACAGGTCCACCAGCTTGGCGACCATCTTCCCCCGGGTAAGGCCGGGGTCGTCGCCCCAAGCCGGGTTCATGTACGGCAAGCAGAGCACGTACTCCACGGCATTGGGCGCCAGCATCAGCTTGGCGTTCGACCATGCGGGCACCCGTGGCGTCAGACTCACACTGTTGACGATCACGCTGGAGACGCCGTCGACAACCTTGGCGAACAGCGCCATCGTGAAGCTGTTGGCACCCAGGCAATGGCTGATCACATGGATCGGCTTGTCGCCGATGTGCTCGCGCATCAGGGCGAGTGTCGGCTTGTAGTCGTACAGGGCCACGTCGTCCATGGTGAAGCGGTGCTTGAACAGGTTATACGAATGACGGTTGCTCATGCGGTAGTCGAGACACCACACATCGCGGTAACCGTGGTCGAGCAGATAACTGACCATATTGTAGTGCTCCGGCATGATGAACATGTCGGTCGAGGTGGTCAGGCCGTGGATAATGAGGATGGCCTCGCCCGCCTCGCCCCGCTGGAAGCGGAGGGCGGAGAGGCAGATTTTGTCCTCGGTGTAGATGTAGTGGGTGCTGACATCGGCATCCTTGACTCCGTCGAGGGTGTACAGCGGGATGTCACGTTGCATGGCAAGCCTCCTCAGTCCCCGCACGGGATATCGACGGGAGGTTGGCCAGCGTTGGCAATGATCGTGGCCAGCGCCTTCTCCCGCTCGGTGACCAACCGTGCGACGGCGGCCGAAAAATTCTTCCACAGGTCGTCATCGGGCCGAATCAGACCGGAAAGGCGCTGGTAGAACGGGCCTTGCTCCGCCGGCAGGCCGTCGTCCAGCGTGACCCGGTAGGCCGCCGGGTCCGTAGCCTGGCCAGGCGAAGTTCTCGGCTTCGACGTCCCACACCTCGGTGGGCGGAGGACGTCCGGAGAAGACGAAGTCCTTCATAGTCGTCATGAGGTGGTAGATCGATTCCACGAAGTGGCCGTGGTGGAACACAATCGACGTCCGCCCGTCGTCGGAGCGGATGCCGAGGTTGGGGTAGGACACCCGGACGTTGACCGCGCGGCGATGGGGCTTCCGCCGGGCCACTTGCTCGAGCAGATCCGACTGCACCGGTCGCGTGTCTTCCAGATAATACAACTTGGTGGTGTGCCACGGGATCGGGAGCGGCTCGTCCGGACCGAGCTCTTTCATGAGATCAGCGTACTGCAGCTCTCGGGCCGTTTCCCACAGATGATGGTCGTGGTTGCCCGGCTGGTACAGGATCGTGTGGTCGACCAGGAACTCCCCGTTAGGCGGGAAGACCCGATCGAGGAACAGCTCGAAGACCATGAGAGCCACGTTGTCGCTGGCCAGGGCTAGCTCCAGGATGTCGCCGTTCAGGATCAGGGTCGGCTTGCGGGTCTTGTCCTCGTTGGCCTCGATCAGGGTGGTGAGCACCGCCACCAAACCCGTCGAGCACCGAGCTGGCCGTGGTCGGGTCAACGATGACGTCGCCCCTCACCAGGGAACTCAGGATGCTGTTCTCGGAGCCGAAGTGAAGGTCGGAAAAGCAGACGTAGCGGATGTCAGGCAATGCCGACACCTCGCTCTCGATGCCGTTGAAGCGGACACGAACGAGAGGATAACCACAGGCGGTACGCGGAACCGACCGCCACCATCCGCATCCACCGCGCTGGTCACGCCTGACCAGCAGTTTCAGGGCTGGACGCCAGTTTTCGCAGAGTTGTCGCCGTACCGAGAGGAACCGGCGTGCCCGCCCGCCGCGACATGCGCTGAAAGATCAGGTCACAGGTGCTGTGGCGGCTTTGCCGGGCCCCTGCGGGAGGACGCGGAGAGATCCACCACTCCTTGATCGTCGAAAGTGAGCTGTCACCGTGCAGATCTGCACGGTGACAGCTCACTTTCGACGATCTTGTGGTGTCGTGGGGGGTCTGCGCTCAGGTGAGGTCGTCGAACTCGCCGGCTTTGACACCCTTGACCCAGGTGTCCATCTCGGCGCAGGTGAACAGGACGACGCCGGCCTCGGGGTGGTTGCTGTTGCGCACCGCGGTCCGGCCGTCGTCCAGCAGCGCGACCTGGACGCAACTACCGGTACCGTTGCTGAAGCTGGACGTGCGCCACGCGGCTGTGGATAGCTCAATCATTGAGTGCTGCCTTCCTCCGGTACTCGTCCAGTATGGCAGCGAGCAGCTCGGCGGACTCGGCCGCGTCCAGCGCCGATTCACGCAGGTCATCGAACATATGGATCATCGAGGCCACGTCGCCCGGGTCGCTGATCACGTACCCGCCGAACGGCCCGTCGAAGTAGCCCAGCGGCGGGTCAGCGACAGCATCGGCGAAGTGCAACACGGTGAAGTTGCTGGCGATCCCGGCGTGCTCCGCGTTCGTGGAGGGCAGCACCTGGATGGTGATGTTTTCCGAACTTGTGGCGGCCAGCAACCGCTCGAGCTGCGCGGCCATCACGGCGGTTCCGCCCACCTCCAATCGGAGCGCGGCCTCGGTGAGCACCGCGTGGAGGCGTAGTGGGTAGGGGCCGCTCAGCCGCCGCTGGCGCTGCATCCGGGCGGCGACCCGGTTCTCCACCGCGCTCGCCGCGACCAGATGACGAGCCGCAACGTGGGTGACGCGTGCGTAGTCCTCGGTCTGCAGCAGCCCATGAATGATCACCGGTTCGAACACCGTCTCCACGACCGCGTCCTCTTCGAAGCTCACGAACGGCCGGAACCGGTCGGGCAGGCCGTAGACGACCCACTGAGTGGTTCCCTGGCCGGCCTCCTCGCGCAGCTGCTCCAGCGCCTTGCGCACGTCCAGCGGCGCGCGCAGCTCGGCCAGCAGGCACACCAGGTCCGATTTGCTGATCTTGGTCTTGCCGCCCTCCCAGTTGACCAGGGTGGCGTGCGAACGGTCGATCGCCGCGCCGACGTCAACCTGCGTGCGGCCGGCGGCGTCGCGCAGCCGCCGCAACTCCGCGCCCAACCGCCGCAGCGGCGCCGATGAGCCGGCCATCCCGAGTACCTCCCGACCGAACGATGACCAAGAAGGAGACCTTACATATGCGGATCTGACATCGAACTATCACCTGATCGAGGTATTACGATCTTTGATGTCAGGATCTAGTGTTCGCTCTCAATAGTTGAAGGATCGTAGCGACACCGTCGGGAGGACCAACCATGACGAGATCCAGGACGTCGCTGTGTGACGAACCGCCGCTGTGTGACGAAGCGGAGTTCGCGGCGGAGGTGGAAGGGCTGGTAGCGGACGACGCGCCGCGGCTGTTCGCGCTGGTCGAGGAGGCGGGCGTGCGGGTAGACGCTCGCATCGTGGCGTGGGGCATGCCATTCGCGGATCACGCTGACGTGGTCGGGGTGATCCGATCGACCGGGCGTAGATTCAGCTCCCCCGAGCGCGCTCACCAGGCGTTCTCCCGTCGCGGAACGATGCGCCTGGTCTGGTACAACCCCGACGCCGCCACCCGGTACGACGACGTGGACTGAGCGCGGCCGGCAACCCAGGGTCGCGGAGTCGGTGCGCAACGCGAGAAGATATCCCGATGCGGGTCGCGATCGCGGGGTCATCAGGGCTCATCGGTACCGCGCTGGTGTCGCTGCTGCGCCAGGCCGGCCATGACGTGCTCAGACTGGTACGCAGGCCCCCGCGAGCCCCGGACGAGCGGGCCTGGGACCCCTCGGCGGCGACCATGGACGCCGGCACCCTAGAGGGCACCGACGCCGTGGTGAACCTGTGCGGCGCGGCGATCGCCGACCGGCGCTGGTCGGGGGAGGTCAAACAGGCCATCAGGGACAGCCGGATCGGCCCCACCGAGGTCCTCGCCGCGGCGGTCGCCGAGCATCGGGTTCCAGTGCTGGTCAACGCCTCCGGGGTGGGCTACTACGGCGACACCGGCGACCGCGAGGCCGACGAGACCGCCCCGGCGGGCTCCGGGTTTCTCGCGCGGGTCTGCCGGGACTGGGAAGCGGCCACGACGGTCGCACGCCGCGCCGGGGCACGGGTGGTCCGGGTGCGCACCGGCTTGGTGATCTCCCCATCCGGCGGGTTGCTGGGCCGGCTCAAGCCACTGTTCGCACTCGGGCTGGGCGCTCGACTGGGCAGCGGCGCGCAGTACATGCCGTGGATCTCGTTGGACGACGAGGTGGGCGCGATCCGTTTCGCCCTCGAGCACGACGAGCTGTCCGGCCCGGTCAATCTCAGCGGTCCCGTCCCCGTCACCAACGCCGAGTTCACTCGGGTGGTGGGCGAGACGATGCACCGCCCGACGCCGTTGGTGGCGCCCGGCTTCGCGCTGCGTCTGGCCCTCGGCGCCGAACTGGCCGAGGAGATGGCGTTGACCGGGCAGCGCGCGGTGCCTGCGGTGCTGCGCGAACACGGCTACCGCTTCCAGCACCCGACGCTATCCGCGGCGCTGGCCGCAGCCCTAAAGTAACTGATGGATACCGACAACCAGCGTAATCTCACGCCCGTGACCGTCGCTACCCATTCCTGCCGGGCCACCGCGGCGCCGGTCGAAGTCCGCTACCTCGGCACCATCGACTACACCCAGGCCTGGGCGCTGCAGCGGGAGTTGGCCACCGCCCGCACCGACGGCACCGGGCCTGACGTGCTGCTGCTGCTGGAACATCCCTCGGTGTACACGGCGGGCCGGCGGACCACGCCTGCCGAGCGGCCGGTCGACGGCACACCGGTGATCGACGTCGACCGCGGCGGAAAGATCACCTGGCACGGGCCGGGCCAGCTCGTCGGCTACCCCTTGGTCGCGCTGGCCGAACCCGTCGACGTGATCGACTACGTGCGGCGACTGGAGCAGGCCCTGATCTCCGTGTGCACTGAGCTGGGCCTGGACACCGGGCGGATCTCGGGGCGCTCGGGTGTGTGGCTGGCGGCTGACCCCGCTACCGGCCGCCCGGAACGCAAGATCGCCGCGATCGGGGTCCGGGTCAGCCGGGGGGTGACCATGCACGGGTTCGCGTTGAACTGCCGGCCGGACCTCGCCGCGTTCGACCGGATCGTGCCGTGCGGCATCACCGACGCCGGCGTGACGTCACTGACCGCCGAGCTGGGCCGACCGGTCTCGGTGGCGCAGATACTGCCCTCGGTGCAACGCGCCGTCCTCGACGCCTTGGACGGCGCGCCTCCGCAACCCTCACCGGGGCTTGGGGAGCTGAGGTGAGCCGTTGGAGCGCAGCCGACATCCCCGACCAGACCGGCCGCACGGTGCTGGTGACCGGAGCCACGTCGGGCCTGGGGCTGCGGACCGCCGCTGTACTCGCCCGTCGGGGCGCGACGGTGCTGATGACCTGTCGGGACCCGAAACGCGGGCGGGCGGCGTGGGAGCGGTTGCTGGAGGACAGCGACGGCGTGGGCGCCACCCTGGTCCCGCTCGATCTGGCCGACCTCTCCTCGGTGCGCAAGACCGCCGACCGGGTCCGCGAGCTCACCGGGGACCGGCTCGACGTGCTGGTCAACAACGCCGGGGTGATGGCCACCCCGGCACGGCTCACCGTGGACGGCTTCGAGTTGCAGATCGCCACCAATCACCTCGGGCATGCCGCGCTGACCTGGCTGCTCGCCCCCGCGCTGACCCCCGGGGCCCGGGTGATCACGGTGTCCAGCCTCGCGCATCGCAGCGGCGGGCTGGACGTCGAGGACCTGAACTTCGATCGGCGCCGGTACAACCCGGCCACCGCCTACAGCGCCTCGAAACTGGCCAACCTGCTGTTCACCTTCGAGCTGGACCGCCGCGCCCGAGCCGCCGGCCGCAACCTGCTGGCAGTCGCGGCCCACCCCGGTCTCGCCGCCACCGAGCTGACCGTCAACACCGCCCGGATGTACGCGGCCAGGCGGAGTGCCCACCTCGTGAGGTGGGGCACCAAGCTGCTCGTCCAGGGTGCCGCCAGGGGCGCGTTGCCCCAGCTCTACGCCGCCACCGCAGCCGATGTGCGCAGTGGGGAGTACTTCGGCCCGGGTGGTCTCGGACAGACCCGCGGTGCCCCTGGCCGGGTGCTGGCCAGCGCCGCCGCCCGCGACGAGCACACCGCCCAGCTGCTCTGGGAACGCACCGCGGAGCTGACCGGCGTGAGCCCGGATCCCGCGTAGAGTGACGCCGGTGAGCGTGGCACCATCAGGGTCTGATGCCGGCGGGGGATCTGATGCCGGCGGCCGCACCCTGCTGCGGCTGGAAGTCCGCAACAGCCAGACCCCCATCGAGCGCAAGCCGCCGTGGATCCGGGTCCGGGCGACGATGGGGCCGTCGTTTCGCGAACTCAAGGCCTTGGTGCGGCGGGAGGGACTGCACACGGTGTGCGAGGCGGCCGGCTGCCCCAATATCTACGAGTGCTGGGAGGACCGCGAGGCCACCTTCCTCATCGGCGGCGACCAGTGCACCCGGCGCTGCGACTTCTGCCAGATCGACACCGGCCGTCTCGCCGCGCTGGACCGCGACGAGCCGCGCCGGGTCGCAGAGTCGGTGGCCGCGATGGGACTGCGCTACTCGACAGTCACCGGGGTGGCCCGTGACGACCTGCCCGACGGCGGCGCCTGGCTCTATGCCGAGACCGTCCGGCAGATTCACACGCTCAACCCCGGCACCGGGGTCGAGCTGCTCATCCCCGACTTCACCGCGCGCCCCGAGCAGCTGCGCGAGGTGTTCGACGCCGCGCCCGAGGTGCTGGCGCACAACCTGGAGACAGTGCCGCGGATCTTCAAACGGATCCGGCCGGCGTTCCGGTATGACCGGTCGCTGGACGTGCTGCGGGCGGCGCGGAGCGCGGGGCTGGTCACCAAGTCCAACCTGATCCTGGGCCTGGGTGAGCAGCCGGAGGAAGTCACCGCCGCGATGGCCGACCTGCACGGCGCAGGATGCGAGCTGCTCACCCTCACCCAGTACCTCCGGCCCTCGGCGCGGCACCACCCGGTGCAGCGTTGGGTCCCGCCGGAGGAGTTCACCGAGCATGCCCGCGTCGCCGAGGTGATGGGTTTCGCCGGGGTGCTGGCCGGGCCCCTGGTCCGGTCGTCCTACCGGGCCGGCCGGCTCTACGCCCAAGCCATCGCGCGCCGCTGACCAGGGTGGTCACCAACCGGTGACCCGCCACGTATCCTATGAGTCATGCCCGCCAAACCGCCCCCCAAGCCCGCCGCCGGGACCAAGGCCGCTGGGATCAAAGACAAGGAGGCGGCGAAAGCCGCCAAGCAGGAGTGCCGCGCCGCAGCCAAGCAGCGCCGGGCGCAGCTTCTCGAGGCCTTCACCATCCAGCGCCGCGAGGACAAGGCCCTGCTGCCGTTGATGATCGGCGTGTTCCTGGCCGTCACCGCGGTGGGGCTCGGGGTGGGCTTGCTGTTCCACCAGCAGTGGGTAGCCCTGCCGCTGGCTATCACCCTTGGCGGGCTCGGCGCGATATTCCTCTTCGGGCGGCGGGTGCAACGCACGGTCTTCGCCAAGGCCGAGGGCCAGCCCGGCGCTGCGGCGTGGGCACTGGACAACCTGCGCGGTGGGTGGAAGGTGACGCCCGCGGTGGCGGGCACCACGCAACTGGACGCTGTGCACCGGGTCATCGGGCGGCCCGGGGTCGTGCTGGTCGCCGAGGGTGCCCCGCATCGGCTCAAACCGCTGCTGGCGCAGGAGAAGAAGCGGGTATCCCGGCTGATCGGGGACATTCCGATCTACGACGTCACGGTGGGCAACGGCGACGGCCAGGTCCCGCTGGCCACCCTGCCCCGGCACCTGGCCAAACTGCCGCGCAACATCGACAAGGCGCAGATCGACGGGCTGGAGAACAAGCTGACCATCCTCGCTGCTACCCGAGGTGCGGCGATACCGAAGGGCCCGCTACCGCCCGGCACCAAGATGCGCAACATCCAACGCGCCACGCGCCGGCGCTGAGCCGAATCACCCCGACATGGAGACGTATCGGGGTGATTCGGCCCCCCCGAGCCCCGACATGTCTCCATGTCCATGTCTCCATGTCGGGGCTCGGTCAGCGGGTCCGCAGCACGATGGTCCCCACGGCGCGGTCGTGCAGGCCGCGGCCGTCGGTGTCGTACACCACCGGCGGGATCAGCAAGCACAGCAGCACGGTGCGGATCACCGCCGCGCCGAAACCGGCCCGACGCCCGTCCAGCAGCGCCACCCGGAGCCCCGCCACAGCATGCCCGACGGTGCGACCCGCGATCCCGATGGAGAGCGCGGTGATCGCCGCGAACAGCGCCAGGGCCGAGAACGCGGGGTTCTTAGTGAGCAGCTGGGCCGCCACCGAGCAGGGCAGCCAGTCGATCGTAATGGCCAGGATGCGGGGGCCGAAGCCGGCGGCGGAGCCCGGTCCGTGCTCGGGCAATCCGAGTCGCCGGCCGAGGTAGTCCCGCGCCTCAGGGGAGCCCTCAGCGGGGGGCTCCGGAAGGCCGGATAGCCAGGTCTGGGTCCACCTGCTCACTCGCCTAGGCTATTCCCCCCGACGGGCTAGCCTCACCCGCCACCATCCTCGTAACCTTGGCCACACATCCGGGTGATGGTCGGGCAACACTGGCCACCTAGGTTCGCCCCACCTAGGTTCGCCGCAGCGACCTGACCGATCACGTCGGTCCACAGCACAGCGCACGAAGGAGTGAACGCCGGTGTTCTCCAGCTCCGATGAGGTCCTGCGCTTCATCGCCGACGAGGCCGTCGAGTTCGTCGACGTCCGCTTCTGCGACCTGCCGGGCGTCATGCAGCACTTCACGGTTCCCGCCGCGTTCTACGACGCCGACCTCATCGAGGAGGGCTTGGCCTTCGACGGCTCGTCGGTGCGGGGTTTCCAGTCGATCCACGAGTCGGACATGCTGCTGTTGCCCGACCCCGCGACGGCGCGCCTCGATCCGTTCCGGGCGCAGAAGACGCTGAATATCAACTTCTTTGTGCACGACCCGTTCACCCGGGAGGCATACAGTCGCGATCCGCGCAACGTGGCCCGCAAGGCCGAGGAGTTCCTGGCCTCCACCGGCATCGCCGACACCGCCTACTTCGGTCCCGAGGCCGAGTTCTACTGCTTCGACTCGGTGCGCTTCGACACCACACCCAACAGCTCGTTCCACAAGATCGACTCGGAGGCCGGTTGGTGGAACACCGGCGCCGAAGAGGACGGCCGCAACCAGGGCTACAAGGTCAACTACAAGGGCGGGTACTTCCCGGTACCACCGACCGACCATTACGCCGACCTGCGCAACGCGATGGTCACGCATCTCATCGGGTGCGGCTTCACCGTGGAGAAGGCGCATCACGAGGTGGGCACCGGGGGCCAGGCCGAGATCAACTATAAGTACAACACCCTGCTGCACGCAGCCGATGACCTTCAGCTCTACAAGTACATCATCAAGAACACCGCGTGGGCGGCTGGGAAGACCGTGACGTTCATGCCCAAGCCGCTGTTCGGGGACAACGGCTCCGGGATGCACTGCCACCAGTCGCTGTGGACCGACGGGGTGCCGCTGTTCCACGACGAGTCCGGCTACGCTGGGTTGTCCGACATCGGCCGGCACTACATCGGCGGCCTCCTGCACCACGCGCCGTCGCTGCTGGCGTTCACCAATCCGACGGTGAACTCCTACCACCGCCTGGTGCCCGGGTACGAAGCACCGGTGAACCTGGTGTACTCGCAGCGCAACCGGTCGGCCTGCATCCGGATTCCGATCACCGGCAACAACCCGAAGGCCAAGCGCATCGAGTTCCGGTGCCCGGACGCCTCTGGCAACCCTTACCTGGCCTTCGCCGCGATGATGATGGCGGGGCTGGACGGGATAAAGAACGCCTATGAACCCGCCGCGCCGATCGACAAGGATCTCTACGAGCTGCCGCCCGAGGAGGCCAAGGACGTCGCGCAGGTACCGTCGAGCCTGGGAGCGGTGATCGACCGCCTAGAGGCCGACCACGACTACCTCCTAGAAGGCGGCGTCTTCACCCCCGACCTCATCGAGACCTGGATCACCCTCAAGCGCGAGAACGAGATCGACCCCCTCCGCCTACGCCCCCACCCCCACGAATTCGCCCTCTACTACGACTGCTAAACCGCCGATCGTTGCGTGCCCGCGCGGCCCGGCCCGCGGGCCGCATGTCCCCCCAGGGACCGAAGGTAGTGCTCACCGCCAGGTGGGCCTGCTCAGTGCACCGGTAGTGTGCTGTCGTCGTTCTGGCTGCTCGCGTAGTCGGGATTGCGACAGCTCATCGGCTTGAGACCGGCCAGCGTGGTGAGGAATCCCACGGCGGCACAGCCCACTGCCAGCAGCCGCGCGGCGATACTGCCGCCGAGATCAACCAGTCCGCCACCGACTGCGGATCCCAACGCCATGCCCAGCGTGATCGAACCAGACAACCAGGCGAACCCCTCAGTGAGCGACCGGCGAGGCACTATGACCTCCACGAGCGAATTCGCGGAAATCAAGAGCGGGGACACAGCCAGGCCGGCGACCACGGTGAGCGCTGCCATCACGAGAACCGAGTCGGCCACAGCGAGCGGAGCGGCGCCGACGGCCAGTCCCAAGGTCGCGAACAGCAGTCGCCGCTCGGGGGCTACCTGCCATCTGACCACGCCGAAGACCATGCCGGCGCACAGGCTGCCGACGGCCAGCAGTGCCAGCAGCACGCCGGCAGCGCTGATCGCGCCGTGTTCCTTGGCGAATGCGATCAACGCGATGTCGAAGGAACCAAAGAACACGCCGGTGACCAGGTAGACGACAAGCAGGACGAACAGACCCGGCGAGCGGATCGTGCCGATGCGGGTGCCGTCCTCCTGCGTCGGCGGCTCGGTGCGCCGTTGCACCGAGAGACCGGCGCCGCCGGCCACGTAAAGGGCCAGCGCGCCCAGCAGGCCGGCGACCGGAGACACCGCTACCGCCAGCGCGGTGACCAGCATCGGGCCAGTCACGTAGATGACCTCGTCGAGCACCGACTCCAGGGCGTACGCGCTGGACAGGTGCGATGAGCCCGCCGCCACCGAGCTCCAGCGGGCACGCACCAGTGAGCCCACCGGCAGTGTGGAGACACCGGCCAGCACCGCCGCCGGGAACAACGTCCACAGCGGGGCCTGGTAACCGGCCAGCAGTATCAGCCCGATGGTCCCGAGCACGTTTATCACCAGCGTGAATCGGATGACGCTGGACTGGCCGCGTCGGTCGACCAGCCGGCCGATCGCGGGCGCCACCGTCGCCTGCGACAGCGTCAAGGTGCCTGCCACGGCACCAGCCAGCGCAAACGAGCCGGTCAGTGCCGAGACCATCAGGATGCACCCCACCGAACGCATCGCGATCGGCAGCCGCGCCAGGAACCCGGCAGTGACGAACCCGACTGCTCCAGGAAGTCTCAGCAGCGTCCAATAGGTGCGCACGAGTGCAGTCTCCCGTCTCCGACAAAGAAAATTAGCCAAAAATTTCTGGGGTGTCAAGCGCTCGATTGTCTTGATTTTTGCGGTTATGTGGCCACCGAGACCGGATTGCTCGTGTCCATTCCCGAGTTGAACTGTGATGTCACACCGTTTCAGGTCTCCCGTGTCACATCAGTTCACCCGATCGAGAGTTGAGCATGATGTACTCACCGGGCGTTGCTCGTCCTCCTACCGTGTGGTTGCTGGTTTGAGCCCACAGACCGGGGAGGACATCACCATCTGATGTCGATAGCAGCCGGCCTGCCCAATGGCGATCTTGGGGGAATTCAGTGAACTTTCACCTGTCCGAAATCACCGCATTCGACGCCGTTGTCATCGGCAACGGGGCGCTGGGCCTATCGCTGGGCGTGACGCTGACCGAACGCGGGCTGCGAGTCGCCTTGATCGGCGAGCCGCAGCGCGTCGGCGCCGCCTCGGCGGCCGCAGGCGCCATGCTCGGCTGCTTCGGCGAGGTTACCTCAACGCTGCTCAAGAGCGAGTACGGCCGGGCCAAGCACGACCTGGCGGTACGGGCGACCAAACTCTGGGACAGCTGGCTGTCCAAGATCGCCGACGACGGTGACGGCACCGACATCCGCACCGCCGACGGCACCTTCGTCATCCTCAACAACGTTGGCGTGCCGGGGATCGACGACGCCAACTACGCGGCGATCCGCGAGTCGCTGGTTGAGTACGATGAACACTTCCAGGACATCGTGCCGACCGAGATCGACTGGCTGGATCCGGAGGCGACCTCGCGCGCGCAGCTGGCCATGTACGTGCCCAACGAGCACGCGGTGAACTCCGCCGTGCTGCTGGCTCGGCTGGAACAGGCCTTCATCCGGCGCGGCGGTGCGCTGATGCCTGATCTCGCGGTGGGGCTGGACCACCACAACGGCCGCATGGACGGCGTGACGCTGGCCTCCGGCACCCGGCTGTCCGCGCCGACCGTGGTGCTCGCCGGCGGTGCCCGTACCCAGGAACTACTGAACACCCTGCCCGAGGTGTCCGGCCGGATCCCGAGGCTGATCAGCGGATATGGGGTGTCCGCGCTGGTCGACACCGAGGACGGCACCGGCCCGGCCAGCGTCATCCGCACGCCCAACCGTGCTTTCGCCTGCGGGCTGCACGTGGTGCCGCGCGGTGAGGGGCAGGTCTACGTCGGCGCCACCAACATCCTGTCGGTCGAGCCGAGGACCACCCCGCTGATCAGCGACGTGCAGTTCCTGCTGAACTGCGCTACCCGCCAGGTACACCGCAACCTGTCCGAGGGCGGGTTGTCGCGCATCCAGGTGGGTAATCGGCCGGTGGCCCTGGACGGCTTCCCGTTGCTGGGCCCGGCGGGGCCGGTCGGGTTGTGGCTGATGACCGGCACCTACCGGGACGGACTGCATCTGTCGCCGCTGCTGGCCCCGGAGATGACCCGGCGCATCCTCGGCGAGCCCGGCGAGCTGGACCTGGACATGTTCCAGCCGGTGCGCGCACCGTTGCAGGGGCTGACCCGCGAGGATGCCGTCGAGACTGCGGTGACGCATATGCTCGCCACCGGCTACGAGTACGACTGGCACGTTCCCATCGAGTGGCCGTCCCTCATCGAGCACAACCTGCGGCAGTCCTACACCAGGGCCGCCGAGGAGCTCGATCCGCAGTTCACCCCGCCGCCGGAGCTGCTGGCCGGCCTGCGCATCCGCCCGGCACTGGACAAGGCCCTGCGGGAGTACTACGCGGCCAGCCGCACGAACACCTGAGCACGTCGGCGAGTACCGAGGAGGGACGGCCGTGGGACGAAAAACGCTCGGGGCGCTGATCGACGACGCGGAACAGACTTTCCGTTTCGCGGAGATCATGACTTCGCGGGCGGACGCGGAGCAGGTGGCAGCGCATGTGCTCGGCGTCGACCGGCACGAGCTGGCGCTGGACAGCGAGCCCGACGAACAGCTGTTGGCCCGGTTTCAGTACCTCGTGGATAAGAGGGCCGAGCGGATCCCGCTGGGCCACTTGATCGAGGTGGCCGTACTTGGCGGCGTCGAGGTATCGGTCGGCCCTGGTGTGTTCGTGCCCCGGATGCACAGCGAACTGGTGCTGGCCAGCGGGCTGCGGGCGATCCGGGAGATCCCCGATCCGATTGTGGTCGACCTGTGCACCGGCTCGGGGGCGATCGCGCTCGCGCTGGCGCACGCCCGGCCCGACGCCACGGTGCACGCGGTGGACTTCGACCCGCTCGCGCTGGAGTTCGCCCGCCGCAACAGCGCCCGTCGAGCCGAGCTGGGCGACACCACGATCGTCCTGCACGACGCCGACATCACCGAGCCGGGCCTGCTCACCGAACTGGACAGCACGGTAGACCTAGTGCTGGCGAACCCGCCGTTCGTTCCGGAGGAGACCGAACTGCTCCCCGAGTACGGCGTTCACCACCCCCGGCAGGCCATCTTCAGCGGTCCCGATGGGCTCGACGTCATCCGACATGTTGTCGACACTGCGGCCAGGCTGTTGCGCCCATGCGGTGGGGTCGTGGTGGAGCACGGGCACCTGCACGGATCAACGGTTCCTGGGCTGCTGCGGACCGACGCCTGGTTCCAGGATGTCTCCAGCCATCTGGACCACGACCAGCGACCGCTGTACTCCACCGCGACCCGCAGCTGCCCGCCACATCCCCGGTTCACCACCTGGGAGAGGTGTTCCCTCAGGAAGGAAGACAGACGATGAACGGCGACGTGACCCAGGCCGGTCAGCCGGCCGCACCCATGGTCGACCTGGAGACTCTACGCGGCGAGCTCGACGGCATCGACGAGCAGTTGCTGGCCACCCTGGCGGCGAGGATCCAGTGCTGCGTGCGCATCGCCCAGTACAAGCGCGAGCATGAGGTACCCATGATGCAGCCACATCGAATCACCATCGTGCAGGACCGTGCCGCGGCCTTCGCCGCCATCAACGGCATCGACCAGACCTTCATCCGGCGGCTCTACAAGATGATCATAACCGAGACCTGTCGGGTGGAGGACACGGTCATCCAGGGCGCTGGGCCAACTGACCGCGCCGAGTAACCAACAGGGGGCTGGGATGCGCACACTTCTGATTGACAACTACGACTCCTTCACCTACAACCTCCACCAGCTGCTCGGAGAGGTCAACGGCCGGCCGCCAGTGGTCGTGCGCAGCGACGTGGCCTGGTCGGACCTGGCGATCGAGGAGTTCGACAACATCGTGATCTCGCCGGGGCCGGGCCGACCCGAGCGGGTCAGGGACTTCGGGAGCAGCGCCCGGGCGAGCATAGGCAGTGGGCTGCCCGTGCTTGGTGTTTGCCTGGGCCACCAGGGCATCTGCCACCTGTTCGGCGGACGGGTGGACCACGCGCCGGTCCCGATGCACGGCCGGATCTGCCCGGTCCGGCACACCGGGCAGGACATCTTCGCCAGCATCCCCTCGCCGTTTGAGGCGGTCCGCTACCACTCGCTGGCGGTCACCGACCTACCCGCTGAGCTGGAGGGCATCGCATGGGCCGAGGACGGCGTGCTGATGGCCGTGCGGCACCGATCGTTGCCGATCTGGGGTGTCCAGTTCCACCCCGAGTCGATCTCCAGCACCTTCGGCCGGGAACTGTTGGCCAACTTCCGTGACCTTACCGTTGAGCACCACCGGCACCGGCTGGCCACCGCGCCCGCCCGAGTGCACGTTCGCCACGTGCCCTCGGCGCCGGACCCGCAGGTCGCTTACACCGAGTTGTTCGCCGACGCACCGCACAGCTTCTGGCTCGACAGCAGTTCCGTGGTCGAGGGCATCTCGCGGTTCTCCATGATGGGTGACACCTCCGGGCCCCTGGCGGAGTACGTCACCTACAGCGTGGCGGACCAGACGGTCACGGTGTGGCGCAACGACCGGGCACCCGAGCTGGTCAGCAGCTCGTTCTTCGACTACGTCGACGAGCAGCTGCGCAGTCGTGCCCTGTCCGCCGTTCCGGGTCTGCCCACCGCGTTCAACCTCGGTTACGTCGGCTACCTGGGCTACGAGCTGAAGGCGGAGACTGGGGGCACCACCGAGCACCGGTCACCCTCGCCTGACGCAGCCTTGATCTTCGCTGACCGGGCGGTGCTGTTCGACCACGCCGACGGCGCCTGCTACCTGCTGTGCCTGGGGCCGGACTCGCCGTCAACCAAGGTCACCGCGTGGCTGGACACCATGTCCGCACGGCTGTGTTCGCTGCGCTGGGTGTCCACACCGGACACCCAGCTCGACGTGGCGCCGCCACCGGAGGTCCTGTCGCACGTGGAACTGCGCCACGACAAGGACACCTACCTGAAACAGATCGCGCACTGCCTTCGGGAGATCGACGACGGCGAGTCCTACGAGGTGTGCCTGACCAACACCGCGACAGTGACGGCGGAGATCGATCCACTGACGACCTACCGCCACCTGCGTCGGATCAGCCCGGTCCCGTACGGCGCGCTGTTATCGTTCGGCAGCCTGGCTGTGCTCAGCGCCTCGCCGGAGCGGTTCCTGACCATTGACGCCGAGCGCGTCGCGGAATCCAAGCCCATCAAGGGGACGAGGCCCAGGGGCGCCACCCCGGAGGCGGACGAGTGGCTGCGCGGTGACCTGGCCAGCCATGAGAAGGACCGCGCCGAGAACCTCATGATCGTGGATCTCGTGCGCAACGACCTGAACGTGGTGTGCGAGGTCGGTTCGGTGCATGTGCCGAAGCTGTTCGATGTCGAGACCTACGCGCAGGTGCACCAGCTGGTGTCCACGGTCCGAGGAACCCTCAGATCGGACGTCTCCCCGGTGGACTGCGTGCGGGCGGCATTCCCCGGCGGGTCCATGACCGGCGCCCCGAAGATCAGGACTATGGAGATCATCGACGCGCTGGAGGAGGGACCACGGGGCGTCTACGCCGGTGCGCTGGGCTGGTTCGCGCTCAGCGGCGCGGTCGACCTGAGCATCGTCATCCGCACCATCGTGACCGACGGGGACCACACCACCTTCGGCATCGGCGGTGCGATCGTGGCGCTGTCGGACCCGGAGGCGGAATTCGAGGAAACACTGGTGAAGTCCAGCGCGATGGCGACCGCGATCGCCGCGAGCGGGGTAGCGCAGGAGCAGGTAGCACGATGAACACCGAAACCCCGGCGCCGCGCAGGTGTGTCGTGGTCGGCGGCTCCGGCGCCGTCGGCGGCATGATCACTGATCTGCTGGTCCAGGGCGGAGCCAGGGTATGCGTGGTCGATATCCTGCGGCCGGCCGCTTCCGTTGCCGCGCAACAGTTCACCGTGGCCGACATCACTCAGCCCTGCCCTGAGGCATTAGACGAGTTGGCCTCGGCCGACCTGGTCGTGCTCGCGGTCTCCGAACCCGTCGCGTTGGCTGCGGTCCCGGTTGTGGCCAACGCGACGGGTCCTGACGCGCTGCTGGCCGAGACCATGTCGGTGAAGACACCGATCGCGACGGCGATCCGGGCCGCCGGTATCCAAGCGGTCGGGCTCAACCCGATGTTCGCTCCATCGCTGGGCATGGCGGGCCGGCCCGTCGTGGTGGTCATCCACAAGGATGGCCCACGCGTGCCAGGCTTCCTCCAAGTGTTATCTCATGGCGGCGCGAAATTGGTGACTGTCGACGCGTGGGAGCATGACCGGCTGACTGCGGTCGCCCAGGCGCTGACCCACACCGCGATACTCACCTTCGGGCTCGCGCTGGGCGAACTTGAGATGGACATCGAGAAGCTCAGCTCGATCGCGCCCCCGCCGCACGCGCTCATGCTCGCCCTGCTCGCCCGCATCGCCTCCGGCGCGCCCGAGGTCTACTGGGATATCCAGGATGCCAACCCCTTGGCGGCACAGGCACGACGTGCGCTCGGCAACGCCGTGCGGCGCCTGATTGAGGTCACCGAGACGGGGACCGCTACCGACTTCGCCGCCACTCTGCGGCAGTTGCGGGCAGTGCTCGGACCGGAACTGTCCCGCTACCGCGAGCTGTGCGCGCAAACTTTCGGCGGGATGACCTCGCCCGCCGACTCGACACGGTGAACAGGAGCGGTATGGCTGAGCAGTGCGTCCTGGTCGTCGGCGGACGGCCGCAACTGGTGCGCAAGGCCAAGGAACTGGGCCTGCACGTGGTCCTGGTGCAGCAGCCCGACGAGTTCCAACCCGCGCAGGCCGAACTGGTGGAAAGCGCTCTGCTGGTGGACTACACAGACTGGTCTCGGCTGCGGCCGTTGGCTATGGCCGCCTACGAGGTCTTCGGATTCTGCGCGGCGGTGTCGACCACCGAACCCGGCCTCGAACCGGCCGGACGGCTCAACGACCTGCTCGGCCTCAACGGCATCTCCCACCAAACCAGCTACCTGCTGAGGGACAAATGGGCCATGCGCCAGCACCTGGCCGGTGTCGGCGCCGACACGATCGCCGCCGATCTGGTGCGCGACCGCGCCAGCCTGCTGAACTTCGGGCGTGCCCACAGCTTCCCGTTTATCGTCAAGCCGGTCGACGCCGCGGCCAGCCTCGGGGTAACCCTGGTCGCCGGGGAGTCCGACGTCGAGCGGGTTTGGTGCGGGATCACCGAGCTACGTGGCAGCACCAAGCACAAGTTCGCCAACTACTTCCCGATCGACCGGTTCCTGATGGAGGAGTACGTTCCGGGACCGGAGTTCAGCGTCGAGTCGTTCAGTTTCGACGGGCAGCACGTGGTCGTGGCGATCACCGAGAAGCAGACCCACACCGAGTTCGTCGAATTGCGACATGCGCTGCCCGCCCGGCTGGATCCGGCGGTCGAGCAGCGGATCGTCGGATGCGTCACCGAGTTTCTCAGTACGGTTGGGGTGCGCCAAGGACCCGGACACACCGAGGTGAAACTGTCCCCGGCCGGCCCGCGGGTGATCGAATCGCACAACCGCACCGGCGGAGACCGGATCTCCGAGCTGGTTGACGCCGCATACGGCATCGACCTGGAGGCATACACGGCCGCGTGGCCGGCGAAGGTGTGGCCCGCGCTCACCGAGCGGCCACCGGCCAAGGCCGCCGCCGCGACCCGGTTCCTGATCAGTCCACCGGGGACAGTGACGCGGATCCAGGGCGTTGCTGACGTCCGGGCAATGGACCGCGTACTGGACGTGGACATCGCGTTGTCGGTCGGCGATACTGTCCGGCCGCTGCGGGCCAGTTGGGACCGCGTCGGCCAGGTCCTGGTTACCGGAGCGGACACCGACGCCGCCGTGCTCGCGGCCGACCAACTCGCCGAGAAGATCACGATTGTCACCGAGTTACGAGATGGCCCCAGAGTGGATGCGCCGTCGCCCTGATCGAGTGCCTCCGTCGCGGTCGAGTCGCGCCGGGTTCCGGTTCCCGGGGATGGGTCAGGTGCCGAAGGAGCGCTCGACGACGGCGCGGGCTCGGCGGGTGGTGCGGCGGTAGTCGTCGATCGCTTTGCCCGGGTCGTCGTCCGCGGTGTGGCCCAGAGCCCTGGCCACGGCGGCCAGTTCCCGACCGGAACTGGGCAGTTGGTCGACCTGCTTGCCGCGCACCAGGGTGAGTACGTTGCGGGTCTTGGTGGCGAGCTCCCAAGCCGCCAGCAGGACCTCCGCATCGGCGCTGGAGAGCAGTCCGGCGTCGGCGGCGGCCCGCAGGGCGGTTCCCGTTGACGGGGTTCGCAGCGCTGGGACTTCATGTGCGTGCCGCAACTGCAGCAGCTGGATGGTCCACTCCACGTCGGCCAGCCCCCCGCGGCCGAGCTTGGTGTGGGTGGTCGGGTCGGCGCCGTGGGGTAGTCGCTCGGAGTCGACTCTGGCCTTGATCCGGCGGATCTCGGTGGCGTGGCGCTCGGTCAACCCGCCTTCGGGGTAGCGCACCGGGTCGATGACCGAGACGAACCGCTCCCCCAGGTCCATATCGCCGGCCACCGGGGTGGCCCGCAGCAACGCCTGCGCCTCCCAGGGCGCCGCCCACTGGGTGTAGTAGGCCTGGTAGGACGGCAGGGTACGCACCAGAGGGCCGGAGCGGCCCTCAGGGCGCAGCCCGGTGTCGACCACCAGGGGTGGATCCTGGCTGGGTGAGCCGAGCAGGTTGCGCACCGACTCGGCGACCGAGGAGGCGAAGCGCACCGCCTCGGTCTCGTCCGCTCCGGCTACCGGATCACAGGCGAACAGCACGTCGGCATCAGAGCTGTAGCCCAGCTCCGCGCCCCCGAGCCGACCCATCCCGATCACCGCGATCCGAGCAGGCTCGGCCTGCCGGCGTTCGATCTCAGCGCGCAGCGCGACGTCCAGCGCCGAGGTCAGCACCGCGGTCCACACCGAGGACAGCGCGGCGCACACCGCGTGGAGATCGAGCAGTCCGAGCAGGTCGGCGCAGGCGATCCGGAACAGCTCGTGGCGGCGCAGCGCCCTGGCGGCTGTCACCGCGGTACCGGGGTCGCGGTGCCGGCCTGCGGTGGCGCGCAGCGACGTCGCCACCTCCGCCGGGTCACGGCCGGCCAGCTCGTCCGGGTCAGCCAGGAGCTGCAGCGCCTCGGGCGCCCGGACCAGCAGGTCGGCCACCATCCGGGAGGTGCCGAGCAGCGCCATCAGCCGCTGCGCCACCGCGCCCTCATCGCGCAGCAGCCGCAGGTACCACGGGGTGTCATCGAGTGCCTCGGATACCCGGCGGTAGGCGGACAGCCCACGGTCGGGGTCTGGGGTGTCGGCGAGGAGCTCCAGCAGGACGGGCAACAGGGCGGACTGGATCGCCGCGCGCCGCGATACCCCGTCGGTGAGCGCCCGCAGATGGCCCAGGGCTCCCTGCGGTGAGGCGTAGCCCAGCGCTGCCAGTCGCGCCTTCGCCGAGGACTCCGAGAGCCGGTAGACCTCGGTGGGCACCTTGGCCACAGCCTCCAGCAGCGGCCGGTAGAACAGCTTCTGGTGCAGCCGGCGGGCCCGGTGCGACTGCCGGGTGTGCTCCGCGCGCAGCACTCCGAGGGCGTCGCGGGTTCCGTCCGGCCGCATCCCCGCGGCGCGAGCCAGCCAGCGCCACGCCGCGGTGTCGTCATCAGCCGGGAGCAGGTGTGTGCGGCGCAGTTTCTGCAGCTGCAACCGGTGCTCCAGCAGGCGCAGGAACCGATAGGAGGCCGCGAGGTTCGCCGCGTCGTCCCGGCCGACGTACCCGCCCGCGCTCAGTGCGGCCAACGCCTTCAGGGTGGACGCGGCCCGCAGCGACTCGTCGCTGCGGCCGTGCACCAGCTGCAGCAGCTGCACGGCGAACTCCACGTCGCGCAGGCCGCCGTGACCCAGCTTGAGCTCCCGGTTCGCCAGCTCGGGCCGAACATGATCAGCGACCCGGCGACGCATCGCCTGAACCTCGGCCACGAAGTTCTCCCGGTCCGCAGCGGTCCACACCATGGGCGCGACAGCCTCCAGATAACGGCTCCCGAGCTCGGCGTCACCAGCGATCGGACGGGCCTTGAGCAGCGCCTGGAACTCCCAGGTCCTGGCCCACCGGCGGTAGTAGGACAGGTGCCCCTCCAGCGTGCGCACCAGCGCACCGGCCTTGCCCTCCGGTCGCAGCGCCACGTCCACCTCGAAACACGCCGAGGCCAGCCGCACCGTCGCCGCCGCCAGCTTGGTGGCCGCGTCCAGCTCGTCCTCGGAACCACCCACGAAGATCACGTCGACGTCGGAGACGTAGTTCAGCTCGGCCCCGCCGCACTTGCCCATCCCGATCACGGCGAGCCGAGGCGGTTGCCCACCCGGAGCCACCTCGGTCACCGCGACGGCCAGCGCGGCGCGCAGCACCCCGACCGCGAGCTCGGCGAGCGCGTCGGCGACCCGCTCGAAGGGAACCACCGGCAGTTCGGGCTCCACCACCGCCGCCAGATCGGCGGCCGCGAGCTCGGCGATCAGGTCACGGTAAGCGACCCGCAGCGCCCGCTGAGCTGTGACGCCGGTCAGCGATGCCCGGGCTCCCCCCAGACCGCCCGACGGCGGATCGGCGGACTCGGCGCCGACGGCGGTGAGCAGCCGCAGCACCGCCCGGTCCGCCCAGTCGGGCTGGGCCGCCGCTGAGCCGGCCACACCGCGCCAGCGCTCCGGGCCGGCGACCAGGTGATCGCCGAGCGCGGTCGACGAGCCGAGCACGCCGAGCAGCCGCCCGCGCGCCCCGGGGTCCCGGCACATCAACTCGTGCAGCTCGGCCCACCCATCTCCGGCGGTGGCCCCATCGCCCATGGCGCCGGCCAGCCGGGCCAGAGTGCGCAGCGCCAGATTCGGGTCGGGTGCCCGGGACAGCGCCCACAGGGCGCCCTCCGCGTCCTGGCGAAGCAGCCCGTGACGCCACCACCCGAGCCGAGTCAGGGTATCCGCGGCGGCGCCATCGGTGAGCCCCAGCCGCGCCAGGGACAGTGCGGTCCGCCTGCCTTCGGTCACCAGCGCCAGACTAGCCCGTCTCCTCCACCGCCATTCGCCAACCGAATCGCGGTGGAAGGCACTGCGCCGAATGCCATTCGCCAGCCGAATCGCGGGGCCGGCTAGAGGACAGGAAGGTAGGTGCGTAGCTCGTAGGGGGTGACGTGGCGGCGGTAGTTGTCCCACTCGGCGCGCTTGTTGCGCAGGAAGAAGTCGAATACGTGCTCCCCGAGGGTCTCGGCGACCAGCTCGGAGCGTTCCATCTCGGCAAGCGCCTCCGAGAGGTTCTCCGGCAGCGGCGCGTAGCCCGCCGCCCGCCGCTCCTGCTCAGACAGCGACCACACGTCGTCCTCCGCAGCGGGCGGCAGCTCGTAGTTCTGTTGCACACCACGCAACCCGGCGGCGAGGATCACCGCGTAGGTGAGGTAAGGGTTGCACGCCGAGTCCGGGGTGCGGATCTCCACCCGCCGGCTGGACGCCTTGCCCGGTGCGGACATCGGCACCCGGATCAGCGCCGAGCGGTTCGCGTGCCCCCAGCACACCGCGGTAGGGGCCTCTCCCCCGATGATCAACCGCTTGTAGGAGTTCACCCACTGGTTGGTCACCGCGGTGAGCTCCCGGGCATGGGCCAGCACCCCGGCGACGAAGGCTCGGCCGGTGCTGGAGAGCTCGTAGGGGTCGTCGTCGTCGTGGAAGGCGTTGTGGTCGCCCTCGAACAGGCTCATGTGGGTGTGCATGGCCGAGCCGGGTTGATCGGTGTAGGGCTTGGGCATGAACGAGGCGCGCACCCCCTGGGTGATCGCGACCTCCTTCACCACGTACCGGAAGGTCATGATGTTGTCGGCCATGGTGAGCGCGTCGGCGTAGCGCAGGTCGATCTCCTGCTGGCCCGGGGCGCCCTCATGATGGCTGAACTCCACCGAGATGCCCATCTGCTCCAGCGCCTCGATGGCGTGCCGGCGGAAATGCGGAGCGGCGTCGTGGCTGGCCTGGTCGAAGTACCCACCGGAGTCGGCGGGTATCGGCTCGGAACCGTTGTCAGGCAGGTCCCGCAGCAGATAGAACTCGATCTCGGGGTGCACGTAGCAGGTGAACCCGCCCACCGCCGCCCTGGACAACATCCGGGTCAGCACGTACCGCGGGTCGGCCCAGGACGGCGAGCCGTCGGGCATCGTGATGTCACAGAACATCCGGGCCGAGTAGTGCTCCCCCTTCGGGGTCTCCCACGGCAGCACCTGGAAGGTCGCGGGGTCCGGCTTGGCGATCATGTCGGACTCGTATGCCCGGGCGAAACCCTCGATGGCCGACCCGTCGAAACCGATCCCGTCGGCGAAGGCTCCCTCCAACTCGGCCGGTGCCACGGCCACCGACTTCAGGTAGCCCAACACGTCGCTGAACCACAACCGAACGAACCGGATGTCGCGTTCCTCCAGCGTGCGCAGCACGAACTCCTGCTGGCGATCCATGCGCGCAGGGTAGAGGACAGTCAGTGACGGCACTGTGGTCTGCCCCCTCACTATGCCCATAGGATGACGGGGTGCGCCTTGTAACCATGCTCGCAGCGCTGATCATCGCGCTGGTCACGTCCTGCGGCGGCGGCGGAGCGACCACAGAGCAGAAAGTGACCCTTCCCGACGGTGCGGCACTGCTCGCCGACTCCGCCAAGGCGATGCGGGCGGTGAGAACCACCCACTTCGCCGTCGATGTCCAGGGCAACACACCAGGGGTGCAGCTCCGGTCCGCCGAAGGGCAGCTCACCCGGGAGGGTTCGGCGAAGGGCACCGCCAAGGTGGACGAGGGCAGACAGATCCTCGAACTGCACTTCGTGGTCATCGGCCAGACGCTCTACCTTCGCCCCCCGACCGGCCCGGTCCAGAAGTTGCCGCTGTCCTTCGCCGGTGCGGTGTATGACCCGTCGGCGATCCTGAACCCGGACAAGGGCATCGCGGCGGGGATCGCCAGCGGTACGGGCGCTACCACCGAGGCCCGCGAGCAAGTCGACGGTGTGGACAGTTACCGGCTGAAGGTGACGTTCCCGGCACAACCGCTCGGCGCGCTGGTGCCTGGGCTGGACCCGGCCAAGACCAGCGAGATCTGGGTAGCCGCCCAAGGCTCACAGCTGGTCAAGGCCCAGGTCCCGACGACCTATGGCACGGCCACCGTGCAGTTCTCCGACTTCGACGCCCCGGTCACCATCACCCCGCCGGCCTGATCCCGGTCTGCCTCGATGAGCGCGACAGCGACCCAGCTCCGGCGTCGCCGGCTGGCCTTGGGTGCTGGAGCGCTGGTCACCCTGCTCGCCGCGCTGGACGCCTACGTCGTGGTCAGCCTGCTGGTCGACATCATCCGCGACCTGCAGGTGCCCGTGAACCATCTGGAGCGGGCCACCCCGATCGTCACCGGTTTCCTGCTGGGCTACGTCGCGGCGATGCCGCTGCTGGGTCAGGCGTCGGACCGATTCGGCCGGCGGGCATTGCTGCAGGCCTGCCTGGTCACCTTCGCCGCCGCGTCGGCGCTCACCGCGGTCGCGGAGACCCTGCCGGTACTCGTGGCGGGGCGGACCCTGCAGGGCATCGCCGGCGGCGCATTGCTCCCGGTGTCCATGGCGCTGGCCGCTGACCTGTGGCCAGGTCGTGGCCGGTCCACCGCGTTGGGCGCGCTGGGCGCCGCTCAGGAGCTGGGCAGCGTGCTGGGCCCGCTGTACGGCACCGCGCTGGCCGCGCTGGCCGGTTGGCGCGCCGTGTTCTGGGTGAACGTCCCGCTCGCGCTCGCCGCGGTGGTGGCGGTACAACTGGCTGTTCCGGCTCAGCCCGCGAGTAGTGGATCACCGCGCCGGGTGCGGCTGGACCTCGTGGGCGGCGGCTTGCTGGCGCTCACGCTGGGGCTGCTGGTGGTCGGGCTGTACAACCCCGACCCCGACCATGGAGTGCTGCCGTCATGGGGATGGCCGGTACTGGGCGCGGCGGCGGTGACCGCAGTGGCGTTCGTGCTGTGGGAGCGGCGGGCGACGGTGCGGCTGCTCGACCCCGTCGGCGTGCGGTGGCAGGTCTTCCTCGGTGCGCTGGGGGTCAGCCTGGCGGCGGGAGCGGCGCTGCTGGTGACCCTGGTCGACGTCGAGCTCTACGCGCAGACTGTGCTGGGCCGTGACGCCGCCGCCGCGACCGCGATCCTGGTCCGCTTCCTGGTGGCGCTTCCCGTCGGGGCACTGGCCGGGGGACTCGCGGCGAGCCGGGTGGGCGACGCGGTGGTGACGCTGGCCGGGATGGTGCTGGCCGCCGCCGGTTACCTGCTGATCGCGGGATGGCCTGCGGACGTCCTGGCCGCGCGCCACGACCTCGGTCTGGTCACCCTGCCCCGGCTCGACTCCGATCTGGCGCTGGCCGGCTTGGGACTCGGCCTGGTGATCGCGCCGCTGTCCGCGGCGGCGCTGCGCGCGACCCCGCCCGATCGGCACGGCGTGGTGTCTGCGGCTGTGGTGGTGGCTCGGATGACCGGCATGCTGGTCGGCGTCGCCGCGCTGTCCGCCTGGGGCCTGCATCGCTTCCGCGAACTCACCGCCGATCTGGCCACCCCACTACCCTTCGGCGTCAGTGCGCGGGTGTACCAGCAGCAGCTCGCCGACTACCTGCTAGCCCTGCAGACCGCGCTGCGCACTCAGTACAAAGAGATCTTCCTGCTCACCTCGGGGATATGCCTCCTGGGTGCCCTCGGCGCCCTGTTGATCAGCAAGAGGACTCGAGCATCCAGTGCCGATGACGACAGTGGCGTTCAGCTCATCGGAACTGGCCACGTACGGGATCAGCCCGTTGCGGGTGACGGTCTCGACAGTCCGTAGCGCCTGGGGCTCGCTGGTCTCGACCAGCAGGTGGCCGCCCGGTGCCAGCCACAATGGCGCCGAGGCGATCACCCGCCGCAGGATGTCAAGCCCGTCAGCGCCACCGTCGAGCGCCACCCGCGGCTCGTGGATGCGGGCCTCCGGGGGCAGCAGCCCGATCGCCTCGGTGGGTACGTAGGGCGCGTTGGCGATCAGGACGTCGACGCGGCCCCGCAGCGCAGCGGGCAGCGGCTCGTAGAGGTCACCAACGTAGGCCTGACCACCGGTGGCGGCGACGTTGCGGCGGGCGCACCGCACCGCAGCGGGGTCGATGTCGACGGCGTACAACTCGACCTGGTTCCAGGCCGCGACCAGCGCGGCGCCCACTGCGCCCGAACCACAGCACAGGTCGACGACGACAGCGCGTGGCCCGGCGAGGGCCTGGCCGGCGAACCTGGCAGCCTGGCGGACGAGGAACTCGGTGCGGCGGCGGGGTACGAAGACCCCAGGGTCCACGGCTATCCGCAGGCCGCAGAACTCCGCCCAGCCGAGGATATGTTCCAGCGGCAGGCCGGCGGCTCGTCGGTCCACCATGGCGGCGAGGTCAGCCGCCGTCCGTGCCGCGCAGATGAGCAACCACGCCTCGTCCTCGGCGAAGACACAGCCGGCGGCCCGAAGTCTGGTGACGATGACGGATCGAGAGCAAGGTGACAGGGAAGTTGACATGAGAGCGCCTTTCGGGGATGCCGACGGGCGCTCTCTCGGCCACCTATGCCAGGTGGACCGCACGACCGTGAGGCGAGAGCACCCGGCCTGATCTGGCGGTAATGGGTCTCACCTCCTCGGTACGTGCACTACTGAAGAAGACAACACTAGCTCATTCAGGCGACGCACAGCGTCGGAGCTCACTCAGGCGACGCACAGCGTCGGAGCTCACTCAGGCGACGCACAGCGTCGCGCGCTTGGGTAGGACGAGCCGTACCAGATAGTCGGACACCGCGTCGTCCACGCACTTCACGCCCTGCAGCACGACGGTGTGCCGGTTGCCCTCGACAGTCACCAACTTGCCGCGGAGCTGGCGGGCCAGCTCCGCCCCAGCCTGATAGGGGGTGGCCGGGTCGCCGGTCGTGGAGACCACCAGCACCGGCGGTAACCCCTCTACCTGAGGTTCGGCGGTCTCGCCGGTCGGGGGTACCGGCCAGAAAGCGCAGGCGTCTCGGGCCGCTGACGGCAGGTGCCCGTCATCGAGGAAGGGCGCGGCCTGCCGGTAGAGCCGGTCGGCCTCCCAGAGCACCGCCGGATCCGTCACCGGGGGGTCGTCGACGCAGCGGACCGCCTTGAAGACGTCCTGACTGCCGGAGTAGCCGTGCTTATCGCGCTGGTAGTAGACGTCGGCCAACCTCAACAGCGTTGAACCGGTCCCGTCGGCCAGCTCGGTGAGGCCCCGATTGAGCACCGGCCAGAGCTGGTCGGTGTACAGCGCCTGAATCGTGCCGATGGTCGCGTCGGTGTAGGACAGCTTGCGATCGCCGACCGGCCGCGCCGCGGTGGTCAACGGCAGCAGTAACTGCTGGAAGGCGTGGTTGGCCTGGTCCTTCGGGGCGGTACCCAACCAGCAGGGGGACTGCGTGAGACACCAGCCGACGAATGCGTCGAACGACTGCTGGAACCCCGCACCCTGATTCACCAGACTGTCCACCAGATTCCCATCCCGGCCCAGCACGCCGTCGAGCACCATCGCCCGCACATTGCCCGGGAACTGCTCGGCGTAGGAGGTACCGATCCGGGTGCCGTAGGAGTAGCCCAGGTAGTTGATCTTCTCATCGCCGAGGGCGGAGCGCATCACGTCCATGTCCCGCGCGACATCCCTCGTGCCGGCGTTGGCGAGCACATCCAGGCCCGCCCGCTGGGCGCACAGCGCGGCGTAAGCCCGGTTCTCACTCTCGGTCTGTGCGACACCGGCCGGCGAGGTGTCCAGGTTCAGGTCGAGCCGCTCGGCATCCTCCTCCTGGGTGTTCCTACAGATGATCTTCGGCTGGCTCGCGCCGACACCTCGGGGGTCGAAGCCGACCAGATCGAAGCGACGGCCCAGATCAAAGCCGGCCACCGCCCCGGCCAGCGACGCGACCGCGCCCATCCCCGAGGCACCCGGGCCGCCGGGGTTGACGAGCAGGGAACCCAGCCGTTCCAGCTGGTTGGCGGCGGGGCGGCGGAGCACCCCGATCCGCGCGGTGCTCCCGTCCGGGTGGGCATAGTCCAGTGGCACCTCCACTCGGGCGCACCGCAGTTGGGGATCCGCGAAGGACCGCCGATCGTGGTCGGTGGTGGCGAAGCCCGTGCAGCCGCTCCAGGTCAGTCGCTGGCTGTAGAACCGCTCAAGGCCTGGGGGCACCCGCCCAGCCGGGCCGGCCTGGTACTGGTACACGCCGGCGTCCGGAGGTGACCCCGCGACGTCGGCGGACGGGCGGGCGCCAGCGCAACCGCTGAGGGCAAGCGCGATCACGAGGACAGCGGTCGGGCGCGACAGGCGCGGCATCCGGCAGATCCTAAGGCGCCCCCGCCAGGAATGATTGCGGACATGCCGCAGCTGCGCCTGGCCCTGGCTCAGGTGAACCCGTGCGTGGGTGACATCGTGGGCAACGCCACGATGATCGCCGAGCGCTGTCGGGAAGCCACCGCCGCCGGGGCGCACCTCGTGGTGTTCGGCGAGATGGCGCTGACCGGCTACCCGGTGGAGGACCTGGCGCTGCGGGAGTCCTTCGTCGTCGGGTCGGTGCACACTCTCCAGACTCTGGCGGCGCGGCTCGTGCGGGACGGCTCCGGGGAGCTGGCCGCCGTCGTCGGATACCTGGACTCCGACGTCCACGGCCCCCGTGACGCGGCGGCGGTCCTGTACCGAGGGCGGGTCCTCGCCCGTCAGTTCAAGCACCACCTGCCCAATTACGGGGTGTTCGACGAACGCCGTTACTTCATCCCCGGCACCACCTTGACCGTGTTCCGGCTGCACGGCCTGGAGATCGGGATGGTGATCTGTGAGGACATCTGGCAGGCGGGCGGTCCGATCACCGCGCTGGCGCGGGCCGGAGTGGATCTGGTGGTCGCGCCCAACGCCTCCCCCTACGAACGCGACAAGGACGACACCCGCCTGGCGCTGGTGGCCCGCCGCGCCACCGAGCTGGGTGTACCACTGGCCTACGCCAACCTGGTGGGAGGCCAGGACGAGCTGGTCTTCGACGGCGACTCGATGCTGGTCGACGGGCGCGGTGAGCTGCTGTTGCGGGCCCCGCGGTTCACCGAGCAACTTCTCGTGTACGACGTCGACCTGCCCGGCGGGTCGGCCAGGACGGTAGGCCGGTACGCCGGACTCGACGTGTCCCGAGTGATCCTCGCCGACGACCCACTGCCCGCCTACCCGCCTGCGCCTGCGGCGCCTGCGGCCGAACCGCTGTCTGATGAGGCCGAGGTGTGGGGCGCGCTGGTAACCGGCCTTCGGGACTACGCGCGCAAGAACGGCTTCCGCTCGGTGGTGCTCGGCCTGTCCGGCGGGATCGACTCCGCAGTGTGTGCCGCGCTCGCGGTGGACGCGTTGGGCGCCGACGCGGTGTACGGGGTCTCGATGCCCTCGTCGTACTCCTCAGCACACTCCCGATCCGACGCCGCCGACCTCGCCGAGCGCACCGGCCTGCACTGCCAGGTGCAGCCGATCGAGGACATGGTCGACGTCTTCGTGCGCCGGCTCGGCCTGTCCGGAATCGCCCAGGAGAACGTCCAGGCCCGCTGCCGGGGGGTGACCCTGATGGCGCTGTCCAACCAGCATGGTCATCTGGTGTTGGCCACCGGCAACAAGTCCGAGCTCGCGGTGGGGTACTCGACGATCTACGGCGACGCGGTCGGTGGGTTCGCGCCGATCAAGGACGTGCCCAAGACCGCCGTGTGGGCGCTGGCGCGGTGGCGCAACGCCGTAGCCGAGAAACGGGGTGCGACCCCGCCAATCCCCCCCAACTCCATCAGCAAGCCGCCCTCAGCTGAGCTTCGTCCCGGCCAGCTCGACACCGACTCGCTGCCCGACTACCCACTACTCGACGAGATGCTCGACGACTACGTGGAGAGCGACCGCGGTTTCAGCGACCTCGTCGCGGCCGGGTTTGCGCCGGAGCTGGTCGAGCGCATCGCGGCCCTGGTGGACACCGCGGAGTACAAACGCAGGCAGTACCCGCCCGGCACGAAGATCACCCTGAAGGCCTTCGGCCGGGACCGGCGACTGCCGATCACCAACCGCTGGCACGAGCGCGCCCCGTAGCGCAGCGGCCGAACGCCAGTTGCCCGAAGGAAGGCCGTCCAGCCCAGTGACGGCACGCTCTCTCCCACCCCACACGTTGTTGCGGGTAATGTATGGCCAACTATATGGTGACGACTACGGCTAGTAAGCAGGTCACCATCACGGTCGATGAGGAACTTCTTGCCTGGTTCGAGCAGAAAGCCGCTCACGCCGGCGGCAAACTCTCACCGACCATCGCCAGGGCCGCACGGAACTGGATGCTGTGGGAAGACGCCACCCGGTTGGCTGAGGCTGACCAGCACACCGGTCGCACCACCGCCGGCCACGCCGAAGCTGAATTCGCCGCCCAGCGCGAGGCCGAAGCTACCGAGGCCGGACGGAGACACGCCGCGTGAGACAAGGACAGGTCTGGCAGTTCGAGCGCGACCGCCCGTTCACGGAGAATGATCCCCGCACTCCGTACCGCGTTGTCGTCAGTGCCGACTATCGACTGCCTCCGGAGCGCCGATGGGTTCTCACGGCCCCCATCGTGTCAACGCTGGACGTCGATGAATGCCCACCAGCGCGCGGGCGTGCTCCGCTGCGATGGCTGCTGGAACGCCGCGACGGCTGAACTGCCCGCCACTCCCAGTGCCCTGCGGGATGCCGAGCGGCTGGTGGTGCGGGTACTGCCCACCTGGGATATCACCACCGAGCACAGGGACACCGTGCAGACGGTGACGCACTCGCTCCTACAGTCGGCCATCACGGAGCAGACGGCGGCAATGATCACCTTCGTCCTCATCAGGCATATCGACTGGATCATCGTGGAAATCCGCCAGGCGGTCACCTGGTCACCCGGCGCGGTGATGTTGCTCAGCCTGTCGCAACCAAGCGGGCGGTACTGGTGTCACGACGCCCAGGGTCAGCTGTGCGGCCGATTGCTCTGGTGCGGAGTCCGGACAACACCCCAGCCGCACCCGACGCAGCACGCACCCACTGCGGGGGCCTCTCGCGTCGTGCGAGGCGGCTACCGTCCGCGTCTCGGCTGAAGCGCCGCCGCACAGGGTGAATGGCATTCAGAGGGCATTTTGATGGCACGCACACCACAGTCGACGCTGGCGGTCGCTTTGTTCCCAAGGCGATCCGGGACAGGCTGGCGCTGCACACTGGCAGCGAGGTGGAGGGCGACGGCGCGGTCAACATGACGCCAGTCACCGAACGAATGCCGGGTGCGGAGGAAGCGGGCATCCTCGTCATCGCTCCCGGTGGGCAACCGCTCACCGCCGACCAGGTACGCGCGCTCCGCGATGTCACCCGCCGCTGAGCTGCCTGCCTCGTTACTGCTCGACACCAGCATCGCGGTCCCAGCTCTCGTGACCGACCACGAGCACCACGCGGCGGCACCGCGCTCGGTCACGAGCAATCCGGTGGGTCTGGCTGGGCATGCATGGTTCGAGACCTATTCGGTGCTCACCCGGCTTCCTGGTGCGATTCGGCGCACCGACCCCGAAGCCCTCGAACTGATGTAGCGAGCGTTCCTCGGCTGGACGCCGCTGCCAGCGTCGCCGGCCGAGGTTCTGCTGGAGCAGTTCGCCCGAGCTGACATCGTCGGCGGTGCCGTGCACGACGCACTCGTCGGCGCAGCCTTGGCAGCTGCGGGTCGGCCACTCGCCACGATGGACCGGCGGGCCGCATCGACCTACTTGGCGGTCGGTGTCGAGGCGCGACTGCTCGTCCCGTGATCTGCTACTCCCCCTTGGTGCCGTCGATGCGCTCACGGAGCAGGTTTGCATGCCCGTTGTACCGGGCGTACTCCTCGATTGTGTGCCAAGAGCCAGCGCACCGAGATCCGCTCACCGCGCCGGCCGAATGTAGTGTCCAGTAACTCGACGCTCACGAGAATTTCCCTGGACCGCCCGTATTCGGCTGGCCAGGTAGCCAGAGCCTCTTCGACATCTGCCTCAGCGACGTGGTCGAAGTCCCCGTCGGGATCGTCCTCGCCAGTTGTACAGCGGTGGGGCGTCGTCAGCTGTCCAACCGGCATGGCCATCTGGTGCTGACCACCGGCAACAAATCCGAGCTCGCGGTGGGGTACTCGACGATCTACGGGGACGTGGTCGGTGGGTTCGCGCCGATCAAGGACGTGCCGAAGTGGACCGCGCTGCCGACACGTACGGTCGAGGCCGAGTCGACGACCACCAGGACACCATTGCCACATTGTGGTCACTCAGTTGACCAACTCCGCGCTCGCCAGCCCGCCGCCGTGCAACTGCTCGGCCTGTGCGCCTACCTCGCGCCCGAACCCATCCCCTCGACTTTGTTCACCGACCACCCCCAACACCTGCCCAGATCGCAGCCGATATAGTGTTCCCCGGTTGTGTCACACGTTCTTCCGGTTACAACGTACGATCAATGCCTAGCGCCGTATCTGTCAAGACTTGGAGGCCCTAGTGAACGCAAGAAGATACAGAAAAAGTAGCCCGTTACCGTCTTTTTGAATTCCACTTGTGCTCATCGTTGCAATAATTGTGATTGCTTTCTTGCTGTTCCGTTGAAATGGGCCTCTTTCGTCTCCTGCGCCTCTGGGCCACTCCGGCCCTTTTGGCAATATTGACGATTCTCCTGTTGGCATATTCTTGCAAAATTGGAATATTATCCTTACATTGGTTCAAGGTCAACAAAGATGCCCTCACGGCGATTAACAACCTGTGCACTACCACTGCTGTCATTATTGGCGGCATCCTCACCTACTACAGGTTCTTCCGAGGGCGGACATTTGCAGCCCGAGCCGAGTTGTCGATCGATGTCGACGTGGTCGAAGGTCCCGAAAATAGCTCCCTGCCCTTAATTACCGTGTCGGTGCAAGAATATAGGGGCCTTCACATTTTGAAATCCTCAACTTGTTGTTTACGTCGCGGCAATAAGCACCGACGGACATGTGCTGAATTCTAAAATTGATCAAGATCAATGAGACAAAGTCCCCGATGAATATATGGATCAATATATAGATAAAAGACCACGCATATTCGCAACGGATTCAGCCGAGCCAGCCTATTTCTCTAAGGAAAATCGCTTCAGCAAGGACGTTTGGGCTGTTAAATATACCGCCGTTCTTCGATGCGCCGACGGTAGTATCTGGTCAAAGAGGCGGCTCGTCAAGGGCTCGGAAAGGAAGGATATTTTCAGGGAGAAAGGTGCCGAAACCGGAAAAAAGCTGCCCGATGCGGCGCCGTAAATGACTTCGGCCGAGATGCAGGACACCGGCTAATACCCACAGGTGCGCGGGCAGGCCGGGTATGAGGGGTCTGGAATCACTCCGGCGTGAGCTGCATCCTCAACCAGGTCACCAGCACTTCCGCAGAACTACCCGCTGGCAGCCCCGACAGCGCGGGTCAGTGGTGCGACCACGTACCAGGCGTGGGGCCGGCCGGCGACCGCGCACGGCGACCAGATACGACTCAGCCGGGACCGCAGCGTGTCGGCTCTGGCGATCCCGATCATGCTCGGCGCTGAGATCACCCAGATCCTCACCGCTCGACGCTGCGCCCCACCGGTACTGACCCATCCCTACACGCCCGAGCACCATATCCTGCCCGCTGCGGAACCCTATGGAATTCTGCCCTGGCCGCCCGACGTGCACCAGGGGTCATCGGAACCCTGCTGTTGCCACCAGTGTCACTCCCTGCGGACCCATCACCTGGATACGCTCCCCACGACAGGAATCCATGCAGCTGTGCCGGGAGATCGACGCGTTCGCGGTGTTTCAGACCGTCCTGACTGCACTGACAGGACAGAGCCGTGGGTAAGGACAACGACGACAAAAACAGGGGCGAGAAAGACTAAGGGCAGCGATGGCGGCCCCCGTGTCTCGCCATGAGTTCATCCCTGACACCGTGTGGATCAAGAACCCCAGGCGCTCCAACGTTGCTGGCGCTGCACCGTGCCCCCCCGACCCCAGGACATCGAACTGGCCTAGCTGTGAGTCTCGTCGCACGCTAGTGCCAAGCTCTGACAATCGGTGTCAAGCTTGTGACACAGGCGATCCGGCATGACCCGGGGACCGGCGACAAACGGCCGGCCTTGAGGGAGGACGGTCAATGATGACCGCAACTGCTACCCAACCCGCGCTGTACGGCGGACCGGTGGGGCCTGACCAGAAGGTCAGGCGAGTCCGCGTCCAGGACCTCATGGCGGCCAAACGTCGCGGCGAGAAATGGGGGATGCTCACCGCGTATGACTACTCCACGGCCGCGCTGCTCGACGCCGCCGGAATCCCCGTGCTGCTGATCGGCGACTCAGCGGCCAACGTCGTCTACGGCTACGACACGACGGTACCGGTCACCGTCGACGAGCTGCTGCCCCTGGTGCGCGGCGTGGTCCGCGGCGCCCGCCGAGCGCTGGTCATCGCCGACCTGCCCTTCGGTTCCTACCAGTGCTCCCCGACCCAGGCACTGGAGACCGCGACCCGTTTCCTCAAAGAGGGCGGCGCGCATGCGGTGAAGCTGGAGGGCGGCCGTCGAGTGGTGCCGCAGGTCGAGGTGCTGGTCGCGGCGGGCGTGCCGGTGATGGCCCACCTCGGGCTCACCCCGCAGTCGGTGCACACGATGGGCGGCTACCAGGTGCAGGGGCGAGGCGAGCAGGGTGAGTGCCTACTGGAGGACGCCAAGGCCCTCGAAGCGGCCGGAGTGTTCGCCATCGTGCTGGAAGTCGTCCCCTCCGAGCTGGCCGCCCGGGTCACCGCGGTAACGAGTGTGCCCACCATCGGGATCGGGGCCGGATCCACATGCGACGCGCAGATCATGGTGTGGCAGGACATGGCGGCTTTCCACGTCCCCGGCGGCTGCCCGTCGAAATTCGTCAAGACGTACGCCAGACTCGGCGACGGACTGCGCGAGGCCGCGAGCCACTTCGCCGAGGAGGTCCGCTCAGGCGCCTACCCAGGCCCCGAGCACACTTACCGTTGACTCCTCCCCGCGCGTAGTGATGGCGCGCGTCGTGAACTCGACACCACGGACGTTTCTCGCGACTCGGGAGGTCGGCAGCGTCGAGTTCACGACACACCAGCCCCACTCCTGGGCCGCACTGGTGAGTCGGTGATACCAGGTCGATCTCGCCGAGCACCGTATGGGCTTCGGTCGGTACCCGACCGCCGACCCGCCGCGTGGAGGAGTCCAGATAGATCACGACCGCTCTTCGCGCTCAGCGTCGAACAACTCTTGACTGGTTGGCTCGCCAGGCGCGACGGGGATGGGGCGAGGCGACCGGAGACGCCCAGTTGGGCTGGACGCGGGAAGGATCTGCTGTGTCCACTCATCAGACACCGGTGATGCGGATTCCGGCGTGCGTGTGGTAGCGCCGGTTGATCGCGATGAGGTTGGCGGCGAGCGCCTCCACCTGGCTGGTATTGCGCAACCGACCGCCGTAGAGGCCGCGCACGCCGGGTATCACCTCGGATAGGGCGCACACCAGATCGGTGGCCTCTCGATCGTCGCCCAGCACCAGCACGTCGATGTCCAGGCTGCTCACCTCGGGGCCCTCCAGCAGCACTGCGGAGACGTGGTGGAACGCGGCGGTCACCCGGGACTCGGGCAGCAGGGCCTGGGCCTGCTGGGCGGCGCTGCCCTCCGGCACCGTCTGCGGGTACGGGCCCCGGTTGTCGAATCCGAGCGGGTTCACGCAGTCGACCACGATCGTGCCGGCCAGCGGTGCGCGCAGCGACGTGAGCAGTGCGGCGTGACCGTCGAAGGGCACCGCCACGACGACCAGGTCCGACTCGGCGGCGCAGCCGGCGTTGTCCGTGCCGCGCACCCGCCGCGAGCCGGCACGCTCCCGCAGCGAGGCCGCAGTGTGCTCGGCCCGGTCGACATCTCGGGAGCCGATCAGCACCGACAGCCCGCCGAGTGCCCAGCGGTAGGCCAACCCGCGACCCTGCGGACCCGTGCCGCCGAGCACCCCGATGGTGAGCCCCGACAGACCGGCCCGTGTCATGTCAACCTGGGTCACGGGCTGATGGCCGGTGGACGGCGAGGTATCGGGTCCAGGCAGGACACCAAGACCTCCCTGGACTGCGGGTCGGATACCACGGCGTCGTCGCGATCCCGGTACACCAGCTCGCCGCTGGTGTCGATCTCCAACAGATAGCCGGCCTCGGCGAGCTGGCCCTCGTCCAGGTCGACCAGCCGTTCGACGCGGCTGGGCACCACCCGGTAGACCGGCCAGGGCAGATCGCCGTAGGTTCGATGAAACTCATCGATGAGGTAGGCCATCTGCTGCTGCCAGGGTAAGGGCATCTCCTCGGCCAGTGACCGGGGCAACACCACATAGCCCTCGTCGACCCCCAGCTTGGCCAGCTCGAGATGGTCCCGTAGCGGGGTAGCCGAGGCCGGCCGACTGGCTGGTCGCGGGATCGGGTCTGACGCGTACACCGTCACCTCCAGATGTCAGGCCTTCGCGACCGGCACGCCGGGCCGGACCGCGAGTGGCATCAATTCGTGCTCATCGAAGCTCACAGCCCGCTGCCGCAGCGGTACCGTCTGATTCGCCGCCTCGACCATGCGGCCGTTACCCAGATACATCGCGACGTGGTGGATGCTATCCGGGTTCGAGGTGTCGTAACCCCAGAACAGCAGGTCCCCGGGTTGCGCCTGGCGCACAGGTACCTGGGTGCCCGCCCAGTACTGCTGCGCCGCCACCCGGGGCAGGGTGACCCCGGCCGCCTGGTAGGCCCGCAACATCAGGCCCGAGCAGTCGTAGGCGTTCGGTCCGGTGGCGCCCCAGACGTAGGGCTTGCCCACTTCGCCCAGCGCGAATTGCATCGCTCGCCCGGCGACCTCGGAGGATGCAGCCGGTGGGAGCGGCGCGGCGCAGGACACCCGGGTGAACTCCGTGACGTCCCCGCCCACCGCACCGATCGCGTTGACGGCCAGCGGTTCCCACTGGTGGTAGCGCGCCGGGAAGGCCGACCGCTCGATGTCCTGCGCGGAGTCCCCTGGCCGCTGGGTTTCCCAACCGGGCACCTTCAGCATCACGTCATAGAACTTGTTGATCTCGTAGCCGGAGTCCGTGACCTGAGCGGCGGTGCCCCACCCCTGCGAGGGGCGCATCTGGAAGATGCCGAGTGAGTCCCGGTCGCCATAGCGCAGGTTGTGCAGCCGGGACTCGGTCATCCCGGCCTGGATGGCGATCTGCCAGGCCCTCGGGGGCAGCCGGCGCTGCTTGCCGACCGCGATGATCTGCTCGACGATCCCCCGTTGCTCCGCATCGAGGTCGCCGACCCGCACGGCCACCCGGGGCGCTTCCTTCGGATCGGTGGACGCGAGAACCGAGCCGCACGGCGCGCCGAACATGAAGTCACCGGAACCGACGCCGCCGAGCAGGACCGAGATCGCGGCCACCGCGATGAGGCCGCCGAGCAAGCCGAGGGCCAGCAGCCCGATCAGCCACCGCCGCATGCCTCAACCCGCCCGCTCGTAGCCGGCCACCCGCCAGCCGGCGGGAGTGGAGACCAGCAGCAGCCGCAACACGACCGTGGTGGTGGGCACGTCCACCTCAGCCGAGCCCGCACCCGCGCTGACTGTCCTCGGCGCCTCGATGATCTGGGCGACGGGCACGTTCGCCGGGTCGACCGACTGCAGTTGGGGGAACAAGTCGTCGGTGGTGTAGGGCCGCAGCTGCTCGACCCACTTCGCCGGGGTGATGCCCGACGGGACGGTGAGAAACGCCTGCGCCCAGGAGCGCGCGACGGTGAGCGCGGCGGCCGGGGCCGGGATGCTGGGGGCGGGCGTCCGAGGACGGGGGGCGATGGCGGTTTCGGCCGACACCTTGGGTGACGCCGGGGCGAACGAGCTGGCTCGCGGGCTCTTCGACGGCGTCGGATGGACCGTGCTGACCCGGGTCTCAGGCAGCGCCCGCTGCACCCCGATGACAATCATGACCAGCGCCAGCACGGTTGCCGCGAGGTGCTTGGGGGAACGCACCGGGGCGCCCCACAACCTGCGGTAGACCGCTGCGCGGCCGCGGTGGGTGCGGATCGGCACGGCGATCTCCCCAGTCAGTCCGTGGTCCGGGCGCTGTCACCGGCAGCGCTGTCCACGCCGACTTCGAGGCCGGCTGAGGGCCGGTACACGACCCACACCGGGCGCCCGGCCACCTCTTCCAGATCGGCTTGCCGCAGCTCGCCGCGCGGCTCGCTGACCGCCGACGGCACGTACACCGGGTCCTCGACGGCCCGGGTCCGGCCTGTCCCGGTCACACTGAACCCGGCCGGCAGCGCCGCCAACCGATCCGGTCGCGACGTGCTCTCGCCGAGCCCGGTGAGAGTCGTCTCGCTACTGGGCCGTCCAGAAACACTGGGGCGTCCAGAACCTGCCCGATCAGAACCTGGCCAGCCAGAACCGCTCTGGTCAGAACCTGCCTCGCCTGAACCGCCTAGGCTGCTGTGGCCGGGCGCCGGAATCGCCGTCGGAGCGCCGCCTCGGCGGTCCAACCGCTCGGCCGCGACCAGCACCGGCGCGCCGGCCTCCGGACGCCCACGACTGCCGGTTGGCGAGTCTGCGCTCGGTGCGCCCGAATCGGCGTCGGTACCGCGGGCGTCCTCCCAGAACCGCTCAGAGGCGGTGGCCTCGGCACCCGCCTTACGCCGCCGCAGCCGGGCCAGCGCACCCGGTGGTGCGGCGGGTAGCGCACCACCCACCGCACCGACCGCGAGTTCCGTCATCTGCCACATCCGCCGGATCGGGCGGGCCAGCAGCAACATCACCGTCGTGATCATCCCGGCGAGCAGCATCTGCGCGAGCACCGACATGGAGCGGGACGGGTCGAACACCCACACCATCACCAGCGTGTGCAACGCGGCCAGCGCTGAGAGCACGACGATGTTGAGCAGCGCGGCACCGACCGCGCGGCCGATCCCGCGCAGGAGGTCGTGATGCAGGATCGCGACCAGGCCGATCACCGGGCCGAGCAGGATCACCACTCGCAGAAACACCTGGGCCAGCAGCAGTGCCGCCTGGGCGAGCAGCTGGAACAGCCCGAACATCACCGCCTGCAGCGCGGCCAGGAACCCGACGCCGATCCGGTTGCCGTCCAACCCCTGGAAGTAGCCGTAGGCGCTGCCCGTCCGCTCGGCGATGGCTTTGTACTCCTGTTTCTTGCGGTCCGCGACACCGGATTTCGGATCGTCCGCGCCGGCCGCGATCTCCTGCTTGGTGTAGGCCTGTGCGCGCAGCAGGTCTCGGCCGAGCTGGGCGGCCTGCGGACCGTCCGGGGAACCGAACTCCCCGCGCAACCAGTTCCGGTAGATGATCTGGTCGTGCAGCAGGGTCGGCAATGCGTCACGCTGCTCGATGCCGACCTCCTGCAGGAAGCCCGTGCGCACCTGGTTACTGCCCTCGACCAGGACCCCGTCGAGCACCTGGGTATACAACAGTGGGGTGAGGTAGGTGGCGGCCGCCAACCAGATGCCGGCCAGCCCCCACGCGGCGCGCTTACTGACCGTCGCGAGGTCGCCGCGCCAGATCGACCGGAACAGCACAATCGCCAGCAGCACCGCGACCAGCCCGAACCATGGCGCGTACACACTGTCGTACAGCGCGACCGTGCCGGAGACGATCAGGTCGTTCAGCGGGGCCAGCAGACCGCCGTCGGCGAGCGCGTAGTGCAGCCCGTTGGTGGCACCGATGATCGCCTTGCCGACGTCGAACAGCAGGTTGCCGGTCCAGGTGTCGATCACCGCGTTCGGGTTGCGCAGGCCCGAGGGACCGCAGCCCAGGTCGTAGGTGTGCCACACCAGCCCGGCGTAGCCGACCTCGGCGTACACGCTGTTCGGCGCGCCGGCCTGCAGCGGTGTGGGGTCGATGGCACCGACCATGCCGGACCCGGGCCGTTCCGGGTTGGGCGCTTGCTTGCAGTCCTCGACGCCCGGGACCTGCGCCAGCGCCGGTGAACCCAGAGCCGGTGAGCACAGCGCCGCCTGCACGCCGAGCACCGCCATGACCACCATCAGCAGCGCCGCGATCGCCCTGCCGCGTGGAATCCGGATTCTCATGCTCTGGCCCTGACCGCGGCCGCCGGGCCGATCCTGTTGCGCGCCGAACCGTTGCGCTCTCCCGGCGTGACGTCGGGACCGCCGGGCAGCTCGGCACCGGGGGGTGCGCCGCGCAGGGCATCCGGCGTGGTGTCCAGCGCGGCGCACAGATGCTCCAGGTGCGCGCCGGAGAAATCCACCCGAACCCGCTCCACCCCGCCGGCGCCGTCCCCGAAGATGAACTGCCGAGGCGCCCGGTCCCGTTCGGTGGCCATTCGGTCACCGCCAGGGCGGCGGCCCAGCGAGGCCAGCACCTGCTCATATCCCACCCCGATGGGAACCTTGAGCAGCCGCAGCGCATCGGACTGCGCGGGCCCGTCGTCCAGCCTCCCGACGAAGACCGAGTCCAACAGCGACACGAATCCCTGGATCTTGAGGAAGTCCGCCGGGATCTGCGACGACAGCAGCACCCGCACATTCCACTTGCGGGAGTCTCGGGCGAAGCGGTTCATCAACACCCGGCCGGTGGGCACTTCGGACAGGAAGAACGCCTCATCGATCCAGACCCCCTTGCGCTGGTCGCGGGGACGCTCGTAGATGGACCGCTGGGTCAGCCAGGCCGCGAGGTTCAGCAGTTCCACCCCGAGCGACTCGGCATCGGTCCAGTGCTCCCGGCCGATGGTGTCCTTGGGCAGGGTCAGGCCGGACATGGTGAGGACGGTGAGCCGGTCGTCGCGCGCCTCGGTGTACGGGTCGGCGTCCTTCTCCGGAATGAGCAACGACATGCGTTCGCGCATCTCATCGAGGAAGTCGGCGACCACGATGGCGTGCTCATGATCCTCCGAGGGATCACGGCGCAGCATCTCGAACACCTGCCCGGGATGCGCGTCGGGGCGCCCACCCACCGCACGGACCGCACGGAGCAGCACGATGCGGGTCTTCGCCATCCGGGCGACCTCGAAGGGCAGCACTCCGGTGAGCACGTCGAGCACCAGCCGGCGCCGAGTGGCGGCCGTCAGCGCCTTCTCCCGCCGCCAGGCCCGCTCCGGGTCGTCCTCATCGAGGAAATGCGCCAGCTCGGGCTCAGCGACCACGCGGTACGGGTTGAGGATGCCGGGCTGGGCGTTGAGCAGGTTGATCGGCCGGGCGTAGGGCCGCAGCTCGGGCAGCTCGCACAGCTTGGCCAGTGGGCCCGACGGGTCCAGCAGGGTCCAGTACGCGCCGGCACGCAGCGTCTTGTACACGATGCCGCCACCCAGGAAGGACTTGCCGCCACCGAGCCCGGCCACCAACGCGGTCAACCCGGAGGAGTCCCGGATCTCCTGGGCCATCCACGGGTCCCAGGCCACCGGGCGTCGAGTGGCGGTACACGTCTCGCCGAGCAGGATGCCGCGCCGGTCCCCCACCTCCGCGGTGGCGGTGGGCACCGCCGACGCCGCCCAGATCACCGAACCGCGGCGCAGGTAGGCACCTGAGGACAGCGGCTCGCCCGGGATGAACTCGCGGGCCAGCGCGTACTGTGTCTCCGGATGCTCGATGGCGATCTTGGGCTTGTACAGATCCAGCAGCTGCTGCGCCAACCGCAGCGCATCCCGCTCCGTGGTCCCCGAGACCGCCACCCGCCACCACGAGCGCACCCGGGTGCCCAGCGCGGTGAAGCCCGAGGTCATCTCGTCGTCGATCTCCAGCACCCGGCTGGCCTGGCGGACCAGGCTCTGCGGCGGCTCGAGGTCGTGTTCGTCGGTGTAGTGCCGCACCTGGGAACGCACCTTGTTCATCTGTCGCTGTAGCTCGCCGGCCACCTCCTCCGGGCGGCGCACGTAGATGCGTGCCGACCACTCGACGCCGGCCGGCAGGCGGTCCGAGCGCTGCACCCACGGATCGTCGATCTCCGGGATCTGCAACCCGTGCATCTGCCCCACGGTGAGCACCACGACGTGTCGGGCGATCCCGGCGTTGGAGCCGGTGCGACCGCGGACGGTGAGGGTGGGCGCGTAGGGTTCGGTGTGGAAGTCCGCTGCGTCGGTGAAACTGGCCAGATCCTCGGGCTCCCAGGTGGCGCCGGGTGTGGCGGGCAGGTTGCGCGGCGCGGGCAGCCCCAGCGAGCACGACCGGTGCATCAGCCAGGACATCTCCTCGGCGGTCACCGGCCGGCCTTCCAGCCCGGTGACGCCGACCACGTCGTCGAGATGCTCGACCTCGGCGTCGATCGCGACCAGCTCGGCGTCGACGGCGGTGGGGAACACCCGCCGCAGCACCGGCGCGGCCCGTTCCACGACCCGGTCCACCATGGAGCGGGTCTGCACCTGCACGCCGAGATAGACCTCCTTCTCGGCCATCGAGTGCCCCAGCAGCTGGTGCTGCTCACCGATCATGTAATCATCGAAGGACAGCGCACCGGAAGTATCGGGCAGCCGCCCCACCGCATTGCGCGCGTGCGCCTCGGCCCACATCCGGATTGGGTACGGGCGAGCGGTGACCCGCAGATGCATCCACCGGCCCTGCAACTCCGCGTACTGACCGGCGATGGCGTGGATCAGGTCCTGACGTTGCGAGTCCGAGCGGAACGACCAGCGCTGCGACGCCAGCCGGTACCAGGCGTAGACCTCCTGCCCGTTGCGCACCAGGTGCCCATCTATGGAGCGCAGCGAGATGGACGGCGTGTAGGCGGGCACGGAGGATTCTCCGGGAAGTTGGTGGCCGCGCCGGCTGGAGCCACCTTGAGCGGCCGGGGTAGTAGCCATCGAGCGGGGTTGGTCCTGCTGCTCGCCTTCACTGCTGGGATGACGTCGGAGCCCGAACACCGGTGCGCTCCTTCCTGCGACGGCTCGGCCGCCGGCCGGGTCGAGGGCGGTCGCGTTCGACCCGGATCCGAGCCGCGCTGGCGGCACCAGCGCGAGCAGCGGTCACCTTCCGGGGGGCGGTGAGTTCGCGGACCCACATCACGACGACCGCACTCAAGGGACGTTCGTGGCTGATCCGGGAGCCGATGATCCGGGTGAGCAGGATGGTGATGAGCAGGCCCCAGCCGGTGGAGAAGAAGCTGAAGCCGATGCCCAGCTGACGCTCGACGCCGAGCACCACGAGAAACATCACCAAGCCGATACCCCAGGCCACGTACCGTGCGCGCCAGGGGAACGTCGCCTTGGGCGGGCCGAGCCAAACCGCGTCCACTCGGTAGACATCGTCATCGGTGCGGATCCGCAACGTCGCGTCACTCCTCACTCAGCCGCTGAACAGGTTGGCGATCCACGTGCCGAGCTGCACGCCCGCGCCGGACACCGCGAGCCCGATGACTCCCAGCGCGATGATCACACCTCCGACCCGTCGCATCACCCCGGCGTTGTCTCCCTTGCCGCCACCGAGCCACAGCAGCAGAACCGCCACCGCCAGCAGCAGCAGCGGCACGACGTTGTTCAACATCCAGGTGCGCAGGTTGCTCGTGCCGAGCTCAGCTCCCTGGACGAGGACGGTCAACGCGGTCATCGAAACCCCCTGGGGGTTTGATCATGGTCCAGTGCCGAGCGGCCGCCCGGCGGGTTGTGAGTAGACCATGCCAGGGATGGCTGACAGTACCCGGCTCGCCACGCCCAGTGTTGTGCACGTCTCAGTCGTGCATGTCTCACACGTCAGCCCGCCCGGCTGCAAGTGTCTTGGGTCGACGTTGGCAACCGAGTAGTCTTCTTGACGCTGGCTGGGCTGTCTTTCGGCAGTGTGGTCCCGGCGCCGTGTGTCGGAAGGGACTGGTTGACGTGAGCGAGACCTACACCGCGGTATACGAACGAGACGGCGAAGCGTGGCTGGTGGAGATCGCCGAAGAGCCTCGGGTTCGCAGCCTGTGCCCCAGCGTGGTGGAGGCTCGAGAGAGCATCCGAGGCGCTCTCGCCCGGTGGCTCAAGACTGATCCCGCAGAGCTTCGCATCGTCGACGACTTCCGCCTGCCGGCCCAGATCCGAGCCGCGCAGCAGTCGGTGAAGGCGACTCGGACGGAGCACGAGCGGGACCGGATGATGGCCAGTATGACCGATTCCAAATCAGCGATGAGCTGGGCCGAGGACCTGGGAATGTCCATGCGGGACCCGGTGACGGTCGAGGCGCTCAAGAGCCTGGAGAGCAGAGAGATCTCGATCGACACATTCTGCCACACGATCACCATGGCCGAAGAACTATCCCGGTTGACAGCGACCGCCAATCGCGCCTCTCCAGACAGCGTCCTCCACGAGGAGTAGACGACCGCAGCGGGATCGGTTGCCTGTCTCTAGCCTGCTGGAAATTGAAGGCTCCGGGCAAGCGCGTCCCAGACCTTGACTTGCGCTTGATGGCGGCCGCCCCCGTCCATCCATGCACGGGGGGCATCGACCCGCCGCGAGTAGCATTTCCCCTCAGGCACGGGCCGTCCCTAGTGTCGTGCACGGGCGCTGCACGCGTTGCCACGGACCTGAGCTGTGCAGGAAGGTGCGCTGACCGGATATGGACGCGACGACCCACGTCGAGTCTCACGAGCAGGCCCGTCGAACGGCTGGGGGAACCTGGACGAGCGTAGCGCGGGGCGCATCTGCCCTGGCGGCGGCGATGAAAGTTGGCCGGTTCGTCTACACCCCCGATCCTGCCCCTGATGCGGGCCGGGCTGGTGGTGCTCGTGGCCACAGTGGCGGCGCTGCCGGCGCTCCGGAACACCATGGTGTGGATGGGACTTCGCGGGCCGGCCGTCCTGGTCCGCGCGCTGATCTTCGTGATCGCGTCGAACCCGACCCTGGAACGGCTGCGCGGCCGGGCCGAGCATCTGACGAGATGGGGTCTGCGGCGGGGTGGGGCCGGCTGCTGGAGCACCTGCGCGCCGACGTACGGAACACCGGGGAGGGAAACGCCGCCCTGCTGACCGTGGGTGTCGACGGCACCGCTCATCCCGCAGTCGTCTCCGGTGAAGGAGCGTCCGACATGAGCTCACCTCTCGCCGCCCTCGGGGTCAGCCTCCCCGTGCTAGCCGCGCCGATGGCCGGTGGCCCGAGCACCCCCCAGTTGGTCGCCGCAGCGGCCCGCGCGGGCGGGCTCGGCTTCCTGGCTGGGGGCTACCAGAGCCCGGACGCGCTGGCCGCGCAGATGGCCCAGGCGCGCGTGATCGGGGTCGCTTTCGGAGTCAACCTGTTCGCGCCCAATCCTGTGCCGGTCGACCCCGAGGCATTCGGCCGGTACGCCCGTGCCATCGCGCCCGCCGCCGAGCGGTACGGGGTGGATCTGCTCGAGGTCCCGCTCACCGAGGACGACGACCACTGGTCGGACAAGGTCGAGCTGTTGCTGTCCGAGCCCGTGCCGGTGGCAGGCTTCACCTTCGGGGTACCGCGTCCCGGGGTGGTCGACGCGCTGCGCGGCGCCGGCACGCTGGTGATGCAGACGGTCACCTCGGCCGAGGAGGCGCAGTTGGCCGAGTCGGCCGGGGTCGACATGCTGACCGTCCAGGCCTCGGCCGCCGGCGGGCACTCGGGCACGTTCACCCCTGGGCGGCCGGTGCCGGACACGCCGCTGTGCGAGCTGCTCGGCCAGGTCTGCGCGGTCACCTCGCTGCCCTTGGTCGCCGCCGGAGGGCTGGCCACCCCAGAGGCGGTCGCCAGGGCGCTGCGCGCCGGCGCGGCGGCGGTGATGGTCGGCACGGTGCTGCTGCGCGCGGACGAGAGCGGCGCCTCGCGCCCGCACCGGGCTGCGGTCGGCGACCAGTCCCGGGGTGCGACGGTGATCACCCGGGCGTTCACCGGCCGACCGGCCCGAGCGCTGCGCAACCAGTTCACCGACCGCTTCAGCGGCGTCGCGCCCGAGGGCTACCCCGCGGTGCACCACCTGACCAGCCCGCTGCGCCGGGCCTCGGCCGCCGCAGGGAACCCGGAGTGGATCAACCTGTGGGCCGGCACCGGTTACCGCCGCGCCACCGCCGAACCCACCGCGCACATCCTGCGGCGACTGACCACCACGCTCTGAACGGAGAAGTCATGAGCAACGTCACCACGCGGGCTGTCGAGCTGCCCGATCTCAGCCTCGAGGCGGCCAGCCCTTTCGTCATCGCCGCCGGCCTGGTCATCGACGAGGTCAGCGGAACCCAGGTCCTCGGCCACCTCGACCTGGGGCCGGACCACCACACGCCGTGGGGTATCGTGCACGGCGGCGTGTACGCGACCGCGGTGGAGACTGCGGCGAGCATCGGCGCCTCGGCGGCGGTGGCCGAGCTGGGCCAGTACGCGGTCAGCGTGCACAACGCCACCGATTTCCTACGCGCCTGCACCGAGTGTCAGGCCGACGTGGTCGCCGAACCGATCTACCAGGGCCGCAGCCAGCAGCTGTGGGTGGTCACGGTGTCCGACCAGAACGCGCGGCTGCTGGCTCGCGGCCAGGTCCGCCTGCGCAACATCGAGCGGGACCGGTTCTCCGGCTGACCCGGGCGCCGGTACCACCTCGAACAACCGAACCGCAGAAGGCGGAGAACATGACTGCGTTTCCCGACCTGGGGCTGACGTCGGCCAGTCGGTTCGTGGCCGAGCTGGGACTGATCTTCGACTCGGTCTCGGCCGACCGGGTCACCGGCCACCTCGACCTCGGACCAAGGCACCACAACGCCTGGAACGCCATACATGGCGGGGTGTACTGCACGATCGTCGAGCGCGCCGGCAGTGTCGGTGCCTCTCGTGCCGTGGCACACCTCTGCCAGTTCGCGGTCGGCATCAGCAATTCCACCGACACTTTCGTCACCGAGGTGAGCGGTCGGGTGTTGGTCGACGCCCATCCGCTGTTCCAGGATCAGGACCAGCAGCTGTGGGCGGTGGCGATCTCCTCGGCGGAGACCTCGGCGGTCCTTGCCCGAGGGCAGCTTCGCCTGGAGAACGTGACCCGGCGCGGTGAGGCGGCGCCCTCAGCCGCGCCGGGCCCTCAGCGCGACGGTTTCGGCCCGGGCAGCAACGCCAGGGCGACCGAGGCCACCAGCAGCGAAGCGCCGGCCACGGCGAACGAGAGGGCCGGCGCGACGTGGTAAAGCGGCATCAGGGCGGTCGGCGCGAGCGCCGCGCCGCCGAACCGGAACGCCGAGACCGCCGACAGCGCGCCTCCCCGGTTGCTGGGCACGGCGCGCACGGTCAGGTTCTGCAGGGACACGTTGAGCATCGAGTACACGACGCCCGCGCCCGTCCAGCACAGCACCAGCGTCGGCAGGGTGTCCGTCGTGCCGACCGCCGCGACCAGCACCGCGGTGAACACGGCGGCCAGGGCACCGCAGCAGCGGGTCCCGAACCGGTCGACCAGTGAGCCCCAGCTCGCGCCAAGCAGCAACCCGGCCAGACCGAAGCCGAGCAGGGCGACCCCGGTGACCTCGGGACTCACCCGCAGGTGCTCCTCGGCATACAGCGCGACCAGGAACGGCAGCGCGGCGGCGCCGAAGTAGCTGACGAACGCGGCCACCGACAGCATTCCCATCCGGATGCTGGCAAGCGAGCGCAGGCGGGGGGCGTGCGCGCCCGGTCGGGGCCGACCGGGCGGTGGCGCGAGGGCGAACGCACCGGCCGTCACGGCGACGGCCACGAAGGCCCAGCGCCAGTCCACCGCTGCCGCAACACCCCCGACCAGGAGTGCGAGCGACTGCCCCGCGGCCTGGAAACTGGCCATCCCACCCACCGACCTGCTCAGACGGTGGGTGGGCACCATCTCGGCCAGACCGGCCAGCAGCAGCGGGGAGATGAACGCGGTGGCCGTGCCCATGACCGCCCGCATGCCCAGGAACAGCCCGATGGTCGGCGACACGGCACAGGCCAGCGCGGCCAGCAGGTAGATCAGGTAGGCGGCCAGCACGGTTCGGCGCCGGCCCCAGCGCTCCCCGACCGTCCCGGACACTAGCTGGACTAGGGCGAAGGGCACGAAGTAAGCGGTCATCGACAGGGCCACCAAGCCGGTGGAGGTGCTCAGCGAGCGGGCGATCTGCGGCAGCATCGGGGCCACCACCCCGCCACCGAGCGGGCCGAGGGCGGCTCCGGCGTACACCGCAGCGACACGCACCGTACCGCGCCGGCCGGCGCGCCCGGTCGAGGTTACCCGCGCAGTGCTCTCCGGGCTCGGAGCAGCCGGTCGGGCCACTCGTCCGGATTGTCGAACATCGCCGGTCGATGGCCAGCGCTCCGGCCGCCGTCGACGAACTTTGGAAATAGAATCCAAGAGAGATTCGGTCGCGAGCCTATGCGCTCGTATCAATTCACGGGTCTGGTTGAGCTGGGTTTTTGTGGCCAATCCATCGCGGGCACGATCTCCCTCTGCTCCGCCATGGTCTATGCTTCGTCCCACCGGCAGCTTCGGCATCTCGATGTCTTCCCCAATTCGGCGCGCCTGGTCATCAGTCAGTACAGGGCTTATGGCTCCAGTGTGCGCGCACCGTGGGGTCTCAGACATCGAGGAACCACTGAAATCAGTGGCCATCTGCACATCAACGGTGCTGGTCTTAGTCAGGGTTTCCCGCACAATAGTGTGCGATATCCCGTGAGTTCCGCTGAGCCTTGATGATGGTCTCTGGACCTCCCGGCAGCAACCGCCGAATACCAACGATCTTCCCGTTTGCGCAGTTCACGGTGTTGCCGTCGATCTTCATGCGCCCCGCTCGGACGATGTCGATCAAACCTTCTGAGCTGCGCAAACGATGTAAATCGATGGTTTTTCGCTAGAAGCTACGGGCAGGCTTTACTCGAAAGTCTGCGATTATGCCGACATCCACAGCCCGAGCACCCCCACCCACTAGCACCAACCACCTCGACATCGACATAATCCGCAGGTCGGCATAATGATGGCAACACAGCTGGTGGGACCAGTGTCCAGAGCGCCACGGAGTCATAATTCTGGTACCGGTGGTGGACGATCACCGAATTGATCAGGTCGGTGAAGATGAAGGCCTTGAAGGTGCTCAGGTCACGGTCGCCCAGCAGGTAGTGTGTGTACAGCTCAGTGCAGACCGCCAGCAGGTACTTCTCAGCCTTCTTCTTGCCCGCCTGGGTGCGCGCGGCCCGACTTTGAGCGGGGTCTCGTCGCAGCACACCGCATGCGCCAGGGTGATCAGGGTGCGGATCCGCGGTGATCTGCCCCAGCCTGACGACCAACCAGAGCGATCAGCTCATCGCGGGACATCTCCTCCAGCGCAGGCACCCAAAGATCCCACCGCACCCACGACAGTGCGGCACTGGGTTGCCCGACGGGATCGGGGGCTGACGGTGCCGTGGGCGGGTGGTCCTGCGCGGGCCACCGGGAGACCGGTGCGGTGGTCGAGGTCGCCGCCGACTGCGCGCACGCCTGCGCGTGCTGCTGACCGAGGAAATCCACGGTCGCGACGACGGATCGGCCGCGCGGAGAACCTCGCCGTCGCCGGACCTTCGGGCACCGGCAAAACCCACCTCGTCGAAGCCCTCGCGCATGCCGCCGACCCGAGCTGTGTAACCTCCTGGTCGCGGCGCTCGCCCGCCGGCGGGGGCGGTCGGTCAGCGGAACGCGGAGAGCCCGGTCAGGGCCTTGCCGATGGACAGCGCGTGCATCTCCTCGGTGCCCTCGTAGGTCAGCACCGTCTCGAGGTTCACCATGTGCCGGAACACCGGGTAGTCCAGGGTGATGCCACTGCTGCCCAGGATGGTGCGTGCGGTGCGGGCGATGTCGAGGGCGGCCCGGACGTTGGCCAGCTTGCCCACGCTGATGTGTGTCGGCCGCAACTCGCCCGCGTCCTTCAGCCGGCCCAGCCGTGCGGCCAGCAGGCCGGCCTGGGTCAGCCCCACCGCCATCCCGGCCAGCTTCTGCTGGGTCATCTGGAAGCCCGCGATCGACCGGCCGAACTGGTGACGGTGGTGGGCGTAGGCCAGCGCCGTCTCGTAGCAGGTGCGAGCCGCACCGACGACGCCCCACACGATGCCGTAACGGGCCTCGCCTAGGCAGGATAGCGGACCACTGAGCCCGGCACTCTCCGGAAGAAGCTGCGCGTCCCCGGGCAGGCGCAGCGAGTCGAACACCAGCTCGCCGGTGACCGAGGCGCGTAGCGAGAGCTTGCCCTTGACCTCGCGGGCGCTGAAACCCGGCGTGTCGGTCGGCACCACGAAGCCGCGGATACCCCGGCCCCCCTGGCCGGGATCGGTCTGCGCCCAGATCACCGCCACGTCGGCCACGGCGCCATTGGTGATCCACATCTTCGACCCGTCGAGCACCCAGTCGCCGCGGTCGCGGCGGGCGGTGGTCCGCATGGCGCTGGGGTCGGAGCCGGCGTCGGACTCGGTCAGGCCGAAGCAGCCGATGACCTCGCCGGCGGCCAGTGGCGGCAGCCACCGCTGCCTGTGTTCCTCCGATCCCCACCGGTGGATGGCGTACATCGCCAGCGAGCCCTGAGTGGACACGAACGAGCGGAGCCCGGAGTCGACGGCCTCCAGCTCGCGGCACGCCACGCCGTACGCGGTGGCGCTGGTGCCCGCACACCCGTAACCCTGCAGGTGCATGCCGAGCAGACCCAGCGCGCCCAGCCGCCTGGCCAGCTCGCGCGGCATCGTGCCGGCCTCGAACCACTCCGCGACGTGCGGCGCCAGCTCGGTGCGGGCGAACGACCGGACGGTGTCCCGGATGTCGCGGTCGGTGTCGTCGAGCTCGTCGTCGAGGGCAAGCAGGTCCGAGGTGTCCAGCGACGCGTCGAGTGTGGACGTCATGGTGTGCTCCTTGAGTTCGCTGGTCCTGGTCAGTCGTACAAACTGAGCTCTCGGGAGGGTCCGCCGACGATCGACATGGACGACTGGTTGATCGGTTGACGTACCGGGCCGGACTCAAGCTCGCCGATCGGGCGTGACGGCAGGCTGAGAATCGATCGCGCGATCGCGTCACTGTCACCGAGGGTGATGGAGTTGACCTTGGGTCGGATCCCGGTCTCGGTGACCCAGTTGGCACCCTCGGTCGGTACGCCGAAGACGTACCGTTGGGCATGCACGGTGCCGTCCGCGCGGATCGCGCGGAACGGCCGTTCGGTCACTGCCACCCCCCCGGTGACGCAGCAGGCCGCCGCGGTCGAGGACCTCACCGCGAACTTCGTCACCTGCCCCCGGCTGCGCATGTCGCTCAGGATCCGGTTCTTCGTCCTGGCCAGGTCCACCCGCGGCAGCATCGCGTCGATCAGGACCGAGGCGTGGTGCTCGTCCCCGGGCACCACGGACGCGCCGAGGAACAGCCCCAGGTCGCGGTCGCGTTCCACGGTGAACCGGGGACCAGCCACCTCGACCACGCCTGCGTCGACCAGCGCACTCAGCTCCTCGATGCGGCTCCACGGCGGGCCGATGGACAGAAACGCGTGCAGCGAGTTGAACCAGCCCTGCACGTCCCGACGATACGAGTCACCCTCGATCCCACCGTTGTTGATGGCGAAGCGGAGCTCGTTGCGGATGTCGCGCAGTACGTCGACCGCCGCCTTGATCGGGCTGGTCACGTTGCCCCGGCGCGCCTCGAGCGCGTCGGCGGCCAGGTACGAGCGAAGGAACCGCCTCCAGCTGTGGCGATCCTTAATGTCGGTGTCGCTCCACGGCTGGGCTACTCGGTGCCAGTCCCAGTCGAGGTCGGCGGGAACGTCGAACCTTTCCAGGACGATCCGCTCCAGTTCGCTCGACCAGGGGGCGGCGCCGTAGAGGTCCTGGAACTCGGCCGCCGTCTTCTCCGAGGACCGCAGTGCGACCAAGCGAGTGTAGTAGGTGGTCTCGACCTCCTTGGCGATCAGCGGCCAGCAGTCCCGCCGGAAGTCGAGCTTCTGGCCGACCCGCCCCGGTCGCGACCGCAGCTCCAGGATCTTCAACTCGGTGAGGAAGCTGGGCTCGGTCCGGTTGTCGCCCTTCTCGTTGGCCGCCCGGCCGTGCAACGGGACCCCCCGTCTCGAGCCGCACACCAGCCTGGGCTCGTCGCCGGAGGGCAGATAGCGTAGACCGGCCGAGTCCTGGGTGAACCGCCCGCCTCGGCCGATGGTGAGCAGCGCCATGTAGTCGAAGAAGCACAGGCCGAGGCCGCGTACCAGCACGGTCTGGCCGGGCAGGATCAGGTTGAGGTCCACATCCGCCGGATTCGCCGGCGGGTAGTACCGGCCGCCCGCACTGTCCGCCAGCCGGCGGAAGGATCTCTCCTCCACCGACAGCTCGGATTCGCCGTGACCGGTGGCCATGACGAGCTGGTTGACCACGATCGTGCGGCCGTCGTCGAGGATGATCGTCTGGTCACCCAGTTCGGCATCGGTGACCGACACTGCCTTGTGGTGGTACTCCAGCACCGTGACGTTCGGCGGCAGCGTGCCCAGCACGTACCGATAGACCCATTCCAGGTAGTGGCCGTAGAAACGCCGGCGGCAGTAGCTGTCCGGATGGGTGTCGGCGGCCTCGGCGAGGATCTCCTCGGAATAGTCTCCGGAAATCATTCCGGTGGCCACCGAGCGGGCCCACACATACAGGTTCGGGCCGTCGCGTAAAGGGCCGGAAATCGTCACCGAGTTGTCAGTGAACGCCGTGATCTGCGACGCGATGATGTTCATGATGAGGTGCGGAGACTGGTTGGTGCGCCACACTTCTCCGGAGCCGAATGAATTCGGTTCTATGGCGTGCACGACAATGTCCACGTCCGGCCGCGTCGCCGCGTTCGCGCCGATCCGTTCCAATACCGACAGGCCACGTGGACCCATGCCGACGAGCCCGATGGATTTCATTTCGGAACGCCCTGGGTGGCGAATTCCGCGCTGACCCGCCTGATCGTGCGCGTCGTGTCGATCGCCGACGGCACACCCGAGTAGACGGCACAGTGCAGAGCAACCTCGACCAGTTCGTCCACCGTGCACCCGTTGCGCAGCGCGCCGCGGACGTGCAGCGCGAGCTCGTGCTCCCGGTTGATGGCGGCCGCGATCGCCACCGTGATCAGGCTGCGCGTTCTCCGGTCCAGGAGCGGTCTCGACCACACGGCGCCCCAGGCGAACCGGACGACCAGGTCCTGCATGGTCTCCGCGCCGGCCCACGTCGACGAGACCCCGTCCACGTAGTCGTCACCCAGGACCTCACGGCGAATCCGCTCACCGATCTCCCACTCAGATGATGCCACTGTACGACCTTTCTTCAGACTCTCGTGGAGGGTTGGGAAAAGCTGAAATTCGGCGAACCGCGGACGCAACTGTTCGACGGACTACAAGGATCCCCGTGACATCCTCCCGTTTCCGGGAATGTTGAGTGAGCATCCCGGCGGGAAATATCAATCGCTGTGAGAGCCCGGTTCTCACGGTGGCCGTGGCGCACCAGCACGCTGGCCTGGGCGTGCATCAGGGGCAGGATCGGCGCGTAGGCGCACCGGCCGACCCCGAGGCTCGCGGCCGGCGCGCAGACCCCCCGGGTCGCCGCCACGCTGACGGGACCGAGCACCCGGCTCGGCCCCGGTCGGTACTGGATCGCTGCGTTCACAATGCGTTCTCCTCGGATACGTATCCGACGCTAGAGACGTCATTTTGATTTGTGAAATGCGCAGTGCGGCCGATCTATGCTCGGCCGTCATGGACTTCAGCCGGCTGCTGCCCGATCCGTGGGCGCAGGAGACCGTCGCCCGCTTCGAGCGGACCGCCGCCAGCATGGTGAGCCTGGTGGGCCTGCCCGTAGGGGAGGCCTGGCAGGGAAGTGGAGGCTCGTGCGTGCTGCGCGGGCGCATCCGGGCGTGATTCCGTCAAACGAGTGTCAGCGCGATAGATCATGTATCAGCGTCGGTGACACGCAGCTCTTACAGGCTGATCGATGCCCGGTGCTCCTGACGACTTTCCTCCTACCGACTGGATCATGCCGGGGAGGGTGCAAATGAATGAAGGGAGGGTACCGTGAATGTGATCACTCGTGTCGCGGGCACGGGGGTGGCCGGTGCCGGTGGAGACGATGGCCCCACCACCGACGCCCAGCTCAACCTCCCCAGTGGCGTGGCGGTGACCGCCGACGGCGGATTCCTGATCACCGACAACAGCCACCACACGGTGCGGAAGGCGTCGGCGGCCGATGTGATCACTCGTGTCGCGGACATGGGAGTTGCCGGTGCCGGTAGAGTCGAGCTACGCCATCTGCGGGCATTCGTCGTGGTGGCTCACCAGCAGTCGTTCACCCGTGCCGCAGAGAGGCTGATGATCACGCAGCCGGCGCTGACCCGCACGATCCAGCAGATGGAGACCGTGTTGCGGGTCAGGCTATTCGACCGTGACTCACGTCACGTGACGCTGACCAGCGTGGGCACGTCCTTCCTGGCTCAGGTGGAACGGGTCCTGGGCGACCTGGACCGGGCCATGAACGCGGTGGACCAGCAGGTCAGCATCCGGCTGGGCTTCAGCTGGCTGCTGCCCGATCCGTGGGCGCAGGAGACCGTCGCCCGCTTCGAGCGGACCGCCGCCAGCACGGTGAGCCTGGTGCGCTGCGACGACCCGCTCTCGGCCCTGCACCAGCACACGATCGACGTGGCGCTGGTCCGCGGTGCGGTGGCGCCGACGTCGCTGCGGGTGGTGCGGCTGTTCGACGAGCCGAGGGTGGCGGTTGCCTGCTCGACCCGCTCGGAGCTGGCCAGGATCGACGTCCTGGATTGGCGCGACGTCCCCCAGTGGCCGCTGGTGGTGAACGTGGTCAGCGGGGCGACGGGCCCCTGGTCGTGGCCGGCCGGTCAGGGCCCGGCGAAGGTGGTCGAGACGACTAACTTCGACGAGTGGATGGAGTGCGTGGCCGCCAACCGCGGCATCGGGGTGGTGCCCGAGGTGGTTCGGCGACGCATCAGCCATCCGGCGATCACGTTCGTCCCGCTGGTCAACGCGCCAGAGATCCCGGTCGGACTCGCCTACCTGCCGAATGTGCAGGAGATCCTGCTGCGCCGCTTCATCGAGGTCGCGGTAGCCTCGGTCGACCAAGGGCATGGGCCCGGTCGGCACTCCGGCCGGGTCCATGCCGGCCGGACATGGACGGTCCACAAGCGGCATTACCCAAGTCATCGAGGAGAACCTAGGGTCGCTGACGGGCCTGACGCGGGTCAGGCCGTCCGTCGTGGAGAGAGAGCGCTATGATCGACACGGTGCAGAAGGTGGCAGTCGTCACCGGGGCTTCGCGGGGTATAGGCGAGGGTCTGGTCGCCGGGTTCCGCCGGCGAGGCTACGCGGTCGTCGCGACGTCGCGCTCGATCACTCAGTCCGACGACCCGGACGTGCTCGCCGTGGCGGGAGACATCGCCGACCCGGCCACGGTGGAACGCGTGGTCGACGAGGGTCTCCAGCGTTTCGGCCGCATCGACACCCTGGTGAACAACGCCGGCGTGTTCATCGCCAAGCCCTTCACCGAGTACACCGAGCGGGACTACGCATCGATCGTGTCGGTCAACCTCACCGGATTCTTCGCGCTCACCCAGCGCGCGGTGGCCCAGATGGTCAAACAGGGCACCGGGCACGTCGTCACCATCACCACCAGCCTGACCGAGAACGCCAACTCCGCAGCGCCCTCGGTGCTGGCCGCGCTCACCAAGGGCGGGCTGAACTCGGCCACCAAGTCCCTGGCCATCGAGTACGCGCGGCGCGGGATCCGGGCCAACGCCGTCGCCCCGGGCATCATCAGGACGCCCATGCACCCGGTCGAGCGGCACCGGACGCTGGGGGAGATGCTGCCGATCGGACGCATGGGCGAGGTGGACGATGTGGTCGCGGCCGTGCTGTACCTCGAGTCGGCCGCGTTCGTGACCGGAGAGATCCTTTTCGTCGACGGCGGCCGGAGCGCGGGCCATTGACCGGCGGTTCGACAATCCGGACGAGCGGCCCGACCGGCTGCTCCGGGCCCGGAGAACACTGCGCGGGTAACCCCGACCGGGCGCGCCAGCGTCGATCTCCGCCGGGAACCCCGACAACTGCTCATCCTGCGCATTCGACAGGAACGGACCGGCACTCTGCCGACCCTACAAGGGAACGCAACAGCCGCCGAGTTCCTGAGCTTCGGCGCGGTCGAATGCCCTGCCCGATGTGCACGAGGTCGGTGGCGTTCGTTCCGAACACGTGGACGCCGAGCAGGGTGCGGTCCTCGGTCGAGACGAGCAGCTTCAGCATCCCGTAGGAGTCGCCGACGATCGCACCGCGAGCGAGCTCGCGGTAGCGGGACATCCCCACTTCGTAGGGCACGGCGGACCCGGTCAGCTCGACTTCGGTCTTGCCGCAGTAGGAGATCTCGGGCACCGTGTAGCTCCCAATCGGCTGCAGTTCCTGCAGCTCGCGGGCCGGCTCGTCAAACGCGTGGTAGGCCGCCAACCGCCCCTGGCCTATGGAGGTGGCCGCGAGCGCGGGGAAGCCGATCACGTCTCCGACCGCGAAGATGTGCGGTACCGCGGTGCGGTACTTCCCGTCCACCGTGATCCGCCCGCGCTGGTCGGCGGCGAGCCCCACCTTCTCCAGGTGGAGTTCGTCGGTGACGCCCTGGCGGCCCGCGGAGTACATCACCATGTCCGCCGCGATCCGCTTGCCGCTGGCGAGGCTCGTGATCGTTCCTTTGGGGGCGATCTCGACCTTGGCCACCTCCTCGTCGAAGCGGAACGTGACGGCCCGGTCGCGCAGGTGGAACTTGAGCGACTCGACCACCTCAGGGTCGCAGAACTCCAGCATCTGCGGTCGCTTCTCGACAACGGTCACCCGGGTGCAGAGTGCCGCGAACATCGACGCGTACTCGATGCCGATCACTCCGGCCCCGACAACGACCAGTGAACCGGGTACTCGCCGCATGCGCAGCACGCCGTCGGAGTCGAGCACGTGGTCGTCATCGAACTCGACCTCGGCCGGTCGGGCCGGTTTCGTGCCGGTGGCGATCACGATCTTATCGGCGGTGACGGTGGTGTGGTCGCCGCGGGCTTCGCCGCACACCGTGACCGTATGCGGGTCTTCGAACCGGGCGGTGCCTCCGAGCAGGTCGACGTGGTTGCGCAGCAGCCGGCTTCGAATCACCTCGACCTCGCGGCCAACGACGTGCTGGGTGTGGGCCAGCACGTCGGCGATCGTGGTCTCGGACTTGACCCGGTAGCTGGCGCCGTAGACATCCCGCTGCGCGAAGCAGGTGAGGTAGAGCCCAGTTTGGTGGCCGCGATGGCCGCCTTCTGGCCGCCCGGCCCGGACCCGATCACCAGCAGGTCGTAGTCGTACACACGACGGTCCTTCCCGCGACACCGCCCAGCCCCGCCGGATCGCGGGGGCGGCCTACCACCGGTCAGCCTCGCGGCCAGGGGTCACGCCTGGCGAGCCGGGAGGTTACAAGTGCACGACGACAGTCTCGTACTCAACCCGCAACTCACCACCTGACCAGGTCGGACAAGGACCGGCCCTGGCCTGCCTCGACGCGCAGTTCGCGTCCGCAAGGACTACAGTGGTGATGTTGCCCCAGACCCGGCAGTTAAGTGGAGGGCGACCAGCGCGGGCCACGATAAGCACCGGGGGTTTTCCTTATGGCCAGCAGCGCCACCTCTACCCGCCAACTCCGAACTACCGCCCCACTGCGGGTAGTCGCCTCGACACCAGTCAGGGCGGAACCGCCGAAAGCAGATGAGGACACATGGACATCGTTGGCTATATCGCGACAACCCTGGCAGTGATCGTTGTTGTCGGTGTGATCGCTCTTGGATTGATCTCGTCCTCAGATATCCGCCGCTACCTACGGATCCGCAACATGTGATCGATCAGCGAGAGCGTTTCCGCTGCTCAACAACCGTACCCCGCTCCCTCGGCGCAGGCGTGGGGCGGGGAGGGGCGGGCGAGCTTGCCTGTAAGCCGGATCCTGTGCACCGGGTGCCTTGCGTCGTCCGGGCGGCGGTCGCCACCCACACCGCCGCGCTCCGGCTCGATGATGATCTCAGCTGGCGTGGTCGCGCAGCGCCGCCAGGAACGCCCGGAGATCGGCGGGCCCGCTCGTCGCCGCGGTGTGTACCCGGCGCAGGTCGAGCTCGGCGTACGCGTGCACGATCAGATTGCGGAACCCCGCGGCGTGGCCCAGCCGCTGTGCCAACTCGCCAGGTATCACCCTGGCACCGGTGAGCATGCGGAATGCATCGGTGTAGGTAGGTGGGCTTCCCAGTCCGAGTCGCACACAGCTCGACACCGCGAGATCGATCACCACCTGCACGGCCTGCCAGAGGCGCAGGACAACCGCGTCGGTCCGGGTGCTCAGTGGCTGCATGTCCTCGGCGTGGCGTGGCAGATGCTCGGCGACCCGGCGCAGATGGCGATCCACCGCCGCGGCGCGCTCGGCGAGCAGCTCGCGGTCGATCGCGACGCTCATCCGAGCCCGGCCAGAACGTCCTCGTGCGCGCTGCGGATAACGGTCTCCGCGTCGCACCAGAACTGAACGGCCTCAACCTGGAAGCGCTGGAACTCATCCGAGGAACGTTCCAGCAAGGGGATCCCGTCGCGAGCCGCGCGGTAACGCAGCAGCGCACTCGCCCGGGCGAGGTCGACCACGTCGACCTTCTCGGTACCCAGGATCTCGATGAGCGTCGCCGACAGCGCCAACAGGTCCGGCGACAGCCTTTCGCGCAGCTCCGCCGGGGTCACGGTCACCAGCCTACGGCGGGCCACCACCACCGGTAACCCGACGTGTGATCACAGAGTGGGCCGAGGCTGGTTGCCCGCCCTGGGCGCCGAGCTGGCGAGCCTCGCCGAACATGGTGATCCGATGGGTGGCCGCTCGTGAGGCCGGACAGCTGGTGTTGGGTCGGGCAGTGACGCGACCGAGTGTGAGCGACGCCTTCGCTGCGAAGTTGGAGGAGCTGATCCACCGGTCCAAAGGCGGGATTCGCGCGGATGTCACGACTCTTGAAGTCAATCACGCATTGTAGCAACGTCGACATTATATTGTAGCAACGTCGACATTATTTCGGACTAAACGAGTGTTCGTTGGCGCGTAATACCGCCCAGGTTCACGGGGTGTTGGCAGCCGACCCCGGCCCGCCTCACTCTGTCTTCGACAAACCATGAGACGGAACCCGACAACTACACACCGCATACTGCCTCGCCCGCTCCCGGCTAGGGCCAGTATCGTGGCATCCTCGCCGGCGTCCAGGCTGTTCGTCCTCGCTGCGCTGCGGGCACTGCGCCTGGACCCCGGCTGCGGGTGCCGTACGCCCTAAACACGCCGGAAACGACCAGAAAAACGGTCACAAATACCAAAACCCCGCCTTGACCAGTTCGCCGCTTCAGGGACAGCGGGGCTCCCGGACCTGTCCTGACTACCGATCGAGGCCTCTGACGGCGCAGTGGGCGCAGCCTTCCAAGCTGGTCATGCGGGTTAGATTCCCGTCGCCCCGCTCCGCGCGTTCTTTCTGTAGACGACTGGACCGCGTTCGGTACACGTCGAGGACGAGCTTCTCCTCAAAGCTATTCCGAGGCCGCTTCACCCCCGTTCTCGTGGGACTCGGCAGGCACCGGGGTCAGGACGCCCTCCCTTTCGGACTCCGTCGGGGCGTTTGTGCCTTCCACTGCGGCCTCGCCTGTTTTCCCGGCCCCGGCCATGGTGCCGCTCCCGTCGGCACGGGCACCGACGCCGCCGAGGGCGACGGCCGCCTTGGCCATGACCAAGTGATAGAGAAGCAGGAGCTGGACGAGTGCCAGCGACTCCGAGCGATGCAGGTCGGTGCCTACGGTGAACTCGCCCAGCCGCTCGGAGCGCAAGTGGCTGGCGAAGTGCATCCACTCCCAAATCGCCTGCTCGATCTCCGCCGCCCGCTCGGGTGGGACGCGGCCGGGAATGCGCAGCACCTGGGCGTCGGCGGCGTCCTCCATGGTGATCCCGACGTCCGCATCCAGCAGAGGAGACAGGTCGGGATGAAGCAAGCCTTTTCGCAGCTTCAGCTGCGCCGGCAGGTGCTCCACGTTACCTTCGTCGCCCGTCTCGAAGGTGACGACGATGTCCGCGTAGGCCTGCTGCGGCCTGATGAACACCTCCGAATCGGGCTCGCGCCGGTCGAGCTCGGTGAGCACCTGATCCGTGGTGTATCCCCGCCGGGAGCAGTCACGCCGGATCTTCCACCGGCGCCGCAGGCCCTCCGGCGGAGCGAGATAAACCCGCACGTCATAGCAGTCTCGCAACTGAGGCGTATGGTAGCCAAGCAGGCCCTCGACGACCGCGAACCGATGCGGCCACACGTACTCCGGCGGCCCGAATGTCCCGTCGGCGTGCCGATAGACCGGCTTGAGGATCGACTCTCCAGCCCGGACGAGCGCGAGGTGCTGGGCCATGATATCGATGTAGTTGCAGTCGGGGTTGAGCGGCGTGATGCCGAGGTCAGCGCGCCGTCGGCGGTCGAACTTGTGGTAGTCGTCGGTCGCGATGTGGGCGACCGCTCCCTCACCGAGGGCGCGTACGAGCCCTCGGGTCAGAGTGGTCTTGCCCGTGGCCGAGTCGCCGACGACACCCAGAATGACCGGGCGCGTGACCACCGACTGCCTGTTCTGCTTGACCGGATGGGTACTCATCACTCTGCCCTCCCGTGGACGCCCCCGCCAGCGGTCGACGTTCGGTAACGCGGACCCAACGAGTCACCGCCCTCCTGCCCGACGACGCGAGATACGCACCAGATGTCCATGGCTGACCCACTTCCCGAGGATGCCTCGATCTTTCCACCCAGCCGTCCCCGCGATCAATCAGCCGGCCCCAATCCGCCCGCCGACGTGACGGGATACCCGCTTCCGCCCCACCCGTCCCGGCGTCAGGCCAACACGTCGCGCGCCATATCCCTGCTCAACACCAGTTCCTCACTCTTCCGACGCTGCTCACAGGCATGGGGCGGACGAGCTGGCCTGTAAGCCGGATCCTGTGCACCGGGTGCCTTGCGGCGTCCCGGGCGGCGGTCATCCATCTCGGCCTGCCGTTGCCGGCAGGCTCCAGCGGCCTACCCGCAGGCATCGGGCGGGCCACCCTCGATCGCCTGCGCAGCGCGCCGAAAGCCGGCGCGCCTTTTTGGCCTTGCTCCAGGTGGGGTTTACCGAGCCGTCCCGGTCACCCGGGACGCTGGTGGTCTCTTACACCACCGTTTCACCCTTACCCCGGCCCCGTCGATCTCATGGGGCGGGGCGGTCTGTTTTCTGTGGCACTGTCCCGCGGGTCACCCCGGGTTGCCGTTAGCAACCACCCTGCCCTGAGGAGTCCGGACTTTCCTCGACGGGCCCATCACCGAGCCCGACGCGACCGCCCGGCCAGCTCGTCCGCCCCACGAGCATAGATCCCTCCACAGCGGGTTAGCGTGGCGCCCCGTGCCCGCCACCCACATTGTCCTGCTGGTCGTCATGGGCGTCGTGTCGGGTGCGGTCAACGCCCTGGCCGGGGGCGGATCGCTACTGCTGTTCCCGGCGCTGCTGGCGGTGGGCTTCCCGCCGCTCGCGGCGAACGTCACCAACTCGGTCATCCAGTGCTCCGGCAGCGCGGGCCTGGCGCTGGGCAGCCGCGAGGAGCTTCGCGGGCAGCGAGGTCGGGTGCGGTCGACCACCGGCGTCGCGATGGCGGGCTCTCTGGTGGGCAGCCTGCTGCTGCTGGTGCTGCCCGCCGAGGTGTTCGACGCGGTGGTACCCGCGCTGGTGGCGCTGGCCAGCGTGCTGCTCGGGGTGCAGCCGTGGCTCGCCCGGCGGATCGGCGAGCCCGCACCCGATGCCCCGGATCGCCGCGCGGTCTTGCTGCCCACCGTGTTCCTTGCCGCGATCTACGGTGGCTACTTCGGCGGGGCGCTCGGCGTCATCTTGATCGCGGTGCTCGCCCTCACCACACGGGAGGACCTGCGCCGGCTCAATGCCGTCAAGGGGGTGCTCTCGCTGATCATCAACGTGGTTGGCGCGGTCGTGTTCGCGATCGGCGCACCGGTGGACTGGCTGGTCGTCGCGCTGCTCGCCCCCGTCAATCTGCTCGGGGGCTTCCTCGGCGCGAAGCTCGCCGGTCGGCTGCCAGCGCCGGTTTTGCGAGCCGGGGTGGTCGTGGTGGGCTTGGCGGTGTCGATCTACCTGTTCGCCAGGTGACTGGTGTCGTTGACCAGGCTCACCGTGGCGGGGCCATCGGGATAGAACTCCGCCACCGACAGCGAAGCGACATCCAGGTGCAGCCGGTGCAGCACCGACGGTCCGGCGTCCAGCGCCATCCGCAGCAGCGCCTTGATCGGCGTCACGTGGCTCACCACGACCAGGGTGGCCGCGCCGTGCTCGGCGATCAGCTGGTCGCGCGCCCGGCGCACCCTGCGGTGCACCGCGTCCATGCTCTCGCCGCCCGGCGGGGCCACCGAGGTGTCGGTGAGCCACCTGGTGTGCAGGTCCGGATCCCGCGCGCCGGCCTCGGCGAAGGTCAGCCCCTCCCAGGCCCCGAAATCAGCCTCGATCACTCCATCGTGGACGTTCAGCGGCACGCCCAGCGCGTCGGCCACCAGCGTGGCGGTCTGCCTCGCTCTCGGCAGTGGCGAGCTGACCACCGCGATGACGCCGTCGGTAGTGGCCAGTCGCGCGGCGGCGGCGGCGGCCTGGCGCTCCCCCAGCTCGGTCAGCGGCAGGTCCGCGCGCCCGGAGTACCGCAGCCGCGCGGAATGCTCGGTCTGCCCGTGGCGCAGCATCAGCAGCCGGGTCGGGGAGCCGGTGGCGCCGGTCCACCGCACCGGTGGCGCGGCCTGGGCTTCCGGCTTACGGGTGACGCCGGCCTGGGCGTCCATCGCCTCGTTGGCCAATCGGTCGGCGTGCGCGTTGCGGGTCCTGGGCACCCAGGTGTATTTGACGTCACCGAGCTGGCGGGCCAGCTCCGCCGCCTCCCGAACCAGCGGTCGCAGATGCGGCTGCTTGACCTGCCAGCGCCCGCTCATCTGCTCCACGACCAGTTTGGAGTCCAGCCGCGCCTCGGCGGACCGGGCACCCTCCTTGACCGCGGCGCGGAGCCCGGCGATGAGGCCCGAGTACTCGGCGACGTTGTTGGTGGTGGTGCCCAGCCCCCCCGAAGCCTCGGCGAGCAGCTCCCCGGTGTCGGCGTCGCGCACCACCACCCCGTACCCGGCCGGACCGGGGTTGCCCCGCGAGCCACCGTCCGCCTCGATGATCACACGGTGGCTCACAGCCCGGACTCCGAGGTACGCACCAGTACAACACCACATTCCTCGCAGCGCAGCACCTCGTCGGGGGCCGCCTCTCGCAGGCGTCCGATCGCGGTGCGGTCCAGCTCCAGCCGGCAGGCGCCGCAACGGTGCTCGCGCAGCAACGCCGCGCCGGTACCGCTGCGGGACCGGATCCGCTCGTAGAGCGCCACCAGGTCAGCGGACAGCTCACCGATGACAGTGCGGCGATCGTGCTGAGCGTGCTCCTCAATGGACCCTAATTCCGCCAGTGCCTCATCCCGGCGGCGGGTGGCGTCACGGCTCCGCTGCTCGATGCCGACCAGCGCGGCACGACCCCGCTCGAGGTCGGCGGCGGTGGCCTCGCGCCGTTCCATCACCTCGAGCAGATCGTCCTCCAGCACGGTCTGGCGACGCCTCAGGGTCGCCAGCTCGTGCTGGAGATCTTCCAGCTGCTTGCCCGAGGAGATCGACCCGGAATCGAGCAGACCTCGGTCCCGGTCCTCCCGGGCGCGTACCTGGTCGATCTCGGCCTCCAGCTTGCGGATGTCGCGGTCCAGGTCCGACACCGCCGTCTGCGCGGCGATCAGCGAGTCCCGGGCGGAGCGCAGGTCTTTGTCGGCTAGCTCGACCTCGGCCAGCTCGGGCAACGACCGGCGGCGGTGCTCGGCACGGGTCAGCTCGGCGTCCGCCGCGGCCAGGTCGAGCAGCCGGCGTTGTGCGGCGGGATCGGCGTTCACCGCGAGGGCCTCCCAGGTGGGTGTGCCGAGCCGATCGTCCAGGGACCGGTGCGGCGCTGCGACACGTGAACATCAACTGTACCGCCGGCAGGTGCCGACACCACCGCCGCGGCCCGGTCATCACGCCACCGTCGCAGGGGCCAGCACGGCCCGCAATCCGTCCATGAGCAGCGTGGCGATCTCGGGAGGCCGGACCGCGACCCGCAGGTGGTCGGGCGACAGGCCGGGGAAGGTGTCCGCACGCCGCACCGCGATGCCGGCGTCGGCGAGCGCGGCGCGGACCCGCTCCCCCGCTGGCACCCGCAGCAGCAGGAAAGGTGCGGCGGCCGGCTGGTGGACCGTGACGCCGGGCAGTGCTGTCAGCCGGCGGACCATCCACTCCCGGTGCCGCACGGTCTGCGCCGCCGCGGCGGCGGCCTCGGCGACCGCGGCCGGGTCGCTGCAGGCCCGCACCGCCTCCAGCGCCAGCGTGTTCACCGGCCACGGCGGGCGCGGTGCGGCCAGCCGAGCGAGCAGATCAGGCGCCCCCAGCACGTAGCCGACGCGCAGCCCCGGCAGGGCCCAGGTCTTGGTGAGGCTGCGGAACACCAGCAGGCCGGGGGTGTCGCGATCAGCCGCCAGCGATTCCCGCTCTTCGGGCACAGCGTCGGCGAAGGCCTCGTCCACAACGAGCACTCGCCCCGGCCGGGCCAGCCCGCGCAGAACCTCGGCCGGATGCAGCACGGAGGTCGGGTTGGTGGGGTTGCCGAGCACGACGAGGTCGGCCGTTGCGGAAATCTGGTCTGGCCTCAGCCGGTGCGCGGCGTCGGTGAACACTCGAGTGACGGGGATACCGGCCCGGCGCAACGCCACCTCGGGCTCGGTGAACGACGGGTGCACCACCGCCGCTGCCCGGGGCACCAGCGCGGGCAGCAGGGCGAAACCCTCCGCGACCCCAGCGAGCACGAGTACCTCCGCAGGGTCGCGGCCGTGCCGGGCCGCAACTGCGGCGCGGGCGGCGGCGTCCCGCGCGGCGCAGGGGTAACGACCGATCCCGTCCAACGCCGCGACCAGCCGCTCGCGCAACCACACCGGAGGCCCGCCGCCGCGCACGTTCACCGCGAAGTCGAGCAACCCCGGCTCGGCGTCGACGTCACCGTGGTGGCGCAGCAGCTGGTCCATGAAAATCGCAGGCTAGCGGGTGCCGGTGACAGGGCGAGACGTGCGGGCGGGGTCAGGACATCCCTGGCAGGGTTTCCACAGTGAGCTCCGGGTCGATGACCAGCAGGCGAGCCGAAGCTGCCGCCAGCACCGGCCAGTCCCGGGCCCGCGCGCAGGTCGCCACCTGTGCGGCGGCCACATCCGGATTCAGGTCGCGACCGGCGACCAGCTCCCCGGTACGAGTGGCCTCCGTGTCGTCGAGCGCCTCGATGAGGACCATGGGGGAGGCCAGCA
>JBOHFI010000009.1:0-118587 GCA_050699595.1 Pseudonocardiaceae bacterium | reverse complement strand
GGTCAGCGCCGCGTGTCGGGGATGTACTCTCCGGTGATGAGGCGAGAGCCTCACCTCAAGCGCACCCCTGTGACCAGCGGTAACACCGCTTACCGCCACTTTTCGTTCCGTTGTTGCTCAAGCCCCGTGCCGTGGAGATCGCTCTCATCAGCCACAGCCGGGGTGTCCGCGTTGGCGACGGTGAACCTGTGCATGCACCGACCTGTAGAGTGAACCTGGTCGATGTTCACGGGAATGAAGACTCTTGCGAGCATCGCCTTCCTCAGGGGATACCCCCTAGACCTGGAATCAAGACAACCCCAGGGGCAGCACGCTGAGTGGGCCGTCCCGGTCGTAGACCAGCCAGGCCAGTTCCCGGGTCTCGCCGCCCAACTCGGCGCAGGCCACGGTCAGCGACAGCGCCGCGGTGACCATCAGACGCCCGTCGGCCAGGGCCTCCAGCACGACAGCCTGGGCGCGACGGGTGAGGTCGCGTTCATAGGCAACCAGCACGGTGGAGTCCAGCAACAGGACCGGATCGTTCACGCGGTGCGGTCCCGGTGCAGGCCATCAGCGGCGTCGAGCACCGAGCGGGCGTGGCGACGCGCCGCCTGATAGTCGACCGAGTCAGGGTCCACCCCGCGCCGACGCAACACCTGCTCAACCACCTCACCGCGCCGCTGGTAAGCCTCCCGAGCCCCCGGCAGCGCCCGGTCAACCTCGGCCCGCACCAGCATGGTTACCAGAGCGTTGGCCGACTGGCCACGTTCCAGCGCCAGCCGACGCAGCAGATACCGGTCGGTCTCGTCGAGCCGCAACGGGAACACGGACGATGTCATGACATCATATATTCCTGGGAAGAGCTCAACAAAACCCCTGACGAGAAAACCAAGTCCGTCATCATCCTCCAGGCGATGGGGTACACCTACGCCGAGATCGGTGAGATACTACAGATCGCTCTTCGCGCCGTTGATGGCCTCATCCAACGACAACACCAGCGAGGCGGAGGTCGTCATGACTGAACCCGTCCAAGATCTCTGAACTCATCGAGCGCTCCTCCCTGGGCACAACCGGGGCACGCAGCCTCCGTGGCCGCACTCCTCCCGAGATCGCTCAAAGGATTCTCGACCGTACCGCGGAGCATGAGCACGCGAAGGACCGTGTAACGGCCAACCCGAGCAACGCGGCTGACCTGGTACGGGGAATCCGCGATGGTGACCCGTCGGCCTGGGAAGAAATTATCCGCCGGTACAACGCGCTCGTGTCCTCGACAGTGCGGTCGTTTCGGCTACACAAAGCCGACGCGCGCGTAGCGGTGCAGACGACCTGGTTGCGGCTGGCCGAAAACGCCGACCTGGTGCCGTTCTCCGAACGGCTGAGCGGGTGGCTGGTGGCCACCGCCAGCCACGAATGCCCACTCATCCTGCGTCAGACCAAACCCGGGTCGAATCTCACTGATACGACACTTGCCGACAAGATCAACCGGTTTTTCGAGACCATCCATCCGCCGTACCGGGGTCCGTGGTCCACCACGAGGTGGAGCGGTGGCTCGCCGAGAAAGCCGCCAAAGACGGCGACGGGCTGACGATCTCAGCGAACTACCTGCTGCTGCGGAACGGACAGCGGGACAACCCCACCCTGCGCAACGTCCAGGCCATGGCGAAGTTCTTCCGGGTCGATCCCGGCTACTTCCTCCGGGACGATGACGACAGCGAGCAGATCTACGCCGACCTGCAACTGCTCGGCGCGATCCGAGACAACGAGCAGGTCAAGAACATCGCACTGCGCGCGTTTAACCTTGATCCCGAGATGCGCGAGTGGCTCGCTCACACAGTCGAGAAACTGCCCCAGGGCCGGAGCAGGAGGCAGCGCAACCCCAGCGCCGGACAACGCTCCCCCACGGACGGTCCGCCAACAGACGCCGGCCCAAAGTGAGTAGTTTCCGAGGGAGACTCTTCAGTTCCCGATGAGCTCGCGGATCTGCTCAGCGACCGCTGCGTGGCGGTGCGGATGAAGCTCGGCTACTTGCTCTTGCAGTGCGAAGCGCGCCACCCACACGATTCGGTCGAGCATGGCGGTACCAGCATCGATGATCGGCTCGCGATACGTGCCTTCGTAGATGGCCCGGGAGTCGACCTCAACGGCGATGATCCGCCGGTCTCCGAACGCCTCGTTATAGGCACCCGAGGACACGACGAGGTAGTTCATCGCTCCCATCGCCTCGTCACGAGACACCCACACCTGGCCGTACTGAACCCGACCGGCGGGTGTGCTCACCGCTCGTCAAGCGTGGCGATCGCACGACGGCGACGAACGGCCATCAGCGCGGCCTCCTGCTCGTCGGTGTAGACGGCCTCGCGGGCATCCTCTTCACCTCGAGCCCGCATCGACTTAGCAACCAAGGCCTGGTGCTGTAGCGCTGCCCGGACCCACTCGGACAGGTTCGTACCTGCGTCCGCCGCCGCGGCCCTGACCTGTTCAGCCAGCCCGTCGTCGAGTTTGACCGCTATCTGCACCGTCATGCATACAGCATGACAGATCGTCAGACCAAAAGGTAGCCGGACCGGTGCCAGTGCCGATCACGGTGTCATACCCCAGTATGACGTGGTCCGCCTGTGCGCCAGAACTCGCCGGCGACACTGCGGCAAGGCGAGGTCGGTCGGCTGCTGACCGACCAGACGATCACGATCCCGGCCCGCTGGCGACGGTGGCACGTACGGGGGCTCAACCCGAGTGATCTCGCTGGTGACCACCGGCTCACGGCCCTCCAGCAGCAGCCCGCACAGTCGTTCGTGATCAGCTTCGTCGACAAGATAGCAACGAACCAGTGCTGAGGTGTCGGCATAGCGAATGCTCATCGCGCGTCTCGCTCGGTCCGCAATGCATCGCTTACCGCGCTGCCCGAACCCGGTTGGCATCGAGCACGTCATCCAAACTGGGGTGCTGCTGCGTGGGCGCCGGAGGAAGGACCCGCAGTCCCGATCGTTCCAGGAGGCGCGCAAACGACTCCCGCTCATCCGCGACCGCCCGTGCCAGCACCTCAGCAACGAAGTCGTTGAGAGATCGACCCTCCTGTGTCGCACGCCTTTTGAGACGCTGGTGAAGATCGTCGTCGATCCGGCTGATGAGCTGCTTCACGGGGTCGATGATATAGCATCGTCGGTCGAGTGTGTTATCAATGCTCCGACCTCGCCGGTATGCAAGCTGGTGGATTCACCAGGTCGAGATCCGTCTGCGGGAAATCCTCGCCGGTGCACAGCAGTGGGCGCCCGGCGAGGCGGCAGGTCGCGTAGGTCAGGCAGTCCCCGAAGTTCAGCGCGGCCGGGTGGCGCGCCTTGCCGTAACGCGTGAATGCGTCGACCGCGACGGGCCAGTGCGCGGCTGTGCACGGGATGATCTCAGCATCAGCTTCGTGCAGTAGCCGCGCCAGCAGTGACCTACCCGCGACGCCGAGCCGGGCCGTGAGCACGATGCCGGTCTCCGCGAGTGTCGGCGCGCCGACACTGACGAGCGGCGCCCTCGCCACATGGTCCACGAGGACCTCATGACCCGGTTCGGCCAGCAGGATCGCCACCAACGCCGAACTGTCGACAATCACACTCCCTCCGAGCCGTAGCCGAGGATGACCTCGCGCTCCCGCTTGGTCAGGCCGCCACGCAGCTCCACCGGGACCTGCGGCCATGCCTCGTCCACCAGGAAGCGATGCAGCCGGTCCGCCGTATCCTCGGCCGCCGCCGAGGCGCGGAGTCGGTCGAGCCGCTCCCGCAGTGAGACTCGCACCGCCGAGGTCTTCGTCTCTCCGGCCAACGCGGCCACCTCGGCGGCGAGCCGTTCGGTGTCTGGATCCTTGATGTTGAGAGCCATGCCACCATGGTACCAAAAAAGGAACCGTGGTGCAATCCCCCGGGCTCGCCTGATCCGATAAGCGACATTATGACAAATACTGACGTGTGGCGCCGACCCAGCGGTGCAGCGCGAGCTCAGGTGATGCGCTCGGGCCTGCGCCGACCCAGCAGACGTGACCGTCGGGTCGGACCAGCACGCGGTCGGTACCAGGGGCCGCGCCCAATGCAGTACCTACGGACGAATCGATGACCCGCGCGAGCATCCGGTCGACACCCGTCGGGCACTGGAGTCGGGTACGGCGGGGGCTCGCCGAGCTCCAGGAGCAGCCCGCGTCCGGGCCGCAGCAGCGCGCTGACCGTGGTCGGGCCGTCTTCGGTCTCCAGTGACAAGTCGACCATCCGGGCGCCGACCAGCGGATCAGGGTCGCCGAGGTCATAGCGCAGGTCCAACCCGCACATCAGGCCCGTCAGGTAACGGTTCACGTCGGGCAGTCGAGCGAGGTCGATGATGATCTCGCGCAGGGTCCGCACGTCGTCGGCGTCCAGTGGCGGGCTCATCAGCACGTTCTGAGCGCGCGTCGTCGCGAGTACCCAGGCGGCCACCGGGTGCCGTTCGGTGTGGTAGCTGTCGAGCAGACCGGCCGGCGCGCGCCCCTGGACGTGTGCGGCCAGTTTCCAGCCGAGGTTCATCGCATCCTGCACGCAGAGGTTAAGGCCCTGCCCGCCGACGGGTGAGTGAATATGCGCGGCATCGCCCGCGAACAGAATCCGGCCGCACCGGTAGTCGGTGACCTGCCGGGTCGCATCGCTGAACCGGGTGCCCCACCGTAGCCTTCCCAGCTCGGTCTCCAGGCCGTGGACCGCGGTCAACGCCCGCGCCACCTCTGCCGCAGTGACCGGCTCCTCGCGGGACAACGTCTCCTGTTCCGGACCACCGAACACCACCCGGTACAGGCCGGTGCGCTCGCTTGGCTTGTCCAGTGGGTGCATCAGCATCCAGTAACCCCCACCGGTGCGGGTGAGCGTGCTGATGTGCGACACCGACCTCGGCACCGTCTCCGACAGTGCCGCCAGCTCAACATCCGCGCTGACCGCGGCCAGCGTCCCGGCCTGCCCCGGGAAGGCCACGCCGGTCAGCTTCCGAACCGTGCTGTGCGCACCATCGCACGCGACGAGGTAGCGGCACCGCAGCACGCCCGCACCACCGGGGCCCGACACGGAGACCTCGACGCCCGCCTCGTCGCTGGTCAGGCTGGTCAGCTCGGTGCCGCGGCGCACCGCGACCCCCAGTACACCCAGGTGGGTCTCGAGAACCTCCTCGATCCGATCCTGCGGGATGCAGACACCATCCGGGTAGCGGGTTGCGCCAGGGACGAGCGTCCAGTGGCACCGGCAGGCCAGCGAAATGGCCACCGGCCGACTCCGTCAGGATGGCGCGCTCGGTCACCGCGTCGAGCAGCCCCCGCATCGCCAGCACTTCCGACGTGCGTGGGTTGACCCCACCGCCGCGAGACTGACCGCTCGGTGTGGCCTGCCGCTCGATCACCTCGACGGCCACCTCGGCCAAGGCCAGCTCACCGGCCACCATCAGCCCGGTCGGGCCCGCGCCGACGACGACTACATCAACTTCTACTTGCCCCCCGAATACGTGCACGACGAGCTCCCCACCTGGCTCGTAGCGACGTAGGGTAACCGCCGCTAACCTGAGAAGTCTCTGAGGGTCCCTTGGGTCGGGCACTTCGCCGGGCCCTCGTTCGTCGTGCGGATGGGGGCCCGGGAACGGAATCCGGGCCCCCGACGTTGTACCGGTCAACGCTGCGGGTACTCGATGGGCAGACTCGTGCAACGTCGCGCGCCGATTCGCCGAACCTACCGGAGTCGGCACGAGGATCCGTCGCAGGAAGGAACCTGATGACCGCCGCGCAGATCACCTTCGAACCCGACATCGCCTTCGAGGCAGACCTCGACGCGCAGAGCCCAGCAGCCGACCTGGTCCGAGTTTACCTCAATGGTATCGGACGTACGGCTCTGCTCAGCGCACAGCAGGAGGTCGAGCTCGCTAAGCGCATCGAGGCCGGTGTGTTCGCACGTCACATCCTGGAGACCGCGACGCGGCTATCGCCAAGCCGACGGGCCGATCTCACCCGACTGGTGAGCGACGGCCACAAAGCCAAGAACCATCTGCTGGAGGCCAACCTGCGGCTCGTGGTGTCACTGGCCAAGCGCTACACCGGCAGGGGAATGCCGCTGCTGGATCTGATCCAGGAGGGCAACCTCGGTCTGATCCGCGCCGTGGAGAAGTTCGACTACGCCAAAGGCTTCAAGTTCTCCACTTACGCCACCTGGTGGATCCGGCAGGCCATCACCCGCGGCATGGCCGACCAGGGACGCACCATCCGACTTCCGGTCCATCTGGTGGAACAAGTGAACAAGCTGGCCCGGATCAAACGCGACCTGCACCAGCTGCTAGGTCGCGAGGCGACCCACCAGGAGCTGGCCGACGAGTCCGGCATCCCGGCGGAGAAGGTGGGCGACCTGCTGGACTACTCCCGGGACCCGGTCAGCCTGGACATGCCGGTCGGCGTCGAGGAGGAGGCACCGTTGGGCGACTTCATCGAGGACGCTGAGGCCACCGACGCCGAGTCCGCCGTGATCTCCGGGTTCCTGCAGGATGATCTGCGCCGGGTGCTGGCCACTCTCGAAGATCGGGAGCAGAAGGTCATCCGGCTGCGTTATGGCCTCGACGATGGCCAGCCGCACACGCTGGACCAGATCGGCAAGCGCTTTGGGCTCTCCCGCGAACGGGTGCGTCAGATCGAGCGCGAGGTCATGGCCAAGCTGCGCCACGGAGATCGCGCGGAGCGACTGAGAGCCTACGCCAGCTGACTCGCACGCGGCTGCAGCGCGTCACCGCTCGAATGGCGGTATTGACGCCGCCGCGCCTGACCCGGCACTGTCAGCTCAACATAGCACTGCCAACGCGACATTATGACATGACGCAGACCACGCGACGTCAGGCTCAGCTTTTCGCACCCATGGCCGTCGCGCGCCCCGGAAGGTCGGGCTCGTCGGGGTCCGGCCTTCCGACTCTCGCGCAACGCTGGTGCTGTCAGAGCTGGTGGTCGTCGGGATCCAGGTCGTGTAAGGGGTAGACAGCGCGCCGGGTTTCTTGGATCGCCTGGTCCAGCGCGGTGTCGCTGGCCCCGCTCCAGGACGTCCACTGCGGCCGGGCGCCGTCGGTCATCGAGATCGGCAGCGGCGCGCCGCGCGCTACTGTGGCGGCGTGCGCCCTCCAGCCGGCCGGCACCGCCGTGTTGGGCTCCACCTCACGGTCGAGCAGGATAGCCAGTAGATGTGTCCATGACCGCGGAACCACCCGGAACAGGGAGTATCCGCCCCCGCCTAGGGCCAGCCAGCGCCCGCGGGCCGTGGCGTCGGCCAGGTCGGCCAGCGCGCGGTGTGCGGCCCGCTGGCCGTCCACCGACAGTGTCAGGTTGGCGAGCGGGTCCTCGGCGTGCGTGTCCGCGCCGTGTTGGGTCACCAGCACCTCGGGCCGGAACGCGCGCAGCAACGGGGGCACGACCGCGTGGAAGGCCCGCAACCACCCGCTGTCGCCCGTGCCTGGTGGAAGCGGCACATTGACCGCTGAGCCCTCGGCGCCGGGGGCCCCGACGTCGGCGGATCTCCCGGTGCCCGGAAAGAGCGTCGCCGGGTGCTGGTGCAGCGAGATAGTCAGCACCCGAGGATCGTCGGCGAAGGCCTCCTGCACACCGTCGCCGTGATGCACGTCGATGTCGACGTAAGCCACCCGGGACATTCCGCCGTCGAGCAGCCGGCGGATCGCCAGCGCGCAGTCGTTGTAGATGCAGAAGCCCGAAGCGTGGTCACGCATCGCGTGATGTAACCCGCCGGCGATGTTCGCTACCCGCGTCGCGCGGCCGGTGAGGATCGCGTCGGCGGCGAGCAGCGAGCCACCGGCGACCAGCGCCGAGGCCTCGTGCATGCGGTAGAAGACGGGGTTGTCCGGGGTGCCCAAGCCATGCCCCACGTATCCGCGCGGGGCCTGCTTGACCGCGGAGAGGTAACCCTCGGAGTGCACCGTGCGCAGCTCGTCGTCGGTGGCCTGCACCGGCGCCAGCGGCTGTACGCCGTCCAGCACACCCAGCGAACGGGCCAGCCGGATGGTGAGGTCCAGCCGGATGGGATCCAGCGGATGCCGCCCACCGAGGTCGTAGCCGAGGAGGGCCTCGTCCCAGACGACCACCGCGCGAGGAGGGCTCATGGACGCAGGATGCACATCGTCCATCTTGCCGTCGCTGGCGCACGCGGCGCTCCTGTGGGCCTCTACCATGGGTTGTAACTAAGGGAGACCGGTGTGAACGAGCTCATCGACACCACTGAGATGTACCTGCGCACCATCTTCGAGCTCGAGGAGGAGAACGTGGTCCCGCTGCGGGCTCGAATCGCCGAGCGGCTCGGACAAAGCGGACCCACCGTGAGCCAGACCGTGGCACGCATGGAACGGGACGGCCTGCTGACAGTGGCCGATGACCGGCATCTCGAGCTCACCGCAGCGGGCCGCAGCCGGGCCGTGTCGGTGATGCGTAAGCACCGGCTCGCCGAGCGGCTGCTCGTGGACGTGATCGGGCTGGAGTGGGAGCAGGTGCACACCGAGGCCTGCCGCTGGGAGCACGTGATGAGCGAGGCTGTCGAGCGCAAGCTGGTCACGCTGCTGGGCAACCCGACCACGTCTCCGTACGGCAACCCGATCCCGGGGCTCGACGAGCTCGGGATGGGAGAGCCTGCCGCCCCGCTCGAACCCGACCTGGTCCGGCTGGATGAGGTGGCCCGACGCGGCGGCGGCCCGGTGGAGGTGCGGCGCATCGCCGAGCATGTGCAGCTCGACCCGGCCCTGATGGCGGACCTGCACAAGGTCAACGCGGTGCCCGGCGACGTGGTGGAGGTCGCCGCCCAGGCGCGGGCGCACCATCCGGTGGTGCTGTCCGGTCGAGGGGCTACAGTCGAGGTGGACGGCGCGTTCGCGCACGCGGTCATGGGCCGTCGGCGGTGATCCGGCCCAAGGTGATCCGGCCCAAGGTGATCGAGCCCAGTCGGATGCGGCTGCTGGTCACCGGGGGTGCGGGTTATATCGGCAGCGTCTGCGCCGCGCGGCTGGTCGAGGCTGGCCACGATGTCGTGGTCCTGGACGACCTGTCCACCGGGCACCGGGACGCTGTGCCAGCCGGCTGCCGGTTCGTCGAGGGCGCTGTCCAGGACGCCGGCGCGGTGCTGGCCGAGGGCTTCGACGGTGTGTTGCACTTCGCGGCCCGCTCGTTGGTCGCGGAATCGATGGCTGTGCCGCAGCGCTATTGGCTGGGCAACGTGGTGGCCACGGTAGGGTTGCTCGAGGCGATGCGCGCGCACGGCACTCCTAGGCTGGTCTTTTCCTCCACCGCGGCCACCTACGGGGAACCCGCGTCGGTGCCGATCGCCGAGGACGCGGCTGCTCGGCCCACCAACCCCTACGGGGCGACAAAGCTCGCGATCGACCACGCCATCGGCTCCTATGCCATCGCGCACGGCATAGCCGCCGTGAGCTTGCGGTACTTCAACGTCGCCGGCGCCTACGGCCGGTATGGCGAGCGGCACACCGTCGAGACCCACCTCATCCCGCTGATCTTGCAGGTCGCCCTCGGTCATCAAGAGAAGATCATGGTGTTCGGGGAGGATTGGCCTACTCCGGATGGCACCTGCATCCGCGACTACATCCACGTGGTGGACCTCGCTGACGCCCACGAGCGGGCACTCGAGCAGGCCGTGCCCGGCGAGCATCGGATCTACAACCTGGGCAACGGAACCGGCTTCTCCGTGCGGCAGGTGCTCGACACCTGCCGCACGGTCACGGGGCAGCCGATCCCGGCGCGCTCCGCCCCGCGGCGGCCGGGCGACCCGGCGGTGCTCATCGCCTCCAGCGATCGAGCGCACCGCGAGTTGGCCTGGAAGCCGGAGCGGGCCGACCTCGCCGTGATCGTGGCCGACGCGTGGGAGTTCGCCCTCGGCTCCGGCTGAGTGCCGCCTCACGGATCACCGGTCATCGCTTCCGTCGCGATCGTCGCTTGGCGCGGCGGCGCCGAGGTCGGTGCAGGGCCGCGGCGGCGTCTGCCGCGACGCTGCGCAGCAGCTCCGGTGGCAGTCCCGACTCCAACGCGGCCCGCAGCAACCCGGACAGGGAGTGCTGCGGGCAAGCCTGCAGCGCTGCGTCCAGCGCGATGCTCGCCAGCGCGCCGTCCCCTCGGACGTACGCTGTGAGCGCCAGCAGTGCCGCGGGTTCGGCCCTTTCCGGTGCGGGGGTGGCGCGAACGAGGGCCAGCCAGAGCCGTTCGGCGCCAGCCGCGCCGGGACCGGAGCACCAGGGCAGGCAGGCGTCCCGGACCCGGTGGTCGCACAGCGCGGAGGCGACCTCGGCGACGGTGCTGTCGCTCAACGCGAGATCTCCCCCGGCCGCCGCTCGGTGCAGTTCCTTCAACCGCGCGAGTCGCCGGTCTACCAGCCGGGCGCTCATCGGGTGCTCAGCGTCGGCCGCGTTCAGGAGCGTCGCCCGGCGGCGCAGCGCCGCGGGATCCTCCTCGGCCACCAGCGCGGTCATCTCCTCCCGGCTGCCGAAGGTCACCGCACCGGCCGCGACCGTCGCGGCCGCCAGCGGGCTGGCGGTGGGGTCGGCCACCGTGCCTGCACACAGCGGATCGTCGTAGCAGCGCCACGGCGCGCCGCGCACCGTCTGCGCCGTCCACACCGCATGGACCACCGGGAGACCGGCGCCGGTCAACACATCGTCGAGAGCGTCCACCAACGCGCGGTGCGGAGGGTCGCCATCGGGAGCGCAATCGTCCCCGATCACGACCAGTGCGACACCGGTGGGTCGCTGTCGGGCGATCGGCGCCAGCAGCTGCTCGGCCAACAGCGGGGCCTGGTCCTTATCGACTAGATCGGCCCGCAGGGTGAGGCCGAGCTTCCTCCCATGCAAGGCCAAGAGGACCACAGAGTCATGCGGATGGAAGCCGAGCAAGTGCGGGACGGCGGCGATCAGTTCGGAAGGATCGGATAGCCGGATACGGCTGGCGGTAGGTGCGTTCATGCCGTCGAACGGTCCTCCCGCGCCACCGCGGGGGACAGCCACTTGCTTGCCGGCTGGGGACAGCGGGGGTGAGTGTGGACAACTGCCCCGCCGGTTGCGTCGCAGACCGCCGGAATGTCAGAGAAGGTGGTTACCCTGCCGCGCCCCGGCCCCATCAGCTCGTGGCCCGAGCTCACGCGGCCGTCGGCAGACGTAGGTCACCGCCGGAGGCAGGTTCCACCACACCGTGCGCGTGGTGAGCACCTCGTCGAACACCTCGCCGAGCAACGTCTGGAACTGGCGCGCCCGGGTCATCGACAGCGCGTGCAGGTAGGCGAAGGTGGTGAAGCAGCCCCCGGGCCGCAGCGAACGTGCCGTCGCCTCGATGATCACGCGCTGCACGTGCGCATCGATCAGTGACCACGGCAGCCCGCTGACCACGGCAGCCACCGAGGACACCTGGTGCTCAGCGAACAGCCGCTCCAGTTCGGCGGCATCTCCGACCAGCACCTCCACACCGGCGTGCTCGGCGCGCAGGTACCTGGCCAGCACCGGGTCGATCTCGATCGCCACATGCCGACCCCGACCAGCGAGCCGATACTCGATAGCCGTCGTGACCGAACCGGTGCCTGGTCCGAGCTCGACCACCACCGGTTCCCCAACACGGGGCACTACGGCGGCCAACCGAGCCCCCAGGTGCGGTGAGCACGGCGCCACGGCGCCCACCGTGGCCGGATTACGCAGCACAGCGGCGAGAAAAGCGATGAGCTGTCGCGGGAGCAGCGCCATGGGGCCAAAGCCTGCCCGCCGGGACACCCCCTTGTGAAATCGATCTTCGATATCTCCAGCCGATCCCCCATTGACACTGATAACCGTTACCCTTAACCGATCCCCCACCGGCTACCACGGCCTGACCGCACACACCACCACACCGGAGGAAGCTATGTCCCTCGACGTTCCCACCGCACTGCTTGAGCGTGCCCAGCAGGGTGAGGTCGACGACGCCGACTTCGTCGACTGTGTGCGGTTGTCACTGCCCTACGCCTGGCAGGTCATCAGCGGCGTGGTGGCCGACCTCGAACTCGCCGGGCAGACCGCCGAGTTCGCCGATCACGAGATCCCCCCGCCCAGCGAGTCCGAGCGAGGGCAACTGCTGCGGGCACTGGCCTCCGACGCCATCCGCGGCGGTCTGGACCGCCACTTCGGGGTAACACTGGCTTTCCAGAACTGTCACCGCGTCGCGGCGTTCCGACCCGCCGCGACCGGCGGTGCCCGCTACCGAGCGTTCATCTCCGCGCGCGGCCAGCTACTCAACCAGAGTCCCGAGCTGCGGGACTGCTGACCGCCTGACGGCCAGGATCCGGAGCCGGATCCTGGCCCGTCCACCGCTGAAGGGCGGCCTCATGCGGTTCGGGGCGTTCCTGCTCGCCGCGCAGTTCCCCGGTCAGGACCACGCCACCGTGCTGGACTCCACGGTCGCGGCGGCATTCGCCGCCGAGGAGGCCGGTTTCGACGACGTGTGGGTCGCCGAACACCACTTCATGTCCTACGGGATCTGTCCCTGCGCGATCACCCTGGCGGGCCACCTGCTCGGCGCCACCCGCCGGATCGCGGTCGGAACCGTGGTCAGCGTGTTGTCCACCCGACACCCGGTCGCACTCGCCGAACAAGCCGCACTGCTCGACCAGCTCTCCGGCGGACGACTCCGCCTCGGTGTCGGCCGCGGTGGCCCGTGGATCGACCTCGAGGTGTTCGGTACCGGCCTGGATCGCTACCAGAACGCCTTCCCCGAGTCCCTGGACCTGCTCCTCGCCGCCTTGACCAGGCCCAACATCGCCGCCCACGGGCCGCATTTTCGTTACCATCCCCGTGACCCGGCCGAGTACACCGAGTTGCTGTGCCGCCTGCACCCGTCGGCACCGCCGAACACTGTCGCGACACGCTGGCCACCACCGCGCGGCGCACCGGCATCGGCCACGTCATCCTCCTGGTGGAAGGTGCCGGCGAGCGCACCCGCACTCTGGAGAACATCGCCCGCCTGGGCTCCGAGGTCCTCCCCCACCTGCGACACCGCCCAACCCATCCCGAGCTGATCTCCCCCATCCAGCCGGGTACGGGATGAATCCGCTGGCGCGGCGCGTTATACCTATCGTGAATGCTGAGCTGTATCACATCGACGCGGAGCCTACGAACCAGAAGGGCACGGTTCTCGTGCACGCCCTCACCGGATTCGTCGACGCCGGCCAGGCCGGGCACCTGGCGGTGGCACATCTGCTGGCGAATCTGGAGCACCGGGTGGTCGCCACATTCGACGTCGACCAGCTCCTGGACTACCGCTCCCGCCGGCCGATGATGACCTTCGAGGAGGACCGTTGGACAGGGTATGAACGGCCCGAGTTGGTGCTGCACGAGGTACGCGACCGCGCGGGCACCGCATTCCTGCTGCTGACCGGCCCGGAGCCGGATCTGCAGTGGGAGCGGTTCGCCGACGCGGTTCGCGAGCTGGTCGAGCGCTTCGGAGTAGGGCTGACGGTGGGTCTGGGCGCGGTGCCGATGGCGGTCCCCCACACCCGGCCGGCGACGGTCACGGCGCACGCCACCCGTCGAGAGTTGGTCTCCGGCTATCAGCGGTGGCTCACCACCATGCAGATCCCCGGTCACGCCGGGGCGCTGGTGGAGTTCCGGTTGGGCGAGGCCGGCCACGACGCGATGGGGTTCGCCGTGCATGTGCCGCATTACCTGGCGCGCATCGAGTACCCGGAATCCGCCCGTGGCCTGCTGGAGCACCTGGCCCGCGGCAGCGGGCTGGACTTACCCGTGGAGGCGCTACGCCCGGCGGCGCAGCGGGTCCTCGCCGAGGTCAACGAACAGGTCGCCCGCTCCCCGGAGAACATGTCGGTGGTGGCTGGCCTGGAGGCGCAGTTCGACGCCGTCGCGGGCGAGTCTGACCGGCGCCCGCTGCCCTCCCTCGATGCCGGATCGTTGCCCACCGGCGACGAGATCGCCGCGGAGCTCGAGCGGTTCCTCGCCGAGCAGGACGGCCTCGCTGAGAGCTGAGCGCCGCCCTCCCCGCGGTTGACGTGGACCTACCGGTGCGAGGGCTGGACTCTGGCTCGATCCAGCGGCGGGACGTGGGCCAGAGTGGGATAGCACCGGAACAGTGGCAGCAGGCAACAGACCGCCAACGGACGCTCCACCGCTTTCGTGACCAGGCCGGTGAGGTAGAGGCGCACGCCTGTGGTCTCGGCGAGCGCCCGGACCTGCACAAGGCAACGCAGTCCGCAAGCGCCGAAGAACTCCACGTCCTCCAGGTCCACCACCAGATGAGGTAACGCGTGGCCGAGCTGCTCGCGTAGACACTCATCGAGCAGTGGCGCGGTGAGCCATGTCCAGGTCGCCGTTCACTCGCACGACACACACCTCGGGGACCGGGTGCCGCACCGACAGCCGCAGCAGCTGCTGTGTAGTCATCATCGGGCCTGCTCCTCGGGTACACAGCGGATGAAGACAACCCCAGCAGAGCCAGGCCGACCATCCGTCGTGGTGTGCGGAACGCCGACGGGTCCGGGCCGGATATCCTGTGCGAGCAGATTTGCTCGGCCTTTCGTGACCAGTCTAGGTCCGCACAGGAGCCAGGTCCACCACGGGTAATGAGCCTCTCGTTCTCGTCTCATCGGCCGACGAGCGCCCGGCGGGTCGGCGCTCCTGGCTGGCTTCTACCAGCTGCTCACGCCCGCAGCCCGCCCAGGGGAATACCTCCAGGGGGGTACAGGTCGGGAGCGGTGCCGCCCCAGACCCGGTGGCTGACGACTGCCGATGTCTGTCCGGGGAGGTCACATGCTGGCTGATTACTATAGTGCGGCGGTACTCGATACGGTTGCCGACGACGATTTCATCCACCGGTTCCAGGCGTGTTCCGCCGCGTCCGACGCCGTCTGGCAATACGGTTGGCTGGCGTGCCGCACTGATGGGGAACGCGGCGCGTGGATCGAGCACTATGCGGACTACTTGGAGGACCGGCTTGACGCCTGAACCGTGACCGAGGCCAACCGGGCCGACCGGGTGTGGGGTGTGGTGAGCGCCCACGCCGACGAACTCGGCGTCCCGGTGTCGGTGAGCTCGCTGTGCCAGGCGGCTGCGGCCCGGTTGTCTATCGCCGGGGTGGCGGTGTCGGTCCGGAGTGGCCGGGTACGCTGCGCGGTGCTCTGCGCCATCGGGCAGCTGAGCCGTGAGCTGGAGGAGCTGCAGCTCACCGTGGGTGAGGGCCCGTCGCTGGAGGTGTTGGCCGGTGGCGCTTCGGTGCTGATGGGTGACCTGGATTCAGCCCAAGCGCAGGCTCGCTGGCCGTTGTTCGCCGCAGCGGCCGTCCAAGTCGGTGCCCGGGCGCTGTCCGTGCTGCCGTTACGTATCGGTGCCATCCGCGGCGGAGTCTTCGCGCTGGCATCGAACCATCCGGGGCAGCTGCCGGCCGAGGACCTGGCTGAGGCCTGGGTCTTCGCCGAGTTCGCCCTGCGGCTGGTGCTTGATGAGCAGGTCGGCGTCGACTCCTAGAACGGTTACCCGGCGGTTGGTACGGTGTCCGGCAGCAGGCCCGAAGATCCACCAGGCCACCGGAATGATCTCCGTGCAGCTCGGTGTCGGGATCGCGGAAGCGTTCAGCTCCGGCCTGGGCCCGGCCGGCCCGCGCGGCCGGTGCCGGCGCGCCACGTCGAGCAGGTTGCGGCCGATGGCCCGCCGAGCACCAGTGCCCCGCCCACCATTGCCGCTCCTCTCCCGGTTTAGGGTGCGCGGTGGGAGGTCATCATGCAAGACAGAGAGCCGACGATCCGCAGCCGAGAGCTCGGCGAGGGGTTGCGCACGGCGATGGAGCGGGCCGGGCTGACCGGCAAGCAGGTCGCGGACCAGCTCGGCTTGTCACAGAGCTGGATATCGCGGCTGCTGGCCGGCAAGCGCAAAGCCACCGCGGTGCAGGTGGCGGGGTTCCTTGACATGTGCCGGGTGACGGGCGAGGAGCGCGACCGGTTGCTCGAGCTCTGCGAGGACGAGCACAACCTGGGCTGGTTGCAGCAGCGCGGCGCGCCGTTGCCGCAGCAGCTCGTAACCTTGATCGATCATGAGCGCAAGGCGGTGACGATCAGCGCCTTCCAGGCGCAGACCGTGCCCGATCTGTTGCGGACCGGCGACTACGCCCACGCGCTGCTGCGCCGCTCGAGCAACACCCCGGAACGCGAGGTGGACGGTCTGGTGGCCGCCACGCTGGCCCGCCAGAGCCTGCTCAGCCGGGAGAACCCCGCGGACTTCACCTACTATGTGCACGAGTCCGCACTGCGGCTGCCGGTCGGTGGCGCCGTCGTGATGTCCGAGCAGCTGCAGCAGCTGCTGCGGATGTCGTTGCGTCCCTACCTCACCCTGCGAGTGGTGCCGATCGCGCTCGGCGCGCACGCCGCGATGGCAGGGTCGTTCACGCTCCTGGAGTTCGCCGATTTCCGGCCGGTGGTCTATCTGGAGAATGAGGTGTCCGGCCTGTTCCTGGAGACGCCGGTGGAGATCGATGCCTACCAGCGCATCCTGGGGGCGCTGGAGAAGACCGCGCTCGGCGCGGAAGAATCGAGAGAGCTGATCGCCGCCCTGGACACCGAGCTCTATCCGGATCGAGAGGACCCGTTCACCTTCGGGATTGATGTGTAACCACGCGTGGCGGTTCGTGTCGTTCTGAGAATCCGCCACCGACGCGCTATCCCTTGTGGGTGATGACGCCACCCCTTGGTCGACCACCGACCTTCGGTGGGTGTACCACCCCTGGGCGGCGCGGCTCGTACACGTGCTGCCGCAACCACTGCACCGGGAACTGCGGCTGGACCGGAACCGCTACAAGATCACTCCTGCCGAGCAGGAGCGGCTGCTGTCGTTGCAGGTCGCCATCGCCGGCCTGTCGGTGGGTCGGGCGGTGTACTCGACGCTGGCGCGCGAGGGGATCGGCGGGGAGCTGAGGCTTGCCGACTTCGACGCCCTGAGCCTGTCCAACTTTAACCGGGTCGTGGGCGGGACCGCCGAGATCGGCGTGCCCAAGGTGGTGCTCGCCGCCCGCGAGGTGGCGGAGCTCGACCCGTACCTACGCGTCGTCGTGTACCCGGACGGAGTCCGCTTCGTCGATCCCGATCCCGCAGGCGCGGCCGTGGACCGCGGTACCCGCCGGCACCGGGCCGCGCGCCCTGACGGTCCCGCCGCGGGGTATCTCGGCGGACCCGACGCGGGAGGAGATGCAGTTCCTCGTCGACTGCGCGGTGTCGGCGCCCTCCGGCGGCAACGCGCAGCCGTGGCGGTTCGTCGCCCATCACGGCAGGCTGCGCGCCGAGGTGGACCCGGTGCGATCGGCGTCGCGGCTGAACATCGCGGACCGGGCGAGCTTCCTGGCGCTGGGCGCGGCCTTGGAGGCGGCCCTCGTGGGAGCGACCGCGCTCGGTTTCAGCGCCCACCCCACAGTCACGGCAGGCGCGGGCTGGGAGGCGTGGGAGCTCGACCTGCACCGGACCGGTCCGCCGACCCGCAGTCGCGAACTCGACCTGCTGTTGCGGCGCTGTTGCAACCGGACGACGACGCCGTCCGCGCCGATCCCCGCCGAGGACCTCGTGGCCCTCGCCGCGCTGACGCGGGTGCGGTTCCTCTCTCCCGCGTTCCACAGCGAGCTGGTGTCGGAGATCCGGTGGAGCACCGCGCAGGCGCGCGCGACCCGCGACGGCATCGACCTCGCCTCGCTCGACCTGGACGCCGCGGACCAGGCCGTGTTGGAGATGCTGCGGTCGGTGCCGGCAATGGCGGTATTGCGCCAACTGGGGCTGGGTCGCGCGCTGGGTGCGATGCCTTCTCCGGGTGGTGGCTGGAGGCGGTCGCCCGAGGGATCGGAGTGCATCCCTGGGGGCACCGTTCCCGCTTCAGCACTGGCGGGAGGCTCACAGCACGCTGGAGCCCGCCGACCAGACCGCGATCGCCCGCTCCGCCCAGCTCTTCGCCGACGCCGCAGTGCCGCGGGACGTGACGGTGCTACTCGTCCTGCGGCTGACCACCAGCGCCGCAACCGGCGCCCGGTCGCTGCGCCGTGACGCCGGTGAGGTGCTGATCTTCGCCGAGTGAGCCTGGTCTGCCGTCGCGGCCGAACAACGCCGCCGGCCGCATCGCGGCGACGTTGCGGCCGGACAACCGATCCGCGACGAGCCCGTCGATATCGAGGACGATGAGGTGCGACCGGAAGCGCCAACCAGGCCGCGGTTCGACGTGCCTGGTCTCCAGGAGCTCGAAGCCCATGGAGGCGTACACGTCGACCGGTACGTCCTCGCACGCGGCGAGCACGTACCGGTGGCCCGGACCGGATCGCCGCGCGGACGACGTGCTGCGCCAACAAGAGGAGCAGCCCGCGCCGTGAAACTCAGGGTCGACGGTTCCCGCGCCCGCCTCCAGGAACCCCGCCTCCCACAGACAGCGGGGAATCTCATGACCACCCCACGAGACGTACTGGCTGCGTGCCGGATCATCACCAACGACGATCACCCGCGCGTACCCGACGATGCGGCCGCCGTAGCGGCAGACCAGGTGCCGGGCGAAGGTGTCGAACGGCGAGGCGAGCCCCGCCGCCGTAACGTCACGCCGCTGACCCTGGTGCCCGTACCCGGAGGTCCAGGATCTCGTCCAGATCCAGTGGGGTTGCCTCGCCGAAGGTGACGGCGCGGTCCCCGCATGCACTGGGAAGCCGGCCGCCCGCAGCGTGGCCGGGCTGAGGCGGGCGTCGGTCAGCATCAGGTACTCGGCCACGCCACCGAGGAACACCGGCCCCGGCTCCCGCCATCCGACCTCGACGGCGATCCGGTTGCCCGCCGGCTCCCGTCCCACCTGAAGGACCGCGCCACGCACCGTGTGTGTGCCGGCGAAGGGCAGGGTGAGTGTGAACGCCAGCTCGGAGCCGAGCACGACGTCGTCCATTCCCCTTCCCGTCGCTGTGGAGAGCTGCGTCCCGGCGGCGGCGAACTCCACGACCTCGAAATGCAACTACTACCGGAAAACCAGAGGCGACAACGCCGACGCGGTCGCCACCAGCCGCTCGGGGCACCGGAAACCGGATCTGCCCGTCACGGCCGCGACGCTGCCTCCCGAATCCGAACACGAGAAATCCAGTAGCCGCTGGAGAGATGACGAACAACCGTTCCATCGAATGTGTCGTTTCGTGCCCACGTCCGATCGAGGCCGACATCACTGCCGACCGTTGGCTCCCGTGTTCGGGAGTCTTCTCGTGGCGATACGACCGCCTGGCCAGCCAGGTCTTACACCGTTTCCAGCGAGCTTCTTTACCGTCAGGCCACAACTCTGCCCAAGACGTCGTGCTCACTCCGGTCGGCACTGTGGAAAACCTGGCGGAGCGTCGTGCGGGTGGTCACAGCGGCGCAGGCCGGGCTTGGTTCTCACCCAAGACCTCACTTTCAGTATCGCACACCCCGGGCAGGATTCCGCTATCCGACACGTAACGACACGCTCCGTGGAACAGTTGGAAACCCCACGAGGGATTGACTGTGCCTGCAGGGTGATCACTTCGTGGACGATGAAGTACCTTACGTCGCGGGGCTGCGAGACAGGAGGCGCATGAAGAGCTATGACCTGGTCGTCGTCGGCGCGGGGAGCGGCAACATGCTGCTGGGTCCCGAGGTCGGCCACCTTCGAGCGGCGATCATCGAGCCCGATCGCTTCGGCGGGACGTGCCTCAACCGCGGGTGCATCCCCTCGAAGATGCTCGTCGTGGCCGCCGACGCGGCCCGCGCCGTGGTCGAGGCCCAGCGGCTCGGGGTGCACGCCACCCTGGACCGGGTCGACTGGCCGGCCATCCGCGCCCGGGTGTTCGGCCGGCTCGATCCGCTGCACGACAGCGCGGTGGCCTACCGGCGGCGGAACGGGGTCGACGTCTACCCTGCCGCGGCTCGATTCGTCGCTCCTCGCGTTCTCGAGGTAGCCGGCGAGCGGCTGACCGCGGCGCAGATCGTCGTGGCGGTGGGGGCCCGCCCGGTCGTCCCGGCGATACCCGGGCTCGACACGGTCGCGTTCCACACCTCGGACACGATCATGCGGATCGAGGAGGTACCCGCCTCACTGATCGTGATCGGTGGCGGTGTCATCGCCGCGGAGCTCGGTCACGTCTTCGGCGCGTTCGGCGCGGAGGTGACCATCGTCCAGCGCGGGCCCCGGTTGCTCATGGCCGAGGACGAGCAGATCTCTGAGCGGTTCACCGAGCTGGCCCGGCACCGCTTCCGGGTACTGCTCGACACCGCCGTGACCGCCGTCGCGCCCCGCGGAGCAGGCGTGTCGGTAACCGTCGAGCGCGACGGGCAGCTTGAGGTGCTGGAGGCGGCCACGCTGCTCGTGGCGACCGGGCGGCGCCCCAACACCGATCTGCTCGACGTGGCCGCCGGCGGCCTCGACGTCGATGAGCACGGACATCTGGTTACCGATGACACCTACCAGACCTCGGTGCCCGGTGTGTGGGCGTTCGGCGACGTCGCGAACCACTTCCAACTCAAGCACATGGCCAACGCCGAGGCGCGCATCGTGGCGCACAACCTCACCCACCCCGACGCCCCCCGACGGCTGGGGCACACGCTGACCCCGCACGCGGTGTTCTCCGAACCGCAGGTGGCCGGCGTCGGCCTCACCGAAGCGCAGGCGCGCCGGCGCGGCGTCGACCATGTGGTCGCCGTGCGCCCGTACGCCGACACCGCCTACGGGTGGGCTCTGGAGGACACCACCAGCTTCGCCAAACTCATCGCCGACCCGCACACCCGCATGCTGCTGGGCGCCCACATCATCGGTCCCCAGGCCGCCAGCCTGCTGCAACCGCTGCTCCAGGCCATGATGCTCGGCCAGCGCGTTGACCAGCTCGCCCACGACGTCCTCTACGTGCACCCCGCGCTGACCGAGGTCATCGAACAGGCTCTGCTCGAACTCGCTCATTGACCCTGGGTCACGTAATACCCAATCAGGCGACATGACTGGTGTTGATGCCGGGATCTGTCAGTGGGTGGTTATAGGGTCGCGGCGGGAGGTCACTATGGAGGATATCGAGCCGACGATCCGCAGCCGCGAGCTCGGCGAGGGACTGCGCCAGGCCATGAAGCAGGCCGGGCTGAACGGCGGGAAGGCCGCGCACCACCTCGACTGGTCACCGAGCCTGGTGTCGCGGATCCTGGCCGGCAAGCGTAACGCCACCACGGTGCAGGTGTCGGCGTTCCTGTCGATGTGCCGGGTCACGGGCACCGAGCGGGACCGGCTGCTCAGTCTCTGCGAGGAGCTGCGCACCCCGGGCTGGCTGCAGCAGCACGGCTCCCGGCTCCCCGCGCAGCTCATGACCTTCATCAACCACGAGAGCAAGGCGGTGGCGCTCAGCGAGTTCCAGTCGACGGTGGTGCCCGGCCTGCTGCAGACCGGTGACTACGCCCGCGCGCTGCTCCAGGAGGCGGGGCGGGGTCCGGCTTCGGAGATCGAAGACCGGGTGGCGGCCCGGCTGGCTCGCAAGATCCTGTTCAGCCGGGAACACCCAGCCAGGTTCAGGTTCTACCTGCACGAGTTCGTGCTGCGGCTGCCGGTCGGCGGCTCGGCGGTGATGGTCGAGCAGTTGGACCACCTGCACCGGATGTCGCTCCGGCCCTACCTCACGCTGCGGGTGGTGCCGGCCACGCTCGGCGGGCACGCCGCCATCACCGGATCGTTCACGCTGATGGAGTTCCCCGAGTTCAAGCCGCTGGCCTACCTGGAGAGTGAGACCTCCTGCCTGTTCCTGGAGCAGCGCGAGGAGATCGCCGCTTACCAGAGCATCCTGGGGGGACTGGCGAAGACCGCGCTGGGCGAGGAAGAATCGAGGGAGCTGATTGCCACCCTGGCAACCGAGCTCTCCGCGGATCGAGAGGACCCTGATGACCGCGCCTGAGCCGGACGGGATTGTCTGGCACACGAGCAGCTACTGCCACAATGGCAGCGCCTGCGTCGAGGTCGGCTGGCGCACCAGCAGCTACTGCCACAATGGCGGCTCCTGCGTCGAGGTCGCGCCCACCCGGGACGCCGTGCTGGTCCGCGACTCCACGAACCGCACCGGCCCCGCCCTGTCCGTCCCCCCCACCACCTGGCGAGCCTTCCTCACCACCCTCCCCCACTGACCCCGCCGTCTCTCGCCCCCAAGCGGGTCTTTGCTACGTTGGCGCCCGCGCCGGTCGGGTGATCTGCGGGGAGGTGTGTGGTGAGCGGTTTTGAGGTCACGACGTCGGAGCTGAACGCGGCGCAGGTGTACGTGTGTGATGTCGCCGGTGAGACCCGTTACGGTCTGACCTCGCTCGCCTCCGATGTCGAGGAGTTGTTGGGCGGTGGGTGGCAGGGCACGGCGGCGACCGCATTCGCTGCGGGTTGGCAGGACTGGTGCACTGGCGGTTATGAGGTTCTCGATGCCCTCGGCCGGATGGCGCAGCTGCTCGCGGTCACCGCTCGTACCTACGACGGCACCGACACTGTCTCCCGTCTCGATTTCAGCCGGCTGGACGGCACGCTCTGATGCCCGGCTGGTTCGTCGTCGATCTTGAGCAGCTCGACGGCGTGGTGTCGAGGCTGGCCGCCTTCGAGCAGACCCTCGAACGCCGCATCGCCGATGTCGATGCTCGCGTGCAGGGCGTCCACGGCGTGTGGTCGGGAGACGCCGCGGCGGCGCAGCTGGCGGCGCACCGCGAGTGGCTGGCCGGGGCGGGGCGGATGCGCACTGCCCTGGCCGAGATCACGGCTGCTGCCACCACGGCCCATGCCAACTACTCTGCCGCGGTTGCCGCGAACAAGCGGATGTGGTCGTGACCGCGTGGGCAGAATCGACGTAGACCCTGACAGGTTCGACGCGGCGAGCAAGGTCTTCGGCCAGACCATCGCCACCACCCTGTCCGGCTCGTTCTCGACCCTGTCGCACGAGTTGTCCGGGTGTGGCGGGATGGCGGGTGCTGACCCCGGCGGTACTCAGTGGGGCAGCACGTATGACAACGCTGTCGTGGAGATCACCGGGGTGACCGAGGACGTCCTCAACGGCCTCTGGCGGTTGGCGGGTCTGCTGGAGATGACCGGCTTCAACCACGGCCAGGCGAACTCGGCGTCCACACCAGGCGGCACGGTCCAGACCACCGACACGATGGGTTACGGCAATGGGGTGTGCCTGGCGACGTTGCCGTCGGGGGCTCTGGCGGGTCGGGATCCGCTCCGCACGGGTGGGGCCTGATCTCCGGTCTCGTCGGCTACGTCTGGCCCAACGGCCACCAGGACAAGCTGCGGGTGGCAGCCTCGGCGTGGTCGACCGCGGCGTGGGCGGTGGCCTTCGCAGGAGAGGAGGTGCCCGGCGCGGTCTCGGGGATCTCGATGCAGAGCTCCCCCGAGGTTGCTGACGCAACCCAGGCGTGCACCGCCATGGGCACGCACCTGAGCGAGCTGTCGAGCGCGTACTCCAGCATGTCCACGGCCTGCAGCGACTACGCGCAGCACCTGGACGACGCGCACTCCCAGATCATCGACGAGCTCGTGAGCCTGCTCGAATGGACGGCCGTCCTCGAGGCCGGCGGTGGCCTCCTGGCCGTCTTCACCGTCGGTGCCTCCGAGGTCGCCGCGAACGCTGCTCTGGCGGCGCGGTGCGCGGTCGTCGCGGCCCGGGTCGGAGGCATCCTGGGCCGGTTGATCGAGCTGGCCGGCGAGGTCGCCCAAACCATTGTCAACGCCCTCGCCAGGGTGATCGAAATCAGCCGGAAGCTCAAGACTCTGCTCGGCGCCACGCTCAGCCGAGCAACAGCTACCGCGGTAGCCCGGCTACGAGGCGTTACCGAGACCGCCGAAGAGGTGGCCACCGACGGCCTCAAGGCCGCAGCTGAGACGAGCCGATCGCCGATGAGCACCGGCTGTTTTGTGGCGGGGACTATGGTGGTCACCGTCGACGGCCTGCAACCCATTGAGAACCTCGCTGTGGGAGATAAAGTCGTAGCAGGGGATCCCATAGCAGCAACCCAACAAGTGCATCCGATCACGGCCATTTTCATTCATACCGTCCCAGTCGTGCTTGACCTTTGCGTCGAGGGAACGAGGATCACTTGCAGTCCCGAGCACCCTCTGTGGGTGCTCGGGACTGGCTGGCGCCACGCGGGTACACTCCACGTAGGTGATTCCTTATTGACCCAGAAGGGCCGCCCCACGCAGATCGATTCCGTGGAGCGACGCCGGGGTGCTTTCACCGTTTACAACATCGAGGTCGCCGGCATTCACACTACTGCGTCTCGGAACTGGAGATTATTGCACACAACAAGGCTGCCAAGAACCCCTACAAGAAACCCAAGAAGGGGGCGAGAGGGAAGGCGGGATCGACAAATCCTCCAGACTGGGCGAAAAGCTATATGCCGTACCAGGGGGAGTCGGGTAAAGATTTTGCGAAGCGAATCATGGACGACAAGTACGGCCCAGGAGGTTGGTCAGACACAGGTCCCGCATCGGAATACAACAAGATTAAAAAAATATGGGGACAGACATTTTGAATGAGGGGTGCGATGGGTCAGCATGTAGCAAATGAACCAGAATTTGATGAAGATAACCGAGATTCGGGGCAGGTCTGGTTGGTAGGTTTTCGCCTGGATCCGGATCGAGATATCGACCAGGAAGGAGCTGACGTCTACTGCCTACTACTGGAGAGCAGAGACGAAGGCCCCGTAACGCGCGAGGGATACACCATTTTTTTCAAAGATGTCAGCAGGGCGGGGGAGGCCCTGCGCATGGACGACGATGAGACAGTAAGGGCAATGACCCCACCCAGTGAGGTTCATTATATATATGATCTTGCCGAGTTTTCGTATGCGGTAACCTCGGAAGACGGACAGGTGGACAGCCAGGATGCAATCATCAACTGCCTGAATGTGGTTTTTGATCTCGTAAAGGCTACCGAACTACCTTTTCCTGAAGACTATAAGCGCGTTCTCTACGCGCTCGCGGATTATATGACTTTTTGCTCTGATCTTGATCAGTATTTGCGTGAAAATGATGTGACCAGAACTCAGATACGTGACGGTATCCTTTGGATGATAGGTGTTGTCGTTTCAAGATCTAAGTTAATCTAACACAGGAAGATACATCTCTATTTACGTCGGCTAGCGGGCGTTGCGGTCTCGACGTGAGCGCACGCTGGGGAATGAGCCCCTTCGCCGGACACGCGACAGACCCGGTGTGGGGCGCGGTGAACGTCCGCACGTTCCTCGAACCCGGCCAGGAGTGCTCCGCCCTGCAAGCCGCGTTTCGCGTCGCCTATGAGGTACCTCCCGTGAGCCGGATAGCCGTAGGCACCAACCTCGTCGATCACCTCCGCGACCTCGTCACCGCCCTGCGGCTGCGCGCCGATGCCAACCGGATAGGCAGCTACCGAGAACTGTTACGAGCGAAGGCCGCCGCTACGGCGAGGTAGATTCTGAGCCCTCGTGTCATGCTCGCAGTTCGGCGAGCAGTGTGTCCGCAGCCTGCTTCGCGGGCTCCACCAGAGGGCTGGGATCGGTTCGCTTGGCGTTCACCCGGATGACATTGGAGCAGAACAATAATTGCGCGAGCTTGCCCGACCGGGTCTGCAGATCGTCCTGGAACTCGCGCTGCACGCGAGCCGCCAGCGTGGAAACCTGCAAGGAAACCCCCCACAGGACCGCCGCGTCGAGACCTCGTGGGGCGGATCCCCAGTCTTCCCAGTCCAGCAGGTAGCAGTCCGGCGCGGTGAGGTTGTCCCAGTGCAGATCGGCCTGCGCCGTCACCCATTCGTCCACAGTCGTGTCGACCACACCAGGGAACACCTGATCGATCCGCAAGGTCAGGTGCTCCTGGCGCACTTCCACCCGATCGGTGTCGTTCTCGGCCAGTGCGGCAAGTGACTTTCTCAGACTGGCCCACCACAGGTCGGGAAGCTTCGGGTCGGTCGCGATGACCCCGGCGGCGTTGATGACCGGAGAGCTGACCAGCTCCATCTCGTCCGCGCGCCAGACGACCTCCCGCGCGTCGTCCCGCAAGGACGCCGTCTGGAACCAGTCAGGCTTGGCGACACCCCGCAACACCGACGCACATTCCAACCCGGCCCACGCCGGAGCGTAGATCCTCCACGGCCGTCGCCACTGCACCCGCACCCACGTGCCGGCTTCAGTGCGGAATCCGGCCGTCATACCCTGCGTGCCGTACCCCAGGGTCGCACGATCAAGCCGCACCCCCATCGACCGTTCCACGCGGTGCAGTACGTCCTGGCCCAGCTGCTCCCGCAACTCGAACGCCTGCTCCTGTGCAGCAACGGACGGCGAATGACCAGCCATGCATGACCTCCTGTGAATGGCCTAAAGGGCGAGGAGGTCGCGGCACCGCAGCGGTGATCAGGCTGCCGCCTCCGGCCTCCGTCGCTTCGTGGCTCTCGGGTTCTTGGTTGCGTCGTCGGCGCTCCGCATGAGTGCCTGATCGCGCTGGTAACGTTCGTCGATCTCCGCCCAGAGCGCGGCAACCGTTTTCGCGTCACCCAGGTTATCGAGCTTCGCGGGCCAGTTCACGTAGGAACGCCCGTTGTGATCCGTAGCCTGATAAGGACATTGCGACTTGCCGTCGCCGCCCTGACATAGCGGCTTGAATATGATGTATACTCGCCAGCCTATGGCGGGCTGGAACTCAACGGAGAAGCCGTAGTCGGCCAGTCCGTCCCGTGTCCGATAATCCATGACGGCCATGATGTCTTCCCTTCGTCATGCGAGCACTTCTTCATGCGTCGGTGTCAGTGCGCTACCGAAGCGGATGCCCTTGGCTTCCTTGCCGATCGCGGTCAGCACGATCACCGCGACCAGCGCTGGGATCATCGTCGAGGCCAGGGCGAACGAGTAGCCGTGGTGTTGGGCGAGCACCTCCTGGATGGGCAGGTTCAGCGAGGCGAACAGGTTGCCCAACTGGTAGGTCACGCCGGGGTAGAACCCGCGAATGGCGTCCGGCGACATCTCGGTGAGATGGGCCGGAATCACGCCCCAGGCGCCCTGCACCATCATCTGCATCAGGAACGAGCCGAGCGCCAGCATCCCGGCGCCGTGCCCGGCGAAGGCGAAAATCGGTACCAGCGGCAACCCGAGTACCGCGCACAAGATCATCGTGTACCGGCGGCCGAACCGCTCCGAGAGACTGCCGAAGATCACGCTACCAATGATGGCGCCGACACTGTACAGCACCGCGATCCACGTCGCCGTGGTAGATGACAGTGCGGCGCCGCCGTGGTCGGTGGCCTTGAGGAACTTCTGGTAGATCTCCTGCGTGCCGTGGCTCATCCAGTTGAAGGCCGTCATCAGCAGGACGAGGTAGCCGAACCGCAGGATGACTTTCCGGTCGAGCAGAATGTCCTTCATTGAGGTCCGAGTGGCGCGCATCCTCTCCCGAGAGGCTTCCCACACCTCCGACTCCCGCACCCGGGACCGCACCAGCAGGCTGATCAATGCCGGGATGATGGACAGCACGAAGATCCAGCGCCATTGCAGGTGCAGCGCGGAGTGGACCAGCAGATAGGCCAGCGAGGCCAGCAGGTAGCCGGAGAAGTAGCCTTGTTGCAGCACGCCGGAGAAGAAACCTCGGCGGGCAGGAGGGATCTTCTCCATCGCCAGCGCGGCGCCGAGGCCCCACTCCCCGCCCATACCGATGCCGTAGCAGAACCGCAGGATCAGCAGCACCGTGAGGTTCGGCGCGATCGCGCACAACACGCCGCACACCGAGTACAGCAGCACGTCCACGATCAGCGGGATGCGCCGGCCGACGCGGTCGGCCCACAGCCCGAAGATCAGTGCACCGACCGGCCGCATCGCCAGCGTGGCGGTGGTGATGAACGCCAGCTCGACGGCGAACCGAGCCTCGGGCACACCGCCGCGAAACGCGCTGTCCTGGGCGATGTCGCCGAGGACCATCAGAACCACGACGTAGTCGAAGGCGTCCATGGCCCAGCCGAGCAGGGCTGCGATGAACGAGTTGCGCTGGTCAGGGGTCAGCGGAACGCGGCTCGACCGAGCTCGCGAGGCGGCTGGCGATCCCGGCATCGAGTGGTCCTTCCGCAGGTGACGGCTGTACTGCGTCACAGCATGCGTGATCCCGCGCACACTGGTCACCTTGTGGTCCTTGTGGTCGCAGTGGACATTGCGGTCACGGGAGGAGCAGCGTGCGACGATGAGACCGGCGGTGACGGACATGAACACGCGTGAGTGGAGCCTGGCACGGCAGTTGGTCGTGCTGCAGATCTGTGTCGTCATGCTCACCGTCGGCATCGAGGCGATGGTGGGCGTCTACCGTGGCGCGAACAGCAGCACAACGTGGGATGAGCACCAGCTGCTCGGCCTCGTCGCGCTGACCGAGGTCGCGCTCACCGTGGGAATCGCGGGATCGCTGCTCGTCGCGGATCGGGTACACCGGCAGACCCTCGGTTTGGAGCCCGCGGTCATTGCCCGCCAGTACCAGCACCACCAGGCGATGCTGTGCGCCGTACGGGAAGGCCTGGTCATCACCGACCAGGCGGGCAAGCTGATGCTGGCCAACGACGAGGCCCGCCGTTTGCTGCGACTGCCCCCCGGCGGCGAGGACACACCCGTCTGCGACCTGCTCTCCGACCCAGACCTCGCCGAGCTGTTCACGCATGATGGACCCGTTCGGGATCAATTGCGCGTCGCGGCGGGACGGGTCCTGCTGGTCAGCCGCAGCCCCGCGGAGGTGGACGGCAAACCCGTCGGTGCGGTGCTCACGCTGCGCGATCGCACTGAGCTCCAGGCGGTGCTGCGCGAGCTGGACACCGTTCGCGCGCTTGCCGACGCGCTACGTGCCCAAGCGCACGAGTCCGCGAATCGGCTACAGATCCTGGTCGGGCTGGTCGAGCTCGGCCGGTACGAGGATGCGGTCCGGCTGGGCACCCGGGATTCCTCGATCGCGCAACGGCTCAGTGACCAGCTGCTCGACCGGGTGGGGGAACCCGCGCTGGCGGCGCTGCTGCTGGGCAAGACCGCGATCGCCGCCGACCGCGGCGTCGAGTTGCGGCTCGGCCCCGACACCGCCGTCACGGCGGCACACCTTCCCGTGGAGCAGGTGCTCACCGTCGTCGGCAACCTGGTGGATAACGCGCTGGACGCCGCCGCGATCGGCGGTGGCTGGGTCGAGCTGACGCTGCGCAACGACGACCGAGGGCTGCACGTGATCGTGCGAGACAACGGCCCAGGCCTGCCAGCCGACCACCTCGAGGAGATCTTCACCCCAGGATGGACCACCAAGCCGACTGACTCCCCCGGCGGCCGCGGCCTGGGCCTGGCGCTGGTCCGGCACACGGTGACCCGCATCGGCGGCACCATCAACGCAGGCAACGACGGCGGCGCCGTCTTCCACATCCACCTCCCAACCGCGACTACCCCGGCAGACACCGCCACCCAGGTGACCACATGATCCGCACGCTCGTGGTCGAGGACGATCCGCAGGTCGCCGAGGTCAACCGCGGCTACGTGGAGCGCGTGGCCGGCTTCGTGGTGGTCGGTATGGCCCGCAGCGGTGGCGAGGCCGTCGCGGCGGCTCAAGCCCAACCGGTCGACCTGGTCCTGCTCGACTTCTACCTGCCCGACATGAGCGGGCTGGATGTCTGCCATGCCCTGCGAACCGCTCGCACGCCACCGATCGACATCATCGCCGTCACCGCGGCACGCGACGCCGACACGGTGCGCGCCGCGATCGCCCAAGGCGTAGTGCAGTACCTGATCAAGCCGTACAGCCTCGCCTCCTTCCGGGAGAAACTCCAGCGATACGCCGCGTACCATCAGCTTCTACGCCCCGGTGAGATCACCGACCAGCCCGAGATCGACCGGGTGCTGAACACGCTGCGCGCCTCCACCACCGCCGCGCTGCCGAAGGGCCTGTCCCCCACCACCTATGAACTGGTCGTTCGTGTCCTTCGCAACGCCGATCAGCCGGTAACAGCCACCGAGATCGCTCATGCCACAGAGCTGTCTCGGGTCAGCGCCCGCCGCTACCTCAATCACCTGCACCAACAGGATCTGGCCGTGCGCACCGCCCGCTACGGCACCACAGGACCACCCGAACACCTCTACCAGTGGGCCTCCCGGTCTCCTGGCTAGTCGGGCAGGTTGACGGGGCTGTCTGACTCAGGCCGCCGGGTGTGCATGGCGCTCGTTCTCGTCGCCCGGACCCGCTGGGCGCAGACCAACCTCACAATGACTCGTACACCGCTCGGACCAAGCCCTCGGATCGCTCGTCTCCGGCAACCCCGAGCTTCATCCGATTCATGACGTAGCCAAAAGCGACGCCCCGCTCCGGATCGGCGAACCCGAGCGAGCCGCCGGCCCCCGGATGACCGAACGCGCTAGGGGGACACGAGGCTCCGAGCACCGGGGTCAGTGCGAAGCCGAGTCCGAAGCGCGTGGGCACCCCGAGCACCCGGTCGATGTCGTCGCTCTGCACCGACCGGGCCAGGTCCGCGGTGGCCGCGTCGAGCAGCCGCACCCCGTCAACCTCCCCGATGGTCGCCGCGTACATGTGGGCGATCGCCCGGGCTGACGCGACACCGTTAGACGAGGGCATCTCGGCCGCCAGGAACGGGGGGGTGTTCCAACGGTCGTCGTAGGCGAATAGGCCAGACGGCCCGCTCATCACCCGGCCCAGCAGCGTGCCTGGCCCCATCATCTGGTTCATGAGCTCGCGGACCGCGGGATCGGCGGGCGGTTCGGGGCCAAGCATGGTGGCGATCCGAGGCTCGACGGCCGGCGGAAGCCCGATCCACCAGTCCAGTCCGAGCGGCCCGGTCACCTCCTCGGCGAAGAACCGGCCGATCGAGCGACCGGTCACCCGCCGCACCACCTCGCCCAATATCCAGCCGAAGCTGCGGGCGTGGTAGCCGTGTGCGCTTCCCGGCTCCCACTCAGGCCGCTGCGCGGCTACTGCGGCGACCACCCGGTCCCAGCCGACGACGTCATCAAGGGTGACCGGGGCGTCCACCGCAGGCACGCCAGCGCGGTGCGACAACGCCCAACGGAGCGGCACCGCCCCCTTACCCTCCGCCGCGAAGTCGGGCCAGTAGTTGGCGATCGGCGCGTCAAGATCGAGCACGCCACGCTGGGCCAGCAGGTGCACGCACACCGTCGTCGCTCCCTTGGTCGAGGAAAACACGATGACCGGAGTGTCCGCCTCCCACTCGCGCCCGCTGTCGGGGGAAGCGACACCACCCCAAAGGTCGACAACTCGGCGTCCCTCGACATACACGCAGCAAGCCGCCCCCACCTCCGACAGCTCGCGTGGTTTCTGGCGGCTCTGCACCAGCCGGCAACACGTGAGCGCGTCGAGGCCGCCGTCAGCGAACTCCCCGGTGCGCTACCTCCAACCACAACCAGAGCCCTGCGCGACCGGTTCGGGAAGTGGGTTCGGCCGGATCAGCGCCCAACCATCATGCGCTGGTGCGACTGGGCTGACGAGGTGCTGGCGCCACCGCGTCCGACCGTGCTCGTGCACGCCGATCTGCATGGCGACAACCATGTATGGCACCACGATGAACTCCGACTGGTCGTCGACTTCGAGACCGTCGGCGCCGCAGAGCTGGAATACGACCTGCGGACTCTTCCCGGAACGGGTCCGGGTGTTGAATTGCTGACCGCCACCATACGCCACTACCAGCAGATCACCGGCTGCCAACTGTCGACCGATCGGGTGATGGGCTGGCGTCTGCGCACCGCACTCGGCCATGCGCTGTGGCGCAGCAAAGCTGGCATCCCGCTGCCGGACTACCGAACACCGACAGCGTTGGTCGACGACCTGTCCACACGATTCAGCGCACTCGGCATCGACCCCGAGACACCGTCCGCGACCATCGAACATCCCTGATAGCACCAGCGAAAACCGCCCACTCCGCAGCGAAGGTGTACCGCACGGCGGAAGGCGACGAGCTAGACGAGATGCTCGCCAACCGCGCCCTCATCTGCGTGGGACACGGACCAATCGTAGTGGCGCGAAACTGTCGCGATAGTGACATCATACGATGTAAAGAACTCGTCCCAGCCCCGCTGGCGGGTGCGGACGTGCTCCGGCTGATCGCGCCAAGCCGCGATGGCCTCAGGTGACTCAAATCGCGCAACCGCTAACTCGCTGCGATCCTGCCCAGCGAAGCCCTCGACATCAACGAAACCGGGAATCTGAGATACAAGCTCAAGCATGCGCGTAAAAGCGTGCTGGTACTCCTCCTGGTTGATGTCCTCCCGCGTGCGTATACGGAACAGGACGATCTCCATGCACCCTCCTCACCACCCCACGCCGGAGCGGTTCCACCTGGCAGTCGTTGCTCGATCCTGCCGGTCACCACAGCCGTTGTCGATGCTGGGTCTCCTGGCGCGCCCGCACCAACGGGTGCCCGTAGATCTGGTGGTTCGTGATCAACCCTACTGTCGCCGAGTTCGGCAGGAGAGCCGTCGGAGGCCGACCGAGCAGCTCTCACGTCGAACTCGGCGCACTGAGAGCGCCCAAGATTGGCGGCTCGACCAAACAGCGCCCGGTGCTGCACGTCGTGTGCCGCCCGCCGAACCGTGGGGTCAGTGGCCTGTGCGTCCACCCGTAACCCCAGCCACATATTGTAGTTACATGACTGTAGTTCATCTACGGATAGTGGTCGTCCGTCGCCACCTGGGTTGTGCGCCTGCGCGCGGAGCAGGCTGAAGGGGGTTAGTGATGCGTTGTCCTTTTTGTCGTCATCTGGACAGCAGAGTGATCGACAGTCGTTCCGGTGAGGGCGGAACGGTCACCCGTCGACGCCGTGTGTGTCCGGAGTGCGACCAGCGGTTCACCACCGTCGAGACGACCATGCTGATGATCGTGAAACGGTCCGGGGTCATCGAGCAGTTCTGCCGGGAGAAGGTCATCGCCGGGGTGCGACGGGCCTGCCAGGGCCGGCCCGTCAGCGAGGACGCGCTGGCGCGACTGGGCCAGCGGGTGGAGTACGCCCTGCGCGCCCTGGGCCGGGCGCACCTGCCCGCGCATGAGGTGGGGCTCGCTGTCCTCGGACCGTTGCGCGAGCTCGATGAGGTGGCCTACCTCCGTTTCGCCTCGGTTTACCGCGACTTCGAGTCCCTGAATGATTTCGAGACTGAGATCCGGCGACTGCGCGCCGAGCGCGAGGTCGCCCCCCACGACGACGGGCCGTCGGCGGAAATCGAGCTCACACCAGTCACGGTGAATCGGTGACGACGTCACGACGCTGATTCGCGCGGGCGAGCATGCCGTGATGAGACCGAGTATTCCGTGATAAGATATGGAGGGACGAGGAAAGCATGTCAGAGATGGTCGACAACACTCTAGGTACCCGCAGTGGCGCAGGTGCGGGGCTACGTTGTGAGCGGATCTACACCAAGCCCGGGGTGCACCCTTATGATGAGGTGACCTGGACGCGGCAGGATGTCGTGCTCACCAACTGGCGAGATGGCACGATCAATTTCGAGCAGCGGGGTGTCGAGTTCCCGGATTTCTGGTCGCCGAACTCGGTGCAGATCGTCACCAGCAAGTACTTCCGAGGTGCGCTGGGATCGCCGGTTCGAGAGTGGAGCCTCAAGCAGCTCATCAACCGCGTGGTGCTCGCCTACACCAAGGCCGGCAGAGATCACGGATACTTCGCGACCGAGGAGGATGCGGAGATCTTCGAACATGAGATGATCTACACGCTGCTGCACCAGATCTTCAGTTTCAACTCGCCGGTGTGGTTCAACGTGGGGACTCCGGCACCCCAGCAGGTCTCGGCGTGTTTCCTGCTGGCCGTCGATGACTCGATGGACTCGATCCTGAACTGGTACAAGGAGGAGGGGCTGATCTTCAAGGGCGGGTCCGGCGCCGGGGTGAACCTGTCTAAGATCCGGTCGTCCAAGGAGCTGTTGTCCTCCGGTGGCAACGCGTCGGGCCCGGTGTCGTTCATGCGCGGCGCGGACGCCTCAGCTGGGACGATCAAGTCCGGTGGCGCCACCCGGCGCGCGGCGAAGATGGTGATCCTGGACGTCGACCACCCCGATATCGAGGAGTTCATCGAGACCAAGGTCCGGGAGGAAACCAAGATCCGGGTTCTCCGCGACGCCGGGTACGACATGGACCTGGGCGGCAGTGACATTTACTCCGTCCAGTACCAGAACGCCAACAATTCGGTCCGGGTCTCGGATGAGTTCATGAAGGCCGTGGCGGCCAATACACAGTTCGGGCTGCGGTCCCGGACCACGGGTGAGATCATCGAGACCGTTGACGCGGCCGTACTGTTCCGCCGGATGTGCGAGGCTGCGTGGTCCTGCGCCGACCCGGGGATCCAGTATGACGACACGATCAACGACTGGCACACCTGCCCGGAGTCGGGGCGGATCACCACTTCTAATCCGTGCGCCGAGTACGTTCACCTGGACAACTCCTCGTGCAACCTCGCCTCGCTGAACCTGATGAAGTTCCTCCGGGAGTCACCGGACGGCGTGCAGAGCTTCGACGTGGTCACCTTCGCCAAGTGTGCCGAGTTGGTGATCACCGCCATGGACATCTCCATCAGCTTCGCCGATTTCCCCACTGAGGCGATCGGGGAGACCACCCGGGCGTACCGGCAGCTCGGAATGGGCTACGCCAATCTCGGTGCGCTGCTGATGGCGACCGGGCACGCCTACGACTCCGACGGTGGCCGCGGTCTGGCCGGCGCGATCACCAGCCTGATGACAGGCGTGACCTACCGGCGTTCCGCGCGGCTCGCCGGGGTGGTGGGCGCCTACGACGGGTACGCCCGCAACGCGCAGGGCCACACCCGGGTCATGCGCAAACACGCCGAGGCCAACGCCGACGCGCGGCGGGTCGGTGAGCTGGACACCCCTGTGTGGGAGGCCGCGGACCGGGCGTGGCGAGAGTGCCTGTCGATCGGTGAACACGACGGCTGGCGCAATGCGCAGGTCACGCTGCTGGCCCCGACGGGCACCTCGGGACTGGCCATGGACGTCGACACCACCGGCATCGAGCCGGCCCTGGGGCTGATCACCTTCAAGAAGCTCGTCGGTGGCGGCTCGATGCAGTTCGTCAACTCCACCGTGCCCCGAGCGCTGCGCAAGCTCGGCTACCAGCCAGAACAGGTCGAGGTGATCGTCGCGCACATCGCCGAGCACGGCAACGTCCTGCGCGCGCCAGGGTTGCGCCCCGAGCACTACCCGGTGTTCGACTGCGCGATGGGCGAGGCGGCGATCGCGCCGATGGGGCACCTGCGGATGCTCGCGGCGGTGCAGCCGTTCCTCTCCGGCGCGATCAGCAAGACGATCAACATGCCGGAGAGCGCGACCGTCGAGGACGTCGAGCGTATCTACACTCAGGGCTGGGAACTCGGGCTGAAAGCGGTCGCGATCTACCGGGACAACTGCAAGGTCGGTCAGCCCCTGTCGGTGTCCAAGCGCGACGACAAGACCGCAGTGACGCCTGCGGTGGAGTACCGGCCCGTCCGCAGGCGGCTGCCCAAGAGCCGAACCGGCCTCACCACGTCGTTCACGGTGGGTGGTGCCGAGGGTTACATCACCGCGAACTCCTACCCGGGCGACGGCCTCGGTGAGGTCTTCCTCAAGATCTCCAAGCAGGGCTCGACGCTGGCCGGGCTGATGGACGCCTTCTCGGTGGCGATCTCGGTGGGCCTGCAGTACGGCGTGCCGCTGGAGACCTACGTCTCGAAGTTCACCAACATGCGCTTCGAGCCGGCCGGGCTGACCGACGACCCAGATGTGCGGATGGCGCAGTCCATCATGGACTACATCTTCCGGCGGCTGGCACTGGACTTCCTGCCGGGAGAGACCCGCTCCGCGCTGGGTATCTACTCAGCCGCCCAACGAGCCCAGCAGGTACAGACCGGCTCCTACGATGCCCCGGCGCACTCCCCGATGGAACTGATCGAAGCCACCCAAGGCCTGCACGCCGACGCCCCCCTGTGTTTCACCTGCGGCGTCAAAATGCAACCGGCAGGTTCCTGCTACCTCTGCACCTCCTGCGGCTCCACCTCCGGCTGCAGCTGATAGTGAGTCGGGAGAGGAGTTGATCGAGAAGATCCTGCCTGGTGCGGTGGCCGGCGTTGAGGCGTTCGGGGACCCACCTGAGGCGGTGTTGTACCCGGGCGAAGCGGAAGTGATCAGCCGCGCCGTGGATAAGCGGCGCCGGGAGTTCCGCACCGTCCGGCACTGCGCCCGCCAGGCCCTGCACCGGCTCGGCCTGCCACCGGTATCGGTGCTGCCCGGCGAGCGCGGGGAGCCGCAGTGGCCACCAGGCGTCGTGGGCAGCATGACCCACTGCGGTGGTTACCGGGCCGCCGCCGTTGCCCACAGCCGTGATCTGCGTGCGCTGGGAATCGACGCCGAACCACACCTGCCCCTGCCAGCGGGCGTCCTGGACATCGTCGCCCGGGACGAGGAGCGGGAGCGCCTGTCAGCGCTGGCCGCCGCGGACAGCGCAACATGCTGGGACCGCATCCTGTTCTGTGCCAAGGAGGCGGTGTACAAGGCGTGGTTCCCGCTGACCCGCAGCTGGCTAGGGTTCGAGGACGCTGCCGTCACCATCAGTCCCGGCCCGGATGATCCAACTGAGGGTACGTTCTCCGCCCGCCTGCTGCTGGCCACGCCGACCATCGCCGGCGACACGCTGACCCGCCTGGACGGTCGCTGGCTGTGCGGCGCCGACCTGGTGATCACGACGATCGCCCTCCCCGCCCCCGCTTCCGATTCGACATGTGGTGTTCACAGGCTGTTTCGCTCCGTCTGACACGCTCCACGCGCTGAGGCCCCTTGACGACGAAGGGTTCGACATGGGCGTCATCGTCCTGGTAGTGATCATCACGGCATTGGTCTTCGACTTCACCAACGGCTTTCACGACACCGCGAACGCCATGGCGACGTCGATCGCCACCGGGGCGCTGACACCGCGAGTCGCCGTTGCCATCTCAGGGGTGCTCAACCTCGTCGGTGCGTTCCTCTCGGTGGCGGTTGCCAAGACGGTCTCCAGCGGTCTGGTCGACGACACCAGGATCACCCCAGTGGTAATCTTCGGTGGCCTGATCGGGGCCATCGTGTGGAACCTGCTGACCTGGTTTCTGGGGCTCCCCTCCAGCTCGACGCATGCGCTGTTCGGCGGTCTGATCGGTGCCACCTGGGTGGCGGCCGGCATCGACGCGGTGCACTTCGCCACCGTGGTGTCCAAGATCTTGATCCCCGCGGCGCTGTCGCCGATCATCGCCGGCGTGGTGGCGCTGGTCGGCACCTACTTCGCCTACCGGATCACCACGCGGACCGACCGGGACACCGTGAGCCGCGGCTTCAAGGTCGGCCAAGTGGTCTCGGCGTCGATGGTGTCCCTGGCGCACGGCACCAACGACGCGCAGAAGACGATGGGCATCATCACGCTGACACTGGTCACCGCCGGGACGCTGTCCGCCGGCTCGGCGCCGCCGATCTGGGTGATCCTCACCGCCGGCCTGGCCATCGCGCTCGGCACCTACCTGGGCGGCTGGCGGATCATTCGCACGCTCGGCAAGCGGATCACCGAGATCGAGACGCCGCAGGGGTTCGCCGCCGAGACGAGCAGCACAGCGGTCATCCTGGTCTCCTCGCAGCTCGGCTTCCCCCTGTCGACCACCCAGGTGTGCTCGGGCGCGATCTTCGGTGCGGGCGCGGGCCGCCGGCTGGCGCAGGTGCGGTGGGGCTTGGCCGGCCAGATGGTGATCGCCTGGGTGTTGACCCTGCCGGCCGCGGCCCTCGTCGGCGCCCTGGCAGGCTGGGTGGCCGAGACCGGAACCGCCGGGACGGTGGTCGTCGCGGTGGCCGGGTTGGCCGCCGGCGGCGGTTTCTACGCCCTGTCCCGGCGCCGGCCGGTGGATGCGAACAATGTCAATGAGGTGCCGTCGGCCCATCCAGGGGCCGCTGCGGCCACGGTCTGAGGAGATGTCGGCATGAGCGTGACGATCGACTGGGTTGCCCTCGGCGAGGTGTTCGCAGTCTCGTTCGGTGCCGCGGTAGGGGTGATCGTGCTGTTCGCGTTCGGCGTGAGTACGCTCGCCGTGCCCGCTGGCCCGCGAACCGCGCCGGTGGCCCGGCCGCTGGCGGCGCTCTGCTTCCTGGCCTGTGCTCTGGGGGTCGGCTACAGCCTCTACCTGATCGTGGTTAGGTGACCCCATCGGCTACGATTCTTGCCCTCATAGTGACCAGAACCAAACCCAGACGGATGGTGGTAAGCGCAATGTTCGGCGCGCTCGGGGTACCCGACCTCACACGTGGCTTCCTGTTCGACTCCGGCGCCGACGTCACCGTCAGCGACCTCACTGAGCTGCTGGACCGGTCATGATCGAGCAGCATCAGTTCGCCGTCGAGCCGTGGGCCGTGCGGGAGTGCGAGCTTGACCTAGCGACCCTGGGGCAGACCGAGTCGGTCTTCGCGCTGGCTAACGGGCATATCGGGCTACGCGGCAATCTCGACGAGGGCGATCCGCACGCGCTGCCCGGCAGCTACCTCAACTCCTTCTACGAGCTGCGGCCACTGCCCCACGCCGAGGGCGGCTACGGTTATCCCGAGTCCGGTCAGACGATCGTCAACGTGACCAACGGCAAGCTGATCCGGCTGCTGGTCGACGATGAGCCGTTGGACGTGCGCTACGGCGAGCTGCGCTCCCACGAACGGGTGCTCGACCTGCGGGCCGGCACGCTCAGCCGCCGGCTGGAGTGGGTGTCCCCCGCTGGTAAGGCGGTGCGAGTGAGTTCGCAGCGGCTGGTATCGCTGGTCCAACGAGCGGTAGCCGCGATCAGCTACGACGTCGAGCCGGTTGACGAGCCGGTCCTGCTGGTGCTGCAGTCCGAGCTGTTCACCAACGAGCAGCTGCCCGCCACCGCCGATGACCCTCGGGTGGCCGCGGTGCTCTCCCAACCGTTGGTCGCCGAGCAGCAGCGGTGCAACGACACCAGCGCCATGCTGATGCACAGCACCCGCCACTCCGGGTTGCGGATGGCCGCCGCGATGGACCACGAGGTGTTCGGTCCCTCGCGCACGGAGTTCCACTCCTCGGCCACCGAGGACGTCGCCCGGACAACGGTGATCTGCCGGCTGGAACCCGGGCAACGGCTGCGGATCGTGAAGTACCTGGCCTACGGCTGGTCCTCACAGCGGTCGTTTCCGGCGCTCAACGACCAGGTCCGGGCCGCGTTGGCGGCGGCCCGGTACACCGGCTGGACCGGGCTGACCACCGAACAGCGCCGCTACCTCGACGACTTCTGGGCCGCCGCCGACGTGGAGGTCGAGGGCAACCCGCAGCTGCAGCAGGCGGTCCGGTTCGGGTTGTTCCACATCCTGCAAGCCGGGGCGCGCGCCGAGCGTCGGGGTATCGCAGCCAAGGGCCTGACCGGCCCAGGGTATGACGGCCACACCTTCTGGGACGCCGAGACCTTCGTGCTGCCGGTGCTCAGCCACACGGTGCCCGACGCCGCCGCCGACGCGCTGCGCTGGCGACAGCAGACCCTCCCCCTGGCCCTCGAGCGTGCCGGGCAGCTCGGTCTGGCCGGCGCGGCGTTTCCCTGGCGCACCATTCGCGGCCAGGAATGCTCCGGATACTGGCCGGCCGGTACCGCGGCCTTCCACGTCAACGCCGACATCGCCGACGCGGCGATCCGCCATGTGACCGCGACCGGCGACACCGACTTCGAGCGCAACGTCACCCTGGAGCTGCTGGTGCAGACGGCGCGGCTGTGGTGCTCGCTGGGCCACCACGACGCGCAGGGCGGCTTCCGCATCGACGGCGTCACCGGGCCGGACGAGTACAGCGCGGTGGCCGACAACAACGTCTACACCAACCTGATGGCGCGGCGGAACCTGCGGGCCGCGGCCGACGCCGCCGGGCGGCACCCGGAGCAGGCGGCCGCTCTGGGCGTCGACGCCGAGGAGGTCGCGTCCTGGCGGGACGCGGCGGCCGAGATGGTCGTGCCCTACGACGAGAAGCTCGGCGTGCACCCGCAGGCGGAGGGCTTCACCGAGCACGCGGTCTGGGACTTCGCCGGCACGGCACCGGATCAGTACCCGCTGCTGCTGCACGTCCCCTACTTCGACCTGTACCGCAAGCAGGTGGTGAAGCAGGCTGACCTGGTGCTGGCCATGCACCTGTGCCCGGAGGCGTTCACCGCCGAGCAGAAGGCCCGGAACTTCGCCTACTACGAACGGATCACCGTCCGCGACTCGTCGTTGTCGGCGGCCACCCAGGCGGTGCTGGCGGCCGAGACCGGGCACCTCGACCTGGCTTATGACTACCTCTGCGAGACCGCACTGGTGGATCTGGCTGATCTGGCGCACAACACCGACCACGGCCTGCACATCGCGGCGGCGGCCGGTGCCTGGTCGGCGCTGGTGGCCGGGTTCGGCGGGCTGCGGCACCTCGATGACGGCGGCCTGGCTTTCGCACCTCAGCTTCCCGAGGCGTTGACCAGGATCACGTTCCGGTTGCGTTGGCGTGGGCGGCGGTTGCGGGTACAGATCACCCCGGGGCAAGCGGAGTACCAGCTGCTCGACGGTGCCGACCTAGCACTGAGCCACCACGGCCACCCCCTCACCCTCACCGCCGAATCGCCAACGGTCGCCCCAACCCCCCCACCCCCCCCAACCGATGACCTAGCCCAGCCCCCAGGCCGCGAACCCCTAGCCCGCCGCCTGCGCGGGTAGCGTCGCTGGGGTGCGGTTTGTGGGTGGTCTGGGGGTCGGGTATGAGCTGACTTATGATGATGTGTTCCTGGTGCCGTCGCGGTCGGAGGTGACGTCCCGGTTCGACGCGGATCTGTCTACGGTGGACGGGTCCGGGACCACTATCCCGCTCGTGGTCGCCAACATGACCGCGGTAGCGGGGCGCCGGATGGCGGAGACGGTGGCCCGCCGGGGCGGGCTGGTGGTGTTGCCCCAGGACGTGGACCCGGCGGTGGTCGCCGAGACGGTGGCCTGGGTGAAATCGCGGCACCTAGTGCTGGACACCGCGCTCACCCTGGGCCCGGAAGACGCCGTCGCCGACGCGATCAACCTGCTGCCCAAGCGGGCACACCGGGCCGTGGTGGTCCTCAATGGTGCGGGCGCTCCGGTGGGCCTGGTCACCGAGACCGAACTGACCGGAGTGGACCGGTTCACCCGGCTCGCTGAGGTGGCGCAGACCGATCTGGTGGTGGTGTCCGCCGATACCGAACCGCGCAAGGTCTTCGATCAGCTGCATCACCGCCACCAGAAGCTGGCACTCGCCGTGGACGCCCAAGGCCGGCTGGTCGGGGTGTTGACCCCCACGGGGGCATTGCGTGCCGAGCTGTACTCCCCCGCGCGCGACGCCGATGGCCGGCTGCGGGTGGCCGCAGCACTCGGGGTGAACGGTGACGTCAGCGCCAAGGCCGAAGCACTGCTCGCGGCGGGCGTCGACGTGCTGGTCGTCGACACCGCGCACGGCCACCAGCGCAAGATGCTCGACGCGCTGCGCGCGGTCCGCGCGCAGCGCCCGGGCGTGCCGGTGGTGGCCGGGAATGTGGTATCCGCGCAGGGCACCCGCGACCTGCTCGAGGCCGGCGCCGACATCGTCAAGGTCGGGGTGGGGCCGGGCGCGATGTGCACCACCCGGATGCTGACCGGAGTCGGCAGGCCGCAGTTCTCCGCGGTGGCCGAGTGCGCCGCCGCGGCCCACGCGGCCGGTGGCCACGTCTGGGCCGATGGGGGCGTGCGCCACCCGCGAGACGTCGCGCTGGCGCTGGCCGCCGGAGCGGCGAACGTGATGATCGGCTCGTGGTTCGCGGGCACCTACGAGTCGCCGGGTGACCTGCAGCGCGACGAGACCGGCCGGCCCTACAAGGAGTCCTACGGGATGGCCTCCAAGCGTGCCGTCGCCGCCCGCACCAGCCGTGACGACACCTTCGACCGGGCTCGCAAGGCACTGTTCGAGGAGGGCATCTCGACCGCCCGGATGTACCTCGACCCCCACCGGTCCGGGGTGGAGGATCTCATCGACCACATCTGCGCCGGGGTGCGCAGCGCCTGCACCTACGCCGGCGCCCGGACGCTGCCGGAGCTGTCCGAACGAGCCGTGATCGGGGTGCAGTCGGCGGCCGGTTTCGCCGAGGGACGCCCGCTGCCCAGAGGCTGGTAACCCAGAGGCTGGTGACCCGGCCGGCCGCGACGGGAGATCAGCGGACCCGGCCGCGGCGAAGCAGATCCTGCAGCGCCGCGGCCACCGGTTCGCAGGCCGCCGTCTCCCCTAGTGGGTACGACACCGCTCCGGGTACGACCGGTTGCGGGCCCTGCGCCCGGTAGCAGCTCACCCGCCGCCATCCGCCGCCACCGTCGGGCACCATCAGCGCGGCCACCGGGCGCAGCCGTTCTGGGCGCAGCAGCACCGACCAGCGCTGCTCCATCAACCGGCACAACGCCACGGCGCCGCGCTCCCCCGGCCCGCGCGGGCCGCCGGGCAGACCCAGCCCCGCCGGGCTCGGGAGCAGCGCCAGGCTGGAGTCGTTGATCCGCAGCCAGGCGACCTCCTCATGCACATCGCCGCCACCGTCGGGCCGCCAGGCCGCGAGTTGGTCCAGCAGCTGGGCGGGATCGCCGGCCCGCAGCAACGGCGCCGAGGGCAGACCGGCCCGGTCCAACGCGGCAAGCTGTTCGGCCAGCGGGTTGAGCAAGCCGTCCGGGTCGAGTACGCCACACGGTTTGTCGCTCAGTCCCAGCGCCTGCTCGGTGAGCAGCGCGAGCAGGTCGGCCAGCACCTCGATCCCGCCGGGCAGCATCACGACAGCGTCAGAGAGCAGCCGCACCGCGTCCATCCGGGCGACCGGTCCGTCCACCGCACGCCGGTCGGTGGCGTAACTACCCGGCTCGGCGCCTCGAGGGAGCACCTCCACGACGTCGGCCCCGGGCCCGATGGTGCCGGACGCGACCGGCCCGGGAACCCCGAGCACCATGCCCCAGCAGCGGCGACCCAGCTCGGTTCCCAACCGCCGGAGGGCGTCGTCGAACGACGCGCCAGGGCACCACCCGAGCCCTCCCAGAATGCCGATCCGCACGAAGAGAACGTTAGCCCGAATGGCCGCGTCCTGGCACGACTGCTCTCGACAGCACCCCGGGCGCCCGTAGAATCGACCGAACTCGACCCGGCGGGGACGGTGTGGGCGACGTGATGGATGTCCTGCGCGGCATCTGGGATCTATTCTGGGGCCTGTTCGGATTGGCCGCGCTGACCGCAGGCACCTTCGTCTTCGTCGCGGGTGAGTTCGCCCTCACCACGCTGGAACGCAGCACTGTCGACGCGCACGCCGCACAGGTCGGCGACCGTCGATCCCGTCAGGTCCAGCGCGCTCGGGGCACGCTGTCCTTCCAGCTCTCCGGTGCGCAGGTCGGCATCACGATCACCACGCTGCTCACCGGGTACGTGGCCGAGCCGGCCATCGGCACGTTGCTCCGGCCCGGCCTGCACGCCATCGGGCTGCCCGCGAGTGCGGCGAGCGGGATGTCGTTGGGGATCGGGCTAGCGCTGGCCACCGCGTTGTCCATGGTGTTCGGCGAGCTCGTCCCGCAGAATCTGGCCATCGCCCGGCCGCTGCGGACGGCCAGGCAGGTCGCTGGGGTACTCACGGCGTTCTCGATCGCGTTCCGGTGGCTGATCTGCGCGTTGAATGGTGCGGCGAACCGGATCGTCCGCTGGCTGGGCGTCGAACCGGCCGAGGATCTGCGCTCCGCACGCTCCCCGAGGGAGCTCGGTTCCCTGGTTCGCAGCAGTGCTCAGCACGGCACGCTGGACGAGGCGACCGCAACCCTGCTGGATCGTTCGCTGCGCTTCGGCGAGCGCACCGCTGAGGAGCTGATGACCCCCCGGGTGCGGGTGCAGGCGCTTGCGGCGGACACGCCGGTACTCGCCCTGGTGGACGCCGCGCGGCGGACCGGCTTCTCGCGCTTCCCGGTCTACGGCAGCGACCTCGACGATGTGCGCGGCGTGGTGCACGTCAAGCAGGCCTTCGCGGTGCCGGCCGGCCGGCGCGCCGTGTCCCGGGTCGGCACCCTGGCCAGCCCGGTCCCGACTGTGCCGAGCTCGCTGGACGGCGACGCGTTGCTCGAGGCGCTGCGCGGCCAGGGTCTGCAGCTCGCGATCGTGGTCGATGAATACGGCGGTACCGCGGGCATCGTCACCCTCGAAGACCTGGTGGAGGAGATCGTCGGTGACGTCCGTGACGAGCACGATCGGCTGGAGGTCTCTCAGGTCCAACTGCTGGACGAGCGGAGCTGGATCATTTCCGGGCTGCTCCGCGAGGACGAGGTGGCCGATGCTGTCGGGTTCGTGATGCCCGAAGGCGACTACGAGACCGTGGCCGGGCTCGTGCTGCAACGGCTGGGCCGCATCCCCGATGTCGGCGCCGAGGTCGAGCTCGACGGGTGGCGGCTGACCGTGATGCGGATGGACGGCCGCCGCATCGCTGATCTCCGTCTCACCCGGACCGCGCGTACTGGGCGGGTGGGTCCGTGAGTGCCGCCGCACTGCTCGTCGCGGTCGTACTGCTGGCCGGTAACGCGTTCTTCGTCGGTGCCGAGTTCGCCCTGATCAGCGCGCGGCGAGACCGGCTGGAGACGATGACCAAGCGCGGGGTACAGCGGGCCGCCGCGGTGATCCGGGCCGGCGAGAGGCTGCCGCTGATGCTGGCCGCAGCGCAACTCGGGATCACCGTCAGCTCGCTGGGGTTGGGTTCGCTCGGTGAGCCTGCGCTCGCCCGTCAGCTCGAATGGCTGATCGCACCGCTGCGGGTACACGACGCGGTGCTGCACACTGCGGCCCTCGTCATCGCGCTGGGCATCGTCACGGTGGCGCACATCCTGCTCGGCGAGATGGTGCCCAAGAACATCGCCATCGCGGGTCCCGAGCGCACCGCGCTGTGGCTGGTGCCCCCGCTGGTCACCTTCATGCGGGCGACGCGACCGGTCATCGCGCTGTTCAGCCGAGCCGCACGGCTGGTGCTGCGGCTCTTCGGCGTGCAACCCCGCGACGAGCTGTCCAGCGCCTACAGTCCCGACGAGCTGGCCAACCTGATCGCCGACTCCAGCCGCGCGGGACTGCTGGACAGCCAAGAGCACCGCAGGCTGACGCAAACCCTGTCCACGAGGACACGGACCGTCGCCGACGTGCTCATCCCGATCTCCGGGCTGACCACGGTTCCCGCCGAGCCCACCCTGGGCGACATCGAGCGCGCCGTGGCCCAGACCGGTTTCTCCCGCTTCCCGCTGTGCACTGACCACCAATCGGGCACTGACCGACAACTGGTGGGTTACCTGCACGTCAAGGACGTGCTGGAGCTGCTCGGCGGACCACCGGACACGCCGGTGCCGCCGGGCAGCGCGCGCCCGCTGCCCGAGATGCCCTCCACCGCCAAGCTCGACGAGGCGCTGACCCTGCTGCGCCGCTCCGGCAGCCACCTCGCTCGTGTCGTGGGTCCCGACGGGAGCACCGAGGGAGTCGTCGCCCTGGAGGACCTGGTCGAGGAATACGTCGGCACCGTCCGCGACGCCACCCACGTCTCGGGACCGACCGGTGCCCCCCGCTGAGCTCTACCAGTCGTGGTCGGCCCTACCAGTCATGGTCTGACAGGGGAGCCCCGCAGCGTGGGCACCGGCCCCGCTGCTGAAGCGCGGCGTGAACGGCCAACCACTCCTCGTTCAGCCTGCGACGCTCCTCGGCCTGCCGGCGCGATTTGGCCTGGAAGGCCTGGGCGGTCCAGGTCTCACCGAGCAACAGCCCGAGGCAGAGCAGCAGCACCCCGACTAACACCTGCAGGGTCATCGTCCCCTTCCTTCATCGGTGGTGTGGTCTGCGGCACCGCTGTTCGAGAGTTGCCGCAGACCACAGCCTACAGCACTATATCGATGACGAGCAAGAAGATGGGCGGAGCCGTCTCGGCCCCACGCTAGAGGGCGGTAGCTGACGAAGTCGGCTTGATCGAGTCGAGTGTGGTGTTCGTGCGTGGGGTCTGTTCGGCGTGGCGGGGGGGTGATGAGGTTGTGCGGCCGGTCTGCGGTGGGTGTTCACCAGGGGAAGGTGCGCCGTTGCTCGCTGGTCCGCGCGACCTTCGGGGGTTGACCGGTGCACTCACGGTGGGTGAGGCCGCCCTGTGTCGGCGTCGTCGTACACCGGAAGCCGACCAGTACACGCCTTGCCGGGCTGGGGTACAACCCGCTGGCTCTTCCTGGGTTGACTACGGGCAAGCCCTCACTAGACTTCAGCTATGGCTCCCAGGATGACGACAACCGTCCGGCTGGTTCTGGAGGCCCTTCTGCATGTCTGGGATGACGACCCCGCTGCGGCTCTCTACGGTTTGCAGATCACCGACCGTACCGGCTTGCTGCCGGGGACCACCTACCCGATCCTGCAACGGCTTCTCGACCACGGCTGGTTGACCGACCAGTGGGAAGATCTCGATCCGCATCAGGCGGCCCGGCCGCGGCGCCGTTATTACCGGCTCACCGGGGAGGGCGCGGCGGAGGCTCGCAAGGCTCTCCAGGAGGCGTCCGCCCGGGTGGGCGCCAGAGGCAGCGCGCTCAGCCGCCGATCAGTCGCGTGGGATCCCGGGGGGTGAGCAAGGATGTGCCGCCGCAGACGGGTCGCCAAGATCTGTGCCTACGCCGTGGGCGCTGGCAACCTCATGCTTCTGGTTTTCGGTGCGCCCACGATGGTGACCCTGGGCCTGGCGGTGGTGCTGGCTCCGTTCACACTCGCCATGGCCTTGCAGCTGACGGCCTCTCTGGCCTGCGGTGTGCTCAGCCTGGTGCTCGGTAATCCCCAGGACCAGGCCGAACTGCTGGTCGGCGCGATCGGCGCGGTGCAGCCGCGCAACGCGGGTGCGGAGTACCAGGAGGCCATGATCGACGTGATCCGCCACGCCAAGCCCGATGATGTGCGGAAGATCAGAAACGATCTGCTGGCAGCCGCTCCGAGGACCGTCCTGGAAGCGTGGGGCCGCCGCCTTCTGAGGTCGCCGCGGGAGCGGCCCGCGAGACGGTAGGTTCCCGGGTGAGGTTGCGGCCATCGGAGGGGGCGAAGACCTGGACGTGGTCCGGATCGAACCAGACCTGGACCTTCTCCCCCGGGGCCGCGGCCGACGCGACGGACAACCGGGTGACCACATGGCCGACGTCGGTGACGCCTGTCTGCGCAGCCAGCATCTCCAGCATGGCCGCGCCGGCCTGCTCGTTCTCCAGCGCGAAGTGGGCGTACTTGTCCGAGCCCATCGATTCCAGCACCTCGACCGGTGCCGTGAACGTCACCCCACGCCGCTTGGTCTCGGGTTCCACGAGCGCAGCGTCCTCGAAATGCTCCGGCCGTATACCGATGATGACGTCGCGAGGTGCGTGCGCCGCTTCCAGCGCGCGACGTATCCGGTCGGATAGTGGTAGCTCGCCCAATGCGCAATACACCGTGCTCTCGTTCAGCCGCGCAGGGAGAACGTTCATCGCCGGCGAGCCGATGAATCCCGCCACGAACAAGTTGACCGGGTGGTCGTAGAGGGCCTGCGGCGCGCCGACCTGCTGCACCACCCCGCCGCGCATCACGACCACCCGATCCCCCATCCGCATCGCCTCGGTCTGGTCGTGCGTCACATAGACAGTGGTGATACCCAGTTGCCGCTGCAGCCGGGACACCGAAACCTGCATCTGGACCCGCAGCATGGCGTCCAGGTTGGACATCGGCTCGTCCATCAGGAACGCTTGGGGCTTGCGCACGATCGCGCGTCCCATCGCCACCCGCTGCCGCTGCCCACCGGACAGTGTCGCCGGCTTGCGGTCCAGGAGCGGCGTGAGGTCGAGCATGCGCGCCGTGTCAGCCACTCGGGCGTCGATGGTGGTTCTGCCGGCTCGGGCGAGCTTGAGCGGGAAGGCGATGTTCTCCCGAACGGTCATGTGCGGGTAGAGCGCGTAGGACTGAAACACCATTGCCAGGTCGCGGTCCTTGGGTGCTCGCTCGTTGGCCCGCTTCCCCCCGATGCGCAGCTCGCCGGAGGTGATGTCCTCCAAGCCGGCGATCATGTTCAGAGTGGTCGACTTCCCGCACCCGGAGGGCCCGACGAGAATGACGAACTCGCCGTCGGCGATCCGGAGGTCCACTTCGTGCACGACGGGTGGGCCGTCGTCGCGGAACCGCTTGGTCACCTTGTCCAGGTCGATCGTGGCCACCACTACCCCTTGACTGCGCCGGCGGTCAGGCCGGCGACGATCCGACGTTGGAAGAACAGCACGAACAGGATGATCGGGATGGTCAGCAGCACGGCGGCCGCCGAGATGGACCCGGTGGGCTCGATGAACTCCGAGGCCCCGGTGAACTGGGCGATGGCCACCGTGGTGGTCTGCGACGCCTCGGTGGAGGTCAGCGAGATCGCGAAGAGGAAATCGTTCCAGCAGAAGATGAACACCAGGATCGCGGTGGTGAGCACCCCCGGCGCGGCCAGCGGGACGATCACACTACGGAACGCGTGAAACGGCGTGGCGCCGTCCATCTGGGCTGCCTTCTCCAGCTCCCAGGGGATCTCCCGGAAGAACGCCGACAGAGTGTAGATCGCCAGTGGCAGCGAGAAGGTGATGTAGGGCAGGATCAGCCCGGGCCAGGTGTCGATCAGGCCGACCTTGCGCTCGATGTCGAACAGCGGCGTGATGAGCGAGATCGGCGGGAACATCGCGATCAGCAGCGTGCCGCCGACCAGCAGTTTCTTGCCCGGAAAGGACAGTCGCGCGATCGCGTAGGCTGCGAGCGTGCCGATCACCACGGACAACCCGGTCGCGATGAGGGTGATGCCGACTGAGTTGCGTAACGCGCTGACGAACGGGGCTAACCGGAAGATCTGCTGATAGTTCGTCCAGGTGAGTTCGGCGGGGATGAAGCGGCCGTCATTGATCGAGCTGATGGGTTTGAATGACAGGCTGACGATCCACAGCACCGGCACGAGCGCGTAGCCGAGGATGACGACATCGGCGATCGCCCACCAACCCTTGCGGCCCCACCCGACACCCATCACGACATCCCTTCCTGTGCTTCGGCGCCCGGCGCCGCCACGCCGAACAGCCTGACGAACACCAACGCGAAGGCAGCCACGACGGCGAAGATCAGGACGCTGATCGCCGAGCCGATGCCGAGGTTGAACCCGACGAACAGATTGTCGTAGCCGAGCATCGACACCGACGCCGTACCGTTCGAGCCCTGATTCAGGATGTAGATGATATCGAATATCCGGAATGCATCCAGAGTCCGGAACAACAGCGCGACCAGGATCGCCGGCTTCATGATCGGCAGAATCACCCTGGTCAGCCGCTGCCATGGCCCGGCGCCGTCCAGCGCGGCGGCCTTGAGCAGGTCCTCGGGGACCAGCGCGAGCCCGGCGAGCAGCAGCAGCGCTACAAACGGCGTCGTCTTCCACACCTCGGCCAGGATGATCAGCGCGATGGTCGCGACCTGATCGGTCAGCGGTGCCACACCCTCGGGCAGCAGCGCGGCCAGGTATCCCTTGCCCGGCGTCCAGGCGTACTGCCAGCCGTAGGAGGCGACCACCGTGACAATGGCGTAAGGGATCAGCACCACGGTGCGCACCAGGCCCCGGCCGACCACCGTGCGGTCCAGGGCCAGCGCCAGCGCCAGCCCGATCACGAACTCGATCGCCACCGAGACCACCGTGATGATCACTGTGACGATGAACGCCCGCCACCAGTAACCCGAGCTCAGCACCGCGCCGTAATTGGCCAGCCCGACGAAGCCGCGTTGGTCGGGGAACCGCAGGTCGAACCGCTCCAGTGACAGGTAGATCGCGTAGCCGATCGGGTAACCGGTCACCGCCAGGATCACCAGCACCGCCGGCGCACACAGCAGCGCCGCGAGCCGGCGCTCCGACCGGGCTCGCTGAGAGACCGGCGGCCCCCGTCGCCCGCTCCCCGGCTCGGTGGTGGGGGCACCCGACGGCACGGTCCTCGTCACGGCACCAGCCCCTGTGACGTGACGGCCTTGGCGATCTGATCGGCCAGCTGGTCCACCACGGTGTTCGGATTGATCTTCGCCGGCGGGTTGAGCAGTTCGGAGATCACGATCGAGATGTTCTTGTAGGCCGGTGTCGTCGGCCGCACACTAGCGTCGTCCAACGAATCCCGGATCACCCGCCAGGCCGGGTATCGGGTCAGCAATGCCGGATCGGCGTACAGCGCGTCGAGTGTGGGCAGTCTCTGCACCGCCACCGCGTAGCGCAGTTGGTTGTCCCGGTTGCGCAGGCACTGCACCGCCTCGAACGCCTCCCTCGGATGCCGCGAGGTGGCGCTCACCCCCAGGTTGTGCCCGCCGACCGTCACCCTCGCGGGCCGGCCCGGCACGACCGACGGGTAAGGGGCCCAGCCGAACACGTCCCCGACCCGGCGGCCGGTGTCCCGGTTGGTCGGCCGCCCCAGCGCATCGATGAACGCGCCACCACCGGCCTCGTACATCGCGGCGTAGGCGAACGGGTAGTTGACCTCGAACGCCGCCTTCCCCGCTTGCATCGCCAACCGGGCCTCATCCTCGTGACTCAGCGACAGCGACGGGTCCGCGGCTCGGGAGGTGGCGAGCCGCGCCATGACGCCGACCGCCCGCCGGGCGGCATCGCCCCGAGACACCTGCACATCGCCGTTCTCCGAGACGATCGCGCCGCCGCCACTGGCCAGCAGGGTGTTGAACCACACTGTCACACCCTCATACCGCGCGCCCTGCACCTCGACGTAGTGCGGCAGGCCTCGCGCCGCCAGGCCCTCCGCCATCTCGATCATCTCGTCCCAGGTCTTCGGCGGCTCGGGCACCAGGTCCTTGCGGTACCAGAGCAGCTGTGTGGCGGTGTTCAGCGGTGCGGCATACAACCTGCCCCGGTAGGTCGCGGTCTCCAGCGGGACCCGCAGAGTCCCCTGCGCGACCTGCTGCGCCACCTCGGGTGGGTACGGCAGGATCCATCCCGCCTGGGCGAACTCCGCGGTCCAGATATCGTCGAGCTCCATAATGTCCAGGCCGGTGTCATGGATGGCCAGCCGGCGCGCCAGGTACAGCCGATTGTCATCGGTATGCCGGCTCGGCTGGGTCCGCTGCTCGATGGTGTACCGACCGCCAGAGGCCTCGCTACACTCCGCTGCCGCGATCCTGCTCTGGTCCAGCGCATCGTTATCGGTGTCGAAGACCAGCACGATCCGCCCAGCGGCACCGGAGCCACACCCCACCAGCATCGCTGCGGCCAGCACGACTCCCACCGCGACCGCCGCCACCCGTAGGCGCCACCCAGGCCCGTCTCCCTTGCCGTCCGCAACCGGGACGCGACCCACCAGCATGACTGAAGTCTATACAGGGCTCACATGAAGTCAATAGAGGGTATGCTGGGGTGGTCGGAGGGCGTGACCCGAGCCGGGGGACGTATACGTGTGGTTGCGGGTGGTGTCACTGGTGCTTGCTCGCGCCAGGCAGCGGCGCGGACGGAGACTGCTTCGTGAATATACTCATCACGAAGCAGTCTCCGGAGAGGAGTAAGTGATGAAGGCATCTGACGTTGTCGACCTGCTGAACAAGGTCGAGGTGGACTGCTACGGGACCATGACACCTCTGCCCCAGCTCAGCACGGTGACGATCAAGGACGACACCCTGGTGTTGGTCCGGCCCCACGATCCCAGTCAATTCCCGGCCTTGGTGTACGCGATTCGCAACAGTAATGCAGACCTCAACCCGTCAGACGACGGCAAGCAGCTCCTCGTTCCGGTCCCCACCCCCAGCCCCTGACTCCCCATGGACGACCGCCACCCATTACCCAGTCGCGGTCACACGAGATGACGGCTGATCTGACGGGTGGCCACATGCAGGGCGGCGGAATACCGGTCGTCTGGCGCTAGCGCGTTCTGCCGGATCGCCACCTCGGCGAGTTTGATGGCATGTTCATCGCCGAGTTCGACAGCGGCCGCGATGAGCTCCGCTTCTGCGGGCGGCTCGGGTTGCACGGTCGCGGCTCCACCGTGGGTGCTCGACGAGGTGCCGAAACGCGATCGCAGCGCGTCGCTGCACTGCCGCACGACCACGTACGACGGCCGGCGCTGATCCTCCGGGAGATACTCGCACATCAGACGAACGGCGGCCGGTGCGGTGATCGTATGGATCAGTGGTATCGGGAAATCCGGTTGCCGGCGCGCGTAGAAACCGGCGCTGTCGGCGATCAGTTCATCGAGCGCGAAGACGGCGTCCGGCTCGCTGACACCGTCCGCCGTGACGGCGGTCGGCGACTGGTCCCGACGAACGTCGGCGCGCCACCTGGTGCCGGAGTATCGGGCAGCCCAATATCCGAGGCCGTGAGCCAGCTCGCCCCGTTGCAGCCGATCGTCATCGGTGGCCAGCGCAATGGCCCGCACGGCGTGCGCGGTGCGGATCATGCCGTGCGTCAACGCTCCCGACATTCCCGGCAGCAACCTGGGCCACCATCGGGCGAGCACATCGGCCCACGGCTCTTCTGCCAGCTCCCGCTCGAACATCGCCGACCAGTCGGCGACCCGATCGAAGTGTCCCAGTGCCGATGCCCAATCGGTCTCGTCCGTCGCGGACAGCCGCCACCGGGCCTCCGGTACCTGGTGATAGCGATGCGTCCGCAAATCCTGCTCGACCCAAGCCGGCACGTCATCGGCGTATCCGAGGCGAGCCAGCGCCTCTGCGGCCATCGGCGCGTGGTTTGCGAATGACGGTCCATGTTCGAAGCCCACTCCCTGCAATCGCTGCAGCGCCTCGCTCACCGCGTCGGCGTAGGACATCGTGGCCATTCGACAACCTCCAGACGGCTTGCTGCTACACGGCTTGCTGTGACACCATCGCCACGATAATCGGCCACGTGGTTCACGTGGCCGGGGTAAAGGCGCGGACAACGGTGCTTGGTTCGTCGAGCCACACGATCTGAGTGTCGGTGGTCACGGTCATTCCAAACCGGTCGAGGGTAGGCTTGCCGTGGTCGTACCACCAGTCGTAGGCGGCTTCGGCTTCGTCCCACAACCGGCGTGGGCCGAGTTGGCGTACCACGAGCTTGTCGGGTGAGGTGAGGTCGGCGTCCAGCCGGGCCCATGATCTGGTGGTGATGTCGTCGAGTTCGAGGGCGTTGTGGTCTGCGCCGGCTGTGTCGAGGTCGACGGTGAGCGCGCAGCGGGGCACCTTCAACCCGATGGAGAATGCGGCCTGATCGCTGTTGATCATGTGGAAGAAATCCCATCCGTGCACGTCGGTGGTGGTCATCTGCGCGTGCTGGATCTCGCTCTGGGCGGGTTCGTAGAAACGGCGGCGGTGGGAGCGTAGTCGCATGAAGGAGAGATCCCCGCCGAAGAGACCGGTGGCGGTGCGGTCGGCGGCCACGTGCAGGGTCAGCATGACGCCATTACAGTAGTCGGTTCCCCACGGAGTGACGATGAGGCCACCGGGCCGGGTTTGTTCAAGCCAGGTGCTCGGCACGATCTCGCGGACCGAGGCGGTGGCCACCAATCGGTCATACGGCGCGGCGTCCGGGTAGCCTTGCGCGCCGTCCGCAGTGATCACCAACGGCGAGTACCCGGCGCGCGCCAGCGCAGCCCGCGAGGCCTCGGCGATCACCGGATCGACTTCGATGCTGACCACACGGCCCCGCTCGCCGACTCGCCGGCACAGGAGCGCGGCATTCCACCCGGTCCCGGTCCCGATCTCCAACACCGTGTGACCTGGGTGTACGTCCAGCGCGTCGAGCATGTCGGCCACGATCGAGGGCTTGCTGCATGAGCTGGATGGTGACCAGCCGGTGTCACCCACCGCGGTGTGTCCCTCATCAACCTGAGTGATCACGGGCTCATTCGCCGAGAGCAACTCCCGCCAGCGTTGCGGATCATCCTGTCGGGACAGCGCAGCGAACCCGGACTGTGGGTGACCAGCGTCGCGATCGACCCAGATGGTTTCGGGGATGAACGGGTCACGGGGTACCTCGGAGATCAACTCCCGCCAACCCGTACGAGTGTGCGTCACAATTCCCCTAGTTGTCCTTACGGTCGTTGTGGTCAGCGGATGACGGTGGTGAGGAACGTCCGCCAGGTCGAGGGGGGGAGGGCCAGGGCGGGGCCGGCGGGGTCCTTGGAGTCGCGCACCAGGACCCGCTCCGGCGTCGGCGCGACCTCGACGCAGGCGCTTCCGCTACCGCTGTAGCTGCTGGTGCGCCAGGCGACCTCGACGCAGGCCGCGCTGCCGCTGTAGCTGCTGGTGTGCCAGACAATGCCGGCCGGCTCAGGCGCGGTCATCGTGGTCCTCTCCATCGGAGTAGAGCTCAGTTACCAGGCTGGCAGTCAGCTCCCTCGATTCTTCCTCGCCCAGCGCGGTCTGCGCCAGCGCCGCCAGGATGCACCGGTACGCCCGGATCTCCTCCGGTTTCTCCAGGAACAGGCTGGAGGTCGCGCTCTCCAGGTACACGACTGGCTTGAACTCGGCGAACTCCATGAAGATGAACGACCCCGCCGTCGCGGTGTGCGCGCCGAGCGACACCGGCACCACCCGGAGCGTGACAGAGGAGCGCACCGACATCCGCAGCAGGTGGTGCAGCTGATCCGACATCACGGCCGGGCCGCCGACCGGCAGCCGTAGCGCGGACTCGTGGACGTAGAAGCTGAACCGTGCCAGCCGTTCCTGGCTGAACAGGAGCTGCCGGGCCAACCGGGCGGTCACCCGCTCGTCCACCTCGGCGGCGGGCACGTTGGCGAGGTGGCTGATCACCGCGCGGGCGTAGTCGCCGGTCTGCAGCAACCCAGGCACGATTATCGGCTGGATATCGCTGTAGCCCACTGCCTTGTCCTCGTGCTTGATCAAGGTCACGAGCTGTTTGGGCAGCCGGGAGCCGTGCTGCTGCAGCCAGCCGGGGATGTGCTGGTCCTGGCACAGCGCGAGCAGCCGGTCCCGCTCCGGGGCTTTGACCCGGCACGCCCCGCGGAACGCCGCGACGTCCAGCGCGCTGCCACCACCCCGCTTGCCGGACAGTATTCGCGACACCCAGCTCTCCGACCAGCCGAGCGCCTGCGCGGCCTGCCTGCCGTTCAGGTCGGCGCCCTCCATCGCCTGGCGCAACCCCTCACCCAGCTCCCGACTGCGTATCGTCGGCTCACGATCCCGCATGGCAACCTCCTTCCCCACCAGCCCCTGCGGGCCTTTCGGCAGAGGTTATTGCGTGTACTGGGGGACAATCACGCGATCAGCGCCGTCGGCGCGTCTCGCCCAGTCAGGAGCCGAACGCCTCGATCGGGGGCAGGAGCACACCAACTGGAGCGGGGCTCGACACCGTTGTGTGCCGGCGCAACTGGGAACCACTCGGCATGACCGAGACCAGCTTCGGGCGTCCCACACGCCACAGGCCTAGTCGTCGATGGAGCCATCAAGCGCTCGATCGTGCGTGAAATAGGGAGCGATCTTGTTGTCGAACATCATCAGAGCAGAGCCGATGGCCATATGCATATCCAAGTACTTGTAGGTGCCTAGGCGGCCACCGAACAGAATATTGCGACGGGCGGTCTCGGCTTTTGCCAGCTCGCGGTAGCGTCCCAGCGTGGCCCGGTCCTCAGAAGTGTTGATCGGGTAGTACGGCTCGTCCTCCTTACCGGCGAATCGGGAGGACTCCCGCACGATGACGGTCTGGTTGGTCGAGTAGTGGTTCCGCTCCGGGTGAAAATGTCGGAACTCAAGGATGCGAGTGAACGCGACGTCGGCATCGGCGTAGTTCATGACCGGGGTGCCCTGAAAGTCACCGCGGTCACGCACGACCTCCCGCTCGAAGTCCAGGGTACGCCAACCGAGCCAGCCCTCGGAGTGGTCGAAATACCTGTCCAACGGGCCGGTATAGATAACCGGTGTACGTTCGGGGATATCGTCGCGCACCTCGAAGTAGTCGGTGTTCAACAGCACCTCGATGTCCGGGTGAGCGGCCATTTTCTCGAGCCACGCGGTGTAGCCGTCAACCGGAAGGCCCTCGTAGGCGTCGCTGAAATAACGGTTGTTGAAGGTGTAGCGCACCGGCAACCGGGTGATGGTCGCGGCCGGCAGCTTCGTGGGGTCGGTCTGCCACTGCTTGGCCGTGTAGTCACGGACGAACGCCTCGTAGAGCGGGCGGCCGATGAGCGAGATAGCTTTCTCTTCGAGGTTCGTGGCGTCTTTGCCGTCGATCTCGGCGGCCTGCCTGGCGATGAGCGCGCGTGCTTCGTGGGGCGTGAAGTAGCGACCGAAGAACTGAGAGATCATCCCCAGGCCCATGGGGAACGGGTAGACCTGACCGCGGTGGATCGTGAACACCCGGTGTTGGTAGTCGGTGAACTGGGTGAACCGGTTCACGTACTCCCACACGCGCTTGTTCGAGGTGTGGAACAGGTGCGCACCGTAGCGGTGCACCTCGATCCCGGTTTCCGGTTCCACCTCCGAATAGGCGTTGCCGCCGAGGTGGTGACGTCGTTCCACCACCAGCACCCGTTTGTTCAACTGGGCAGCGGCACGCTCGGCCACGGTGAGGCCGAAGAAGCCGGAGCCGACAACGACGAGGTCATATCCCGCGAAGCTCACGTCGCCGGAGAGTAGCCCCGGGAAGCCCCGGCTCTACGCCCGGTCCCGGCGTGGGCGCACTGTGGCAGGTCATACTCGTATCACGACCAGATGCTGCCGGAGGAGCACGTCCAGCATGGCGCGGAGCTGGCCTGCGGGGAGCTGGCTGGCCTGGGCCAGTTCGGCGACGCTGAGTCGGTGTCGCGCGATCAGCGTCTCAAGCACTGGTCTGACCGCCGCCGCGAACGTGAACTTCCGGCCGCCAGTGCTGAGCGTCAGCGTCTGATCTTTGCTGGTGAGGGCTGGTAGGAGCGGGGTGAACTCGACGGTGGCCGTGGACGGCAATTCCCCAGGCGCAACGGGCCAGGGCAGGCACACGCGCTGCCGGCGCGGCACCCTCGCGTCCCGATCGGCCAAGAACTGGTCGATGTTCTCGGTGGCTGCCCGCATTGCGAGCCGTTCGACGAGCCGGTTGTGGTGCCCTGAACGTTCCTCCAGGGTGGCGAACCGGGGGAGGTCCTGTCGGAATGCGGGGTCGTCGATGAGTTGATCGAGGAGCCAGCGCATCCAACTCATGCCGGTGGCGCGGGTAACGCCGAACGTGAGGTGCATGGACCATCCGCCGACGCCCCGCACGGTGTGCCACCACCCCCGTGGCACATGCAGGATCTGGCCCGGCGACAGTACACCGTCCCACGCCACGTTCTCCGGACACACGTGTGAGCGATCCGCCCCGTCGGCCATCGGGTATGGATGGGTGGCCGGACTGTGCACGACCCAGCGCTTGGTCCCCGCGACCTGGACGATGAACGTGTCATGATCATCCCAATGTGTCCCGAACCCACCCACGTCGCCCCAGACCAGGTAGAGGTTCGCCTGCGCCGCTTCTCTGACCATCCGCACCAGGTCATCCACCGCGTCCCGGACGGGCGGGTGCAGCCGGTCGATCGCCTCCAGGATCAGCGTCGCCCCGTCCCGCAACTGGCTGTACACCTTCTCCGGGACCAACGCCCTCCGCTGCTCTCCGGAAGACATCACAGACCGTGTGTAGGCCTCGACGGGAATGTCGGCAGACCGCTGGGTCAACCGCAGCCGCGGTGCAGACAGGGGGCGAGTCGAGAGGATCTCGTCGAGGTCGGGCCAGGTCAGCAGGTCCGCTACGGCCTGCTCACCGACATCGGCTAAGACAGCCTCGTTGCCGAGCTTCGTCGCCAGGAATTCCCCGCCAACCTCGGTGAGGAAGGTGTCGGTGAACAGGTTCGCTGCCACGTCTACTCCCCTTGTCGGTCGTACGGGGTGGTAGTGGAGAAGGCCATCTCCCCCGCCACCCCGCAGATCAAACCTTGCGCTGAGTCAGATGAAGTCCGAGGACCCATCGACCTCACCACCATCATTGCCGTCCTTGGAGGCCATGGCCTGTTCAGCTGTTGTTGTTGGCAGGTCCTCAACGGCAAGCAGGATGTCCTTATCGTCATCGTCCACTATGTTCACCTCCTCTCGTGTATGAGTGATCGAGTCCGGGCCGTTCAGGCCGGTCCAGGCTGCGGCAAAGGCGTGCGCGTCCGCTGCAAGGTCGATCTCACGGGTGGTCGTGCGAGCAGAATGGCCGACGCCGGCCTCGTAGCGCAGCAGCACCGGCCGCTCGCCAGCATTAGCCCATTGCAGGGCGGCGCACATCTTCCGTGGGTGCTCAGGGTCTGTGCGGGTGTCGCCGTCGAATCCACATAGCAGCACCGCCGGATAACGCGCGCTACCACGCATCTGCGCCTGATGGTAGGGCGAGAAGTCCAGCAACGCCGCAAAGTCCTGAGGGTCGATGACCGCACCGAACTCCTTGGTCCACAGCCGACCGATTCCGAAGCGCTCGTAGTGGATCATGTCTGCCAGAGGAGCTACAGCGATCACCGCGCCCCACAGTTCAGGGCGTCGTACTACGGCGGATAACACCAGGACTCCGCCTGCGGACCCGCCAGACAGGCACGTCTGCTCAGGTGTGGCATAACCGGCTGAGTGTAGCCATTCCCCGACTGTCACTAGGTCGGCCGCCGCTGTGAGCTTCCCAGCCCGGGTGCCTGCCTGATGCCAGCGGGCACCGTGCTCGCCACCACCGCGGACGTGAGCGACTGCGTATTGTCCACCGGCCTGCAGCCAGCTGAGGACGGTGGCGGAGTAGCCGAAATCCCGGGTGCGGCCGTAGGAACCGTAGGCATGCAGGATCGTCGGTTGTGGCCCGCCGTTGCGCGGTGCCGTCGACAAGACGGTGACCGGGACTTCGGTCCCGTCCGCAGCGGTGACCTTTGAGCGGTACCAGCGCACCTGTGCCCGGGGCTCGCTCAGCCCGCCGAGCCCAGGCTTGACTACGGCACAGGCGGGGTCATAGGTGAGCACCGCAGGAGGCCGGGCGACCTCCGAGTAGGAGAAATGCACCCGGTCACCGTCATTTTCCATGGTAATCTTGATGATCCTGCCCTCGCCGGGCAGCTCAACGCGGCGTAGCAACGCTCCCGTGGCAGGGTCGTGCGCTGTCAGCTCGCTGATCCCCTGCCTGCTCCAGCAGGCCAACAGCTCTGCGCCGGCCAATACCACCCGCTCCAAGGTCGCATCGGGACGCTCGGATATGAGCTCCCGCCAGTTCGGCACACCAGGCATGGTCGGGTCAGCGACACACAACCGACGACGTGGCGCACTGTCCGTGGTCCGCAGGTACAGCCGCCCCTCCGGGCCGACAAGAACATCCGTGTCGACATCCCGGCCAGCCTGGATCTCCCGGAATACCGGCGACTCCGGCGCTTGTCCGTCAAGGTCGGCCAGCCACAGATCCCGACGCTGCCCACTCCCGTAACTGTGCTCGGTCACCAACCACCGCCCGTGATGCAGGCGCACAGTGGGCAGCACTGCATCGTTGCTGGAGGCGTCCAAAACCAACTGGTCACCAACGGCCGGGGAGCCCACCCGGTGAAACCACATGTTCGGTGGCCGCTCCGGCGCGACGCTGCCGGACTGCGGCGGCTGCCCCGCGCAGCAGCACCCCGCCGTACACCGAACAAGTGCGCGGTGCTGGCATCCCCCGGGGGCTGCATGCCTTCCGCAGTGGCCACCGCGACCCGCTCGGCGTCCACAAACCGGCCTTGGCGCAGAAGCACGTGACCGAGCGTGTTGCGGGCAGCAGCAGCCCGCAGCGGATCCGAGGTCAGGGCGGCCAACCGCAGTGCCTCCCGAGCAGCGGTGTATCCGAGATCGGTCGCACCGAGATGCAACAGTGTGCTGGCCGTGATCCGGTGGACCTGCGAGGCTAGGTCAGCCGCCCGGCCCGTCTCGGAGGCAGCAGCCCCGTGCGTGGCGGCCGCTGCCTCGGTCAGCAGACGGGGCAACATCGCCGCCAGCGGCCCGTACCGGCCCGCCCAGTACAGCCCAAAGGCATATGTGACGGCGCGGCCTAACTCGGTCAGGTCGGGAGAACCGGCGTCGTCCAGCTCATCGAGAAGGCATCGACGCTGGTCAGTGCCTCACGGATGGCTCCTACCCCCGGCTGATCCTCCCCGGTGGTCGACACCGGCCGGGAAGGGCCCAGCAACTCGGCGATCTCGACGCCCAAGGCGCGGGCGATGCGGTGCAGCGTGCCGATGGACGCGGTGCGCCGACGGCCCTGCTCGAGTTTCCGGATGACGTCCACGCTGACGTCGGCCTCCGCCGCAAGGTCGTGCTGGGTGCAGATGGGTTTGCGCAGTGCCCGGATGCGTTCACCGATCGTCGGCTCGGTCATCCCGCGCAGACCTCCAGCGCCTGAGAACCCGCATGATGTTCCATCTCAAGTCAACGGTACCGGGGCACAGTTATCGGTCCGCGACTCCACAGGTGTGCCCTAGAACCGGGTGTGCCCTAGAACCGGGTGTGGTCTAGCCAGTGTTCGAGAACGCCGGCGTCGCCGAGCACGGTGATCGGTGCTTCGGCCGGTGGGACGCGGCGCATCAGGACCAGCAGCAGGTCCACCACCGCACCCCGGACTGCGACATCGCCCTTGGCGTGCCCGTGTTCCCAGGTCGGGCCCGACGGGGTCCGGCGCACGATCCACTCCCCCGCCTCGCCCAGCCCCGGATCGGTGGAGTGCAGGTGCAGGATCTGGCCCGTGCCACGCAGCGCGGCGAGCTCAGGCCGCACCTCAACATCCTTCGCCGAGCAGAGCAGGCTCAGCCACTCGGAGATCGCGTCGGCGGCCAGATCAGCTTCTAAAGCGAACTCTCGACCCAGCGCGAGCTCGGCGTCGGCGCGGTGCACCGTGGTCTCGTGCGTCATCCGGCGGGCCCAGAAGCCGACGTTATGGTCCTCACTCCAGCTCAATGTCCACACGGGGGTCTGTGGACCGGCTGCTCGAATCGCGTCCACCAGCGCGCCAGCGCCCTCGCGCAACCAGGTACCGAGCCCGTCAGAGTCCGCGGGTGCTGCGGCCATTCCCAATGTACGGTGATCAAGTCGGGTGGTGGCGCGCCGGGTGACGAGCGCGGTGCACCACCGATGTACCTGCCCGAGGTGCTCGGCGAGCTGATACAACGTCCAGTCCGGGCAGTTCGGCACCCATAGCTGCAGGTTCGCGCCGTGCAGCGCCTCGGCGAACAGCGCGGACTGCGCGGTCAACGCGTCGAGGTAGCGGTCAGCGCGCAGCGGAGCCATCAGATCCCCTCCCGTGGTGGTCGCGACTCGCAGCCTAAGCGTTTGCTCCTTAAGTAGTGCGGTGCCACACCGGGTGGTGTGCACTATGACCTATGGCCTCGCACTCCGCCTCGCATCCGCAAGATCCCGTCCAGCGTGCGCTGGGTGGTGGCTGGAGCACCTTCCTCGCGGCGGCGATGCGGTCTCCCCTCGATGTCGGGACACTGCTGCCATCCGGACCCGAGCTGGCCCGGCGACTGGCCGCCGTGGTGCCCGGAGCGGGCCAGGCTGGGCGCCCCGCAGTGGTGGTGGAGCTCGGTGCCGGAGCCGGGGCGGTCACCGCGGCGATCGCCCGGGAGGCGGACCGCGACGCGGTGGTGATCGCGGTAGAGAAGGACCCCGAGCTGGCCGATCGGTTGCGATCCCGCCAGCTGGGCGTGCGGGTGGTCACCGCGGACGCCGCCACGCTGGCGAGCATCCTCGCCGACCACGGCGTGGACCGCGCCGACGTGATCGTCTCCGTACTGCCGTGGACCCTGTTCGGCCCGCGGCGCCAGCGCGAGTTCCTGGCTGTCTTCGCGGCCGCGCTGGCGCCCGACGGGGTGTTCACCGCCGCCGCCTACAGCCTGAGCTACTGGCTGCCCGCCGCCCGAGTGTTCCGCCGCGAGCTGGGGCGGGTCTTCGGCGAGGTGTTGCCCACTCGCACCATGTGGCGGCATCTGCCGCCGGCCATGACCTACGTCTGCCGGCACCCGGGAGTGGCCGATGCGGACATCACCGCGGATCCGAGTCGATGAGCAGGTGACCATCCAGTCGGGTCACCCGTAGCGCCCGCTTGAGCACCTGCGCGGTGCCGCCTGTGGTGTAGGTGACCTCGACGGGTACCCGCACCGAGCCGTCGGGGTTGTCCGTGACTCCGAAGGCGTTGCGCGCGCTGACCGAGGAGTACCGGCTCCACTGCGACTGGAACTGCGACTCGTCGCCGAAGACCGCCTGCGCGGTGGGTGAGAGCAGTTGCCAGGCCGATGACGGGTTGTCCAGGCCGTTGTAGTAATCGATCACAAGCTGTCCGGCGTCACTCCATCCGATCGGCTGGGAATGGTCCACTCGCTGCACTTGCGGCGGTGGGGATGCCACGGCCGGTGCCGGTGTCCGTGCCGGCGTCGCGGCGGGCACCGAGGTGGCCGCAGGCCCGGCGGAGCGCGCGCTCGGCTCCCCGGATGAACCTTTCGACAGCAGCACCCCCGCACCCGCGAACGCGAGTACCGCGAGGACGGCCCCCACGAGCAGGCCCGCCCTCCCGCGTCGTCGCATCGGGTATGCGACAAAGCTGTCAGCGGGATTGGGGAGTTCGGTCACCCGGGTCGGCGGTAACGTGGCGGTTGAGCTGTGGTCCGGGGACGGCTTGGGATCTGGGGTCAGCTTGGGCACCGGCCGGGTGGTCGTCCGTACCTCGGCCAGCTCCAGGCCGGCGCGGTGCATATCAGGACGCGCCGCTGGCTCGGTGGCCAGCAGCCTCATCAGCACCGCTGACAGCGGACCGGCGTGCCGGGGAGGCTCCACCTGGCCGTTGGCCACCGCGTGCAGCAGCGCGAGCGGGTTGTCGCTCTCGCCGAAGGGACCTCGCCCCTCTATCGCGGCGTAGAGCGTGGCGCCGAGGGAGAAGACATCCGAGGCCGGCGTCGGGACCTGCCCGCGGGCCACCTCCGGAGCAAGGTAGGCCGGGGTACCGGCCACCATCCCGGTCTGGGTGACCGTGACGTCACCCACAGCTCGCGAGACGCCGAAGTCAGTGATCTTGGCGGTGCCGTCGTCGGTGATCAGGATGTTCCCGGGCTTGACGTCCCGGTGGACGATCTGCGCGGCATGCGCGGCGGCCAGCGCCAAGGCGATCTGCCTGCCGATCGAGGCGACCTCGCTCGCCGGGAGGCGGCCTCGCTCCCCCAGTACCGCAGCGAGGCTCCGGGAGGCCAGGTACTCCATCACCAGGCAGGGCTGACCCTCGTGCTCGGCCACGTCGTAGACGACGATGGCGTTCGGGTGATGCAGCCGCGCCGCGATGCGCGCCTCACGCAGCGCCCGGGCCCGGGCTTCATCGGTCGCCCGGGGGCTCAGCCCCGGCTGCAACAGCAGCTGTTTGACCGCGACCAGACGCTGCAGCCGCTCGTCCATGGCCTGCCAGACGACGCCCATGCCGCCGATACCGATCCGGTCGAGCACCCGGTAGTGGCCGGCGATCAGCTGCCCCGTGTCGATATGCGGTCACTCCTTACTGCCCCCCCGCATGGGCCCGCGCTGTCCCCGACCGAGGCCAGGTTATCGCGCCGCTGCCCGGTTTCGCCCGCCGGCCCGGCCCGGCCCCGGCTCGCTCTGGACGGAGGGCCACGGGCACGATCGTGCTCACCATGACGCTCACCGACACGCTGCCCGCCGGTTCCGGGCCCGACGAGCTGTTCGACACCTTCGTGGCCTGGGCCTCGGGTCAGGGCTTGGCCCTCTACCCGGCCCAGGAGGAGGCACTGATCGAGATCGTCTCAGGCTCGAACGTGATCCTGGCCACTCCGACCGGATCCGGTAAGAGCCTGGTCGCGACCGGCGCGCACGCTACCGCGCTGGCGCGGGGCGAACGCAGCGTCTACACCGCGCCGATCAAGGCACTGGTGTCGGAGAAGTTCTTCGCCGCGTGCGAGGTTTTCGGGGCCGAGAAGGTCGGGATGCTGACCGGTGACTCCAGTGTCAACCCCGGGGCGCCCATCATCTGCGCCACCGCGGAGGTGCTGGCCAACATGGCGCTGCGCGGCGGGCCGGATACCGACGTCGGCCTGGTCGTGATGGATGAGTTCCACTTCTACGCCGACCCCGATCGCGGCTGGGCGTGGCAGGTACCGCTGATCGAGCTTCCGAGGGCCCAGTTCCTGCTGATGTCCGCGACGCTGGGTGAGGTCACCCGCTTCGAGCGGGACCTGACTCGGCGCACCGGCCGCCCCACCACGGTGGTCCGCTCCGCGCAGCGGCCGGTTCCGCTGCATTTCCGGTACGTGACCACACCCCTGCACGAGACGCTGGAGGAACTGCTGGCCACCAAGGCGGCGCCGGTCTATGTGGTGCACTTCACCCAGGCCGCGGCCGCCGAGCAGGCCCAGGCGTTGACCAGCATCAACGTCTGCAGCCGCGCGGAGAAGGACGCCATCGCCGAGCTGATCGGCGGGTTCCGGTTCACCGCTGGTTTCGGACGGACCCTGTCCCGCCTGGTGCGCCACGGGATCGGAGTGCACCACGCCGGGATGCTGCCGAAGTACCGCAGGCTCGTCGAGCGGCTCGCCCAGGCCGGCCTACTGAAGATCATCTGTGGTACCGACACCCTCGGTGTCGGGATCAACGTGCCGATCCGCACGGTGCTGTTCACCGCGCTGGGCAAGTACGACGGAACCCGCACCCGCCAGCTCACCGCGCGGGAGTTCCACCAGATCGCCGGCCGGGCCGGGCGAGCCGGTTACGACACCGCCGGCGACGTCGTCGTGCAGGCCCCCGAGTACGTGGTGGACAACGCCAAAGCGGTGGCCAAGGCGGGAGACGATCCCCGCAAGCTTCGCCGGATCGTGCGCAAGAAGCCTCCCGAGGGATCGGTGTCCTGGAGTGACCGCACCTTCGACCGGCTGATCGCGGTCGAGCCGGAACCGCTGACGTCCAGCTTCGCGGTCAGCCACGCGATGCTGCTCAACGTCGCCAACCGGCCCGGCGACGCTTTCGCGGTCATGCGTCACCTGCTCACCGACAACGACGAGGACCGCCCCGCGCAGCGCCGGCACATCCGAGCGGCCATCGCGATCTACCGCGCGTTGCTGGCCGCCGGCGTCGTCGAGCGGCTGGCGGTGCCCGACGACCAGGGTCGGACGGTGCGGCTCACCGGGGACCTGCAGCTCGACTTCGCGCTCAACCAGGCGCTGTCCCCGTTCGCGTTGGCCGCGATCGAGCTGCTCGACCCGGAGTCGGTCGACTACCCGCTGGACGTGCTGTCGGTGATCGAGGCCACCCTGGAGGATCCGCGGCAGGTCCTGAGCGCGCAGCTGTCCAAGGCCAAGGGGGAGGCCGTGGCGGCGATGAAAGCCGAGGGCATCGAGTACGAGGAGCGGATGCGGCTGCTCGAGGACGTCAATTACCCGATGCCGCTGGCTGAGCTGCTGGGCGCCGCGCTCGAGACCTACCGGCGGGGCCACCCGTGGGTGGCCGACCACCGGCTGTCCCCCAAATCGGTGGCCCGGGATCTCGCCGAGCGGGCGATGACCTTCACCGAGTACGTCGGGTTCTACGGCCTGGCCCGCTCCGAGGGGCTGGTCCTGCGCTACCTCGCCGACGCCTACCAGGCGCTGCGCCGCACGGTGCCGGCGGAGACCAAGACCGACGCGCTGCGTGACCTCCAGGAGTGGCTCGGCGAACTGGTCCGCCAGGTCGACTCCAGCCTGCTGGACGAGTGGGAGAAACTGCGTGACCCTGCGGCGCCGGATGCGTCACCGGCGTCGGTGGACCACCGACCTCCGCCGGTGACGGCCAACGCGCGAGCCTTCCGGGTGCTGGTGCGTAATGCGCTGTTCCGCCGAGTGGAGCTGGCCGCCCGTCAGCGCTGGGACGAGCTGGGTGAGCTCGACGGTGACATCAGCAGTAGGGACGCCGGGTGGGACGCGCAGGCCTGGCGCCACGCCCTGGAACCCTACTTCGACGAGCATCGCGAGATCGGCACCGGCGCCGACGCCCGCGGCCCGGACCTGCTGATCATCGATCACCAGCCCGGCCGGTGGGTGGTGCGGCAGATCCTGGACGATCCTGCCGGGTACCACGACTGGGCCATCAACGCCGAGGTCGACCTGGCCGCCTCCGATGAGTCCGGGATCGCCGTGCTGCGGGTGACCACGGTCGGCCGGCTCTCGTGATCGCACTATCGAGCGACCTGGCGATCCGCCGATCCGCCGTCCTCAGCGACGGCGCCGCGGCCCTCGTCGACTACGGCCTCGCCGACTGGAACGACGTCCTCAACATCCTCCAGCACGCCGGGCCAGCCGAGCTCACCCGCCGCATCCGGGCGGCCGAAACCGACGACCCCCTCGGTGAACGCCGGCCCCGCTACAGACCCGGTGACGCCGCCGCCCTTTGCGTCTTCTCGCCGCATCGACCCACAAGCTCATCTCGTTGCCTGAACACACCACGTGGTACATCTCTGGACACGAAACGGAGGCATGCTCAGTGCTCACGACAGCGCTCAGCAGACCAACGTCACTTGACGGGAGGCGGGGCCGTGGCAACGCCGAATAAGGAGTTCCGGGCGGCGCGGGAACGCACCGAGTCGCTCACCCACCCGGGCTACGGCCTGACCCGGCAGGAGCTCGCCGAACGGGTCAACGCCTACATCTACGACCACCACGACAAGAAGATGACCGAGGCCAGCGCGAACTATATCGGACAGGTCGAACGCGGTGACATCGGCTGGCCATGCAAACTGTATCGAGAAGCCTTCCGGGAGATCTTCGGTGTCTCGACTGATTCCGCGTTGGGGTTCGTCAACGCCCGCTCCCGCCGCGGGTCAGTGGAGCTGGACCCCGTGAAACGACGGAAGCTCATCCACAACGCCACCACCCTAGGCGTGGGCGCCCTCACCCTGGAGGAACCGGTGACGGCGCTGCTGGCGCTGCTGGAGGGTGACGAACCCATCCCGATCCCCGCGCGGGTCGGCGCGACCGACATCGAACATGTCCACACCGCCACGCAGGTGTTCGAGTCGTGGAACCGCACCTATGGTGGTGGGGTGGTCCGAGGGGCCGTCATGGGCCAGTTGCGCTGGTCGGCCGGCCTGCTGAGGGCCACCTGCCCGGAGCGGCTGCGCCCGGAGCTGCTCTCTGCGGTCGGCGATCTGGCCAGTGTGGCGGGGTACACGGCTGCGGACGCCAACGCCGATGGTGAGGCCGACCGGGTGTTCCGCTTCGCGTGGGCCTGTGCCGAGCGGGCCGAGGACTGGAACCTGCGCGCCGAGGTCCTGTCGAACATGACGAAGCAGGCGATCAGGACCGGGCGGCCCGACGACGGCCTCACCCTGGCCGAACAGGCTCTGGTCCGCCCTGACCGGCTCACCGCAGCCGTCCGGACGCTGCTGCACACCGTCCGAGGGCACGTGCTGACCAAGATGTGCCGGGTCGACGAGGCGCTGACCGCCATCGGGACCGCTGATGAGCACTTCACGCACGTCTCCCCGGACAATGAGCCCTCGTTCATGGCCTACTACACCGCCGCGCGCCATGCCCAGCTCACCGGGATTCCTCTGGTCGATCTGGCGATCATGGGCCGCGACCCCGGCGAGGCCACCGACCGACTCACCACGGCGATCGCCGGATGCTCCGCCGACCAAGCCCGCCCCCGGGCGGAATGCCAGGCCACGCTGGCCGGCCTGACGATGGCGACCGGCGACCCGCTCCAGGCCGCCGCCCTCGGACACGCAGCCCTGGACGCCGCCAGCACGATCCGCTCCCGCGTCACCGCCGAGCACTTGCGCATGCTGGCCCACTACGCCGCCGCGCACCAGCACCTCGACGAGGTCGCCCACCTGCGGCACCGGATCGCCACCCTGGTGGGTACCGGTAGCCCCTAGGGAGGGCGCGGAAGCCACCCCCGAAGCCACACTTGAAGTCACCCCCGAAGTCACCCCTTGACATACGCGTGATCATCCGTATGCAGGGCATGCCCTGAGCCGGAAGAGTCACCTTCACGCCGTCACTCTTCTGAGGTGGGCGCACTGCCCCGATGACGGCCACCTGCACCTGCTGCGACTCGCCGGGGTTCTGCGCGCCACCTCCACCAGGCGCCGCCAGATCAGCGGACTGACCCCGGCCAGCACCACCCACAGCTGATACACGGCGGGGTTCGAGGAGGTAGCAGCGTCAGACATCGCGCTACCCTGGCCCACCGGCTCAAGGGCGCCGTGCATGTCCAATTCACCGCGAACCCGCCTACCCGGGCCCAGCGGTCTGCCTCCCCCACTTTGTGACGCTCTCCTCTTTCTTCCATCCTCGTCGGGCCGGGCTGTCGTTCCCATGCTGGCGGTGGCCAGGGACAGCGTGGTGACCGCGGCGAACGCTGATGAGGCGGAGCCCACGGGTTATCCCACGGTCGTGGCATGTAGTAAGATCGCTTGGTAGGACCTTGTTGCTAGTGTTGGCGCATGGGCGCTACTGAGAAGATCAGCTTGAGTCTCGACGCCGGAGCGGTGTTCTTAGCCCGGCGAGCCGCCGAGATCGACGGGCTGTCGGTGTCGGCGTGGATGTCACGGCTGGTGCACCGGCACGCGTGGGAGTCCCAGCGGCCACGACTCACCGCCGAGCAGCAGGCCCGCGCCGACGAACAGACCGCGGTCGCGGACCAGCGAGAGGAAGCAGCGCACGAGGAGCACCGGCGGCGGCGTGCGGCGGGGTGAGCTGTGGCGCAACCCGTCCGCTATCCGGGACCGAGTGGTCCTGCTGGTCACCTCGCAGACCCTCATCGACCAGGGCGTCACGATGCTATACGCGGTGGAAGCCGACGCCGACGATCCCGGTCCCCTACTACTGACCATCCCGGTTCTCGTCACTGGCCAGCAGCGCTGGCTCAACATTCAGCGCGGCCTGACCCGGGTCTACCGCGGCAACCTCACCGAGTCCTACGGCATGGCCGCCCCGGCTGTCCTCGAGCAACTCGACGCACTGCTGCGCGTCGCACTCGATCTGTAACAGGTACGGAGAGCGGGGCGGTGGCGCGGTGCTCGACCTGACCCCGGCGTCGCCTACGGACCGGTGGGGCTGGATCTGGTCAGGGGCGGAGGGGTTGGAGACCGTATCCCGGTCGGCCCCGTGAGTACGGCTCCAGCTACGAGCTGCGCCGCGAGATCCGCGAGGGTCTGCAGGTGGTGGAGAACTGGAACTCGGGAAACAAAGACCTGCACTACGGCAAGGGCGGGAACCTGACCGGCCCGGACCGCGAGCACGCCGAGGTCTCGATGCTCGCGCTGCACCTACTCCAGGCCTCGCTCGTGCACCTCAACACGGCCCTGGTCCAAATCGTCTTGTCGGAACCGGAGTGGGCCGCGCGCACATGACCGACGCCGACCGTCGCGCGCTGACTCCCTTGTTCTGGACCCACATAAACCTGTACGGGAAATTTGAGTTGGATATGAGCAACTTCCTCGACCTCGCGACGGCTGAGCTCACCGGACGCGTGTGACACAGAATTAAGTATTCTCTGTCACAAGGTCGCCGATCTTTACCAGCTGGCCTGCGACGCACCGACGCGGCGCGGGGTGCGACCCACCAACATTCTGTGTCACATCACCGTGGAGGGTAGCCCGGGTGTCCGTGATCCCGTTACCGCGCGCCGAGCAGACCGTGGCGCTGACGGTCGCCGTCGACCGGTTCCTCGATCGGTTCCGCGACAATCCCGGTACCCGGGCCGCCTACGCCGAGACGCTGAACCGGATGCGCGCCCTCGCCGGGGATCGGTTGCCCACGAACGACCTCACGCCCGAGCTGTACGAGCAGGTGATGACCCACTGGGACACCCGCGCCGGGAGCACCTGGAACAAGCACCTCTCCGCACTGAACTCATTCACCGCCTACGCCCGCCGACAGGAATGGCTGACCAGCGACCCGGGCCGGCGCCTGGAGCGACGCAAGGTGACCCGCGCCCGGGACAAGGCGATCCCTCGTATCAGGCTGGAGCGGCTGTTCACCGACAACCGGCATCCGCTACGCGAGCGAGTGCTGTGGCGGATGCTCTACGAGACCTGCGCTCGAGCTGAGGAGATCCTCGGCCTCGACGCGCCCGACCTCGACATGGAGTTCCGCCGCGCCCTGATCGTCGAGAAGGGAGGCGACCGCACCTACGTGCACTGGGAACTGAACAGGTCAGGCGTCGAGCTGCAGAGGACCCTTCCTGGAAGGCTGTGATCACGCCTGTTGAGTGCTGGTTATTGCTGTCCGGGTTCTTGTTCGCTGAGCAGTCGAGGTCGGCTGTAACTCGGCGAGGGCGTGGCCGGTGGTGTCCACGAGGCGACGTAGTGACGCGGCGAGTAGGTCGGTGTCTTGTCCGTCGGGCCGGTCGCCTAGGAAGGTGAGCATCTCGGCGAGAAGGCTCACATCGACATGCTGCGCGTGACTGCCGTGCACCGGCCCCGAGTTCGCCCGTCGTCGCTCACTGCGCTGTGAGCTGCCGGAGGAACCAGTGCGTCAGGATCTTGTCGACCACCTTGGCCGCGGGCAGTTGCGGGGCCGGTTCCAGGCCGGGCTCGTCGGCCAGTGGGTGCGGCAGGTCCGGCACAGTCGTCAGCTCGACCCTGGCTGGGTGCGCGTACCGCGCGCGTAGTGCGTCGACCAGGGCAGCCGCGTCCGTCCGCAGCGCCGGGTGGTCCAGCTCGCCGCTGACAAGCAGCAGCGGTGATTGTGCCGTGACTTCTCCGGCGCGGGCGACGAAGTCCAGTTCGTCGGCGGTCTTGCGGGACTCAGCGGTCCACGGGTATGCCTGCCCGGAGCCGGCCTCGACGAGCCCCACGACGGACCGTATCCGCACAGCCGGGTTGACCAGTGCGACCGCCTTGATCGGAGTCCGCCGCGTGGTCAGCACCTCCAGCGCCACAGCTCCGCCGAGCGAACCGCCGAGGACACCGATCGGCTCGTCGTCGACTGGCAGCTGATCGCGCAGCGCGACCAGCGCCGCCGGGAACTCGTCGGCGGCCTGGTGGACGAACGGGGCCAGGAAAGCCATCAACGCGTCCTTGCGGGCGAGTTCGAGGATGGCGTCGACGCGGCCGTCGACCATCCGTGCGCCACACATCGGCATGCCCAGGTGCACCCGCCAGGCAGGCACCCCGGTCATGGGCAGTGCGGCCGCGAAGGCCGCGTCCGTGCGGGGCGCGTCCAACATGTGCCAGGTCACGATCAACGGCGCGGGGCCGCCGGTGGTGCCGGTCGGTGGGAGCGCCGTGAACGGTACGCCCGCCGCCGTACCGGTGATCGTTTCCAAGCGTCCCCCTACGGTTTCGTGGGCTGACAAGCGACTGTATACAGCTCGACGGGCCACGGATCGCCTATCCGCCAAGGGCGAAACCGTCCCGAACGACGTACTCGGCGGTGGTGAGGGTCACGTTCGAGGAGCACTGGGCCAACTTGCGCCAGCAGCCCCATCCGTTCCACAACATCCAGGGCCGGTCCGAACAGGTCGACCGCGTGCCCGCCGGTCTTGCGGAGAGTCGGAGCCTGCTCCACCACGGTCGGCGTGAAGCCGTGACGAGTGAGCCAGTAAGCCAAGACCAGCCCTGCGGCACTGGCCCCAGAGATCAGAATCTGCATGGTCGTGGTCAGAAGGGCTCGTTGCCTGGCTTCCACTTGATGCCGCAGCCCATACTGGGTACCTGCGGTTCAGGCGCCGGTTTCCCGACAAGCACCAGGTCCAGCGCCGCGCGCAACGCCTTGCCGGTCACCGGAGCGTCGTTGCGGGGGCGGGCGTCATCGAACTCCCCCCGGTAGGCGAGGCGGCGCCCGGAGTCATAGAGGAAGAAGTCCGGGGTGCACGCGGCTCGGTAGGCCAGTGCGACCCGCTGGGTGTCGTCGAGCAGGTACGGGAAGGTGAACCCGGCACGCTGGGCCTGCTCGGTCAGCCCGGCTGGGCCGTCGTCGGGGTAGTTCTCGACGTCGTTGCTGCAGATCGCCACAGCGGCCACGTCCGGTGTGTACTCGGCGACCAGCGAGCCGAGTTCTCGCTCGATATGCCGGACGTAGGGGCAATGATTGGACAGGAACATCACCAGCAGCGGCCGAGCGGGGGCAAGGCCGTCTGAGGTGACGATCCGGCCGTCGAGGCACGGCAGGGCGAACGGTGGAGCGAGGGTGCCGAGCGGGACCATGAACGAGTTCACTGCCATGGTGACCAGTCTCTCATCAGCGGAGAGACATGGTGCGCCGACACTCCCGCCGCCGGCCCGCCGAGCGGTTCACCATGGTGGACCGAGTCGACGGGCCTGCTACGAACCCTGATCGGATACCCGCTAGGCCGAGCCTCGGCCGGTGGAGTCCTGCACCTTGCGCACCGCCCCGTCGATCTGGCTGCTGAACTTGCCCTTGGTGAGCTGGTCGACGAGTCGGCCGGCCTGGTCTGCGATCTTGCCGACCGTAGCGGGGTTGTTCTTGGCGAACCGACGAGCGGCCTCCACCACTCCCGCCAGAGCGATGAGTCTCCCTAGGATCCCCAGCATGCTGTTTCCTCCTCTGACTGACTGACCACAATGCCACTAGATCACAGCGAAGTGGCGAGGATACCGCGCCGGATCCCCCGTTGAAATCACCCGTCAGCAGCCCCGTCAAAATCCCATAGCCTGGGCCCGGCGCTTCACCTCGCGACCTCGGTCGCTTCGCAGCGCGCCGATCGGGGTGCCGGGCAGCGAATCCTCCGCGGTGAACAGCCAGCGCAGGATCTCCTCGGCGGCGTAACCGGCGTCGCGCAGCAGGGTGACCGTGCCGGGCAGTCCTTTGACGACGGTATCGCCGTTGAGGAACTCCGCGGGTACCACCGCCACACCGTGGCGGCGTACCCCCAGCAGTTGCCCGTCGCGCAGCATCTGATGCACTCGGGTCACCGGCAGTCCCAGCCGCTGCGCTACGTCGGGTAGTGGCAGCACCACCACTTCGGGATCGAGCACGTCCTGGGCGATGGGGATGTCGCTCACGATGGTCACCATGCCATACCCGCCAACCGGCGCCCTTCCGCCGTTCGGGAAGTAGGGGTCCGTACGATCCTCTGACTGTGGAGCGACAGGGGACCGATCACGACGGGAACCTGGTCGGCAGCCTGCTGGACGGGCGCTACCGGGTTGGTCCGGTGCTGGCCCGCGGCGGCATGTCCACCGTCTACCGCGGCACGGATACCCGCCTGGAGCGTCCCGTAGCCATCAAGGTGATGGCCCCTCGGTTCGCCGCCGACCCGGTCTTCCTGCAGCGTTTCGAGCGTGAGGCCCGCGCTGCCGCGCGGCTGGACCACCCTGGGGTGGTCGGGGTTCACGACCAAGGTTGCGACTCCTCTCCCGCTGGTGACTACGTGTTCCTGGTGATGGAACTGGTGGATGGCGGAACATTACGCGATCTGCTGCGTCAGCACGGCAGGCTGTCGGTGTCGCTCGCGGTCTCGGTGGCCGACAGGGTGCTCTCGGCGCTGGCCGCAGCACACCGGGAGGGGCTGGTCCATCGCGACGTCAAGCCGGAGAACGTTCTCATCGGGCCCGGCGGCGTGGTGAAGGTCGCCGACTTCGGATTGGTCCGCGCGGTTGCCGAGGCCGGCACCAGCACCGGAGACGTCATCCTCGGAACGGTGGCCTACCTCTCACCAGAGCAGGTCGCGACCGGGGCGGCAGACGCCCGCAGCGATGTCTACGCCACCGGGGTGATGCTGTTCGAGATGCTCACCGGGGTACCGCCCTACACCGGTGAGACTGCGCTGTCGGTGGCCTATCGCCACGTCAACGACGACATGCCGGCCCCGAGCACAGCCGGTGTCTCGGTGCCGGCGCCGTTGGACGACCTGATCGTGCAGGCCACCCGTCGGGACCCGGCGGCCCGCCCGCCGAACGCGGCCGCGTTCCTGCACGCGCTGCAAGTAGCGCGAGCCGAGCTAGGTCTGAATCGAGTACCGGTACCCGTGCCTGCCGCCGCGGCTGGGTCGGCCAGCGCCACGATGATCGTCTCACCCGACCAGGGACCGAGCGGGACTCGGGCTCTGGCCAGAGCCCGAGTCCCGCATCACGATTACTACCCGCGCGAGCGCGCTCGCAACCGGCGCGCCTTCATCGCCTGGATGGCGATCGTGTTGATGCTCGCGAGCGCGATCGGGCTGGGCGCGTGGTGGCTGGGCAGCGGCCGGTGGACCGTGGTGCCCGACCTGACGGGTCTGCAACGCGGGGCGGTGACGACCGCGTTGGCCTCCGCTGACCTCACAGCCGACGTCACGGAGAAGCACAACGACACCGCCCCTGGCAACACGGTGATCAGTACCGATCCCGCGCCGGGTCACCGGGTGTTGCGCGGCTCGGGCATCACCGTGGTGATCTCGCTGGGCCGCCCGGTGGTGCCCACCCTGGCGGTAGGCGGCACCACGGAGGAGGCCGAGCGGGCGATCCAGCAGGTGGACCTGAGCCCTCGACTGGATCCGCGTGCCGCGGAGTTCGACGACATCGTCCCGGTAGGCGCCGTCATCGGATCGCGGCCAGCGGCCGGCACGAGGTTGACCGTCGGCGCACCGGTGACTGTAGTGATCAGTAAGGGGCCGGTCCCCATCCCGATGGCTGTCGTGCCCGAGGTGGTCGGGCTGCCGGTCGCACAAGCCCGCCAGGTGCTCGCTGCCGCAGGGCTGAACAGCACGGTCAGCAGGTCTCTCGACGGGCCTCTCGGCGGGTTCGGATTCCTTGAGGGCTTGCCGGACCGGGTGATCTCGCAATCACCCGCGGCCGGCCAATCCGTTCGCCGCGGCGTCACCGTCTCGCTCACCCGGCTGTGATGCCGGGGCGAACGGTCTCACGACCGCAGCATCTCGGCGACCAGGAACGCCAGCTCCAGCGCCTGCTGAGTGTTCAGCCGCGGATCGCACGCGGTTTCGTAACGCCCGGACAGGTCCGCGTCGGAGATGTCCTGAGCGCCGCCGAGGCACTCGGTGACGTCCTCCCCGGTGAGTTCCACGTGGATCCCCCCGGGGTGGGTGCCCAGCGCGTGATGCACCTCGAAGAAGCCCTGCACTTCGTCGACTACCCAGTCGAAGTGCCGGGTCTTGTACCCGGTGGACGATTCGATGGTGTTGCCGTGCATCGGGTCGCAGTGCCAGATCACCTGGTGCCCAGCGGCGGTGACCTTCTCCACGATCTCCGGCAGAAGATCGCGGATTCGCTTGGCCCCCATCCGGGAGATCAGCGTGAGCCGGCCCGGCACGCCGTGTGGGTCAAGCCGCTCGACGTACTCCACAGCCTGGTCTGGGGTGGTACCCGGACCCAGCTTGAGCCCGATCGGGTTCGCCAGCAGCTCAGCGAGGGCGATGTGCGCTCCGTCCAGCGCTCGGGTCCGCTCCCCCACCCAGAGAAAGTGCGCGGACAGGTCGTAGAGCTTGGGCGTCTCGCCGGTGCTGTCCAGACGAAGCATGGCCCGCTCGTAGTCGAGCACCAGGGCCTCGTGGCTGGAGTAGATCTCGGTGGAGAGCAGGGAGGAGTCGTCCACGCCACACGCCGACATGAAGCGCAGGCCCCGGTCGATCTCGCCGGCCAGCGCCTCATATCGGGCCCCGGCCGGGGACCGCCGCACGAAGTCCTTGTTCCAGTCGTGCACCCTGTGCAGATCCGCCATGCCGGTCAGGGTCAGCGAGCGCACCAGGTTCATCGCCGCGGCGGCGTTGGCGTAGGCCCGGATCATCCGCGACGGGTCGTGCACCCGCGCCTCGGGGGTGGCGACCAAGGAGTTGATCATATCACCGCGGTAGCACGTCAGACCGAGCGCGTCGGTCGGCGCGGACCGCGGCTTGGCGTATTGCCCGGCCACCCGCCCCACCTTGACCACCGGCAGGCTCGACCCGTAGGTGAGCACCACCGCCATCTGCAGCAACGTGCGGATGGTGGCCCGCAGGTGCGGCTCGGTGTTGTCGGCGAAGGTCTCGGCGCAGTCCCCGCCCTGCAGCAGGAACGCCTCGCCGCGGGCGACTGCCCCGAGCTGCTCTCGCAGCCGGTCCACCTCAGGAGGCACCGTGATCGGCGGCACACTCTCCAGAACGGTACGGATGCTGCGCACCGCTTCCGGATCGGGCCAGCTGGGTTGCTGCGCGGCGGGTCGGGCCAGCGCAGCGTCCAGCATGGCACGAAGATCGGCGGGCAGGGGCGGCAACTCCGGCAGCGTGTCGACCGGAACATCCACAGTCCAGTTCACGGTGCGTAAGCGTATGGGGTGATGCGCCGGACTGTTCCAGTGGGGCCGGTCGAGTGGGCCGGGCCAGGGCGACCGTCAGCCGAAGAAGACCTCGGCCTCCGCGTGGCGGTCCTGCGGCACGGTCTTGACCGTCGCGGTGGCCTCCGTCAGTTTCACCCGGATGATGTCGGTGCCACGCAGGGCGACCATCACGCCACTGTCACCCTCGTGCACCGCGTCGAGGGCATGCACGCCGAACCGGGTGGCCAGCACCCGGTCGTAGGCGGTGGGCGTGCCGCCGCGCTGGATGTGCCCCAGCACCACGGCGCGGGACTCGGCACCGGTGCGTCGGGCGATCTCGTCGGCCAACCAGATGCCGACCCCTCCGAGGCGCTTGTGGCCGAAGGCGTCGACCTCCGCGGTGGCGAGCAGCTCCGCGCCGCCCTGGGGCGCCGCACCCTCGGCGACCACGACGATCGCGGCGGATTCCCGCTCACGGCACCGGAGCACCCACTGGCACACCCGGTCCACGTCGAACGGCCGCTCCGGCATCAGAATGACATTCGCCCCGCCGGCCATACCCGAGTGCAGCGCGATCCAGCCGGCGCTGCGCCCCATCACCTCGACGACCGCCACTCGGTGGTGCGATTCGGCGGTGGTACGCAGCCGGTCGATCGCCTCGGTCGCGATGTGCACGGCGGTGTCGAACCCGAACGTGTAGTCGGTGGCGCTCAGGTCGTTGTCGATGGTCTTGGGCACACCCACCACGGCGACGCCGTCCTCGTTCAGCCGGCTGGCCACCCCGAGGGTGTCCTCGCCGCCGATCGCGATCAGCGCGTCCACGCCGTGCTCGGCGAGGGTCTGCTTGACCTGCTCGGCGCCGCCGTCGCGGTACGGGTTGGTGCGCGAGGTACGCAGGATGGTGCCGCCGAGCGGGAGGATGTGCTCCACATCAGCCAGACCCAGCGGCTGGATCAACCCCTGCATCGGACCCCGCCAGCCGTCCCGGAATCCGATGATCTCGTGCCCGTAGACCTGGATGCCCTTACGGACCACCGCCCGGATCACCGCATTGAGCCCTGGGCAGTCCCCGCCCCCTGTGAGCACACCGATGCGCATGTCGAATCGCCTTCCCACTCCGTACCGGATTAACAGGCCGAAGCCTGACACGAGGTGGACCGGCGCGGCAAAGCGACTCCTCAGCGGGGACGGCTTTGCCGCACCATGCGGTGCTGCTCGATCGCCCGCCACCGCGCGAGGTTGTACCGGGCATCGGCGACGGCGTCGTGGGCGTCACTGGGCGGCGGGGGCAGTGCCGGCTTGCCGGCGTCCTCCCAGCGCTGCCGCAGATCCCGGGTGAACCGAGGTAGCGCCCGGGGCAACGCCGGCATCGGGCCCCACAACTGGGCGAGGGCGACGTGGTCGTAGGCGGCGAACCAGGCCCACAGCTCCACCCGCCTGTCCGACGCGGTGAGAAACTCCAGCACCGTGTCGCGGATGGCCGCCCGGCTGCGCCATGCCTGGTCGGCCGGCGGCGGCAGCTTGGGCAACACCTGTGCCCGGACCCAGTCACCGGCCCGCTCCGGATCGAACTCGGTGGATACCGCGTAGTACTCCCGACCCTGCTCGTCCACGACCCCGATGGAGATCAGCTCGATGGTGACGCCGTCCTCGATGAACTCGCAGTCGTAGAAGAACCGCACCTGAACCGAACCTCATCCTCTCCAAGCTGCGTGGACGCCATTATGCTCCGCCCTCGGTCCACTCGGAGTCGCTGCCCGTAGTCAGCGGTCAAGGCCCGAGCACAACCGAGAGCACGACCCTTGCCATCTGCCCCAAGGCAGTATCGACCTACCGGCCGGTCAGGAAGTCTTGAGGGCCAGCGGCGGCGCTGGGGGCTTCGCGCTCTTTGAGTGAGGTCGCGTATGTGTCGACGTACTCTTGCCCGGAGAGCTCCATCAAGGCGTACATGATCTCGTCAACCATGGCGCGCTCGACGAACCGGTCGCCGTCCAGACCCTCGTAGCGTGAGAAGTCCAGTGGGGCGCCGAAACGTATCTCGACCGGATGTGGCCGCCACATCTTGGTGCCCATGGGGCTGACTTTGTCGGTACCCACCATCACGACCGGGATCACCGGGACGCCGGTCTCCAGCGCCATCCGGGCGACGCCGGTCTTGCCCTTGTACAACCGGCCATCCGGAGACCGCGTGCCTTCCGGGTAGATGCCCAGCAACTTGCCCTGTACCAGCAACCGCGCTCCAGTGTCCAGGGCGGCCTGCGCGGCCGATGCGCTGGAGCGGTCGATGGGGACCTGGCCGGCGGCGCTGAAGAACTGCCGCGTGAGCCACCCCCGCAGGCCAGGAGTGGTGAAGTACTCCCGCTTGGCCAGGAAGGTGACCCGGCGACGGACCATCAGCGGCAGGAAGAACGAGTCGGCGACCGCGAGGTGGTTACTGGCCAGAATGGCGCCACCGCACCCCGGGATGTGCTCGGCGCCCCGGACCCGCGGGTGGCAGGCCAGCCGCATCAACGGGCCGAGCAGCAGGTGTTTGAGCAGCCAGTAGAACACCGCCTACCGATCCTTCCCTTGCCTCACGGGCCGCAATGCCACCCAGTGTACATTGTACAGCATCCGGGGCACAACGGCCTCAGCACTACCCTCGATACCTTCCGTACGTGGATCGGGAGGTCGCAGGTTCGATACCGCCCACGGCGCACCGGCGCAGGCTCAGAGCTCCACACGGCGTTTGAGCTCCTTCAGCGCGGTATCCATGATGACCTTCTCGGCCTTCCGCCGGATCATCCCGATCATGGGGATCGCGAGGTCGACCGCCAGACTGTAGGTCACTCTGGTTGCCGCGCCGACAGGTTCTAGGACGTAGGAGCCATGCTGCGCCTTCTGCATCCGGCCCTCGACCAGTTCCCAGGCCACCGTCAGCCCGTCCACAGACCAGACGTAATCAAGCACGTACTCGTCCTTGACCAGGCCTGCGTCCAACGAGAACCGCACCCGCTCCGCGCGACCACCGACTCCGGGGGCGATCACCTCAGCCTTCTTCACCGCCAACGCCCACTGCGGGTAGCCGGAGAAGTCAGCGATCACGTCCATGATCGCCTTAGGGTCGGCGTTGATGACGATGGACTGGGTTGACTTCTCGACCATGCCGCGCAGGCTACCCGCCACGTCGCCTCAGCTGGTTGCGCACGACGGGACTGTCGGACGAAACAAGGGTCGCGATACGTTGCCAAGCAGTACCGAAGAAACCTCAAGCTGCGGAGGTACCCGTGCGGGAGTTCACGGTTCCCGCCACCACTACGGTGGATGGCCAGGAGAACCTCACTGATGCGGTGTGGGCCAACGCCGAGCGTTTCGCCGGTAGTGTCAGCTTCCGCCGCCGGGTCGACGACGGCTGGATGGACGTCACAGCGAGGGAGTTCGCCGACCACGTGACGGCTGTGGCCAAGGGCCTGATCGCGGCGGGCATCGAGCACGGGGATCGGATCGCGCTGCTCTCCAAGACCCGCTACGAGTGGACCCTGCTGGACTACGCGATCTGGACCACCGGCGGATCGACGGTGCCGATTTATGAGACGTCCTCCCCGGAGCAGGTGAAGTGGATCCTGTCGGATTCGGGCGCCAAGGCGGTCGTGGTCGAGACCCCCGCGCATCACGACATGATCCAGGGATTAGTTGATCAACTGGGTGCGCCTGCTCTGGTCTGGCGAATCGATCCGGCGAGCAGCAGGAGCGGCCCTGCCGCGGCGATCGACGATCTCGTCGCGCTGGGCGCCGAGATCAGTGACGACGCCTTCCGGGAGCGCGCTACCGCGGTGGGCGCCGAGGATCTGGCGACGTTGATCTACACTTCAGGGACCACGGGACGGCCCAAGGGCTGCGAGATCACCCACCGCAACCTGCTCAGCGTGACTCGGGCGGCCGCGGCGGAGTTCCCCAGCCTGATGCGACCGGGGAACTCCGTGCTGCTGTTCCTGCCTCTGGCGCACGTGTTCGCCCGCATCGTCCAGTGCTGCTGTGTGTACACGCGGATCACCCTCGGCCACACCCCGAATACGAAGAACCTGGTCGCCGAGTTGGCCGATTTCCGGCCCACGTTCGTGCTGGCGGTGCCTCGGGTATTCGAAAAAGTGTACAACTCGGCCAGGCAGCAGGCACATGCGCAGGGCAAGGGCCGCATCTTCGACATCGCCGTCGCCACGGCCGTCGAGTGGAGCCGTGCTCACGAAGCCGGCGGGGCCGGGCTGGCCTTGCGGGCCAAGCACGCGTTGTTCGACCGACTGGTCTACTCCAAGCTCCGGGCCGTGCTCGGCGGTCGGTGTCTCGCGGCGGTCTCCGGCGGTGCCCCGTTGGGTGAGCGGCTCGGGCATTTCTTCCGGGGTGTCGGAGTAGCGGTGTTGGAGGGCTACGGGCTCACCGAGACCAGCGCTCCCGCCACGGTGAACACCGAGAAACACGTCAAGATCGGCACCGTGGGTCGGCCGTTGCCCGGTGTGACGATCAAGATCGACGATGACGATGAGGTGCTGATCAAGAGCCCCGGTGTGCTGCGCCGGTACTGGCACAACGAGCAGGCCACCGAAGAAGCCATCGTTGAGGGATGGTTTCGCACCGGCGACCTCGGGGAGCTGGATCAGGACGGCTTCCTGCGGATCACCGGTCGCAAGAAGGAGATCATCGTCACGGCGGCGGGCAAGAACGTCTCCCCGGCCGCGCTGGAGGACCGGATCCGGGCCCACCGACTGATCAGCCAGTGCATGGTGGTGGGTGACAAGCAACCCTTCGTCGCCGCCCTGATCACCCTCGACGCCGAGGCCCTTCCGGCCTGGAACGCCGAGCACGGCAAGCCGGCGGGCAACCGCGCCGCCGAGCTGATCGACGATGCGGACCTGCGCGCCGAGGTGCAGCGCGCGGTGGACGCCGCCAACAAGACCGTCTCGAAGGCCGAGACGATCCGTAAGTTCCGGATCCTGCCGATCGACCTCACCGAGGAGGGTGGCCAACTCACCCCCACGCTCAAACTCAAGCGTGCGGTGGTGGCCAAAGAGTTCGCCGCCGATATCGAGGCGCTATACGCCCCGTGAGTGGCGATACGAGTCATAGCTCGTATCGCCACTCACAAGCCCGGGCGCAGCAGCTCGGCGAGCTGCTGCGCCCGGCACGCCCAATCCCAGTCCCGCAGCATCCAGTGCCGCCCGCGCAGGCCCATCGCCACGGCACGCTCGGGATCGGCAAGCAGCGTCGCGACGGCCCTGGCCACCGCCGCGACGTCACGACCGTTCACCAGCTCACCGGTCTCGCCCGCACGTACCGTCTCCCGCGCCCCGCCGGAGTCACCGACCACCAGCGGTAAGCCGGTCGCCGAAGCCTCGAGAAACACCAGACCGAGCCCTTCGACGTCCAGCCCGTGCCCACGGGTCCGGCAGGGCATCGCGAAGACGTCGCCGGCGGCGTAGTACGCGGGCAGCTCAGACCACGGCACCGCTCCCGTGCACACCACGGCATCGGACACACCGCACGACTGCGCCAGCCGGTGCAACGCCACTCGCCCTGGCCCGTCTCCGACGAGCAACAGCGTGGCCCCCGGCACCTGGCGACGGATCGCGGGCAACGCCCGGAGCAGGGTGTCCTGCCCCTTGCGAGCCACCAGCCGGGACACGCACAGCACGACCGGGGTGTCCCCCAGCCGGTGGCGGCGCCGGATCTCCGCACGCGCGCCGGGATCTGGGCGCAACGCCGCGCAGTCCACGCCCGGCGGAAGTAGTTCCAGGGCGGCTCGGGGGCCGAACGCCGAGGCGATCCGGCGGCGGGTGTACCGGCTCACGGAGGTGACCACGTCGGCATCCGCACCGATCCGGCGAAGTGCCATGCGGCCAGGAGGCAGCATCGACCAACCCACCTCGTGTCCATGGCTGCTGGCCACCACCCGTCGTACCCCGGCGCGGCGCAATGCCGGACCGAGCAGGGCCAGCGGAGCGGCCGCACCGAACCACGCGGTGTCGCAGCGCAACTCCCGCAGCAGCCCGACGGCCCGCCGAAGTACTGGCGGAGTGGGAAGCATGAGGGATCCGGGATGCCGGACGACCGGGAACGGCAACCGTGCATCGAAGGCCGCCGCTCCCGGCCAGTCCGGCGCGTAGACGGCGATGTCGCCCTCGGGCAGCGCTAGAGCCAGTTGGTGCAGGTAAGCCTGGATGCCACCGGGCCGGGGTGGGAAGTCATTACTGACCAGCAGGATCCGTGACACCCGGGGGAGGGTAGCCGTGACGTGGACGCACGGCCGGGGCTGGTGGGCTCAGCCGATCCGGCTCATCGCGGTGACTTGGCTCCACGGCACCATGACGACCTTCACCACGTCGCCACTCTGTGGCGCGTTCACGTACAAACCGTCACCGACGTAGATCCCGATGTGGCTGATCGGGGAGTACAACGCGATGAGGTCTCCGGGTTGCAACTGGGAGCGGCTGACACCGCGACCCATCCGCGCCTGCTCTTCGGCTGAGTGCGGCAGACCCGGCATTCCGGCCTGCGCGAAGGCCCACTTGACCAACCCCGAGCAGTCGAATGTGATCGGGCCGTCGCCGCCCCAGACATACGCCGAGCCCTGCTTGCTCAACGCGGCGCGCGTCGCCTCGATCGCGATACCAGTGCCGATCAGGTCGATCGGGAAGTGGATGTTCCCGCTGGAGATGTAGGCGGCCCGCTCCTGGTGGGTCAGCTCCGCGAGGCGCTTCGTGACCACCTGGATCTGGCGGTCCATCTCGACGCGGGAACGGGCCAGGTCGCCTTCCAGCCGAGCCGCATCCCGCTCAGCTTGCCCGGCCCGCGCCGCCGCGTCGTCGGCCGACTGCTCTGCCTGCTGGGCCTGGGCGACGGCGCCGGTGAGCCGGTCCAGGGCCTGCTTGTTGTCCACCGCGAGCATGTCCAGCGCCGACATCTGGTCCAGGAAGTCCTGGGGAGAGTGACTGACCAGCAGAGCGGACAGCCGGGACAGGCGCGCGCCCTGGAACGAGGCGTTGGTCAGTCTGTCGACTTGACCGCGGTACTGACCTTGAACAGCCCTGGCGCGCTCCGCGGCGGCGGCGGCGGCGTTGACGTCAGTCCTCGCACGCCCCAGCTCGGCACGGCGGGCACTCAACTGGTCGAGGGTGTAGTGCCACTTTTCGGTGAGCACTTCAGCCTGCCGATTCAGCTCGGCAAGCTGCTGCGCGGCGGTGGTGACGTCTCCGGGCGTCGCGGGGTCGGCGACAGCCGTAGTGGGCAGCACAGCCACCAGGACAACCACGGTTGCGGCGGCCATCGCTGCCGAGACGCTGCGCCTGACAACACCGGGCCTGACAACACCGGGCCTGACAACACCGGGCTTCACATGATGCGACGACACGTCGCGGCTGTCTCCTCTTCCCTCGGGCGCTGCCACCCGGTCTGGGAGGCAGCCACCGCAAGGCCCCGGGAAGACTACGAAAGGCCATCGACCCTGTCACCACCTATGGCCCAGCGATGGGCCGAAGTGACCGCTGGGCACGATGGACGTCGCCGCAAGCCCGAGCAGCATCGGCCTCGCCGATCAGCTCACGTGCCTTCTAGACCGCTCACCGTCGACCGCGCTCCGCTCAGCGCCTTTAACCAGGTGGCCACCACTATCGGTCGCCACTGGTGTGACAACTCGACCCTGGTGGCGATCGACCAGTCGCAGGCGGGGCACCATGCCGGCCTCGGCCAAGGTGTCCAGTGCCCGTCGTTCGGTGCCATCCAACTCGACGCCACCCGGCGGGGCTCCGAGTAGCAGGGTGATGACGCAGTCCTGGCAGGCGCCGCCGCGTACCTCACACCGGTCGCAATCCACGATCATATCGGGCTCCGTCTCGCTCGTTCTCGCTGGTGAGCTGGTCACGAAGGACGCTAGACCCCGACCCTGACAATCTCGGGCGCTTGACTCTCCCGGATCATCGATTCACCAGTCGTGCTGCGGGATCGAGAGAAGGGGAGATCATCCGATCCGACGGATCGCCGTGACGTCGTGCCACGGGACTCGGGCTACTTTGACCACATCACCGCTCTGCGGGGCGTTGAGATAGAGCCCGTTGCCCACGTAGATGCCGATGTGACTGACTGGCCAGTACAGCGCGATCAGGTCTCCCGGCAACAGGCCTGAGACCACAGGGGTGCCCACTCTGGCCTGGTCGAAGGCCACCCTCGGTAGGCTTACCCCAGCCTGATGGTAGGCCCACATCACCAAGCCTGAGCAGTCGAAGGTGCTCGGCCCCTCAGCTCCCCAGATGTAGGGTGCCCCCTGCCGGGTCAGCGCGGCCCGCAGGGCCCGGATGCCGAGGGTGTCACCCACCATGTCGATCGGGTAGTCGGTGAATCCCTCGGAGGCGTAATGCGAGAACTCCTCAGCGGTGAGTTTGCCGAGGCGCTCCTGTACGAGATTGATCTGCCGGCTCATCTCAAGCCGGGACTGGGCCACATCGCCGGCTATCCGAACGGCGTCGAGTTCAGCGACGGCCGCACGCGTCTCGGCATCGGTGGCAGCGAGCTCCGCCTGCCCGGCACGGGAGACGGCGGCGGCCAACTTGTCCATCGCCGCCCTGTTGCTCACCGCCAGCACGTCCAGCGCGGACATCTGATCCATGAACTGTTGCGGCGAGTCACTGATCAGCATGGCGGTCAGACTGCTGATCCGGACGCCCTCGAAGGTGGCGCTGGTCAGCCGATCCACCTGAGTACGGAATGCGCTCTGTGCCGCGCGGGCCTGATCGGCGATGGCCGTCGCGGCTGCCGCGTCGCCATGCGCCCGGTCCGCATCGGCCCGTCGGGCCAGCAGCCGGTCCGTGGCCAGCTTCCACTGCTCTGTGATCACCTCGGCCTGACGACTCAAGGCGCGAACCTGCGCGACGGTCCCCGCAGAACCGGGGGGTGCGGGGGCTGGATCGGCGACCGCGAGCGCTGGTGGCATGCTCAGCACGGCAACGAAGGCCACCCCAGCCGCCACGCTCCGAAGGACGCGGTTCTGACGATGGGACACCACGCGCAGCTATCCCCCATTCTCTGACTCATAACATCCGGATGCCCGGCCACTGGTAGCGGGAGATCATCCCGCGTATGTCGCCTAACGGCTCCCCGTGCACTTGGGCGCGGATCTTCACGCGAAAGGCATAGTTACGCCATCCGTTAGAGGGATTTCTGCGACCGGTACTCACCTTCCGTATATGCCGGAATCGCTCGCCGGTACGAGAAGTTGCGACAGCACAGCACAATCGGCCGAGTCAGCACACCGTCGCGGACAGCGTGATGGTCAGCCTCGTCCAGCGCTCCAGCAGCGCCGCCGCGGCGCCGGAGTCAACAGCCTGGGCGGCACGCTGTGTCATCGCTCGGAGATCACCGACTAGATCACCGGTCGAGCCGCAGTGCGCGGCAAGTGCGGCAGCGGCGTTGAGGAGCACCGCGTCGCGAACCGGACCGAGCTCACCGGCCAGCAGGCGACGCACTGCATGCGCATTGGTCGCGGCATCCCCACCGCGCAGGTCCTCCCGGCGGGCCACTGGGACGCCCAGCGCAGCCGGGTCCAACCGATCACGCCGCACCGCTGCACCGTCGACCACCCACACCGAGGTGGTGGTCGTGGTGGTGATCTCGTCGAGCCCGTCGTCGCCGCGCACCACCAGCGCGCTGACTCCGCGGCCGGCGAGCACCTGGGCCATCACCGGGGCCATCCGCAGATCCGCGCAACCCACCAGCCCGGCAGCCGGCTGTGCGGGATTGATCAGCGGCCCGAGGAAGTTGAAGGCGGTGGGAATCCCGATCTCCCGGCGCACCGCCGCCGCATGCTGCATCGCCGGGTGGAAAAGGGGCGCGAAGCAGAATCCGATTCCCGCCTCAGCGACGCACCGCGCTACCTGCTCCGGGCCGAGATCGATCGCCACACCGAGTGCCTCGAGCACATCCGCAGCGCCGCACTGTGAGGACGCCGCGCGGTTACCGTGCTTGACCACCGGTGCGCCGGCGGCGGCGGCCACCAGCGCCGCCATCGTGGAGATATTGACGGTGTGCGCGTGGTCGCCTCCGGTGCCGACCACGTCGAGCACGCGGCGGGGGACTCGCACCCGGCGAGCTCTCGACAGCATGCCGTCGGCTAGACCGGCGACCTCCACCGGAGTCTCACCCTTGGCCCGCAGCGCCACCAGGAATGCGGCTATCTGGGCCTGCGTGGCGAGACCAGACATCACCTGGTCCATCGCCCATGCCGTGTCCTGGGCGCCCAGGTCAGTGCCGGCGATCAGCCGGTCCAGCAATGCCGGCCAGCTGAGGAGACACCTCGACGCCACCACGCCGCGCGGCCTCAACCGTTCGCTGCCCGCGACCGAAGCACCTCGGCCACGGTCTCGGCGGCGGCCAACGGATCCAGCGGATGCACGATCACCGCGTCGGCCTGCGACCAGACTGCCAACCAGCGGTCGTCTCTACGCCGCACGGCAACGATCACCGGCGGGCAGCGCGCGATCTCGTTCTTGAGCTGGCGGGACAGTCCCATCCCTCCGGTGGGCTGCGCCTCACCGTCCAGGATCGCCAGGTTCACCCCACCCGCGTCGACCTCGGCCAGCACTTCGGCGATCGTCCCGGTCTCGACGTAGTGCACGCGGCCGACATCGGCCGAGGGCCGCGGCCCGAGCGCGTTGATGATGGCCTCACGCACCTCTGGCCGGTGGCTGAAGACCAGCACCGTGATGGCATCGCCCGAAGCGTTCATCTGCGTTCGAGGTCCTCAGCGTCGTTAGTATTCGGTGTCCCGCGGGCCAACGATCCTATACGGACAATCGCCCCGGCGACGCGAGGCGGCGTGTCGTCACTCTGCGTGCTTGCATCTGGTCCACAGATCTACCACTAGTGGAGTGACTGAGGCTGGAGTCGTCACTCTTTGCGGCATCCTGTCAGCCCCGGCCCAGACGACGCCGACAGCTTTCGTCATAATGCTCAGCGTGACCTCGTCCAGCCTGGCAGGGCCCGCCATCAGCCAGCGGGTGCACTCGCTGAACCGGCCCAACATGGTCAGCGTCGGAACGATCGTATGGCTGTCCAGCGAGCTGATGTTCTTCGCCGGCCTGTTCGCGATGTTCTTCACGGTGAAGGCGCAGCACGACGGCTCGTGGCCGCCGGTCAACGCCGTCACCGGGGAGCCGATCCACCTCGACATCCCCTACGCGCTGGTGATCACGGTCATCTTGGTGTCCTCGTCGTTCACCTGCCAGTGGGGCGTGTTCAAGGCCGAGCAAGGCGATGTCTTCGGGCTGCGGTTGTGGTACTCGATCACATTCGTCATGGGTCTGCTGTTCGTCCTGGGGGCGTTGAACGAGTACCACAACCTCGTCACGGAGCAGGGCGTCACGATCCAGTCGGGGGCCTACGGCACCGTGTTCTACCTCACCACCGGGTTCCACGCCATGCACGTGACGGGCGGCCTGATCGCGTTCATCTTCCTCATCGTCCGGACCAAGCTGAGTAAGTTCACTCCCGCCCAAGCTACCGCCGCGATCGTCGTATCGTACTACTGGCACTTCGTCGACGTGGTGTGGATCGGCCTGTTCGCCACCATCTACTTCTTGCCCTAGCAGCGCCGCACAAGACAGCAGCCAAACAAGACAGCAGGGTGCCGAGACCAGATGACCAGCGACACACAGCAGCGGGCACAGAAGCGGGCAAGACACAACCGCCTGCGTCGTCGGTTGTCGGCGACGCTCGCGCTCGGCGTGGCATTGCTGGCCCTCGGCGGGCTGTATACAGTATTCGCCCCGCAGCCGCAGACCGCCCACGCCCAAGAGAGCCCGGCCCAAGTGAATCCAACGCAGGAGAATCCAGCGCTGGTGCGCCAGGGCGAGCAGCTCTACAACAACGCCTGCATCACCTGCCACGGCGCGAACCTGCAGGGTGTGCAGGACCGCGGGCCCAGTCTGATCGGTGTCGGGGAGGCCGCGGTCTACTTCCAGGTCTCCACCGGGCGGATGCCCGCGGCGCGCCAAGAAGCGCAGGCCGCCAAGAAGCCAGTCAGGTTCAGCCCCGAGGAGATCGACGCGCTGGGCGCCTTCGTGCAGGCCAACGGCGGTGGGCCGATGGTGCTGAAGGGCGGCCTCGGCGGCGGCGATCCGGCGCAGGGAGGCGATCTGTTCCGGCTCAATTGCGCGTCGTGCCACAACTTCACCGGACGCGGCATCGCGCTGTCCTCCGGCAAGTACGCTCCCGCAATCAAGGACGTGAACCCCGAGCAGATCTATTCCGCGATGATCAGCGGACCGCAGAGCATGCCCAGGTTCTCCGACCGGCAGCTCACCGTGGCGCAGAAGCGCGACATCATCGCCTACGTGGAGTCGTTCCAAGAGGCCCCAAACAACCCGGGTGGCTACTCCCTCGGCGGCTTCGGCCCGGTCCCGGAGGGCCTGATCGCGTGGATCGTCGGTATCTCGGCGCTGGTCGCCGTCACGCTGTGGATCGGAGCGAGGTCATGAGCGGCCACGGGGGGTCGGCCGGGTCGCGACGGCCGCCGGGAGAAGCGGACCTGTCGACCTCGAGCCGCGAAGAGCTGGTCCAGCTGGGCTTGGCCCTGGACGGAGTGACCATCGCGCACCGGGAGGATCCGTTCCCGGTGCCGGGTACCCGTGCGGAGAAGCGCACCGAGCGCAAGGTGGCTCGGTGGTTCATCATCGCGGCGCTGGCCGGGTTGGCTTTCCTGGCGGCCTACCTCTTCTTGCCTTTCGAGTACGCACCGCCCGGCAGCCCGGACAGCGGGCACCTGCTCTACCAGCTCTATACGCCGATCATCGGGGTGCTGCTCGGGTTGTCCGTGTTCGCCGTCGGCGGTGGGACGATCGCCTACGCCAAGCTCCTGTTACCGCACGAGACCGCGGTGCAGGAGCGCCACATCGGCGGTTCCTCGGAGGTGGACCGGGTGACCACGAGCGCGATCCTGGCCGACTCCGGGGCCAGTAGCGGCCTGGGTCGGCGGTCCCTGATCAAGCGATCGGCCGGGTTCGGGGCCGCCGTCCTCGGTGCCGGGCTAGGGGTCTTCGCGCTGGGTGGTCTGATCCGCAACCCGTGGAAGGGCGGGACCCACGCCGCGCTGTGGGTTACGCCCTGGGCCTCGGACAACGGTGAGCCGGTGTTCCTGCGCTCTGACGCTGAGCAGCTCACCCTCGTGCGCCCTGAGGACCTTGCCGCCGGCAGCATCGCGACGGTCTTCCCGTACAAACGCTCCTGGTCCCAGCAGGAGGCCCACGATGCGCTGCGCGCTTCCGACAGCCCGGTGATGCTCATCCGCTTGCACCCTGAGCAGGCGGCGCGGGTGGTCCAGCGCGCGGACCAGGTCGACTTCCACTACGGCGACTTCTACGCGTACTCGAAGATCTGCACCCACCTGGGCTGCCCCGCTTCGCTGTACGAGGCCCAGACCGCTCGGTTGCTCTGCCCCTGTCACCAGTCGCAGTTCAACATGTTGGAGTACGCCAAGCCGGTCTTCGGTCCGGCTACGCGAGCCTTGCCCCAGCTGCATATCGACGTGAACGATGAAGGGTACTTCTACGCCAAGGGCGACTTCATCGAGCCCATAGGACCGGCGTTCTGGGAGCGGAGGTCATGACGCGATGACGACGCCGACCACATCCGGGGGTTTGGCCGCCAGGGCGGGTAAGGCAGCCGACGACCTGGACCAGCGGTTCCACCTGGCCGCCGGCATGCGCCGGCAGATCAACAAGGTCTTCCCGACGCATTGGTCGTTCATGCTCGGTGAGATCGCGCTGAACACCTTCATCGTGCTGCTGTTGTCCGGCACGTACCTGACGCTGTTCTTCGACCCCTCCATGGAGGAGGTCAAGTACAACGGTGTTTACCAGAACCTCCGTGGTATCGAGATGTCCCGGGCGTTCGAGTCGACCCTGCAGCTCTCCTTCGATGTCCGCGGCGGGCTGTTCATCCGGCAGGTGCACCACTGGGCAGCGCTGCTGTTCGTCGCCGCCATCGTGGCCCACATGTTTCGCACCTTCTTCACCGGCGCCTTCCGCAAGCCGCGTGAGACGAACTGGACGATCGGCGTCACCATCGCCATCCTGGCCGGGCTCGAGGGCCTCACCGGCTACTCGCTGCCCGACGACCTGCTCTCAGGGACCGGGCTCCGGATCATCTCGGCGATCACCATGTCACCGCCGGTGATCGGTACCTGGATGCAGTGGGCGGTCTTCGGCGGCGAGTTCCCCGGCAACATGATCATTCCTCGGTTCTTCATCGTGCACGTGCTGCTCGTCCCGGGCATCCTGCTCGCGCTGATCGCGGTGCACCTCGGGCTGGTCTGGTACCAGAAGCACACGCAGTTCCCCGGCCCCGGACGCACCGAGCGCAATGTGGTCGGTGTTCGCATCTTGCCGATCTTCGCGACGAAGGCCGGTGGTTTCGCTATGGTGAACATCGGTGTGATCTGTATCATGGCTGGACTGTTCGAGATCAACCCGATCTGGAATTTCGGACCGTACAACCCGGCCCAGGTCTCGGCGGCCTCGCAGCCCGACTGGTACGTCGGTTGGTTGGACGGCTCCACGCGACTGTGGCCTGCTTGGGAGATCTACCTGGGCAATTACATGATCCCCGCGTCGTTCTGGCCGACGATGGTGATCCCCGGCATCATGTTCGCTCTTGCTTTTGCATATCCCGCCATCGAGCGCAAGCTCACCAAGGACAACGCCTCCCACAACCTGCTGCAGCGCCCCCGGGACGTCCCGGTACGAACCGGTTTAGGCATGATGGCTGCCTCCTTCATGTTCGTGCTGTTGCTTTCGGGCGGCAACGACGTCATCGCCTACACGTTCGACATCTCGCTGAACGCCACCACCTGGGCGGGCCGCATGGGTCTGTTGTTGTTGCCACCGATCGCGTACTACGTCACCTACCGGATCTGCCTCGGTCTGCAGCGCGCCGACCGGGCGATCCTCGAACACGGGATTGAGACCGGCATCATCAAGCGGCTGCCACACGGTGAGTTCATCGAGATCCACCAGCCCCTCGGTGGTAGCGACGGGCAGGGCCATCCCATCCCGCTGGAATACCAGGGTGCCCGGGTACCCAAGCGGATGAACCAGCTCGGCTCCGCTGGTTCCCCGGTACCTGGCTCCCTGTTCAAGCCGGACCCCGCAGATCAGACACGGGCGCTGGAGAGCGCTCGTCAGGAAGCGGCCGGCAACGGAGTCAGTACCAACGGCGCTGGCCGAGAGTTGGCCGGTCGTCCACAGCAGCCCAGAGACTAGCCACGCCGGGACGAGTTGGGCCGGGCGGCTGCGCGCTGATGGCCTGCCGGGGCGGCGGTGGGACCGTGACCACCGCGGGTGTGCGGGCGAAGGCGTGGGCTGCCGTCGTGGCCCGGCACTGGGGGCTGCCGGCGGTGAAGGTCGCCGGGAATGACCTGACCCGGCCCGCTGCCCAGGCCGGTGAGCGGGGGCGTCCGGTGCTGGTGGTTCGGCTGGACGCCACCCTGGTCGAGGCCGCCCAACGCCGGGTCCTTCACCGCGTCGGACCACATCGCGGTCCTGAACGCCGCGTATCGGTGCGGCCTCGCCGGGCACCGCTGTCTACTGCTGCGGCCCGGACCGGATGCTGCGTGCGGTGCGGGCGCAGGTCGCCACCAGGCCGGACCTGAGCCTACACAGTGAGCCCTTCACCGGCACCGCCGCCAGCGGCGGTGCCGCGCTCCGTGTCGAGCTGCGCCGCACCGGGCGCATCGTCACCGTACCCGCAGACCGCACCGTCCTGCAGGCGATCCGCGACGTCGTGCCCGGCATCTGCGCCGGGTGCGAGCAGGGTGTGTGTGGCGCGTGCCGCACCACGGTCCTCGCCGGTGAACCCGACCACCGCGACGAGCTGCTCAGCGGCGCCGAGCGCGGCGCCGGCGCGATGCTCATCTGCGTCTCGCGGGCTCGCGGTGAGCGGCTCACCCTTGACCTGTAAGCGGTGCGGCGAGCACGTGGCCGATCCCGGCTCCACGGCCGAATCCTAAGCTGTGTGCGGCGTGCAAGATCTCACTGCTTGATCCGAGCATGAACCCGCAGGTATAGCGTGAGCTATACTCTTGGCACACGGAGCGACAGGATGCCGTGGGAGATCTTCCTCACCGACGAGGTGAACGAATGGCTCGACGACCTGACAACGGTCGACGACGACAGCTACCGACAGGTCGTCTACGCGATCGAGGCGCTGGCCCAGGTCGGCCCGAACCTCGGCCGACCTCTGGTCGGCCGCATCAAAGGCTCAGCCATCCACAAACTCAAAGAACTTCGCCCCGGATCCGCGGGCGCCACCGAGGTGCGAATCTTGTTCGTCTTCGACCCGTGGCGCAGCGCGATCCTGCTGGTCGTGGGCGACAAGGCGAGCACCCGGTCAGGCTGGTACCGCCACGCCATCCCGCATGCGGAACAACTCTATGAGACCTACCTGAAAGAACGAGCAGCCGAACAGGAGCCGCCACCATGAGCACCGTCCGCTGGTCCGACATCCGCGACAAACACATCGAGGCGATCAGTCGCGAGGACGTCGAGCGCGGCACGGCACGGCTCATCTCCCAGGTCTGCGGGCACCGGCTCGCCCACATACGCAAGCGGCGCGGCCTGACCCAGCGTGAAGTCGCCCAGGCGATGGGGGTGACCGTCGGACGGGTCAGCCAGATCGAGAACGGCGAACTCTCCGGAATCGACGTCCTCGACCGTTACGTCGCCGCCCTCGGAGGCCTCCTGGAAGTCGTCGCCAACTTCGGCGACGAACAGTTCAAGGTCGGCTGAGCTCAGCTTCCTGCTCAACCGGTGACCGGCCGGGGTGTCGAAAGCGCGGCTGGTGTGTTGCAGCGCTGAAATGCTCCCAGAAGGGGCTACATCGGCACGCCAGCCCGATGGGCCATTCTCCGCAGTTCCGTGCCGATGGCGTCGCTGCGCGTGCCGGGGAGCAGCGTGGCGATGGCCTCGCGGGCCATCGGATGCCGACGCACCAAGGTGGGGTTGAGATCCTCCGCGGTGCGCAGCGCCCGCACGGCGTCACCCCGGCGTCCCCGCAGCTGGGCCAGCGCGCGGCCGGAATGCACCCAGTAGATGGACCGACTCACCGGGAAGGGGAGATGCTCAGGGTCGACCTCCCGCCCGATGCTGACCACGCGATCGGGCTCGTTCGCTTCCAGTGCCAGCCACATGCGAAAACATCCCGCGTTCGCCGGCCCGAACGCAAACCCCAGGGAGTCGACTGCACTGGTGGCGCCGAACCGCTCGGCCACATCGGCGGCGGCATCCATCGGTGCCACCACATCACCGTGCCGGCGGTCCAGCGCGGCGGCCATAGCATGGCATGCGGTGACCAGGCCAACCAGCCCCGCGGTGGCGGCTGTGGTCGGTGGCAAGGTCAGCGAGGCGAGCTTGGCCCGCCCCAGCTCCAGCGCTCCCCCGGACAGCAGTACGTCAGCTACCGCGAACTCGGCCACGGCCAGCGTGGTGACCTCGTCGCGCTCCTGGGCCAAGCGACGTGCGCGGAAGACGGTCTGGCGGATCAGGTCGGTGGGTGCGGCCGCGTGGACCAGCCACTGGCGGGTGACGTGCACGTGCAGGTAGACAGCCAACTCGAGCAGTTCGGCGTGGTCGGTGTCGAGGATCAGGGTGCCGCGGCGCCCCGCCGATCTACACCAGCGCGAGATCGGTGAATCCGGCCTCGGCGAATGGCCGCGCCGCCGACACGTGCGCGGCGACGTCGGGCCCACAGGAGATGAGCGTGACGATGTCCTCCGGCCGGAGGAACTGGCCGGCGGCGGCGAACCCGGCGGCGGAGGACAGCTCAGCGTTGACCTTCCAACCACCGGTCATCCAGCGGAACTGCTCGTGCGCTCTGGTGACCGCAGCCTCGGGGTCAGCGTCGAAACAGATCGGCGACTGACCGATCCGACGGCTGGAGCCGTTGCCGGACCGCGCGGCATCCCACATCACGCCCAGCTCCGCCTCCGGCTGGGCGGCGATCATGTAGTCGGCCAGCCACGCCTCACCACGTTTTCGTTGAGGTTCTCCTCCGAGCCCAGGACCAGGGTGAACCGGTTGCCGGACAGCAACCCCATCGTGGCCGCCTGCTGCGCCACCACAGCGGGGTAGTAGCGCATGGTCGGGCAGGTGACGTAGGTCATGAGCTCGACGCGCTCGGCGGCCACCGCATACCGGACCAGGTCGGTCGGCCCGGATTGCTCGGTCATCAGGGCGTATCCGATTTCCATACGCACACTCCAACCCTGCCCGTCAATGATTCTGTGACGGGGGCGAAATAAGACCGGCACACGTCTGTTGCGAGGATGTCGAGTATGGTCGAGACACCTGCGGGTTCCGCTGACACGTCTCCGCCGTGCCGTCCTCGCCCGTCCGATCCTTCCGAGCTTGGGTTCGTGCGTAGGCCCATGGTGCGCTGGCTCGATCCTCACCAACTCCTCGACACCGCGGTCCGGGTTCTGCTCTCCGGTGTTTTCAGCTCCTACGCCGACAGTCGGGAGTTGCAGGCGCTGGAGCCGGCCGATGTCCCGGATCGCTCTGAGGAAGCCGATCTGTGGGTGGACTACGTGGCCGACCTCGGCGACGGATGGAACTCGACGTACACCGTGGCCAGGCTGCTGGCCACCGAAGAGCTCAAGCTCGACTGGGACGGTGAGACCCACGCCACGGAGCGGGGGCGGATCCTTGTCATGGGGGGCGATCAGGTGTACCCGGTGCCCAAGGCCGCGGAGTACCAGAACCGGATGCTCGGTCCGTACCAGGCGGCGCTACCGTGCGCCGCGGGAGAAGCTCCTGAGCTCTTCGCCATTCCGGGAAGCCACGACTGGTATGACGGATTGGTCAACTTCACCAGCATCTTCTGCCGCAAGCGCTGGATCGGCGGATGGAGAACGCGCCAGCGCCGGAGCTATTTCGCGCTCAAGCTTCCGCACCGCTGGTGGCTCTGGGGCATCGACATCCAGTTCGGGTCCTATATCGACGAAGCCCAATTGCGGTACTTCGCTGGTGTCGCCCTCGACCAGGTGGAGCCCGGAGACCGGATCATCCTGTGTATGGCCAAGGAGGTCCAGAGCGGCCGGAAGGGGACCGAGGTCCATTCCGACCGGGATGTGGAGTTCCTTGAGCGTGAGATCATCCAGCCCTGTGGCGCCCGGCTGCTGCTGTCCCTCAAAAGCGGAAAGCACTACTATGCCCGCTACGAGGAGGAAGACGGCCCTCGCCAGCACATCGCCTCCGGCGGTGGCGGCGCCTTCTTGCACCCCACCCACAACCTCCCCGAGCGCATGGACCTGCCCGGAGCAGAGGGATCCGTCGCCTACCGCAGAGCCGGCACCTATCCCTCACCGGCGGTATCGAAACGGCTGCGGAAGCGGATCTGGCTGCTTGCTCCCTACAACCTGCCCCTTGCCGGGGTGTTCGGCGCCGTCCAGGTGCTGTTGGCGTTCATGCTGGGACTGCATCTCGGAGACCGCCACGTCGCACTCGGCCTCGATGACTTGCTTCACGCTCTGTGGGAGAGTCCGACGTCGTTCCTCCTCATCCCCCTTATGATCATGTCCTTGGCTGGGACGGTGCGCTTCGCCCACGATGCCAGAGGCGTCGGTCGATTCCTGCTTGGAATGGTCCATTCGACGCTGCAAGTCGCGGGCGCGGCCGGAGTCCTGATCGCCGCCTCCTGGCTCTCGTCTGCCTTCGGGCTTCGGGGCGTGTGGTCCTTGGTTGCCTTCCTCAGCTTCGTGGGCCTGGTGGGTGGCATCGGGGGAATGGTGGGGCTGTCGGGCTACCTCTGGGCCACCAACTGCTTTGGCCTTCACCAGAACGAGGGGTACGCAGCCCAGCACCACCAGGACCTCAAACATTTTCTCCGGCTGCACATCGAGCCAGACGGTGCCCTGACGGTGTACCCGATAGCCATCGACCGAGTCGGCCGGAAGTGGACACTATGCCCGGACGCGCCGGCACATGCTCCCTGGTTCACCCCGGCTGGCTCTGAGCCCGAGCCGCATCTCATCGAAAAACCGATCACGATCAGTGGTCACGCCGTCGCAGGTGGTGCTCGGCCAGGCCCGTGAGGTCGACGTCATCCAGTGACGTGACGACCAGATCGGCTTTCGCGGCCGCGAGGAGCCCGGCGTCGTCGGCTCGGGCCAGGCCTAACGCCGCCATGCCACCGGCCTTGGCGGCCTGCACGCCGCTGGTCGCGTCCTCCACGACGAAGCAGTGTTCCGGGGCGACGCCCAGCTCGGCGGCTCCGGTCAGGAAGATCTCCGGGTGCGGTTTGCCCTGGGCGAAGTCGCGTCCGGAGATGTCGACGTCGAAGAACTCCAGCAGGCTCAGACCGGAGCGCAGGAAGTCGTAGTCCAGATTCTGTTCCGCGGCGAAGGTGTCGAGCCGGATCTGGCGGAGGAACAGTCCCGCGTTCTTCGACGACGACGCCGCCGCCGCCGGGATTCCCGCGTCGTGCACGGCCAGCACGAAACGCAGCGCGTCGGGGTAAGCCTTGAACTCACCGGCCTCGATGAGCTTGATGACCATGGTCTGCTTGGTCGCGGCGTAGATCTCCGCTCGCTCGGCGGCATCGGGAACCTCGAAGTACTCCAGGGCCGCCAGCGCTCCGCTCATCCGAGGCTTGCCCGACAGCACCCGCTGGTAGACCTGCGGCGTGAAGCGCTCGTCGGACCACGTGGTCCGACAAGCGATGTCGGCCCAGTCGTTGTCCATCAGCTCACGCAGCGAGTCCTTCCACGCCCGTTCGTGTGGGGAGTCGACCAGCACGCCGTCGACATCGAAGATCGCTCCCTCAAAGCCTCTTGTCGGCACGATCGCCCCTTCCTCCGGTGTGGTGGGAGTTTTCCCCGAAGATCACACTACCGGCGCAGTGGCGCTACCCACTCGTCACCGGCAGCCAGCTCACGGACCTCGTCGCCGATGCTGATCCGGACGGGCCGGCTGAAGCCCTCGGCCAGGGTGCGCACCGTCAGCGCATCGCCGGAGATGCTGACTCTGATCGACGTACCGCGGAACTGCATGGGGAACGTGAGCCCGTCGAGCCGGTCGGTGAGCGTCGGGTCGAAGTGCAGGACCCCGTCGCGCACGTTGGCGCCGGCGTAGCTGCGCAGGAGGAGATCCAGAGTACCGGACATGACACCCAGGTGGATGCCCTCTTTGGTGGTGCCGCCCTGCACGTCACCCACGTCGCTCTCCAGCGCGACGAGGAAACGCTCCCACGAGCTCTCCGGATCCAAGCCGGCGAGCACGGCGGCGTGCGTGACCAGGCTCAGGGTCGAGCCGTGGGAGGTGCGCTGGTCGTAGTAGTCGATGGTTCGCCGCGCGAGGTCGGGGTCGGGGTCGTACCCGAGTCTTTCGAGCAACTCGCGAAGGTCGTCGCCGGAGAACAGGAAGAACAGCATCACCGCGTCGGCCTGCTTGGCCAGCTGGTATCGGTTGGGGTCGTCGCCCCCGGCCTTGAGGATGCGGTCCAAGCGCTGGATATTGGGGTGCTCAGCGCGGCAACGCCCCCAGTCCAGCTCCTCGAGATCAGCGTAGCCCTCGAACTGGCTGAGGACGTCGTCAGCACCATCGGAATGAAACGGGACGAACATCGTGCGGCTCATCTCCCCCCACGTGCGCAGCTCGTCGTCGGTCAGCCCGAGGCGGACCCGCAGCGCGGCGCGACGGCTCGCCGGCAGCAGGTCGAGCACCCGCGGGGCGGTGTCGGCGATCCAGGCCACCATCAGGTTGGTGTAGGCGTTGTTGCGCAGCCCGGCTTCCCCGGTACCGGGGTAGCGCTCGTGGAACTCGTCGGGCCCCATCACCCCGTGGATCTCATACCGGTCGCGCTCGGGATTGTAGTGCGCGATCGAGGCCCAGAAACGGGTGATCTCGAGCATGAGCTCGGCGCCGTAGTCACGGAGAAATGCCACGTCGCCGGTGGCCTGGTAGTACTGCCAGACGTTGTAGAAGATCGCCGCGTTGACGTGGCGCTGGTGGTGGCTGTGGTCGGGGTGCCACTGCCCGGACAACGGGTTGAGGTGGACGACCTGCGTCTCCTCGGAACCGTCGCTGCCGCTCTGCCACGGGAACATCGCGCCCCGGTAGCCGGCTTGCAGCGCCGCGGCCCGGGCCTCGGCGAGGCGGCGGTAGCGGTACAGCAACAGCCCGCGGGTGATCTCGGGCAGCCGGAAGTTGAGGTAGGGGTAGACGTAGAGCTCGTCCCAGAACACGTGCCCGCGGTAGGCCTCGCCGTTGAGCCCCCGGGCCGGAACGCCCGCGTCGTGCCGGGCGGTGTGCCGCGAGCACACCTGCAGCACATGGCAGATGTGAAAGCGCAGCAGCAACTGCACCCGGGGCTCGCGGGGCAGCCGGATGTCACCCACTTCCCACAACTCGGTCCACGCCGACTCGTGCTCGGTCAGCGCCGCAGCGAAATCCGGGCAGCGCGCGACGTGCTTTCCGGCGGCGACCAGGGTTTCGGTGATCGCGTTGTCGTGGGAGGTGAACAGCGAGATCATCTTCTCCACGCGCACCGAGCTGCCCTGCTCGACGTCGAAAGCGAGGACCTGCTGGATGTAGTCCTCCATCTGGTAGAGGCTTCGGGCAACGTCCAGCTGGTCAACGTCACCATCAAGAAAAACGCGAGTGCGCGCTGCTTCGGCGATGTAGATGTTCGACTGCCGGGTCTGCACCTTCAGACCGATGATCTCCGGGCCGAACGTGCGCGGAGATCCCGGGTTGAGGTGCCGCCCCTCGAGCTCGCGGTACCGGGCGACCATGTTGTTCGTCACGCGACCATCGAGCCCGGAGATCACCTCCACACAGCCTGACCAGTTGTCCGGGGTCACCATCCACTCGATACCGGCCACGTGGCTGTTGGCCATGCTCACGAAGCGGCGGCTGCGCAGGGTCGTCTCGCGGCCGGCGCGGTCACGGAACTGGATCTCGCGCGCCACCACGGCGTGGCGGATGTCGTAGGCGTGGCGATAGGAGAACAACTCGACGTTGTCGAGCCGAATCACCTCCTCCCCCTCGATCCTCAGCTTCATCAGCAACCAGTTGGGCAGGTTGACCAGATCCTCGTTGAGGACCGGGCGGCCGCCGAGAATGGTCGTCTCCCGGTTGAAGCAGCCGTGGGCGTATGTTCCCGGGTAATGGATCGCGTTCGCGTCCTCCCACTCGGCCGCCCCCCGGGTAGCGAAGTAACCGTTGCCAGTCGAGGTCAAGGCCTCGCGCAAGCCTTCCTGCGCGGGGTCGAAGCCCTCGTAGACGAGTATGAAATCCGACACGGGTCCCTCCCCGAAAGATTGCGCGCGTCAGCGGGCTTGAACACCAGTCTTATCACCGCCGCGGTCAGCGCCAGTCGTCGATGAGGTAGACACCCTCGTGGTTGTATGCCGAGCGGTTGTCCCGCTCCATCGCCACGCCCTGCAGGATCGTGCGGTACCCTCGGTCCAACAGCGCTCGGTAGGCCTCGTGCCGGCCCAAGTTCACCCCGGCGTTCATCCTCCCCAGACCCCGGGCCGCGGCGAGAGCTTCACAGGTGTCGAGTAACCGGGGGAAGCGACTGTCAGCCCCGGGGTCCGGCCGCACGGCGCCGACCTTGACGTAGCAGATGTCACTGCCCGCCTCGGTCTCCGGGCCGGTGTGGCAGACGGCCAGGCCTACCACCTCGGAACCGTCCACCACCAGCACGGTGTCGCCCAGTCCTTGATCGTCGGTGGCGCGGATCTCCCGCTCCAGGTCGAAGCCCGCATAGACCGCCCCGGTCACCGCTCGGCAGGCATTCAGGCAGTCGCGCCGCCCCTCCGGCGGCACCGCGGAGTAGAGCTCGAGCGTTACGCCCGTGGTCGGAGCGGTCGGCTTGTCCATGACGGCGGTAAGGAACCGGGGCCAGAAGCCGAACTTCTGGTATAGCCCGATGTGCTTCTCGCTGTGCGCGAAGGTGAACAACCCGGCGTGGGTGAGCGCCCAGCGGTCGAAGAGCTCCATCACCGGCTCCATCAGCCGGGACCCGATGCCGCGGTTCCAGTGCGCCGGGTGCACGCTCAGCGGGCCGAAGGAGCCGACGCTGCCCCAGTTCGTGGCGAAGTTGGAACCGACCAGCTCTCCGTCCAGCCAGGCACCGAACGCGGCGGTGGAGTCGGCCAACCAGCGGGTGCGGATGTAGCCGGCGTCGCCCATGAACGCGGTGGGCTCGGGCAGCCCGAGGAAGGTGCCGAACGCCAGCCGCATGATGTGGTCGGCCGCAGCCAGGTCGTCCTTGCGCAGCGGACCCACCGTGACCGTTCCCACCAGGAGAGCCTACCGGTCCTGCACGGCGCGACCGCGGTATCTCACCGCCGGGCGAGCAGGTGGTCGCATGCTTTGTCGTCGTAGGCGGAGAAGAACGCGCGGAGGTCCGAGACCATCCGCTCGAACGACGTGGCCGCGAACAGCACCGGCTGGTAGTGCGTGATGTCGTACTCCTGGGTCGCCATGGCGAGAAGATCCCACCTCCGGATCTCCGCATCGCGGAACGCTTGGATCTCGCCGTAGGACGACAGCAGGCCGGCGCCGTAGGCCCGCACCGCGCCGTTCTCGTGGACCACCCCGAATTCGAGGGTGAACCAGAAGACGCGGCTGACGACGTCGAGCGAGACATCGGCCGCGGCGCGCAGCGATGCCTGCCCGGCCAGCTCGTAAAGCTCGGCGAACGCCGGGCTGGCCAGCATGTTGGCGTGCCCGATGATCTCGTGGACGATATCCGGCTCCGGTGTGTAGAAGGGCGCCGAGTGATGACGGATGTACTGCGTCGAGAGGAACGTCCGCTGAGCGAGCGACCCGTAGAAGGTTCGGGTCGGCACGAGGCCGGGCACCGGATTGACGTGGAAGCCGGTGAGGCCGTAGACCCGCTCGTCGACCTCCCGTAGCTGCGGAACACGCTCCCTCGGAAGGACGAGTCGTTCCGCACCGCGGAGGTATTCGGCGCAGGCGTACTCCCGGTGCTTGCCGGCGAGCTCGGCGGACACCACCCGCCAGACCTCGTCCTCCTGGGCGGTGTAGGTGACCTCCGGGATCGGATCGCCGCAGCGGTAGGCGGCGCCGACCTCGGCGATCCGGGCCCGGCGCTCGCGATACGCCGGGTCGTGCAAGCCCGGGTGACCCTTGGGGAGCTCGAACCGGGCGGGTGCGCTGGGTGGGGCCATAAAGACATCATCGCGCACTGTCACGTACTTCTTCACCTTATTTTCACTCGAAAAGCTTAATTAGTGCGGAGATCCGGGAGTCAACATCACCTTTATGTGATCAAATGTGCTGGTTGGCCGACGCTGACGCAAGATTAACACGATCAGGTGTTATGCATGGTGTACTTACCAGGCGGCGCTCGGTCTCCGTATCACGAGGGGCCAGTTCGACCGGCCCGTGAATGGACTACAGAGGGAGCATGGCCATGGTCAAGACCGGAGGATGCCGGCAGACCACCGGGATGGCTGAGCGCGGTGACGTGCTGGACGCGCTGGAGCGGCTTCTCGACGACGCCGCCAAGGGCCGGGGTGGGGCGCTGTTCGTCGTGGGGACGGCCGGGTTAGGCAAAACCACCGTGCTCGAGCATGCGATCACCGTGGCGAGACCGCGGTTTGCGGTCGGCGTCGGACGGGGGGATCAGGTGGAGGCGATGTTGCCGTTCGGCCTGATCGGCCAAGCTCTCGATCAGCTTCTCGACGGGAACGTTCCCGGTGCCGGCAAGGCGCTGGACGCTGTCGGCGGCGAGGCCGTCGACATCTCCGCGCAGGCCCGCTTCTACGACATTCTCCGCGGTGTCCGGAAGGCCGCGGTCCGTCCGCTGCTGGTGGCCCTCGACGATCTGCACTGGTCGGATCCGGATTCGTTAGCCGTGATCCATCTGCTCTGCCGTCGCCTGGCCGGCCTACCGGTGGCGCTGATCGCCACCGCCCGGCCGTGGCCGACGGAGGCGGCCACCTCGGCGCAGGATCTGGCCGCCCAGGGGTTGGCCGAGATCGAGCCGCTGGCTCCGCTGAGCAGCGCTGCCGCTCGGGAGCTGCTGTGTTCCCAGGTGACCAAGCAGGTCCCGGCCACGGTAGTGGACCAGGCCATCGACCGGTGCGGTGGCAATCCGTTGCTGGTGGAGCAGGTCGCCGCCGAGCTACGCCGGAGCGGGAAGCTCTCCGAGGGGCGGGTCGGGTTCTCCCGCTTCGTCGGGGTCGGTGCGGACGGGCGACGCTACCTGCAGGCGGCGAGCGTGCTGGGTACCCGATTTCGGGCCGCTGTCGCCACGGAGGTGGCCGGACTGTCCGCCACCCGGTCCGCCACCGAGATCGACGGCCTGTTCCGCGGCGGTCTCCTTCACGAGACCGACGACGGGTGGGCCCGGTTCACCCACGCGCTGATCCGGCAGGGAGTGTACGAGGACATCGCGCCTCCGGTGCGCAGGGACCTGCATGCAGCGGCCTTCCGTGTCCTGGTCGCCGCCGGGGCCCATCCGGCCGAGGCAGCGGAGCACGCGGTGACCGCGCACCTGGCGGGTGACCCCGAGGCGGTGTCCACGGTGGCCCGGGCGGGACGTGCGGCGCTGCGGGTGGGCGCGGTCCGCACCGCCCGCCACCACCTAGAAGCGGGGATACGGCTCGCCGGTGAGGACGCACCGACAGAACTGCTCTTCGACTCAGCCGCAGCCCTGGTCGCGGACGGTGCCAGTGAGGAGGCGACAACCATCTACGAACGGCTCTTGCACCTCCCCGAGCTGTCCACCGCGGACCGTATCGCCGTCTTGCGCGAGCTCGCGCGGGCTCGCTTCTACATCGGCCAGGTGGAGCGTGCCAGCGCCTGTTACGAGTCGGCGGTGGCTCTGGCCGAGCAGGAGCATCCCGCACTCGCCATCGGAGTCCTGCTCGACCGGGCCGCCGCGCAGGAGATACTGTCCGGTCCCCGGGCCGCCCTCCCGTGGGCAGACCGAGCCGCCGAGCTGGCCGCAGCTAACGGAGTGCTGCAGGCCTCGGCCCAGGCGGCCTGGGGCGCACTCGCCTATCGCTGCGGCGACCCCGACGGCCTGGTGACGGCAGCGACCGCCGCTACCCGCGTGGACCTCATCCCCACCTCGCGGTCCATGGACCGGCACAGATACCGGCATCCCGCGCTCAGCTACGCCACCCTGGCCGTCCAAGCGGAGCGGTTCACCGACGCCGAACGGCTGCTCACCGAGATCCTGAGCTCAGCCGAACACCGATGCGAACCACTCACTCTGGTCGAGGCGGCGATCGCGTGGATCGACGGCCTGTGCCGCTTAGGCCGGCTGGACGAGGCGCTCACGCACGTCGATCGCCTCATCGAGCTCGCCGAGCTGTTTCCTCCTTACTTGTCCCCACTGGCCATCACCTACCGAGCGTTGGTCCTCCTCGAACAGGGACACCTGGAGCAGGCAGCGCTGCGCTGCGCGCAGCTGCCGACCAGGATCCACCACCGCTACAGCATGCACCAGGCTGATGGGTTGAAACTTTACGTGCGTGGTGTCCTCGCACACCGCCAAGGCGATGCCGAGACCGCCTGCGCGCTGTTCGCCGAGCTCCAGGAATGGGCTGACCGCACCGGCGAGGTCGACCCGTCGTTCCTGCCGTGGGCGGCGGATGCGGTCGCCGCCTACCTCTCCTGTGGCCGAGACACCGACGCGCGGCATGTGATCGACTGGGTCGAGCGGCGCGCGGTGACTCTTCCCAGCCGGTGGCCGAAAATCGTCGTCGCCACCGGACGAGCCGCCCTCGCCGAGCGCACCGGGGACCGAGCACTCGCGGAGACCTATTTCACCCAAGCGCTCGACCTCCACGACGGGCTGCCCATGCCACTGGCTCGGGCTCAGACGCTGACCGACTACGGCGCCTTCTTGACCCGCGGTGGTGAGATCGCCCGGGCGCGGGCGCTGCTCGCGGAGGCGCTGCACCTCGCTGAGGCATGCGGAGCCGGTTGGCATGCCCACCGCGCGAGGACCGAGTGGCGGCGAGCCGGTGGGCGCACCCGCAGCCGGAAGCCCGACGAGCTCAGCCCCCAGGAGGCCACCGTCGCCCAGCTGGCCCAGGCCGGCCGGACCAACCGGGAGATCGCCCAACAGCTCTATCTCTCCATCAAGACCGTGGAGACCCACCTCGGACACATCTATCAGAAGCTCGGCATCCGCAGCCGTTGGCAGCTCAAGAACACCAGCCTCGACACCAGCAATAACGAATGACCCAGTAATAATACGATGACCCTGTTCTCTAGACGGCGAGCGCTCGCCGTCTAGAGAACAGGGTCAGGCCAGACCTCACGGTTACTCGGCCTTCGGTGCGCGGTGCTTGCCATCAGTGATAGCACCACCGCGCACCGTGGTGATGATCGCCATAGCCGCAGCCAGCAGGATCACGTCTTTGAGGACGTACTGACCTTCCAGGGTGGGCATGTGACCGGGGCCATCGAACAACCGGGTGGGGAGCAGCACGAGTGGGGAGAGGATGCCCAGGACCCAGGACATGAGGAGGTAGCTGGTGACGCGCAGCCCCCGGCCGGTGATCAAAGACAGTCCGATGACGCATTCAACCGTCGCGAGGAGAACCATGACCACGCTGTTGGGCACCACGGCGGGTACCAGCCCGAAGGTCAGCACCCGGACGGCGGCCAGGACGAGGTCTTGGGCCGGGCTCACGCCCGGGAAGTACTTCAGGATCCCAAACCCAAAAGTCACTAGGCCCACACTGATACGCAATGCGGTCATGCTGTAGCTCACCAGCCAGCGGTGAATGGCGACCTCCCATTCCTCGACCGCAGCAAGCAGCCCCACGACAGAAGACTTGCTCGCGACCCGGTCTTCTCGACGCACGACGCCGGTGTGGGTGTCTTCGGCGAGTGTGTCCAGACGTACCGGTGACGCCGTTTTATCAGGACGGGTGTCGATCGACATGCTCATCCTCCTTGGGGAACGAGAGTGAGAGATGGACCCGAGGTAGTGGATGACACGGGATGTCGTAGGCAGTGGTCCATTGGTCTCAAGTGTGGGCGGCGCGCCGAGCCGGTGCCATCGGGACATGCCCTGAAAATTGGTGGCCGCTGGGGAGACGCTGTCGCCGGCCTTGTCGGGGTTTCCCGGAGAATAAGCTTTGACGTCCGTGGTCTGGACGTCCCCTCAGGTCGGCGGCGCCGGAGGCGTCGACAGCTTCTTCCCACCACTCTTGACATCGGTCGCTACACTCTGTCACCATGATCAGTCAGCTCGGGCCGAGTGCAAGCTGCAGAGCGGAGGGAAGATGGGCGAGAACCGGTCGGCGTTGAATCGCGCCGAGTTCGAGGGCATGCTGCGAGCCGCCGAGAGCGGCTATTGGGACAAACACCCCTTTCATCAGCGAATGGACGCCGGGGAGCTCGATCCGTCTCATCTGCGGGTGTGGGTGGCCAACCGGTGGTATTACCAGCGAAACCTGCCGCAAAAAGATGCCGCCATCGTCGCGAACTGCCCGCTTCCCGAAATCCGCCGACGGTGGCTGCCGCGAATCGCATACCACGACGGCACCGCGGACGGTGACGGCGGTTGCGCCCGGTGGCTGGTGTTGGCGGAGGCGGTCGGATTGAGTCGGGCGGAGGTCACCGACGAGCGGCACGTGCTACCGGGAGTGCGCTTCGCGGTCGATTCCTACGTCACCTTCGCTCGGACACGGCCATGGATCGAGAGCATCGCGTCGTCATTGACCGAGCTGTTCGCTCCACACGCGATGGCCACCCGGACAGCCGCGTTGACGCGACACTACTCATGGCTTGACCACGACGCGCTGACGTATTTCGACTCCCGTATCGACCGAGCCCGGGAAGAATGCGCCGACGCCCTGGATATCGTGTTATCGTACTGTACATCGAGGCAAAGTCAGGACGCGGCGGTGCGCGCCCTCGAGTTCAAGACCGACGTGTTATGGAGCATGCTCGACACGATCGAGCATGCGCTGCGAGCGCGTCGATGACGGTAACGTTGTCGCTCACCGACCGACCACGGCTGCGCCGCGGGGTGCGTACCGGGACCGACCCGCTTAGTGGCGAGACGGTCCTGCTGTTCCCCGAGGGTGTGCTCATGCTGAATGAGACGGCGGCCGCCGTCGTCCGGCAGTGTGACGGCAGCCGCAGCGTGGCGGAGGTGGTGCGGGCCCTCAGCGAGGTGTACGACGACGTCGCCGTCGAGGACGTCCTGTCGCTGCTGCGGGATCTCCTCATGCAGCAGCTGCTGGTGGCCGGCCGTGGATAGGCCGCTGGGCCTGCTCGCCGAGCTGACCTACAAATGCCCACTGCACTGCCCGTACTGTTCCAATCCCGTTGTTGTTCCGAAAGCGGCGGAGTTGGCGCTGTCTGAGTGGTGCCGCGTGCTGACGGAAGCTCGAGCGCTGGGCGTGCTGCAAGCTCACTTCACCGGAGGTGAGCCGCTGACCCGGCCGGACCTCGCCCCACTCGTGGCATGGGCCCGCGACCTGGGGTTCTACGTCAATCTGGTCACCAGCGGGGTGGGCCTCGACGAGCGGCGGGCGAACGAGCTAGCCCAAGCCGGGCTCGACCACGTCCAGCTCAGCTTGCAAGACGCTGACCGCATGGCGGCCGACGAGGTGGCGGGGGCCCGCGTCGTCGACCGCAAGCTCGCCGCAGCCCGCGCGGTCACGGCGCTGGAGCTGCCGTTGACGATCAACGTCGTGCTGCATCGCGGGAACATCGACCGGATCGGGCCGATCACCGACCTCGCCGCTGCACTCGGCGCGGACCGGCTCGAGCTGGCACACACGCAGTACTACGGCTGGGGGCTGCTCAACCGGTCGGCGTTGCTGCCGACACGGGATCAGGTCGCCTCCGCCGAGCAAGCTCTCACCCAGGCCCGGGCGGACTACGGCGACACCATCGAGATCTTTTATGTCCTCGCCGACTATCACGAGGATTACCCGAAACCGTGCATGCACGGCTGGGGACGGCGACATATCGTCATCACGCCCGACGGGCGGGCGCTGCCCTGCCCGGCGGCGGCGCAGATCACCGGGCTCGGCATCGACAACGTGCGGGAGCACTCCCTGCGCGCGATCTGGCACCACTCCCCCGCGTTCACCCGGTTCCGCGGCGACGAATGGATGTCGGAGCCCTGCCGCGGCTGCCCGCGCAAGGAGATCGACTTCGGCGGCTGCCGCTGCCAGGCCTTCCAACTCACCGGGGACGCCACCCGGGCGGACCCGGTATGCCGGCTCTCGCCGGACCACCATCTGGTCGAAGCAGCCCTCCACGTCGCGCAGTCACCGCTTCGCCCCCGGGTGAATCCACAGGTCATGTGAGAAGGATCAGATGCGAGCGTAGAAGGCGTACCAGTCGCGGCTGGAGGGGCTGAAGTAGTGATCGGCGGCGACTTTCTCGCCAGGAAAGAGCCGGAAGGCTTCCAGCGGGCCCTCAGGTGCGGGATGGAAGTAGGCGCCGCTGACCCAGTTGGGGTTGATGTCCAACTCCATACCGCGCACCACACCGCTGGCCCGCAGGATCTGTCCCAGACTGCACACCGAGAGGGCGGGTCCGCCGACGTACACCTCGCCGCCATCGGCGGTGACCCCGAAACCCGAGCGGTGAATGAACGCGACCTGGCCGACGGTGTTGCCCCACTGGGCGGTACCGCCGCTCTGGCAGGTCGGGTTGACCTGTCCGTCGTCGATCAGCGGGACGAGGTTCTGCCGGACGCTGGCCACGTCCGGTTCCATGCGGACCTCGCGGTTCCAGGCGCCCACGGTGGCTGTGCCGTCGGCGCGCAGGACCAGGCTCGCCGCGCCGTCCACCAGTGGTCGCGCGGTGCGGCCCTCGCTGTAGTAGCCGCCGTGGCTGGCGCCGTTGAGGCGAAACCCACCGTTGAAGACGGCGACCGCGGTGCGTTGCTCCGCGGCGGTCAGCGATGTTCCGGCCTGCCAGGTTCCGCCAGGGTCCCGGAAACCCGGGTGGAGCTGTCCACGGACCAGGCTGGGATCAATCCACAGCACACCGACCAGGAAGGAGGTGTGCTCGCGGTCCGGGCGCACGTGGGCTACCTGGACCGCCGGCCGGCCGTGCACCGTGACCACGGTTTCCCACTGGCCTTCGCCGGGCAAGGGCGCGATGCCCGGCGGCGGGTGCAGCGGCGGCGGCGCCGGCAGGTGCGGTGCGCCGGTCGTAGCGTGCGGATCAGCTGGTGTCACCGCCCCGGCCTTCGGAATGCCTGCCAGCGGCGCGCCACCGGTAGGGGGCTGATTGTGCTCGTACTGCTGTCTCTCCAACCAGGTGATCAACCCGTCGAAGCCGTGGTCACGGCCCCACTCAGCCAATCGCGCGGCCACGCTGTCGGTACCCGGCGCCCGCAGCGCACCCACCACGGAAACGCCCACCACGGACCCGAGGAGCACCACCGCGACCAGCACGACCAGCAGCGCCCGTCGCCACCACCGGCGACGCGGGCTGGCCGGCTGGTTCGTCATGATCCGCGTGGACGTTCCAGCCCCCCGAGTCAGGCGGCGCGACGGGTGGAACGGCGCCGGGTGGGCCGCCGCTGCCCGCGACGGGAGGCTTCGGCAACGCCGCCCTGACGGCGCCGCGACGGCACCTGTGCGGCAGCGGGGGCGGCGGCGGGGGTTGCTGGGAGGACCAGCGGGGCCAACGGGCCGGTGAGCGCGGCGATCTGCTCGGCACCAGGACGCACTCGCGCGATCACCGGCTTGATGCCGGCCTGCCGGGTCAGCGCCCGCACATCCCCGACCTGCTCAGGGGTCGACACAGTGACGACGACGCCCTCGGCACCGGCTCTGGCGGTACGCCCGGAGCGGTGCAGGTAGGCCTTGCACTCAGCCGGGGGATCCACGTGCACCACCAGGCCGATCTCGTCGACGTGGATGCCGCGCGCGGCGATGTCGGTAGCCACCAGCACCCGCGCGCTGCCCGCGCTGAACGCCGCAAGATTGCGTGCCCGGACGCTCTGCGAGAGGTTCCCGTGCAGCTCCACGGCGGGTAGCCCGGCGACGGTCAGCTGCTTGGCGAGCTTCTTCGCGGCGTGTTTGGTGCGGGTGAACAGCAGGCTGCGGCGCTGGCCGGAGGCGAGCTCGCGGACCACGGAGGGCTTGTCGGCATGCTCCACCGTGAACACGTGATGCTCCATCTTGGATGCCTGCATCACCGGCGGGTCGGCGGAGTGCACCACGGGATCGGAGAGGTAACGACGCACTAAAACGTCCACGGCGTTGTCCAGCGTAGCCGAGAACAGCAGCCGCTGGGTGCCGGCCGGAGTACGGTCCAGCAGCCTGCGTACCGCGGGCAGGAAACCCAGGTCGGCCATGTGATCGGCCTCGTCCAGCACCGTGACCTCGACCGCGTCGAGGTCGACGTGGCCCTGGCCGAGCAGATCCTCCAAGCGGCCGGGGCAGGCGATGAGAATGTCGATCCCGCCGCGCAGTGCGGACACCTGCCTGCCCTGGCCGACACCGCCGTAGACGGTAGTGATCCGCTGCTTGAACGTGGCGGCCAGCGGGGCGAAGGTATCGGCAACCTGGTTGGCCAGTTCCCGGGTGGGCACCAGCACCAGCGCGCGCGGGCGGCCGGCGCAGCGGCGCAGCCCGGAGCGGGCCAGCACGGTGATCGTCGGGATCGCGAAGGCAAGCGTCTTGCCACTGCCGGTTCGGCCGCGACCGAGCACATCACGACCGGCGAGTGCGTCCGGCAACGTCGCGGCCTGGATCGGAAAAGCTGTGGTGATGCCCTGCCGGGTAAGCACGGTGAGCAGTTCCTCGGGCACTCCCAGCTCTCGGAAACTGCATGGCAGCTCGCGGAAAGTGCATGGCTGCCCTGGGTCGAATTGCCGGCCTGGGGCGGGGTGGTTCGAAGACACGCGGGGGTGATCCTCTCCTGGAAAGATGGTGGCCGCTCATGCGTGGCCACCCCGCAGTCCTACGGAGAAGCTCCAGCGCCGCGAAAGCGCTCACAGTCGACCTCGGCTGCACCAGCATTTGGTGCCAGCATCGCTACTCCATCATGCCCGATGACCGGCACCGGCGCGCATCAGGGGTCAGCACACCGTGCACCCAAGACGAGGGGCGAGCTCAGACCAGGTTTGCCGGCACCGCGTGAGGGGTATCAATCGAACAACACCATGACCGATCGACCAGCGAGGACGGTAGCGGAGATGGCGGACACTCGACGACTTCCGAAGCCGGTCGCTCACGAGTGGGACTGGCAGCTCAAGGGCTCCTGTCAAGGGCTGAACAGCAGCGTTTTCTTCCACCCGGACGGCGAACGTGGCCCAGCACGATCTCGCCGCGCCGACCGGGCTAAAACGATCTGCCAGGGCTGCCCCGTTCTGGAGCAGTGCCGCCGCCACGCGCTGGCCGTGCGGGAACCATACGGGGTATGGGGAGGTCTGACTGAGGAGGAACGCCGGGGGCTCTGGACCGGCCGGCGCGAGCTGCTGGTGAGCTGACAACCGAGGTGGCAGGCTAGCCTGCGGCATGGCTCACGTGGTGGTCGTCGGTGCTGGGCTGGGCGGTCTGCGCACGGTTGAGTTCCTGCGCGCGGAGGGGTTTCCCGGCCGGATCAGCCTCGTCGGCGACGAGCCGCACGAGCCCTACGACCGGCCCCCGCTGTCCAAGGAGATCCTCGCCGGGCAGTGGCCCGAGGAACGGGCCGCTCTACACCGCGGTGAGCTGGCCGACCTCGATGTCTCGTTGCGCCTGGGCACCGCCGCGGTCGACGTCACCAGCGCAGACGTCGAGCTGGACGACGGCACCCGGCTGCGCTACGACGCGCTGGTGGTGGCGACCGGGGTACGGCCCCGGCGGCTACCCGGCCAGCCCGACCACCCGGAACTGCACGTCCTGCGCACGCTGGAGGACTGCCGCGCGCTGCGGGACTCGATCTCCCGGGCACGCTCACTGCTGGTGGTCGGGGCCGGCTTCATCGGTGCCGAGGTCGCCGCTACCGCCCGCGCAGCCGGCCTCGAGGTGACCATGCTGGAGGCGCTGCCGACGCCGTTCGCCCGAATTCTCGGCGAGCAGATGGGCCGGCTGTGCGCCCGGCTGCAGACCGACAACGGGGTCACGGTGCGCTGCGGTGTTCGGCTCGACAGCTTTCTGGACGGCGACGGTGGAATCGCCGCGCGGTTGGCCGACGGGAGCACCGTGCGGGCGGACTGCGGCGTGGTCGGGGTGGGCACCGTGCTCGACGCCGGGTGGCTCGCCGGACTCGGGGTACCCACCGAAGGCGGGCTGCTCTGCGACGTCTCCGGTCTGGTGGAGGGCACGAGCAACGTCTACGCGGTCGGTGACATCGCCGCCTGGCGGCACCCCGTAGTCGGGGACCACCCGCGGATCGAGCACTGGACCTCGGCGGGCGAGCAGGCCGCGGTCGTCGCGCAGCGCATCGCCGGAAGACCGGTCGCCCGCCTGGCCGACGTAGTGCCCTACTTCTGGTCCGACCAGTACGGGCTGACGTTGCAGCTGGTCGGCCGCTGTGATCTGGCCACGTCCGTCGAGGTGTTGCACGACCCCGGTGTGATCAAGGGCACCGTGGCGGGCTACTTCGCCGACGGCGCTCTCGTCGCCGTGCTGGCTTTCCACGCGCCCCGACTGCTCAACCGGTACCGCAAGCTGGTGGCCGCCGGCGCCGACGAGCACGAGGTCCGGTCCACCGCAGCCGAACTCGGCGCCCAGTAGCCGGTTCATGCCTGGCCGATCCGGTGAGCACCCCGCCGCCGATCTCAGCGGCGCTCATGCCGGTGGCCCCCCCGCTGGAGACCGCCATCGACGACGCCGTTGCCCGCCGCCGTGTGGGCCAGGGTGGCAGCCTCCAGGGAGACATGCCCGAGCGTGATCACGGTCTCGGTGGGCGCTCCGAGGCCGAGGTGCACCTCGGTGGCTACCGGCGGGTACCCGCTGGCGGTGACGGTGTAGGCCCCCGCCTGCAGGTCGTCGAAAACGAACCTACCGTCGCTACCGGTGATCGCCGCGCCGACCACGTGGCCCTCGGAGTCGAGCAGGGTGGTCAGCGCTTCGGGCACCGGCGAGCCGGCGCTGGCGGTGCGCACACTGCCCACCAGCTGGACCCTGGTGCGCACCTCGACGTCCTGGGTGAGGTCTCCGTGGGCGGGGACGTCCACGTTGCGTGCCACCGGGCACAGGCTGCCGGCCGCCACGGTGAGCGTGTACCGGCCCTCGGCGAGGCCCAGGAAGCCGAACCGGCCGTCGGGCCCGGTGATAGTCGTGGCCACGACGTCGCCGCGGATGTCGATGAGGGTGGCCACCGCACCCGCGATGAGCTGCCCGGACTCGGCGGCGTACACCATGCCGGACAGGCTCGCGCCGGCTCCCGCGAGCATGAAGTCATGGCGCACCGGCACATCGGCCACCGGGACCAACGCGATACCGGGCTGGTGTGCCGTCGAGGCGCAGATGACCAGGTAGCTGCCGCCGCCGGGCGGGCCGAGCCGGTAGTGCCCGCCGGCATCGGAGTAGCCGCGGTCCAGCTGCCGGCCGGACAGATCCGTGAGGGTCAGGGCGATACCCGCGAGTGGGGTGTGCCCGCTGTCGGTGACCTCTCCGTGGATCACCGGCCTGGGCCGGTGATCCACGCCGGCCGGGTTCGGCACGCCGACCGACGGTGTGGGTACTGCTTCGGCGGCGAGCTCAGCCGCGCGGGCTTCGATGCCTGACTCGGTGCGCAGCGGACGCTCTTTCAGGAAGAGTACGACCACAAAGGCGATGACCATCACCCCGGCGGCGACGAGAAACACCCCGTCCATCGCGTTGGCGAAACCCACCAGGAACGGCCGGGCCAGTCGGGGGTCGATGTGCTGCAGAAACGAGGAGTCCTGCAGCACACCACCGGCGTTGCCGGACCCGCCGACCCCACTAGCCTGGATGGCCTGCAGGACGACGTTGTCGGCGGGGTTGGCGCGGACGGCCGGGTCGGCGAGCGCGGACTGGAACTCCGGTGTGCGGCCGATCGTGCGGAACGCGTCAGCGATCAAGCTTGCAGCGTTGGAGAACAGGATCGACAGGAACACCGCGACACCCAAGGTGCCGCCCATCTGCCGGAAGAAGGTGGCCGAGGCGGTCGCCACCCCCATGTCCCGGGCCGGCACCGCATTCTGCACCGCCGTGATCAGTGTCTGCAGGCAGCCGCCCAGCCCGAGGCCGAACAACCCCATGTAGACGTCAACCTCCCACAGGGGGGTGTCGACCCCCAGGCGGAGGTGCAGCAGCAGCAGCGCGGCGGCCATCACCGCCGTGCCCAGCACGGGCAAGATCTTGTACCGGCCAGTGCGGGAGATCACCTGCCCGGACACCAACGAACCGACGATGATCCCGGCCATCAGTGGCAGCAGCAGCAGTCCAGACTTGGTGGGCGAGGCTCCTTTGACGATCTGCAAGTACTGCGGCATGAGCACGAGTCCGCCGAACATGCCTGTACCGACGATCAAGGACGCGGCTGAGGTCACACTGAACACGCCGTTGCGGAACAGTCCTAGAGGGATCAACGCATCGTCACCGATCCTTCGCTCGGCGACGAGGAACCCGATGAGGCCGACCGCGGCGATCACGTAACAGACGATCGCTCGGATCGAAGCCCAGCCCCAGCCCTGGCCCTGCTCTGCCACCAGCAGAACAGGTACCACCGCGACGGTCAGTGCCACCGCGCCGAGCCAGTCGATGCGGCACTCGCGGCGGGTGTGCGGGATGTTGAGCACCCTGGCCACGACGAACAGTGCGGCCGCGGCGACCGGGACGTTGACCAGGAACACCCAGCGCCAGCCGGCGATCCCCAGGATCGAGTGGGCCCCCGCGAACGCACCGCCCACCAGCGGGCCGATCACGCTCGCGCTACCGAATGTGGCCAGGAAATAACCTTGATAACGGGCCCGCTCTCGCGGCGGCACGATGTCAGCGATGATCGCTAACGCCAGCGACATCAACCCGCCGGCTCCCAGCCCCTGCACGGCGCGGAAGGCCGCCAGCTCGTACATCGACTGGGAGATCGTGCACAACACCGACCCGCCGATGAAGATCGAGATAGCGGTGAGGAAGAAAGGCTTGCGCCCGTAGAGGTCGGACAGCTTGCCATACAGCGGGGTGGAGATCGTCGAGGTGATCAGGTAGGCGGTGGTCGCCCAGGCCTGAAGGTTCAACCCGTGCAGGTCATCGGCGATGGTGCGGATCGCCGTGGACACGATCGTCTGGTCCAGCGCCGCCAGCAGGATCCCCAGCAGCAGCCCGACGAGGATCGTCAGAATCTGCCGGTGGGTGAACGCCCCGGGCGCGGGTTCCGGCACGCTGCGGTGCTGCGGCGGCGCCGCAGTGATGGTCATAAGCGAGGTCCTTCCCGGGTCGCCGGCCTGGTCGACTCCGCCACGTCGGTCACGTGAGCCACACCAATTGATTGCATCATACAAGCAATTGTAGGTGGCAAGCACGCTCTACTGGCGAGGCTTCCCGAGATTCCAGTGACCTCCGCCACGCCCGGTGACGGACCCCACCAGCAACCGGCCCCAGGGTCATCAACCACCTACCTACCGCTTGCCCCCGACCAGACCGGCCGCCTGCCCAAGGTGTCGAGTGGGATCGCCAAATGGTTCCGAATGACGCCCGGCGGGCACCCGCGAACAGCCAATTGGTTCCGAATGGCGAGCATGCCCGCCGCCTGGCAGCGTGACCGTTCTCGCGCTACTGCTCGACGCGCTGAGCGACGTCCCGGTGTCCGATACCGAGCGCGCCGGCTTGACCTGGCCGGCAGGCTTCGAAGTGGACACGGTGCGCCACGTCGCGGCCGTGATGGCCCGCGCCCGGGTGTCTGGCGGCCGGGGGCACGCCGCGTAGCCTGTCGCCACCTCCTTGCCGAGGTGTTCCGCCCCGGGGCGACGGCCCCGGGGCATCGGCGGGGGGATCCCGGCAAGGAGAGGGGTTTCGTGGACGTTGAGGACGCGCTGACGGTCGGTGCCCGGCTGCGTCAGATCCGCAACTCGCGGGGCAAGTCACTGCGGGTGGTCGCTGACCTCTCCGGCGTGATCAGCGCGGCGGGCTTGAGTCGGGTCGAGAACGGGCTACGCGCCCTGGACAGCCGCTCGGAGATCGTGGCCCTGGCCAACGTGCTCCAAGTAGCCCCCTCCGAGCTGACCAGGTCTTCGGTACCAGCGCCAGGCAACGGGGAAGGCGAGGCTGTGAAGGCGGTCCGGCGCGCGCTGATCGCGGTCAGTCGCGACGACCCAGCCGGGCAGGTAGTGCCAGTGGATGTGGTGCGGACCCGGGTGGCAGCCCTAATGGCGATTCAACGTGAGTGCGACCACGAGCAGGTCGGCCGCGAACTGCCCGCGCTGATCCGGGACCTGTACACCAGCATGGCAGCCGGGCGGGACAGAGGCGAGCTGCTCGCCCAGGCGGTGCTGCTACACGTACAAGGTACGCAGGCCTTCTTGCATGCCGTAGGCGCGTCCCCTGACCTGTGTTGGCAGGCCGCCACGCCGGCGCGGCAGGCCGCTCATGAGCATGGTGGCGCCGATGTCCTCGGCCTGGCCGCGTTCGGCGCGGCGAACGGGCTCCTGGCGGCTGGCGAGTTCGACATGGCAGAGGCCGAACTCGCTTCTGTGGTCGTGCCGACGACCACGGAAGCCGCTGAGCAGCTTGACGGCATGCTGGCTTTGTCCCGGTCGCTGGTGGCGGCCGCGGACAAGCGGCCCGGGGATGTGGATGCTCCGCTGGACTACGCTGCGGAGCTGGCGCAGCACACCGGACAGGGCAACGCCTACTGGCTCGGTTTCGGGCCGACCAATGTCGGGGTATGGCGGATGTCGGTGTCGCTGGAAGTCCGCGATTTCGCCCACGCCGCTAGCGTCGCGGAGGGGTTGCGGCCCGAGCTGCTCCCCTCCGCTACCCGGAAGGCCCGCTACTGGGCCAATTACGGTCGGGCGCTGGCCCGGGTGCGGGGACGCCAGGACGACGCTGTGAAGGCGCTGCGGAAGGCGGAGCTGATCTCACCGGCCATGGTGCAACGTCACCCGTTCGTCCGCGAGGTACTCGGCGAGTTGCTCGCCCGCTCTCGCCGGGACGCGCTGGGTCGGGAGCTGCGGGGGATGGCCTACCGCGCTGGTCTGCCGGTATAGCCGCCATCCGGGGACCGTTTCAACGATGCAACACCCGATGGCGTTAGTCGATCACTGTCGTCAACCATGACCAACACCACCACTGGCGCACCAACGCAACCGACCGACAACCGCCGCGACGCTGGGATGAGCGAGCCCCACCGCCCTCACCTGCTGGTGGCCGATTCGGAGCAGGCAGAGCTAGCCGCTCCCATGTAGGTGTCCGCCGCTGAGCAGACCGCACGACCGCTGCCGGAAGGCGTCTTCCACCTGCTGATCGCTGATGATGATCTAGTCCACCGCGCGTTCCGCATGCGTGTGACCGTGTGCGGAGAACTGGTGCAACCGTCGAGCCTCCCGCCGTCCTGTTTCGAGGAGGGAGGCGAAGGCTACCGCGACCCTGGGTATTGCCCGGAGTGTGTGGGCGAGGCGCTCCGCTGGAGCGCCGAGGCCACGCGATGAAGCGCCCGCTCCCGCCGCACACCGCTTCGAGCAGCACCCTACCGCTGCCGGTGGCCAGCCAGTGTCCGGTCGCGCAGGCGGCTCAGGACGACGACAGTCAGCCGCAGAACTACTTCGTCGGCGAAGACGGGCATCGGGTGTACGGCGACCGGGTCTTTCGCGTCACCTGATCCCCGGCAGCCCTGGATACGGCAGTCGGCACGTCGGTGCGCATCACACCACCGTGATGCGCACCGACGTGCCTCAATGGGGTCCGGCCCTGCGGGCCGGAATCAGACTCTCTGGGTCGCTTCCCCGGCCGCCGTCATCTCATTGCCTCAATGGGGTCCGGCCTTGGGGGCCGGAATCAGGGCTCGGAAAAAACCGGGCCTGTGACCAGCGAGGATACCGGGTCGCGCGAGCGCTGCCAACAGGCTGGCATGTGTCGACACGCGCGCGGTCGCAAACAGGCGGTGAGATAGGCGCTGAACTGCGTGCGAGCGCTCCCCAGGGGTAGGCGCAGCACCAGACCGCTCGCAACGATCACACGATCTGAGGCCGGTTGTCGGCTGGCGCCTCGGTCGCCCGAGGGTGCGTACCGCCGCGGGCGCAGGGAGCGGCCCGAGGTCGATCTGGACGACGCTGTCCTCATGAAGATTCATCGCCTCCGTCACAGCGGACTCCAACTCGGCCAGCTCGGCTACCGTGAGGTCGCACAGGAACACCGAGTACTGCAGACGCTCTCCATGGTCCTCCATCAGGGTGCAGATCCGCCGCAACCGCTGGGGATCGGCGATGTCGTAGGCCATCAAGTACCGGCGACGGGCCACGGCGTCACCTCGTGACCATCGGGATGTACTCCGGTACTTCGCCCACCAGCACTGCGGCCAGCAGCCTCGCCTGCACGTCGAGCACCCGCCGGTAGCTGATCCGGTACTCGAAGACGGGGTGCCGGATCTCGGTGTCCAGCCGCCGTTCGTAGGCCTTCAGCACGGTCCGGCGGCCGTCCGCGGTCAACGACACCGCGCCAGCGCGCCGGATGAAGTCCGACGCGGTGATCTCGCCGTTGTTGAGCAGACCGATCACCACCGAATCGGCGATCAGTGGCCGGAACTCCTCGGCGAGGTCCAGTGCGAGGGAGGGCCGACCGTAGCGCGACCGGTGGTACACACCGAGGTACGGATCGAACCCGACGCCGAGCGTCACTGCGACGAGATCCTTGGTGAGCATCGCGTAGCAGAAGGACAACAATGCATTGAGCGGGTCCAGCGGCGGCCGACGGTTGCGTCCCAGCTGCGAGAACTCCGCGCCGAACGGCTCCGCGCCGCCCACCAGCATCGACGGAAGCGCCCCGAAGTACATCCGCGCCGCAGTGCCTTCGATGCCCAGCAGGCTGGAGAAGTTGGTCGCCTCGCGAGCCTGCTGCGCGAGCCGCTTGAGCGCGGCCACAGTGGACGACACATCACCGCGGGAGTTGCGTCGCAGCAGCGTCCGACAGTTCATGATCTTTCCCTCGATCATCCGCTGCGCGAGCCCGGCACCACCCTGCGCATGCGCCGCCGTCTGCTGACGCCGCAGCTCCACATACTTCGACGGCTGCCCCACGGCGAATCCCTGCAACCACCCGCCGCTGCTCAGCCACAGCACCGGAATTCCCCGCGCGAAGCACTCCCCCAGCGCCTGGGTGCTGATCTGAACCGGGGCTTGAGCAACAACGGAACGAAAAGTGGCGGTAAGCGGTGTTACCGCTGGTCACAGGGGTGCGCTTGAGGTGAGGCTCTCGCCTCATCACCGGAGAGTACATCCCCGACACGCGGCGCTGACC